>CAZGUH010000008.1:0-83881 GCA_964529005.1 uncultured Ilumatobacteraceae bacterium | reverse complement strand
GGCGCGTCCTTCGCCGGCGCATCCTTCGCAGGCGCGCCCGGCTGCGCGGCTGCCGGCTCGGCCTTCGCGGCCGCCTTCTTGGCCGACTTGCGCGCCGGCTTCGGCTCCTCGGGCTGCTCGTCACGGACCAGACCGTCACGGATCGCGCGGCGACGCACGCGATCGGCCTGCTGCTCGATGATCGTGCTGGAGTGGCTCTTCACTCCGACACCCATCTCTTGTGCGAGCGCGACCATCTCGGCGTTCGTCATCCCGAGCTCTTTGGCGAGCTCGTGCACGCGCATGTTCTTCGGCAAAGTCCTGGTCAGCCTTTCTCAGGTGTGCGGTCGGCGGCGGTTCCGGCGGCCGACAAGTCTCTCATGTTGCCAACGAGCTCTTCGAATGTGATCTGCGCCGCCGCCAGCGAGCCGGCCGGCGCCGCCCGCCGCCACGCCCTGTCGAAGCCTCGGCGCTTGATCGCCTGCCCGACGCAGGCGTTGTCGGGGCACGACCACGCTCCCCTGCCCGGCGCCGTCCGGCTCAGGACGACCGTGCCGTCGGCCGCGAGTGCCCAGCGGACGAGCGCCGATTGCGCTCGCCGGGCGCGGCACCCCACACAGGTGCGCTGTGGCTCGTGTCGATCACGCCTCGCCGTCGTCGTCTCCCTTGCTTGCGTCTCCATCGGCGGCCACCGCAGAGATGTCCTCTGCACTCTGGGCCGTCTCGCCGCCGGTCGCAACGTCGACGACCCCGGCCTCCACGGCCTGGCTCTGCTCGGCCCACTCGTTGGCGCTGACGACGTTCCCCGCCGCGTCGTGCCACTCCATCTCACCCGTGTCGGCGTTTTGGACCCATTCACCCTCGGCGTAGCCCTGCTCTGCGCCGTAGGCGTCGTCGGCGACGTCGCCCTCGAGCAGCTGGCTCTCGCTGCGGATGTCGATGCGCACGCCCGTGAGCCGAGCAGCGAGGCGGGCGTTCTGGCCCTCCTTGCCGATCGCCAGGCTGAGCTGGTGGTCCGGCACGATGACGTCGGCTTGCGTGGCGTCGTCGCTGATGATGACCTGGCTCACCTTCGCCGGCGACAGCGCCTTGGCGACGAAATCCGGCAGGTCCTCGCTGAACGGGACGATGTCGATCTTCTCGCCGTGCAGCTCGTTGACCACCATGCGAACGCGGCCGCCGCGGGCGCCGACGCAGGCCCCCACCGGATCGACGTTGTGGTCGTTCGACCAGACGGCGATCTTCGTGCGGTGACCCGGCTCGCGGGCACAGGCCTTGATCTCGACGATGCCGTCGGCGATCTCGGGAACCTCGAGCTCGAAGAGGCGCTTGATCAGGCCCGGGTGGGTGCGGCTGACGACGATCTGGGGCCCCTTCGCCGTCCGGCGCACCTCGACGATGTAGGCCTTGACGCGGGCGCCGGTCTCCGTGCGCTCGAACTGCACCTGCTCGGCCTGCGGCAGGAGCGCCTCGACGCGCCCGAGGTCGAGCAGCGTGTAGCGGCTGTCGGTCTGCTGGATGATGCCGGTGACGATGTCGCCCTCGCGGTTGGCGTACTCCTCGAACTTGCGCTCGCGCTCGGCCTCACGGATGCGCTGGTTGAGCACCTGGCGGAACGTCTGGGCAGCGATGCGGCCCATGTCGTGCGGCGTGTCGTCGCGGGCGTTGACCCAGTTGCCGTCCTCGTCGATGTCGTACGCGATGACCCGGATTTCCATCGTCTCGGAATCGATCTGGACCTCGGCCTCGTCGGCTGCGTCGGGACGGCGCTTGTACGCGCTGACGAGGGCGTCGGCGAGCACCTGCAACAGCGTGTCGACCGAGATGCCCTTGGCGTCGGCTAGATCCTTCACCGACTGGGCCATGTCGGGACTCATCATGATGCTGGCGCCTCCTCAATGTCTGCCGCGTGGGCCGCAGCGCGGTGCTTCGTGCGAGGGCGGCCGGTGGGCTTGGCCGCGGCCTGCCACACGAAGACCGTGCGGGCCCGATCGATGTGGTCGTAGGTGATGGTGCGCTCGGTCGCGCCGTCGGCCGCGGGCTCGTCGAGCCGGACCGTGGCGCGGAGATCGTCGGCGGCCGCGAGCGTGCCGTGGATGCGACGGACGCCGTCGACGACGTCGCGCAGCCGAATGGTGACGGGGGCGCCGACGGCGGCGCGGAAGTGCGCCGGGGTGCGCAGAGGCCGTTCGAGACCGGGGCTGGTGACCTCGAGCGTGTAGTGGCCGGCGATCGGATCGCTGTGATCCAGCTCGCGGCCCACCAGGCGCGAGACCAGCGCGATCGTGTCGAGGTCGAGACCGCGCTTGGCGGCGCCGGGCTCGGGGGCCGGGGTGTCGATCGTGACGCGCAGCGTGCCGCCCGCGTATTCGAGGTCGTACAGCTCGAGTTGGAGGTCGGCGAGGATCGGCGCGACCAGGCGTGCAACGCGCTCGGTGAGCGGGGTGTCGGTCATGTGGCGATCCTCCTTTCCGGGCGGGACTGGGGGGCCGCGCGGGCCCCGTATCAGTGACAAAGGCGTGGGTCTGGCACCCACGCCTTGTGTCGCTGTACGAACTTCGGGCGTTGCAACTATACCGGGCCACTAGTGTCGCCAGACGCCGGTGAGCGTCGCGCACGCCCACGTCAACCCCCATGTCGCCCCGTCTCGGCCGAGCCGAGACCAGATCGGAGAAGCCGTGTTGCACCGTATGTCGACCCTCTTCGTGCGCACCCTGCGTGAGGATCCGGCCGACGCCGAAGTGCCCAGCCACCGGCTGATGGTGCGCGCCGGCTACATCCGCCGGGCAGCCCCAGGGGGCTTCACCTGGCTGCCGCTCGGCTGGATGGTGTACCGCAACGTCGAGCGCATCGTCCGCGAGGAGATGGACGCCGCCGGCTTCCAGGAGGTCCACTTCCCCGCGTTGCTGCCCCGCGAGCCGTACGAGGCGACGGGGCGCTGGGAGGAGTACGGCGACACCTTGTTCCGCCTCCAGGACCGTCGCGGGAACGACTTCCTTCTCGCTCCCACCCACGAGGAGATGTTCACGCTGCTGGTGAAGGACTTGTACAGCAGCTACAAGGACCTGCCGCTGTCGATCTACCAGATCCAGACGAAGTACCGCGACGAGGCGCGGCCGCGCGCCGGCCTGCTGCGTGGCCGGGAGTTCGTGATGAAGGACTCCTACAGCTTCGACGTCGACGACGAAGGCCTGCGCGAGAGCTACCAGCGCCACCGCGACGCGTACATCCGCACGTTCAACCGCCTCGGCCTGCCCTACGTCATCGTCTCGGCGATGTCCGGCGCGATGGGCGGCTCGGCGAGCGAGGAGTTCTTGGCCCCGCTCGACGTCGGCGAAGACACGTTCGTGCGCTGCACCGCATGCGACTACGCCGCGAACACGGAGGCGGTGACGGTGCCCGCTCGGGCCGGCGGGCCGATCGAGGGCCTCGCCGCGGCGCACGTCGAGGACACACCCGACACGCCGACCATCGCCACGCTGGTCGACCTGTTGAACACCCGGGCCGACCTCGCCCGTGAGCGGCCGTGGCAGGCCGGCGACACGCTGAAGAACGTCGTCGTCAAGCTGCGCTACCCCGACGGTCACGTCGAGCCGCTGGCGATCGGCATCCCGGGCGACCGCGAGATCGACATGAAGCGCCTCGAGGCCCAAGTGTCGCCGGCCGAGCCGGAGCCGTTCGGCGACGCCGACTTCGCCGCCCATCCCGAGTTTGTCAAGGGCTACATCGGCCCGGAGGTGCTCGGGGCCGCCTCCGCCACCGGCATCCGCTACCTCGTCGACCCGCGGATCGTCGACGGCACCCGCTGGGTGACCGGCGCCAACGTCGCCGGCAAACACGTCGTCGACCTGGTGTACGGCCGGGACTTCACCGCCGACGGCACGATCGAGGCGGCCGACGTGCGCGCCGGCGACCCGTGCCCGCGCTGCGGCTCGCCGCTCGACGTCGCCCGCGGCATCGAGATCGGCCACATCTTCCAGCTCGGCCGCAAGTACGCCGAGGCGCTCGGCCTCACGGTGCTCGACCAGAACGGCAAGCAGGTCGTGGTGACGATGGGCAGCTACGGCATCGGCGTCTCGCGGGCGGTGGCCGCGATCGCCGAGGCGACAGCGGACGACCGGGGATTGTGCTGGCCCCGCGAGGTCGCGCCCGCCGACGTGCACATCGTCGTCACCGGGAAGAAGGGCGAGCCGCAGGAGATCGAAGGCGCGCGGCTCGCGGCCGCGCTGTCGTCGGCCGGCGTCCGGGTGCTGCTGGACGACCGCGTGGGCGTCAGCCCGGGCGTGAAGTTCAACGACGCGGAGCTGATCGGCATCCCCACGATCGTCGTCGTCGGCCGCGGGCTCGCCGACGGTGTCGTCGAGGTGAAGGATCGCCGCACCGGCGAACGGCGCGACCTGCCCCTCGCCGACGCCGTCGAGACACTGCGGTCGGCGGCGCAGGCGCGGACGTAGCCTGGCCCGTCGTGCGACGACAGACCTGCGACGTCATCGTCGTCGGCGCCGGCCCAGCCGGCACGGCGGCTGCGACGGCGCTCGCGCGCGCCGGCCGTGACGTGGTCGTCGTCGACAAGGCGGTGTTCCCGCGCGACAAGTGCTGCGGCGACGGCCTCACGACGCTCGCTCTGCGCGAGCTCGAGAGGGTGGGTTTGCAGCCGTCGGCGGTGCCGTCGTGGTTCACCGTGCACGAGGCGTGCCTGCGCTCGCCGTCGGGCCGGGAGGTGTGCCTGCCGCTGCCGCGCGGGCGCGGCCAGTTCGCCGCGGTGACCCCGCGCGTCGAGCTCGACGTGGCGCTCGTCGACCTCGCCCGCGCGGCGGGCGCGGACGTCGTCGAAAGCGCCCGTGCCGTGGACGTCCGCCCGTCGGACGACGCCGTCGCGGTCGTGTTCGACGACGGCGCGCAGACGCGCGCCCGCTACGTCGTCGCGGCCGACGGCATGTGGTCACCGATGCGCAAGGCCCTGGGCGTCGGGGTTCCGGGCTATCTCGGCGAGTGGCACGCGTTCCGCCAGTACGCCGCGCACGTCGACGGTCCGGCGGCCGAGCGGCTGTACGTCTGGTTCGACGCCGACCTGTTGCCCGGATACGGGTGGAGCTTCCCGCTGCCCGGCGGCCGCGCCAACATCGGCTTCGGTGTCCTGCGCGACGGCGCCCGTCGCATCCAGGAGATGAAGCCCATCTGGGCCGCGTTGCTCGACCGCCCGCACGTGCGCGCCGCGCTGGGCCCCGATGCGAAGCTCGAGGGGCGTCACCTCGCATGGCCGATCCCCGCCCGCGTCGACCAGGTGGCGCTCACCGCGCCGCGCACGTTCTTCGTCGGCGACGCCGCGGCGGCCACCGATCCGATGACCGGCGAAGGGATCGGCCAGGCGCTGCTCACCGGCCGCCTCGCCGCCGAGGCGATGCTCGCCGCGGGTGCGCAGCAGCCGGAGAAGGCCCGCGCCCGGTACGAGGATGCGGTCCGCCAGCACCTGTTCGCCGATCACCGCATGTCGGTCGTGCTCGGCAGAGGGCTCGGCCGCCAGTGGGGCGCACGCGGGGCGGTGCGCCTCGCCGGCGCATCGGCGTGGACGCGCCGCAACTTCGCCCGCTGGATGTTCGAGGACGAGCCGCGCGCCGTCGCGCTCACACCACGCCGGTGGCACCGTGGTTTCCTGCGCCGCGACGGCGCGTACCTCACCGGCGCGCATCCGGGCTGACGTGTTCCAGCTGCTGCGCACGAACCGCGATCTGCGCTTGGTGTTCGCCGCGCAGGTGATCTCGTTCATGGGCGACTGGTTCAGCTACGTCGCGCTCGCCGGCCTGGTCGATGACGCGACCGGCAGCGAGCTGCTGGTGGCGCTGATCTTCGTCGCGTTCACGCTCCCCAGCTTCCTGCTGTCGCCGGTCGCCGGACCGGTCGCCGATCGCTTCGACCGCCGGAGCGTGCTGGTGATCGTCTCCGGCGCGCAGGCCGCGGCCGCGGCCGGCCTGCTGCTGACGGGCGACGGCGGACGGATCTGGGCCGCGTTCGTGTTCCAAGGAGCGATCGCCGGTCTCGCTGCGTTCGTCAAGCCCGCGGTGGAGGCGGGCGTGCCCAACCTGGCGCGCGACGAAGGCGAGCTGCGCACCGCGACGTCGATGCTCGGCAGCACCTGGGGCGTGATGCTCGCCGTGGGCGCGTCGATCGGCGGGGCGTTCAGCGAGCTGTTCGGCCGCCGGGCGTCGTTCGTCGCCAACGCGTTGACGTTCGTCGCCGCCGGGATCCTCTTCTGGATGGTCCGCCGCCCGATGCAGAGCTCCGACCGGCCCGCCGAGATCGCGCCCGTTCGGCCGGTGCGCGACATGCGCGAGGCGTTCGCGCTCGCCCGCCACGACCGGGTGCTGCTGGCGCTGATGACGTCGAAGGCGACGTTCGGCCTCGGCGCGGGGACGGTGAGCCTCCTGGCCGTGCTCGCATCGGACGTCTTCCACTCCGGGGACGCGGGGCGAGGTCTGCTGCTCGGCGCCCGCGGTCTCGGCAGCGGCCTGGGACCGCTGATCGCGGCGCGGTTCACCCGCGGCGATCTGAGCCGTGTCCTGCGCGTGTGCGGCGTCGCCGGCCTCGGTTTCGCCATCTGCTACATGGGCGTGGCGGCAGCGCCGCACATCGCCGTGGCTCTGCTGCTGGTGGCGCTCGCCCACCTGGGCGGCGGCGCGCAGTGGACGCTGAGCACGTTCGGCCTCCAGCTGCGCGCGCCCGACGCCGTGCGCGGACGCGTGCTCGCCGGCGATTTCGCGATCGTCACGCTGGTGCTCAGCCTGAGCAGCGTCGCGGCCGGCGCGCTCGGCGAGTGGGCGGGCGTGCGGGCGACGATCGCCGTCTTCGCCATCCTCGCCGCCGTCGCCGGCACGACGTACCTGATCGCGACGAGCCGCCTACGGCTGCGCGCGATGGCGGCCGCGCCGACGTCGTGACGTCGCGCGCTGCGGGCGCGTGGTCGCCTCAGGTCGCGTCGGCGGCCGCGACCGCGGCGGCGATCAGCCGGCGGCCGCGCTCGTCGCCGGTGAGGGCGGTGGCCATCCGGTTCGTCACGTAGGCGAAGGCCAGCTGGCGAGACGGTTGGGCGAACGCCACGGAGCCTCCCAGCCCCGGGTGCCCGTACGAACCGGCGCCGGCGAACGGGGTGAACGCGCTGTTGGTCATGTAGCCCATCGCGAACGACGTCGACATCAGGATGCACGCGTCGGGCTCGCCCGCCGGCGTGACGGTCGCACGCGCGCGGGCCATCGTCTCGTCGCCCACCAGCCGCACGCCCTCGACCTCGGTCATCGTCGCGGCGTACATGCGCGCCAAGGCCCGCGCGGTCGTGATGCCGTTCGCCGACGGGATCTCGGCCGCGTGCACCGCAGAATCGTTGAACGCGTCCAGGCCCGGGAACACGCCCCCGAGCGTGACCGCCTTGCCGGCCAAGGTCTCCGGACCGAGGAACTGATCGACGAGGGCGCGCACCGCTGGATCGAGCTCGGCGATCACCGGCGACACGCGCGGCTGCGCCTCGGGGGGCAGCCCGATCCACACCTCGTCGCCGAGCGGGGCGGCGATCTCCTCGGCGACGAACCGGCCGAGGCTGCGGCCCGCAGGATCCGCTCGGCGCACCAGCTCGCCCGCCATCCATCCGAACGTCAGCGCGTGGTAGCCGTGCGTGGAGCCCACCGGCCACGCCGGCGCGGTGTCGGCCAGGCTCGCCGCGATCCGCCGGTCGTCGAGCACGTGCTCGCGCGTCAGCGGCCCGGACGGGCAGATCACGCCGACCTGGTGCGACAAGACCTGGGCGACGGTGGCGCGGTCCTTGCCGTGAGCGGCGAACTCGGGCCACCAGCGGGCGACGGGCGCGTCGTAGTCGAGCCAGCCGCGCTCGACGCACATCGCCACCGCTGTCGCGGTGACGCCCTTGGTCGCGCTGAAGACGAGCTGGAGCGTTCCGGGCTCGTACGGCCGGGTGCGGGCCGCGTCGAACCATCCGCCGTGCAGGTCGACCACGAGGCGGCCGGCATGAGCGACGGCGACCGCGGCGCCGATGTCGCCGTGGTCGGCGAAGTTCGCGGCGAACGCGTCGTGCACGGCGCCCCATCCCGGTGCAACGTGCCCCGCGATCGGCGCGCCGCTCACGTCACCCGACGAGCTCGCGCAGCGTCTCGATGGTCCACACCGGATCCGGGCCGTGGGGCGTGACCGACAGCATCGTCACACCAGCCGCCTTGTAGGCCGCGATCCGTTCGGCGACATGGCTCTTCGGACCGACGAGGTTGATGCTGGCGAGCAGCTCGCGCGGCAGACGCGCTGCGGCCTCGTCCTTCTTGCCGGCGAGGTAGAGGTCCTGGACCTCCTTTGCCTCGGCGACGTAGCCGTACTTCTGGGCGATCGTGTTGTAGAAGTTCTTCCCGCGGGCGCCCATGCCTCCGACGTACAGCGCGGTGACGGCGCGCTGCGTGTCGAGGATGGCGTCCGCGGCCTCGCCGACGAGATCCTCGCCGATCGCGACCAGACCGCCGGCGCTGATCTGGAGCGGTCCGAGCGCCGGGTCCCGGCGAGCGAGGCCGGCAGCCAGATCGTCACCCCACACCATCTTGAACTTGTCCGGGTCGAAGAACAGCGGCATCCAGCCGTCGGCATGCTCGGCGGTGGCGGCGACGCTCTTGCCCATCAGGCTCGCCCACCAGATCGGGATCGCCGGCCGCACCGGGTGGTTGATGATCTTGAGCGCCTTGCCCAGCCCCGTGCCGTGCCCGCTCGGCAACGGCGCGTCGACCGTCGCGCCGTGGTAGTCCAACGGCTCCCGCCGCCACACCATGCGGCAGACGTTGATGTAGTCGACCGTGCGCGCCAGCGGCTTCTCGTACGGCACGCCGTGGAAACCCTCGATCACCTGCGGGCCGCTGGCCCCGAGGCCGAGGTGGAAGCGCCCGCCGCTGACGTAGTCTGCTCCCGCCGCGGTCATCGCCATCAGCGCCGGCGTGCGGCTGAACACGTTGAGGATGCCGGTGCCGATCTCGATCCGCTCGGTGACCGCCGCGAGGTAGCCCACCTGTGTGATGGCGTCGAACGAGTAGGCCTCGGCGACCCACACGACATCGAGGCCGGCCTTTTCGAGTTCGACGACCCGGGCAGCCGATTCGTGGAATCCGCCCGCATAGTTCAACACCATCGACAGCTTCATGGCGGCGACGATAAGTGACCGGCGTTGAGATTGCCGGACCGGAAACCCTCGAGATCCAACGTGACGTACGCGTACCCCGCGGCCTTCACCGCATCGACGACCGCGACCCGCTGCTCCACGGCGCGGGGCAGCTGCGAGATCTCGACCTCGACCCGTGCGGTCGTGCCGTAGTGACGGACCCGCACCTGGGCGAAGCCCAGGCGGCGCAGCGCCGCCTCGGCGCGCTCGACCGCCCCCAGGATCTCGACCGTGACCGGCGTGCCGTAGGGGACGCGGCTCGCCAGGCACGCCGCCGCCGGCTTGTCCCAGGTGCGCAGGCCGAGCCGGCGTGATGCGGCGCGCACGTCGGCCTTCGTCAGCCCCGCTTCGACCAGCGGGAACCGCGCCCCGCGCTCGGCCGCAGCCGCTTGGCCGGGACGATGATCGCCCAGATCGTCGACGTTGACGCCGAGCACGACAGCTGCCCCGCGCTCGCTCGCGATCGGGCCGAGCACGTCCATCAGCTCGGCCTTGCAGTGGTAACAGCGGTCGATGTCGTTCGCCCGGTATGCGGCGCGCGCCATCTCGTCGGTGCGCACGGCCTGCCAGCGCAGGCCCCACTCGTCCGCCAGCGCGCGGCAGTCGGCTTCCTCGTCGCCGGCCAGCGACGGTGAGACCGCGGTGACCGCCAGCGCCCGGTCGCCGAGGACACGCTGGGCCGCGACGGCAAGGAAGGCGCTGTCGGCGCCGCCGCTGAACGCGACGACGACGTCGCCGAGACCAGCGAGGATGTCGTCGAGCGCGACGAGCTTGGGGCCGAGGTCGTCGGCCGTCGCGGGCGGGGCAGGCACCCCGCGATCTTGGCGCCGGGGGTTGCGTCGCGCACCCACGTGGCAGGATGGCCAGCCGTGCGTGATCGACCCGAGGGCCTTATCCCGTGAGCTCGCCGCCGTGGTGGCACGAGCGTCGCTACGGGCTCTCGGTCCACGTCGGGCTGGCGACGGTGCCGTCGTTCGCGCCGATCGGCGCCGAGGCGGGCGACTACTTCGCTCGTCTCGCCGCAGGCGACGCCGAGATCGCCCATCACCACCACGAGCGCTGGCGCCACGTCGCCGACGCCGACGACTTCGCGCAGCTGCTCACCTGGCGGCGCTTCAGCGGCGAGGCCTGGGCGCAGCTGGCCGCGGACGGCGGGATGGGGCTGGTGGCGCTCACCGTCGCAGACGCCGAGCTGCGCGCGCAGGAACGCTTCGCCACGTCGATGGCCGAGCTCGCCACGGCCGCGACCCGTCGAGATCTGTTCGCCGCGGAGGGGCTCGAGCAGCTGCACGCCGGCGGTTCGCAGGTCGACGGTGCGTCGATGACGTTCCTCCGCCGCGCTCCCGACGTCGTGTGCCGCCGACCGTGGGCGCTGCATCGGCCGCTCGGGGCCAGCTTCGTGCTCAACCGCGTCGAGCGTCCCGAGCACCTGCTCTCGCCCGGCGAGTTGCTCGACGTGCTCACCGAAACCGTGGCGAAGGGCGGCAGCTTGATGCTCGGCGTCGGCGCCACCCTCGACGGCGAGATCCCGGCCGATCACCGGCGTCCGATCGTGGACGTGGGCGCGTGGGTGAACGCGCATTGGCACGTGCTGCACGACGCCGAGCCGTTCGACGAGTGGGGCGACGCCCAGCTGCGCTACACCCGCTCGCGCCCGCTCGAGGGCTCCGAGCTCACCGTGCACGCCATCGATCTCACGGCGAGCACGTCGGTGACCTTCCCCGCCTTCCGGCCCGATCGCTACGAGGTCCGGGACGTCGACGTCGATGCCGGCGGCGGTGACCTGCGCTGGGAACAGCACGCCGACGGCCTCACGGTCACCCGCGCCGACCGAACTCCCACGGGGCTTGCGGCGGTCTACCGCGTCGCGCTGATCGAGCGCGCCGCGGCGACGACCCTGTTCGAACCCACGTCATTGCGGCCGCGCCCGCTCGAGCATGTCGACGCGGCGACGGCAGGCGACGTGGTGCAACTGGCCGACGGTCCGCACGCCGGACCTGTGGTGGTGCCCCCTGGCGTGACCCTGCGGGGCCTCGGCCACGACCGCACCTCGATCGACGGCGTCGTGACGCTGAGCGCCGGCGCCCGTCTGGAACACGTCAGCGTCGACGCGGTCGTGGCCGCCGGCGACGGCAGCGCCATCGTGGGCTGCGCAGCGCCGTCCGGGATCGACGTCCGTGCGCACGAGGTCGCCGTGCTCGCCTGTGTCGCGTCCACCGTGCGGGCCCGTGACGTCGCCCGGCTGACGGTCGAGCGCTGCGTGCTGGCGGGCCGCGACGGTGACGTCGCAGTCGACATCGACGGTGGCGCCGATCACCGCGTCAGCGGCAACGAGCTCGCCGGCCACGGCATCGGTGCGCGGGTGCGCACGGCGGCGACCTCCACGGTGGAACGCAACCGCATCGCCGCCGCGCGGTGCGCGATCGCGATCGACGCCTGCGAGTCGACCCGCGTGGAGGCGAACACCGTGAACGGAACGCCGCGCGCCGTCGCCGTGTCGGGTGGCCGCGACGTCCACGTCGTCGGCAACACGGTCGCCGACGGCGACAGCGGCTGCATCGTCGAGCGCGGCGCCACGGACGTGCGGGTCACCGGCAACACGTGGCAGCGATGCCGCATCGGCATCCTGGTGTGGGACGCCGGCAACGTGTCGGCGGCCGCCAACGACGCGGACCAGCTCCTCGATCCGCAGGCCGAGCTGTTCGTCGGTCCCTGACCCCGGCGACGCGCCCGTGCGGTCAGGGCGCGGGAATGGTGACGGTCACGGCCCCCAGATCGGCCAGCGTCGCGCGGTGCGGCGTGACACCGATGCCAGCGCCGGTCGGCACGGCGACCGAGCCGGTCGCACGGTCGAGCTCGAACGGGTCGGTGACGTCGGTGCGGTAGTAGCGGCGCGATGCCGACAGGTCCGCGGGCAACGTGAACCCCGGCAGCGAGGCGAGCGCCAGGTTCGCCGCCCGGCCGACCCCGGTCTCGAGCATCCCGCCGCACCACACGGGCAAGCCGGCGGCCACGCACTCGTCGTGGATCCGCACCGCCTCGAGGTAGCCGCCGACGCGCGGGGCCTTGATGTTGACGATGCGGCATGCGCCGAGCGCGATCGCGTCGCGCGTCGTGCGCAGTGAGGTGATGCTCTCGTCGAGGCACAACGGCGTGCGCAGCCGCGCGGCGAGCTGGGCGTGCTCGCGCAGGTCTCCGGCCGCCAGGGGCTGCTCGACGAGCAACAGGTCGAACGCATCGAGCTGCGCGAGCACGTCCGCGTCACCGAGCTCGTACGCCCCGTTCGCGTCGACCTGGAGCAGCACGTCGCCGCCGATCGCGGCGCGCACGGCGGCCACCGGCCCGACGTCACGACCGGGTTCGATCTTCAGCTTGACCCGCGCGTATCCCTCTGCGAGGTAGGCGGCGACGGTCTCGACGAGCCCGGCGTCGGTGTCGTGGATGCCGACCGACACGCCCGACCGCACGGCGGGTGCCACGCCCCCCAGCCTCTCCTTCAGCGAGATCCCCGCGGCACGGCATTCGGCATCGAGGACGGCGGCTTCGAGCGCGCACTTCGCCATCGGAAAGCCCTGCACCGCGGCGGTCAACACGGCGACGTCGGCGGCCGTGACGTCGCGCCCGACGAGGCGCGGCGCGATGTGGTCACGCAACGCGAGGAACGACGCGTCGGCGAACTCGTAGTGGTAGTCGGGCTCGATGCCAGCCGCGTCCTCCCCCCATCCTTCGACCCCCTCGGCGACGACGTGCACGAGGATGACGTCGCGCTCGGTCTGCACGCCGAACGACGTCCGGAACGGCGTCACGAACGGAAGGCGGAAGCGGACGAGCTCGATCGCCTCGATCTTCATCGGGCTGAAGCGTAGGGGGACGGCCACAGGCGCATCCGCCGAGGACACGAAATTCGCCCCGTGCGATCGGCCAGCACTCCGCTACCCTTCCGTATCGAAGCGCACGGCCCTCGATCGAAGGACGGAGACGGCATTGGAGACCATCGACCGGGCCGCGCTGGGCGGCATCGAGCCGCAGGTGTACGCACGCCGCAAGCTCATCCTCTTCTCGATGTGCCTCAGCCTCGTGCTGATCGTGGCCACCGTGAGCTCGCTCAACGTCGCCATCCCGAGCCTCGCCGCGGGTCTCTCCCCCACACCGAGCGACACCGAGATCCTCTGGATCGTCGACGCCTACGCCCTCGTGTTCGCGGCCGTGCTGCTCCCCGCCGGCGCGCTCGGTGACCGCTTCGGCCGCAAAGGGGCCCTGCTGCTGGGATTGTTCATCTTCGGCGGCGCGTCGACACTGTGCACGCTCACCGACCACCCGAGCGCGCTCATCGCGCTGCGCGCCACGATGGGGGTCGGCGCGGCGCTGATCATGCCGAGCACGCTGAGCTTGCTCCAGGCCTCGTTCCCGCCTGCGGAGCGTCCGCGGGCGATCGCCGTGTGGGCCGCGTTCGCCGGCGCCGGCGGGGCGCTCGGGCCGTTGATGGGCGGCCTGCTGCTCGATCACTTCTGGTTCGGGTCGGTGTTCCTGGTGGCCGTCCCGATCGCTGCGGTGGCGTTCGTCACGAGCGCGATCGTGGCCCCGAAATCCAAGGAGTCCGGCAAGGTCGCGCTCGACCCGATCGGATCGGCGCTGTCCGTCGTCGGCTTCGGAGCGCTCTTGCTGGCGATCATCGAAGGCCCAGCGCGCGGCTGGACCGACTCGTTGGTGGTGGCCGGTTTCGTGGTCGCCGCGGCGGCGTTGACGGCGTTCGTGATGTACGAACGGGCGGCGGCGAACCCGATGCTCGACATGCGTTACTTCTCGAACCCCCGCTTCGCCTCGGGATCCCTCGGGATCACGCTGACGTTCATGGCGATGTTCGCGATGTTCTTCATGCTCACCCAGTACTTCCAGTACGTGCGCGGGCACAGCGCCCTCGCAGCCAGCGTGCGCCAGCTGCCGTCGGCCGCGATGATGATCCTCGTGTCGCCGAGGTCGGCGGCGCTGGCGGCCCGCTTCGGCGCTCGCCGTGTCGTCCTGCCCGGCGCCGCGCTCGTGGCGACCGGTCTGCTCATGCTGTCGTTCGCCGATCGCGACTCGCCGTACCTGCTCGTGCTGCTGGCGTTGATGGCGATGGGGACGGGCTTGGCGCTCTCCACCCCGTCGCTCAGCACGAGCATCGTCCAGTCCGTGCCGATGAACAAGGCTGGCGTCGGCTCGGCGGTCAACGACACCACGCGCGAGGTCGGCGGCGCGATCGGCATCGCGCTCGTGGGCAGCATCGTGACGAGCGTGTACCGGCACCACCTCTCGCCGGCGCTGGAGCAGCTGCCCGCGGCCCAAGCCGATCTGGCACGCGACAACGTCGCCAAGGCGGTGGGCGTGGCCGAGCGCAGCGGAGCTCCCGGTCTCGTCGACGCGGTCAGGAACGCGTACGTCAGCGGCGTGCACGTCGGCTTCCGCGTGGCGGCGGGCGTGGCGCTGATCTCGTTGATCGTGCTGGCGTTCAAGCTCCCGGACGAAGCGGGCGACCGCCGTGCCACCGACTTCCATGGGTGACGAACGCATCGACCCGCGGCTCATCCGCTCGCGCGATCGCATCCTCTCGGTCGCCGCGGAGATCCTGCGCTCGTGCGGCGCGGTGGGCTTGACGATCGACGCCGTCGCGGCGCGCAGCGGTGTCGCCAAGACGACGATCTACCGGCAGTTCGCCGACCGCGACGAGCTGCACATGGCGGTCATCGACTCGATCGAACCGGCGCCGTCGATCGGGGCTGAGGGCGACCTCCTCACCGATGTACGGACCTGGACGCACGAGATGGTCGGCAAGCTCCGGAGCGCCGGTTTCGGTCTCGTGCCGTCGATGATCGAAGCGGCCGAGCGCAGCGAGCGCGCCGCCGAGCTGGCACGGGCATGCAGCGGGCAACGGCGCGCGGTGCTCGTCGAGCGCATCGCCCGCGCGATCCAGGAGGGCGAGTTGCCGGCCGGCACCGACGTCGACGTGCTGGTCGGCCAGCTCGTCGGGCCGCTCTTCTACCGGCGGTTCATCAGCCGACAGGAGTTGAGCGCGGCGTTCGTCGACCGGCTGGTGGACGACGTGCTCGGTCCGCGCCTGTCGCCGCGCGCTCGGCGGCGGGCGCCCGCGTCCGCCGGCCATCGTCGCAGCTGACGCGGCCCCGGCATCGCCCAGGTCACATATCCCCCGTCCGCCTGCGCTCGCGTCGACGGCCACCTGTAGGGTCAGGCGCCGTGCCAGCGGGATGGAACTTCGCGGACATTTTCGAGGTGATCGCGGAGCAATTGCCGGACGCGCCGGCGCAGCTCTTCGGCGGTCACTCGACGACGTGGGCGGAGTTCGACGCTCGCGCCGACGGTGTCGCCAGCGTGTTGCTGCAGGAGGCGCGCCAGCAGGACAAGGTCGCCCAGTACCTGCGCAACCGGCCCGAGTACCTGGAGAGCATCTACGCCTGCTTCAAAGCCGGCTTGGCCCCGGTCAACACCAACTACCGCTACACCGACGACGAGCTGCTGTACCTGTGGGGCAACGCCGACGTGGTCGCGGTCGTGTTCGCCGGAGAGTTCAGCGAGACCTGCGACCGGGTGCGTGGGAAGCTCCCCGCGATCCGCACGTGGCTGTGGGTCGACGACGCGCACGGCGAATGCCCGGAATGGGCGATCTCGTACGAGCAGGCCGCATCGGCAGCCGCCGGGCGGACCGTCGCGCCGTGGGGCCGCAGCGGCGACGACCTGATGCTGCTGTACACAGGCGGGACGACCGGGCTGCCGAAAGGCGTGATGTGGCGACAGGACGACCTGGTCTGCTCGCTCGAGAGCTCGAATCGCCACCGGCTGCCCGAGCACGTCGACCTCGACGCAGTCCGCCGGCGCGCCGGCGCGCCAGGCCCGCGCAACCTGCCCGGCGCGCCGCTCATGCACGGCACCGGCTTGTTCAACGGGCTCGGGACGATGCTGCGCTGCGGCTCGGTCGTCACGTTGCCCGGCGCCACGTTCGACCCGATCGCGATGTTGGACACGATCGAGCGCGAGCAGGTGAACGCGGTGACGGTCGTGGGCGACGCGTTCGCCAAGCCGATCTTGCGCGCTCTCGACGCCGAGCCCACGCGTTGGGACCTCTCGTCGTTGCGCATGATGTTCTCCAGCGGTGTGATGTGGAGCGCCGAGACGAAGGTCGGGCTGCTGCGCCACGTGCCACGCCTGCTGATGGTCGACTCGCTGGGGTCGAGCGAGGCGATCAACGTCGGTTCCAGCACGACCACAGCGGACTCGCCCGCATCCGGCACGGCGTCGTTCCGGCTCGGACCGAACGCCAAGGTGCTGACCGAGGACGGCCGCGAGGTCCTGCCGGGCAGCGGCGAGCGGGGTCTCGTCGCGCTGCGCGGCCGTGCGCCGATCGGCTACTACAAGGATCCCGACAAGTCGGCCGCGACCTTCCGCGTCATCGACGGTGATCGCTGGAGCTTCCCTGGCGACTGGGCCGAGGTCGAGGCCGACGGCACGGTCCGGCTGCTCGGACGCGGCAGCAACTGCATCAACACCGGTGGTGAGAAGGTCTACCCCGAAGAGGTGGAGGAAGCGCTGAAGACGCATCCCTCCATCGCCGACGCGGCGGTCGTGGGCCTGCCGGACGAGCGCTTCGGCCAGGCGATCACCGCCGTCGTCCAGCCGGCGCCTGGCGCGACGATCGACGCCGCCGAGTTGATCGCTCACGTCCGTCGAACGTTGGCGGCATTCAAGTCCCCGAAGCACATCGTCGCGATCGACGACGTGGGGCGCGCCAACAACGGCAAACTGAACTACGCCGCGATCTTGGATTACGCGTCGGCTCGGGTCGGCTGACGCGCCGGCCAACTTGTACGGTCTGTCCGCTCAGGCACGAAAGGGTTTCAAGAGATGGCAGATCTCGGTTTCGACGGCAAGGTTGCAATCATCACCGGCGCAGGCGGCGGGCTCGGGCGCCAGCATGCGCTGCTGCTGGCGTCGCGCGGCGCGCTGGTCGTCGTGAACGACCTCGGCGGCGCGGTCGACGGCACCGGCGACGACCGCAACGCCGCCCAGCGGGTCGTCGACGAGATCAAGGCCGCGGGCGGCGAGGCGGTCGCCGATACGAACAGCGTGGCGACCCCCGAAGGCGGCAAGGCGATCGTCCAGTCCGCGCTCGACGCATTCGGCCGCGTCGACATCGTCATCAACAACGCCGGCATCCTGCGCGACAAGTCCTTCACCAACATGACGCCGGACTTGCTCTACCCGGTGATCGACGTGCACCTCAAGGGCGCGTTCCACGTCACCCAGCCGGCGTTCGTGCAGATGCGCGAGCAGGGCTATGGCCGCATCATCTCCACCTCGTCCGCGGCGGGCCTCTTCGGCAACTTCGGCCAGACCAACTACGGCGCGGCGAAGATGGGCCTCGTCGGCTTGACGCGCGTGCTCGCGGTGGAAGGCGCCAAGTACAACATCAAGGCGAACGCCATCGCGCCGATCGCGCTCACCCGCATGACCGAGGATCTGCTCGGCAAGCTGGGCGACAAGCTCGGGCCGGAGCACATCGCTCCGATCGTCGCCTTCCTCGCCCACGAGGACTGCCCCGCGACCGGCCGCGTGTTCTCCGTGGGCGGCGGCCGCGTCGCCGAGGTTCTCATCGCCGAAGCGCAGGGCTGGACGTCACCGGGCCACACCGTGGAAGACGTGCGCGACCACTGGGCGCAGATCACCGATCCGAAGGACTTCGCAGTCCCCGCCTCCATCGCGGACGAGACCAAGCTGTTCGTCGCGGCCCTGAAGGACGCCTGAGCGATCTCGCCGCGGCGGCCGCTCATCGCCGCCGCGGCGGCTGGCAGCGCGGGCAGAACGCCGTCGAGCGACCGTTGGTCACGACGCGCACGATCACGGCGCGCCCGCACGTCAGGCACCGCTGACCGGCGCGGTCGTAGACCCTGTGCTCGAGCTGGTAGCTGCCGCCCTCGCCCATCAGATCGACGTACTGGCTGTCGCGCAGCGTCGATCCGCCGCCGTCGACCGCAGCGGCGAGCACCGTGTGGATCGCGGTGTGAAGCCGGGTGATCTCGCGCGGCGTCAACGAGCTGGAGAGCCGGTCCGGGCGCAGCCGAGCGGCGTGGAGGATCTCGTCGGCGTAGATGTTGCCGATGCCGGCGATCACGTGCTGATCGAGCAGCAACGCCTTCAGCTGCCGGCGGCGGCTGATCATCAGTTGCCGCACCATCGCCCGGTCGAGGTCGCCCGACAGCGGGTCGACGCCGAGCCGCGCCAGCTCGGGGATCTGGTCGGCGACGTGCTCGGGATCGAACACGACGACCTCCCCGAACGTGCGCGGGTCGACGAAGCGCAGCTCGTCACCGCTGTCGAGGGCCATCGCGACGTGTGTGTGCGGCGGGCGGGCGGCCCCGATCGGCGCGAGCAGCAACCGTCCGCTCATGCGCAGGTGGATCATCAGCGATCGGCCGGTGTCGAGCGGGCTGACGAGATACTTGCCGTGGCGGCCGGCGGCCACCAGCCGGGCGCCGGTCAGCCCGGCCACCAACGCCTGAGGCGACGTCCGGCGCACGGTGCGCTCGCGGCCGACGTCGACCTGCACGATCCGGCGGCCGACGACGCGGGCCTCGAGCCCCCGCCGCACGGTCTCGACCTCGGGCAGCTCAGGCACCGTGCCGTGCTCCGCGGGGCCGGCTGATCACGAGAGCTCGTCGGCGTGCGCGGCGGCGATGGTCGCGCAGGCCTCGGTGGCCGCCGCCTGCTCGGCCGTCTTCTTCGACCGTCCCTCGCCGCGGCCGAGGAGCTTTCCCCCGACGTGCACCGTGGCACGGAAGCGCTTGTCGTGATCCGGACCCTCGCCGTGCGACGTGTACACGGGCGCCGCCGACAGATAGCGGGCAGCCAGCTCCTGGAGCAAGGTCTTGTGGTCGAGGCGATCGAGCTGGGCCGCGGCTGCGTCGAGGCGTGGGCCGATGATGCGCTCGATCAGCGAATAAGCCGCGGTGACACCGCCGTCGACGTAGACCGCGCCGAGCACCGCCTCGAAGGCGTCCGACAGGATCGAGGGCTTCGCCCGGCCTCCCGCCGCGTCCTCGCCGCGGCCGAGCAGCAGGCACTCGCCGAGATCCAACGACTGGGCCACCTCGGCGAGGGCCATCGCGTTGACGACGCTCTTGCGCAGGTCGGTGAGCTTGCCCTCGGGCAGCTCGCTGTGGCGGGTGTAGGCGATGTCTGCGACCACCCACCCGAGGACCGCATCGCCGAGGAACTCCAGACGCTCGTTGCTCGCCTCGCCGTCGACCTCCGCGCACCACGAGCGGTGCGCCATGGCACGGCGCAGCAACGACATGTCGGTGAACGCGTAGCCGAGGCGGCGGGCGAGACCCGCCAGATCGGGGTCGTTGCGCAGCTGGCTCAACGATCTCCTCGACGACGATTCGCTGGGCGGCGTCCGCTGCCTCAGGCGGATTGCACCCGCTGGTAGACGTAGTCGACGGCGTCGCGCACGGTCTTCAGATCGGCGAGATCCTCGTCCTCGATGCGGAAGCCGACGCTGCGCTCCCCGAGCTCTTCCTCGAGCGCCTCGACGAGCTCGATCAGGGCCAGGGAGTCAGCGTCGAGGTCGTCGACGAACGACTGGCCCTCACTGATCGTGGCGGGATCGATCTCGAGGATGTCGGCGAGGCTGTTGCGCACGATCTCGAGGATGGCGTTGCGATCGAGCGGTCCTTGCTCGACGTGGGTCTCGGCGGGCACGAATCTTCTCCTGCGGGTGTCGGCGGGCGCACGGTCTCCAAGGCGCGACGCGCCGCCAATGTATCGCTGGCGGCGCCCCGGATGACTGACGGTGCCTGCGATGGCGCGACTGAACCTGCTGGTCAGCGGGCCACGGCGGCGCGGATCTCGCCGACCATGTCGGCCTCGACCATCTCCTTGGCGACGTTGATGCCGTTGACGATGGCCCGGGCCGACGACGACCCGTGGGAGATGATGCACACCCCGTCGACGCCGAGCAGGATCGCGCCCCCGTACGTCTCCGGGTCGAGCATCTCGTACAGCGGCATCAGAGCGGGCAGCAACGCGGCGGACGGCTTGGCGTACTCGGGGGCCGAGGCGAACGCTTCGAGCAGCGCTTTGACCACGGTCTTGATGCCGCCTTCGAGGGTCTTCAGCACGACGTTGCCGGTAAAGCCGTCGGTGACGACCACGTCGACGGACGTCGACATCACGTCGCGGCCCTCGACGTTGCCGATGAAGTCGAGGCCTGGCGCGGCGGCCAGCAGCTCGTAGGCATCCTTGCGCAGCGTGTCGCCCTTGCCGGCCTCCTCGCCGATCGACAGCAGCCCGACGCGGGGCTTGTCGATGCCGAAGCGGACCCGCGAGTAGACGCTGCCCATGTGGGCGAACTGCACCAGCCAATCTGGCTGCACCTCGGCGTTCGCGCCGGCGTCGAGCAGCACGGTGGGGGTCGAGCCGGGCACGGGCAGCGGCGTCGCGATCGCCGGGCGGGTGACCCCGCGGATGCGGCCCATCCGCAACAACGCCGACGCCATCGTGGCCCCGGTGTTGCCCGCCGAGATCATGGCACTGGCCGCGCCGTCGCGCACCGCTTCGGCCGCGCGCACGAGGGTGGAATCCTTCTTCCGGCGAACGCCTTGGGCCGCGTCGTCGTCCATCGCGATGACTTCGTTGGCCTCGATCAGCGGCAGGCCGGCGCGATCGGTGAGCGAGGACGGGCCGACCAGCACGACCGGGATGCCGGCGTCAGCGGCTTGGCGCGCGCCGGCCAGGATCTCGTTCGGAGCTTTGTCGCCCCCCATGACGTCGACGGCGACGGGCAGCATCGGTTCCGCCGGTGAAGAGTCGCTCAGGCGACGTCGACCGCGACGCGGTCCTTGTACCACCCGCAGGAGGGGCAGACCGTGTGCGGCAGCTTCGCATTGCCGCAACGAGGGCAGATGCTGCGCGCCGGGGCGCCGAGCTTCCACGCGGCCGCGCGATGGCTGCGCGACTTCGACTTCGACTTCTTCTTCTTGGGAACGGCCACCGTGGTCTCCCTGCTGAGCGGGCCCGGCACTGAACGGGCCGGACAAGACTATCGTTCAGCGGCCGGGAGCGGCCAACGCTCCTCAGCCGAGCTGATCGCGCAGGCGGTCGAGCGCGCTCCAGCGGTCGTCGCTCGCCGGCTCCGGGCAGCCGCAGGGCCCCTCGTTGAGGTCGGCGCCGCAGGTCGGGCACAGCCCCGCGCAGGCCTCCCGGCACAGCGCGCCCGACGGCGTGTCGAGCAGGACCAGGTCACGCACGGCGGGCGCGAGGTCGAGCTGCTCCCCCACGATCGGGGCGGCTTCGTCGTGGGTCAGGCGCTGCTGGAACAGCTCCTCGATCGGCATCCGCACCGTGCCGCCGACCGGCCGGGCGCAGCGGCGGCACGTGTCGTGCCACACCGTGGAGATCTCGCCGCGGGCGACGATGCCGTCGAGCGAGCTCTCCAGCACGACGTCGACGTCGACGGGTGCGTCACGGTCGACCCGCGGGTCGACGACGTCGATCTCCTCGGCGGCCACCGTGGTCCGCACCCTCTTGCGTGCGCCCGGCTCACGCAGCAGTTCCGCGACGTTGACCAGCAGCGGGCTCGCCATGCGGCCACCCTACCGGCGGCCGCCGCGCGTCGCCGGGGCCTCGCCGCGGTCAGCGGTCCTGGTCGAAGAACCCCTTCGTCGGGTCCTCGTCGCCCGCAGGCTCGGGTTCGCGGTGCTGGCCGATGCTCAGCCGCTGGCGTCCGGCCTGGACCGTGCGCTGGAGCTTGTCGAGCAGGATCTCGAAGCTGCCGAGCCGCTGATCGAGGAAGTCCTCCGTCTCGTGACGCAGGCGGCGGGCGTCGGTGTCGGCGGCGTCCATCACTTGGCGGGCTCGTTGCTCGGCGGCGCGGACCACCTCGGTGCGCTGGACCATCCGTTCCGCCTGGACCCGGGCCGCTTCCAGCAACTCGTCGGCCTCGCGGCGCGTCTTGGCGACGAACTCCTGGCGCTCCTTCAACATCCACCGGGCCTGCCGCAGCTCGTCGGGCAACCGGTGGAGCGCCTCTTCGAGCAGCTCGATGATCTCGTCGCGGTCGATGCGCGGGGACGACGACAACGGCATGGTCGGGGCGGTGGCGATGATGTCGACGGCGCGGCGCAGCAGTGTCTCGCTGTCGCCGACGTAGCCGGCGGTCGCGCGGGCGTAGTCGTCGTCCTCGTCGCCGTCGTCGTACTCGTCGTCGTAGCCGTCGTCGTAGCTCATGGCCTGTCGCTTGTCGTCGATGTCGTCACTCGTCGGTCGGTGGGCCGGCACGGTGCTTGCGGGCCAACCCCGCTGCGACCGGGCCGGGAACCAAGTGCCCGACCTCGCCACCGTACTTCGCGATCTCCCTGATGAACCGGCTGCTGATGAACACCCGCTCGGGGCTGCACGGCAAGTAGACCGTGCGCACCCCACCCGACGAGTAGTTGGTGTGGGCCATCTGCTGCTCGAGCTCGAAGTCGCCGGCCGTGCGCAGGCCTTTCACGATGAAGTCCGCGCCGAGGTGCTTGGCAGCGTCGATCACCAGACCCGTGAAGGCCTCGGCGCGCACCGTGGGGAGATGTCCGATGCTCTGGCGGATGAGCTCCAGCCGCTCGGCGCCGTCGAAGAGACCGACGTCCTTGCCCGGGTTGTGGAGAACGGCGACGACCACGTCGCCGAACAGCTCGACGGCCTGCTCGACGACATCGAGGTGGCCGAGGTGCAACGGGTCGAAGCTGCCGGGGTACAAGGCGGTGGGCATGCGGGCGTCACGGTACCCGTTCGAGGAACGTCACCCAGGTACGGCCGTAGCGCCGCGAGCGCGTCGCCTCCCAGCCGTCGGCGGCGGGCACTTCGCCCCCGGCCTCGGCGACCACCAGATCGGCCCGCACCCCGGCGAGCAGTTGGGGCCACGCGGTGAAGTCGTACGGGGGGTCGGCGAAGGCGATGTCGGCGTGCGGCAACGACGACAGCTGCGCCATCACGTCGGAGGCGACGACCGTGGTGCGCTCGCGCAGCCCGAGAGCCTCGAGGTTTGCCCGCAGCGCCCGCAGCGCATCGCGGTCGCGCTCGACGAACGTGCAGCGTGCGGCGCCACGCGACACGGCCTCGATGCCCACCGCGCCGCTGCCGGCGAAGAGGTCGACGACCCCGGCGCCGTCCAGCACGTCGAGGCTGTGCAGGGCGTTGAAGATCGCCAGGCGGACCTTGTCGGTCGTCGGCCGCGTGGTGATCCCCTCGGGCGTCACCAGCTTGCGGCCACGGAGCTCTCCGGCGATGACGCGCACCCGGGCAGAATACGGCGGTGGTCGAACCCGAGCCCATCATCGTGTGCGTCGACTGCGGCGGCACCTGTTTCCTGCTGACCCCGCCCCGCGAGGACCACGTGTGGCTGCCAGGCGACGTCGTCACCTACCGCTGCCAGGACTGCAACGATCGCTGGGACCTGGTCTTGCCCGACGACGACGACACCTGAGACCCCGATCGTGCCGGTTCAGACCGGGACGATCGGCGTCTGCTGGTGGACGGCGAGCCGCCATTCGCCGTCCTCGCGGACGTAAGTGCTGTTGAACAGGGCGTCGTAATCCGCGTCGGCGCGGCGGGCCGTCGCGCGGTAGGCCACCACGGCGGCGGAGTCGCCGAGTTCGACGACGCGCTCGTCGAACAGCTCGAACGACTGCCACGGCGCCCCGCCCAGCGACGCGATGACCTCGTCACGCTCGTCGATCACCATGCCGCCCGGCAGCAGCATGAGGACGCGGCGGGCGAGCGCCTTCTCGTAATGCGCCATCGCCGCCTCGCCGCTGGAGGACAGCGCCACCCACGCCGCGCGTTCCAGATGGAGCAGTTCGTCGGTCGTCGCCATCGCTCACCCCTACCCCATCGGGACGACACGAAACCGCGCCGCCGGGAGACCTGCGGGCTGCTGCCGGAGCTCAGCCTCGGCAGCAGCAGCCCGTGGACAGGCGGCTCGGTTCCCCACGCGGCATGACCCTCAAACACGCCGATCGGAAAACGTGGCGCATGGAGGGGTTCACGCGCCTGGGGGATGGCGCGCGAACCCCGACGACAGGCGCCAGCGCCCGGCAGCGTGGCGCGGGCCGTCGGCGCAGCTGCCGAAGCGACGCCGTTACCCGGCTGCGCCGCCGCCAAACACGAAGCCCTTTGACTTTTCGTCAAACGTATGGCGGGCTTCAGCCCGGGGTACTCTGCCGCACGCTGAATTTCCTTTCCTGTGGTTGGGGCGCACGGAGGTGATGACGCGGTGGCGGCGACGGAGCAGCCGTTTGCTGGAGATGGCCCGACGGTCGACGGCGATGACGTGCGCCGCGACCTCGACGCGCTGCGAGGGCTGGTGCAGGAGCAGGCCGAGCAGATCGTGAACCTCGAGCATGCGGTCGCGTCGAGGGACGTGATCGGCCAGGCGAAGGGCATCATCATGCATGCCCTGGGGATGCATTCCGACGAGGCGTTTCACTACCTCGTCGAGCTGTCACAGCGGGAGAACCGCAAGCTGACCGAAATCGCCGCGGAGTTCGCTGCAGGGTCGCGCGCTCCTCGGGAGGAGCCGACCTGAGCACCCGTAAGGCTCGCTGCTGAACCTCACCGGCGCCCGTCGAGCCCATCTACCCGAGATCGGGCCGTCCCATCGGCGCGCCGGCCGCTCCGACCCTGCCCTGAGCACGAGGGCGCGCTCTACGACTTGGACAGGAACGCTTCGTCCTCGGGTGACAGGATCAGCTCGATCTCGTCGCGCAGCGCGGGGTGATCGCCGAGAAGGGGGTCGGCGTCGACGATCTCGAACGCGGCGCGACGCGCCAACTCGACGAGGTCGCGGTCGCGGCGCAACGATGCCAGCTTGAGATCGCTGCGGCCTTTCTGTGCGGTGCTCATCAACGTCCCCTCGCCGCGCAGCTCGAGGTCGACCTCGGCGAGCTGGAACCCGTCGGTCGTGTCGACCAGGGCCTGCACGCGCGGGCTCTCACCTTGCGTCTCTGCGGTGACCAGCCAGCAGGTCGACGCATGCGCGCCGCGGCCGACGCGTCCCCGCAGCTGGTGCAGCTGGGCGATGCCGAAGCGGTCGGCGTCGAGGATGACCATGACCGTGGCGTTGGGGACGTCGACGCCCACCTCGATCACCGTCGTCGCCACCAACACGTCGAGCTCGCGACGCCGGAACGCGTCCATGACCGCTTCCTTGTCGGCGGGCGGCAGCCGGCCGTGGAGCAGACCGAGGCGCATTCCCTGGAGGTCACCGGCTCGCAGGCGCTCGTACGTCTCCTGCGCCGACGCGACCTCCACCTTCTCGCTCTCCTCGATCAGCGGGCAGACGACGTACGCCTGCCGGCCGGCGTCCACCGCAGCCCGCACGTCCGCCCACGCCGCCTGCTCCATCATCGGGCCGTTCGCCCAGTGCGTCTCGATCGGCGTGCGGCCCGGCGGCAGCTCGTCGAGCACGCTGACGTCGAGATCGCCGTAGACCGTCATCGCCGCGGTGCGCGGGATCGGCGTGGCCGTCATCACCAACACGTCGGGCACGCTGCCGTCGGGGTTCCCGGTCTCACCCTTGGTGCGCAGCATCGCCCGCTGCTCGACGCCGAAGCGATGCTGCTCGTCGACGACGACCACGCCGAGGTGAGCGAACGCCACCTTCTCCTGGATGAGCGCGTGCGTGCCGATGACGATGTCGACCGTGCCGTCGGCGAGGCCGGCCAGGATCGCCTTGCGCTCCGCGCCCCCGACCCGGTTGGTGAGCACCTCCACCCGCAGCTCCCGGTCGCCGAAGAGGTTGCCGGGATCGGGCACCCGCAGGCCAGCCAGCATCGCCCGCACCCCGGCGGCGTGCTGCTCGGCGAGAACCTCGGTGGGGGCCATCAGCGCGCCCTGCCGGCCGCCCTGCACCGCCACCAACAGCGCCGAGATCGCGACCACCGTCTTTCCCGCGCCGACGTCGCCTTGCAGCAGGCGGTGCATCGGGTGGGGGCCGGCGAGATCGGCCTCGATCTCGGCGATCGCCCGGGCCTGGGCGCCGGTGAGCGGGTAGGGGAGTTGGTCGTGGAAGCGGCGGACGAGCTCTCCGCCCACGGTGTGGGTGATCCCCAAGCTCTCGCGCTCGAGCAGCCGCTTGCGCATGACGAGCACCAGCTGCACGCGCAGCAGCTCGTCGAACGCCAGGCGGCGGCGGGCGGCGTTCTTGGTGGCCATCGAGTCGGGGTCGTGGATCGCGACCAGCGCCTGCTCGCGCCCGACCAGCCCGTCGCGGCGCAGGATCTCCGGCGGCACCGGGTCGAGGATGCCCCGCGGGCGGCAGCGCTTGAGCGCCTCCTCGATCCATCCGGCGATCTCCCAGGTCGACAGGCCCGCCTTCTCGCTCTGCGGGTAGATCGGCACGATGCGCCCGGTTCGGTCGCCGATGAGGTCGACGATCGGGTTCGTCATCTGCATGCCGCCGCGGTAGACCTCGACCTTGCCGAAGAGCGCGACGTTGAGCCCCTCGCGCAGCTGGGTGGCTCGCCACGGCTGGTTGAAGAACACCACGTGCATCCGCCCGCTGCCGTCGCCGACCGCGGCCTGGACCATCGTGCGCCGGTTGCGCGTCGCGCGCTTGGTGACGTTGCGCACCGTGACCAGCACCAGTGCCTCGTCACCGGGCACGAGGTCGGCGATCCGCGCCTCGCGGGTTCGGTCGACCCATCGCCGGGGATACAGCGTGACCAGGTCGAGCACCGTGTGCACGTCGACCGCCGCCAACGCTGCCTTGCGCTTGTCGCCCACGCCGCGCAGCCGCTCGACGGGCAGCGCGGCGAGGTCGCGCAGGCTGAGCGGTCCCGGGTCGCCGGCCACCTGCCCGCCCGAGCTCACTCGACGCCGAAGAGGTACGGGTACAGCGGCTGACCGCCGCGATGCTGCTCGACCTGCACGCCCGGGCGGTTCTCCTCGAGCCAGGCGCACAATTCACGCGTCACCGCCGAGGGCGCGTCGGCGCCTTCCACGATGGTGACCAGCTCGCGCCCGTCGTCGACGAGGCGGTCCAGCAGCGCGACCGCGGCGTCGGTGATCGAGTCGCCGACGCTGACGACGCCGTCGCCGCGCACGAGGCCGATCCAGTCGCCGACCGACACCGGCCCCGCGGCGCTCGCCGTCTCACGCACGGCACGGGTCACCTCACCGGTTGCGACCGCATCCGCCGCCTCGGCCATCTCGGCCGCGTTGGCCTCGGCGGTCGCCTCCGGGTCGTAGACGACCAGCGCGGCGAGGGCCTCCGGCATGCTCTGGGTGGGCACGACGACCACGGTCTTGGACGTCAGCGCATCGACCTGCTGGGCGACCGCGATGATGTTCTTGTTGTTCGGCAGCAGGACGACCTGGGGCGCATTCACGTGCTCGACGGCGTCGAGCAGCTCGGCGGTCGAGGGGTTCAGCGTCTGCCCTCCGGTGACGACACCCTGCACACCCAGCTGGCCGAACAGTTCCGCGAGGCCATCGCCGCTGCACACCGCGACGACCGCGCAGGTCACCGGCGGCAGGCCGGCCGCGGCCGGCCCGGCGGGCGCCATCAGCGCCTCGTCACGCCGGCCGTGCTCGTCGGCGATCTCCTCGAACAGGTCGGTGACACGGATCGCGCGCGGGCGGCCGCCGGCATCGAGCGCGGCCTCGACCGCGGCGCCGATGTCGTTCGTGTGGACGTGGCAGTTCCACAGCCCGTCGCCGCCGACCACGACGATGCTGTCGCCGATCGCGCCCCACGCCTGCTTGAAGCCGTCGATGTGGGCATCGTCGAGGTCGAGCAGATACATCACCTCGTAGCGCAGCTCGCTGACGTCGAGGCGGCCCTCGGCGTGCGCGTCGGCGGCGGCCTTCGCGGCGATGGCCATCAACGCGCTGGCGTCGGGCCCTTCGGTGGACGACGGCTCGGGCAACGGCTCGCCGGCGACCACGTGCAGCCCGGCGTCGAACAGCAGCAGCAACCCGGCTCCGCCAGCGTCGACGACCCCCGCGTCCTTCAGGACCGGCAGCATCTCGGGGGTGCGTGCGAGCGCATCGCGCCCTGCGGCGCGCGCCGCGCGCAGCACCTCGACGAGCGGCACGCCGGCGCGTGCGGCCGCGTCGGCTGCCTCGGCGGCGCAGCGCACCACCGTGAGGATCGTGCCCTCGATCGGCTTCAGCACCGCGGCGTAGGCCCCGGCCGAGGCGGCGGCCAGCGCGTCCGCCAGCGCGCGCCCGCCGGCGTCGGGAGCCGACGACAACGTGGTGGCGATGCCGCGCATGATCTGGCTGAGGATGACGCCGCTGTTTCCGCGCGCGCCCATCAGGGATCCGTGGCTGATCGCCGCGCACGTCGGCCCGAGCTCGGCGGCCGCGGACCCCATCTCGGCGACCACCGCGTCGAGCGTGCGCGCCATGTTGGTGCCCGTGTCCCCGTCGGGCACGGGATACACGTTGAGCCGGTTGATGTCGGGCGCGTGCGCACGCACGGCATCGCGGAAGGTGACGACGACCTCGCGCAAGGCCTCGACGTGCAGCGTGTCCAGGGTCGGCACGGCCGACATCGTACGCGTGGGGTGTCGTGGGCCACTGCCTGCAAGAACGCGACCCCAGGTTGGCCGCCTGAAGGCTTGCGCTGGTAGCCTGGGTCCCTCTCGCTGGAGTCCCGAGCCGAAAGATCGCGTCCCATGGCTGCTGTTTGTGAAGTGTGTGGCAAGCGTCCCTCCTGGGGCATGTCGGTATCGCACTCGCACCGTCGCACCAAGCGCCGTTGGAACCCGAACATCCAGCGCGTCCGTGCGCTGGTCGGCGGCGCCCCTAAGCGGGTCAGCGTCTGCACCGGCTGCATCAAGTCCGGCAAGATCGTCAAGGCCGGTCACTGAGGCCAACGCCGTCATGCAGGGAGTCATCAAGGCATACGACCCCGGCAGCGGCGATGGTGTCGTGATCACGGATACCGATCTGGCCGAGTACGACCTCGCGGCCGGAGCGCTCGAAGGCTCGATCTTCCGCATGCTGCGTCAAGGCCAGCGTGTCGTGTTCGACCTCGACGACCAGGGCCGCGCCACGCGGCTGCGCCTGGGCGCGGAAGCAGACATGGGAACGCCCGGTCACTGACCGCGGCGCTCGTCAGATCTCCATCACCATCAGATACGCACATCGTTGTGCCGTCGAACCCATAGGAGAGGCTGGAGATGACCGGAACCACCACCAATGCACGGTTGCGAGCCTGGGTCGATGAGTGGGTAGCGATCCTCGAGCCCGTAGCCGTCGAGTGGTGTGATGGGTCCGCAGAGGAGTACGACCGGCTCTGCCAGGCGCTCGTCGACGGCGGCACGTTCACGAAGCTCGACGAGGCGAAGCGCCCGAACAGCTACTGGGCGCATTCCGATCCGGGCGACGTCGCTCGCGTCGAGGACCGCACGTTCATCTGTAGCGCCACGGAAGAAGAGGCCGGCCCCAACAACAACTGGCGTGCGCCCGACGAGATGCGCGCCACGATGAAGGAGCTCTACCGGGGCGCGATGAAGGGCCGCACGATGTACGTCGTGCCGTTCAGCATGGGCCCGCTGGGCTCGCCGATCGCGCACATCGGCGTACAGCTCACCGACAGCGCGTACGTCGCCGTCAGCATGCGCATCATGACCCGTATGGGCCAGGGCGCTCTCGACGCGCTCGGAGACGGCGACTGGGTGCCCTGCATCCACAGCGTCGGCGCTCCCCTCGCGGAGGGCCAGGCCGACGTGCCGTGGCCGTGCAACCCGGACAACAAGTACATCGTCCACTTCCCCGAGACGCGCGAGATCTGGAGCTACGGATCGGGCTACGGCGGCAACGCGCTGCTCGGCAAGAAGTGCTTCGCGCTGCGCATCGCGAGCGTGATGGCGCGCGACGACGGCTGGCTGGCCGAGCACATGCTGATCCTCAAGCTGACCAACCCGCAGGGCGAGAGCAAGTACATCGCCGCGGCGTTCCCGTCGGCGTGCGGCAAGACGAACCTGGCGATGCTCGTGCCGACGATCCCCGGCTGGAAGGCCGAGACCATCGGCGACGACATCTGCTGGATGAAGTTCGGGCCCGACGGGCGGCTGTACGCCATCAACCCCGAGGCGGGGTTCTTCGGCGTCGCGCCCGGCACTGGCTACGAGACCAACGCCAACGCGATGCACACCCTGTGGGGCAACTGCATCTTCACGAACACCGCGCTGACGTCCGACGGCGACGTGTGGTGGGAGGGCATGACCGACGACAAGCCGGCCCATGCCACCGATTGGCGTGGGCAGCCGTGGACACCCGAGGTCGACACCCCGGCCGCGCACCCGAACGCGCGCTTCACCGCGCCCGCGTCGCAGTGCCCGAGCATCGCGCCCGAGTGGGAGGACCCCGCGGGTGTGCCGATCTCGGCGATCCTGTTCGGTGGCCGTCGCCGCACGACGGTGCCGCTCGTGACCCAGGCGTTCGACTGGGAGCACGGCGTGTTCCTCGGCTCGATCATGGCCAGCGAGACCACCGCCGCGCAGGCCGGCGCGGTGGGCAAGCTGCGCTTCGACCCGATGGCGATGCTGCCGTTCTGCGGCTACAACATGGCCGACTACTTCGCTCACTGGCTGTCGATCGGCAAGGCGACGGGCGCCGACAAGCTGCCGCAGATCTTCTTCGTCAACTGGTTCCGCCGCGACGAGGACGGCCGGTTCCTGTGGCCCGGCTACGGAGAGAACAGCCGCGTGCTGAAGTGGGTGTTCGAGCGTGTCGCCGGCGCTGCCGGCGCGGTCAAGACGCCGATCGGCTACCTGCCGGCGCCGGGCGACATCGACACCACGGGGCTCGAGGTCGCGCAGGACGACCTCACCGAGCTGCTGTCGGTCGATGCGGACGGGTGGAAGGCCGCCATTCCGCAGATCCGCGAGCACTACGCGACGTTCGGGACGAAGATCCCGGCGCAGCTGTCGATGGCGCTCGACGCCCTCGACTCCGCGCTCGCCTGACGCCGCCACCCACGCGCGTGATCTCGGCGCATCCCTGGTAGCTGCGGCGGCCAGCGGATGCGCCGAGTTCGCGGTGCGGTCAGCCGAGGACCATGGCGCGGATGCCGAGGCCCATCAGGAACCAGCTGCCGAGGCCGTACAGCAGGTATTCGCGGCCCTTCAGCTGCGGGCGGTAGCTGTAGATGATGGCGACCGCGGCGAGCGCCACGAAGCCATAGAAGGCGTGGAAGCGCGGCAGCTCGAAACCCTCACGGTTGACGACGGCGACGCCCAGGATCGCCTGCACCGCGATCGCCACCTCGGCGAGGGCGATGAACGCCCACAGGATCTTCGACTGCAGTCGGCGGATCCAATGCGCTGCCAACGACCACGCGCCCGCTGCGGCATTGCCGAGCACGACGGCCCACGCCCAATCCTTGTGGAACTCGAGCAGCGACGCCGCGAGCATGCCCGTCGGGCTCATTCACCGCACCCCACACCGCCGAGGATGCTGGTCACGGTGTCGGAGACGCCGTCGCCGGTGATGTAGCCGCGCACCAGGTCGCTGACGTAGAAGGTCGGCGGCGCGATACCTTCCTCACCGAGTTGGATGTCGACGTCGGGATAGGCGGCGCGCAGCTCGGCGATCGACGAACCGACGCCGATCCCGCGGTCGGTGACCAGACCAGGCGGCCGCAATTCGTCGGCCGCAGGCGGCCCGTAGTGGTACGCGAAGAAGTGGCGCACGCCGTCGTCGCGGTTCCAGCTCGAGTCGCCGAACAGCAGCGTCAGATCACCCCAGACGACGCCGCGAACCTCGGTGCCGGGACACGTTCCGAACTGGCTGAAGGGGTCGACCCATCCGCTGTCGCTGTCGGGGGCGCCGAAGATCGCGCTCAACGCGGCGACCACCTCGTCGGGGTCCATTCCGAAGCGGGCGTCGCCGATGCCGTCGGCCGTCAGCGCTGGCGCGGCGTCGGCGGGCGCCGTGCTGCTCGGCGGCGAGGTCGTCGAGGTGGACGTCGACGAGCTGCTGGTGGTCGTCGACGAGGTTGTGGACGTCGTGGTGGGCGATCCGGTCGTCGTCGTCTGCTCGACGGTGGTCGTCGTCGAGCTGGAGCTCGGCGGCGCGTCGGTGACGATCGACGTCGCGTCGTCGCCGGCCCCGTCGTCACCCGAGCAGGCCAGCGCGCCCAGCGACGCGACGAGGAGCACGGCGATGCGCGGGGGGCGTCTCATCAGGGACCAGTCTGGCCGACGTGCGCGTCCGAAGGGGTGACAGGGACGAGGTCGCCGCGTGCTCGGGTCGGCTCAGCGGATCAACGTGTCGGCCTCGTGGCCGGCTTCGATCAGCCGTAGCCGCCCGTCAGCGGCCGCGAGCACCGTCGCCGAGCAGTTGTCGAGCCGGTGGATGAGCACCCTGTCGTCGCCGATGGCGGCGCCGATCGCGACGTTGATCGCCACGAAGTGACTGAACACGATCGTGTCGGTCGGGAGGCCGAGAAGGTACGCGACCACACCGTCGCGATAGGCCACGTAGCGCTCGCCCAGGTCCGACCACGTGGAGCGCATCGTCTCGCGCAGCCACGCCACCCGGGCGTCGGTCGGCACGCCGTCGGGCGAGGGGATCTCGCTGACGGCCGGCGCGACGGTGGGCGTCACGCCCCACAGACCGCTCAGCGCAGCGGCCGTCTGGCGACAGCGTTGCATCGGGCTGGTGACGATCGCCACGGGCCCCGCCGGCGCGAGCCGCGCCGCGACCGCCGCGGCCTGCTGCTCGCCCAGCGCGTCGAGCGGCGGGTCGTGGTGGTCGTCCCAGCCGGCCGCGGCGCGGCCGTGCCGGACCATCGTGATCGTGGTCATTCGAAGATCCATCCGTCGCGCAGCGGGCCGGGGTCGCCGACCTTCGTGAACCATTCGGCGCCGAACGCCGCGGCGAACCGCTCCGCGGGCATCTGGAGGAAGAAGCTGGACTCCGACACCTGGCTGGCATGGCACATCAGCGATCGACGCTTGACGTCGATGTAGGCAGACACGTCGACGCGATGCGTGATCTCGCTCGCGGGTGTCCCGAACGGGTTGCCGTCGTCGGCCGGGCCGAGGGGATCGAAGTCCATGCCCTCGAACGGCTCGACGCCGGATGCGCGCGCCTCGGTCACGAAGCGCACGATCTCGTCCCGGTTGGTCGTCGCCTCGAACACGGCGGGGGTGGCGGCGATCTCGGCCGCGCGCCGGCCGACGCGGTGCACCTGGATGTGGTCGGGGTGCCCATACGTTCCGTGCCAGTCGTACGTCGTCAGCACGTCGGCGCGCTCGCTGCGGAGCACGTCGGCCAGCCGGTGCGCCGCCTCGTCGATCGGCGCCTGCCAGAAGCTCGCCGCGTCGCCGTTCTGCTCCCATCCGGTCATGCCGCTGTCGGCGTACCCGAGCCAGACCACCCGGGCGACGCCCAGCACCGCCGCCGACCGCTCGGTCTCGACGCGGCGGCGATCGACGAGCGATTCGCCGTCGGCGAGGTCGTCGGGCTTCTCACCGTGGTCGCCGTTGGTCGCGAGGACGAGCACGACGCGGTGACCCTCGGCGGCCGCGCGCGCGAGCGTTCCGCCGGTCGTGATGCTCTCGTCGTCGGGGTGAGCGTGGAAGCTGACCAGCGTGGCCATCAGTGCGACAAGTCCCCCGTCGGGTGCGACGACGTCACGCGACGGCGCCGCTCTTGTACAACGCGTCGATCTCGTCCTCCGGCAGACCGATCTCGCTGAGCACCGCCCGCGTGTCCTGGCCGAATGCCGGCGGAGACCCCGCGCCGGCAGGCGTGCGGCTGAACCGTGGCGCGGGCGCGGGCTGCACGACGCCGTCGATCTCGACGTATCCCTGCCGTTCGACGTTGTGGCGATGCTGGGCGGCCTCGCTCATGCGCAGCACCGGAGCAAAGCACGCGTCGGTGTACTCCAGCAGCGCGCACCACTCGGCACGGGTCTTGGAAGCGAACACCTCGGTCAGGGCCTGCTTCATCTCCGGCCACGCCTTCCGGTCGTTCTGGCGCGCGAAGCGCGGATCGTCGGCGAGACCGGCCTTGTCCAGCAGCAGCGCGTAGAACTGCGGCTCGATCGCGCCCACCGACACGTACTCGCCGTCGGCGCACCGATAGACGTCGTAGTACGGCGCGCCGGAGTCGAGGAGATTGCTGCCGCGCTGCGTCTCGTCGAAGATCCCCAACGAGCGCATCGACCAGAACATCGTCATCAGCATCGCGGCGCCATCGATCATCGCCGCGTCGACCACCTGACCGGCCCCGCTGCGCTGCGCTTCGAGGAGCGCCGCGAGCACCCCGGCGACGAGGAACATGGCGCCGCCACCGAAGTCGCCGACCAGGTTCAGCGGCGGAACGGGACCCTCACCCGCCCGCCCGATGTGGGCCAGCACGCCCGCCAGCGAGATGTAGTTGATGTCGTGGCCGGCGGTCAATGCATACGGACCGGTCTGGCCCCATCCGGTCATGCGTCCGTACACCAGCTTCGGGTTGCGCTCCAGGCACAGGTCGGGGCCCACGCCGAGGCGCTCCATGACGCCCGGCCGGAAGCCCTCGATGAGGACGTCGGCGCTGTCGATGAGGCGCAGCAGGGCGTCGACTCCTTCACGCTGCTTGAGGTCGAGCGCGATGCTGCGCCGCCCGCGCAGCGCGATGTCGCGCGGGCCCTTCGACGAGGTCGCGGCCGCGGCGGTCCTCTCGACCATGATCACCTCGGCCCCGAGGTCGGCGAGCATCATCGCGGCGAACGGCCCAGGGCCGATCCCGGCGAGCTCGATCACCTTGTAGCCGGTCAGCGGTCCTGCCATCGAACGTCTCCTTCGGGCCTCAGCATCAGACCGCCGAGTCTCACCGCAGCGCCCTGCGATCGTCAACGCGGACGGCAAAGCTCCGAGTGGCGGGCTCTCAGGCGCCGAGCAGCCGTCGTTTCTGCTCGGCGAACTCCTCCGGGGTCAACGTGCCGCGCTGGAGCATGCCCTCGAGCTTCTCGAGCTGTGACGCGACGTCGAGACCGGTCGTCGACGCGAAGCCGTTGTACGACCGTGACCGCTGGTCGTTGACCTCCATCTGGGCGTGGATGATGTTCTGCACCCGTTCGGGCTTGCGGATGTCGGTGAACCGGCTCTGCCCGTCCTCCCCGCCGGACTCGATCAGCAGGTCGCCTGCTCCCAGCATCCGCTCGAAGATGCTCTGCTTGAAGTTGACGTTGTTGACGCGCTCGAGCGGGATCTCGATCCCGCTCTTGGCCAGGACCCCCTGGCGGAAGATCAGGCGATCGCTCGTGATCACGAAGTTCGTCGTGGCCCATCGCATGTACCGGGCGACGAGCCACAGCGCGGTGACGACGATCAGCGCCAGCGCGATCCACGACAGGACGCTGCGCGTATCGCCGTCCGCGACAACCCGCACGATGATCCCGAGCGCGATCGAACCGGCGAGAGCGAATGCGGGCCCGGAGAAGAACCACCAGTGGGGATGCAAGTCGAGCGCCACCGTCTCGTAGTCGTTGAGCAGCTTCTTCGGGTACGGCATGGCGCGAACTGTACCGCTGCCCGCGCGAGCCCCCGTGACCAGCGTCTACGCCGTCGTTCCGACCGAGCGGCCGTCGGCCCACGGGGCGCCGGCGCCGCCACCGGACGCCGCTGCCGGCGGGATCTCGACGATCTGCCGCCGGGCGACCAGCAGGGTGCAGCACGCCAGCGCGAGGAGCCCCGCGGCGGACAGCCATGCGGCGTGATACGAGCCATGCTCGGCGATGATCCCGAAGACGACAGGACCGACCACCGCGCCCGCGAGCGTCCCGGTCATCGCGATGCCCGTCGCCTTGCCGGGCGCGGACGGGTTGCTCCGCACGACGGTGAGGTGGAACAGCCCCGGCCACCCGTAGGCAGTGGTGAACGCGAGCGGGATCGCCACCACGAACAGCCAGTCGATCTCCGTGGCCAGCAGCACGAAGGCCGCGGCAGCCGCGGCGAACAGCTGGGCCATGGCGCTGATGGTGTGCCCAGGGCGGCGATCGGCACGGGCGCCGAAGCCGAGGCGGAGCGCGATGCCGAAGACGCTGCCGACCACGAGGAGCGCCGCCGCGGACCCTTCGCCCAGACCTGCTTCCACACCGCCACGAACGACGAACGCGCTCATCGCGTTCGACGCCGACGAGCCCAGCCCCACCCCGGCGGCGAGGATCACGAGCGCCGAGATCGGCACATCGATCGATCCCTCGCGACGCCGTCGTGGCCGGTCGCCAACGTGGCGCGGCGCAGTCGGCACGCTCCACACCCCGATCGCGGCGACGACGGCGCTGGCGACGAACGCCCACCGCCACCCCGTCTGCTGGGCGAGCGGGACCGCCAGGCCGCCGAGGAGGGCGGCTGCGGGGATCGCCGACTTCTGCACACCGAGAGCCAGCCCGAGGCGCCCCGGCGACACGATGCGAGCGAGGTACACGTTGGCCGCCGGCTGAGCCCACGAGTTCGCCAACCCGCCGACCGCCATCAACGCCAGCAGCACGCCGAACGATCGCGCCCCGGTGGCGATGGCCAGCAACGTCAGCGCGCTGAGGGCCGCGGCGCCGCGCAGGGATCGCTGGGCGCCGATGCGCTCGACGACGTGACCGGTCCACGGGGCCGCGATCGCTCCGACCACGTAGTAGCAGCCGATCGCGAGCCCGAGCGCTGCGTCTCCGAAGCCGAGGTCGGCCTGGATCTGCACCGCGAGGGCGCCGGTGAGGAACGCCGACAGGTTGGCGACGATCGTGGCGAGCAGCGACGATGCCACGCCCCGGCGACGGCGGACCGCGCAGCACAATCGCCTCAGCACGCCGTCGCAGTGTATGCAGCGCTGGGCGGCTCGCACCCCGAGAGCGCTCTTCTATGGTGCAGTCCGTGGCCGATGACACGGGTATCCCCGACCCTGACGAGATCATCGCCGGGCTGGACTCGTCTCAGCGCGAGGCCGTCACCAATCCCGCTCGCCTGCTGGCGGTCATCGCGGCGGCCGGCTCGGGCAAGACGACCGTGCTCGCACGCCGCGTCGCCTGGCGCGTGGCGCGCGGCGACGCCCTCGCACGTCATGTCCTCGCTCTCACGTTCACCCGCCAGGCCGCCGGTGAGCTGCGCCGGCGGCTGCGTTCGCTGGGCCTCGCCGAGCCGATCGAAGCCGGCACGTTCCATGCCGTCGCCTACCGCAGCCTGCGGCAGCGGGCGCGCGATCTCGGCCAGCCGGAGCCGTCGATCATGCCCGACCGGCTGCGGCTGCTGCGCGATGCCGCCAAGACCGCGGGCGTCGCCCCGGCAGCGGTCGCCTCGATCGCCGTGGAGATCGACTGGGCGAGCGCACGGCTCGTGCCGATCGACGAGTACGCCGCGGCGGCGCAGGCCGAACGCCGGCGCGCCGACGTGCCCGCGACGGCGGTGACGGCGACGATGGACGCGTACGCCGAGCTGAAGCGGCGACGCGGCGTACTCGACCTCGACGATCTGCTCGTGCACCTGCTGCGGGCAATGCGGTCCGATCCGGCGTGGGCCGAGGCGCAGCGGTGGCGGTTCCGGCATCTCGTCGTCGACGAGGCGCAGGACATGAACCCGTTGCAGCACGCCGTGCTGGAGGCGTGGCGTGGCGGGCGTGACGACCTGATGCTGGTCGGCGATCCCCGCCAGGCGATCTACGGCTGGAACGGCGCCGACCCTGGCCTGCTGCTCGACGTCGATGTGCGCTACCCCGGCATCACGATCGTGCGCCTCAACACGAACCGGCGCTCGACCCCCGAGGTCGTCCGCGCGGCCGCGTCGGTGCTCGCCGCGGCGGGGATGTCCGACGATTCGGTCGCGGCGCGCCCGGAGGGTCCGCAGGTCGAGGTGCTCGCGGCCGAGCACGAAGGTGACGAGGCGATGCTCGTCGCCCGTGCGGTGCTCGCCCGGCAGACGCCCGGGGCGCGCTGGTCGCGCGTCGCCGTGCTCGCCCGCACCAACGCCCAGCTGCCGGCGATCGGCGAAGCGCTCGGTCGCCTGGGGGTTCCGGCGGTCACGCTCGGGCGATCGGCGACGACGCCGCTCGAGCAGGCGATCGCCGAGACGTACGCCTGCCGGTCGCGAGAGCAGCTCGCCGCATGGGCCGACGCCGTGCTCTCCGACGACGGGGCGTCGACCGACCGCCGGCTCGTCGCCGAGGCGCTCGACGTCTACCTCTCACGCAGCGGTGACGGGACGCGGTCCGGCATCAGCTGGCGAGCGTGGATCGAGCTCACGAACCCGTTCGACCACCTCGCCGCGGACGACCGCCACGACGCCGTCGCGCTCGTCACGTTCCACGCCGCGAAAGGCCGCGAGTGGCCGATCGTGGTCGTCGCCGGCGCCGAGGACGGGCTGATGCCGCACGCCAGCGCGCTGCGGCCGGAGCAACGACGGGAGGAGGCGCGCCTCGCCTACGTCGCGCTGACCCGGGCCGTCGATCGCGCGATCGTCACCTACGCGACGAGCCGCAACGGCCGGCCCAGCCGACCGAGCCCGTTCATCGCCGAGATCGTCGCCGGCAGCCGAGCGCCTGTCGTTCCGCCGCCTCCGCTGCTGCGCGCCGCTCGCCCATCAGCCGTCGACCCGATCCTGGTCAACCTGCGCGAGTGGCGCGCGGTCGCGGCTCGGGCGGCCGGCGCGGACGAGCAGAGCCTGCTGTCCGACCGCGCTTTGCGAGCGATCGCCGCGGCCCGACCCCGCACCGTGGAAGCCTTCGCCGACGCCGCGGGCCTGGGCATGATCACCGCCCGCCGCCTATGGCCGCGCATCGAGCCGGTGCTGCGCTGACCGTCGCGCGCAGGTCCGTCAATCGTCGATGTCGAGGATCACCGGCGCGTGGTCGCTCGGGCTCTGCCCCTTGCGAGCGTTGCGATCGATGATGCACCACCGGGCGCGGTCCATCACCGGCTTGGACGCGAGGATCAGGTCGATGCGCAGCCCACGGCCCTGGTGGAAGTCCCCGGCGCGGTAATCCCACCAGCTGAACACGCGATCGTCGTCGTAGAAGTGCCGGAAGGCGTCGGTGAGCCCCCACGAGCACAGCTCGTCGATCGCCTCCCGCTCGGGCGCGCTGGTGTGGGTCGAGCCGACGAACTTCGCCGGGTCGTAGACGTCACGGTCGTCCGGCGCGACGTTGAAGTCACCCGCCACCACGACCGGCTGGTCGGCGGTGCACCCCTTGGCGACGTGGAGCCGCAGGCGGGCGAGCCAGTCGAGCTTGTAGCGGTAGTGCTCGTGCTCGAGCGCCCGGCCGTTCGGCACGTACACGCTGGTGACGCACACGCCGCCGCACGTCGCCGTCAGCACGCGCGCCTCCGCGTCCGGCTCGGCCCCGTCGTCGAAGTTGACGACGACGTTGTCGAGGCCGACCTTGGACAGGATCGCCACGCCGTTCCACTGGCCCTGCCCATGGTGCGCGCTCTCGTATCCCATCGCGGCGAACGTCAACGCCGGCCAGGCGTCGTCGGACAGCTTGGTCTCCTGCATGCACAGCACGTCGGGCTGCACATCGGCGAGCCATTCCTCGACCCGCGGCAGGCGGGCCTTCAGCGAGTTGACGTTCCAGGTGGCGATGCGCACGGTTTGACGGTACCGAACCTCAGCCAGCGGACCGACGCCGGCGCGGCGGCGCCGCCGGCGCGCCGGCGTCAGCGTCACCGCCCGACGCGGCGCCGTCCGGCCCGATCGGCGGCGTCGCCTCTGCCTTCGCCGGCGCTTTCCGGGCTCGCTTCGCGGGGGCAGGGGCCGGGGGCGGGGCAGGCGCCGCCGCGTCCGCCGTCGAAGCCCGCGCGGCCGCGGCTTTCCGGCCCCGCTTGGCAGGTTCCGGCACGACCGCCTCCGCGCCCGTCACCGCCTCGCCGTGTGCGCCCGCGCCCGGCTCCGGCGTGCGCGAGGCCGCGGCTTTGCGGCCGCGGGCGGCGGGCTTGGGCTCGACGGGGTCCTCGGCAGCGGGCTCGGTCACCGCGGCGGCGGCCTTCTTGCTGGCCCGCTTCGTCGCCTTGGCCGCCTTCTCCGGCTTCGCCGCGTTCTGCGGCTTCGCCGCCTTCTCCGGCTTCGCCGCCTTCTCCGACGTGGCCGTGTCGGCCTGCGCGGCCTTCTGCGGCTTCGCGGTCCTCGGCGCCTTCGCCGCCTTGGCGGGCTTCGGTGGCTTGGCCGTCCGCGTGTCCGATTCGAGCGCCGTGACGGCCTTGTCCCGCGTGTCGGGCTTCTCCGGCTCGGGCAGCGGCAACGTCGACGCCATCTCCGGCATCGCCATGTCGATGCTGCGGCGGGCTGGAGCGAAGCTCGCCACGACGAGCGTCACCGACTCGCCGATGCGCACGAACTCACGGGCGCTGCGCGGCGGCGGATTGCTCATCAGCCGCAGGGGCAGGTAGCCGCGCACGTCACCGATGCGCACGTACGCGCCGTGGGACGAGTAGCTCTCGACCACGGTGACGACGGACGACCCGACCGGATGATGCTCGACGAAGCTGAGGAACGACAGGAGGTCGTTGACCGGCGTGCCGGACTTGGGGGCCGACGCGGCCGCCGCAGGCGGCGCAGCTTCCACCGCGGCCGCCGCAGGCGGCGGCGCAGCCTCCACCGCGGCAGGCGCGCCGCTCGCGCCTTTGCCCCCCGAGGGCCGCACACCGGGGGGCGGCGCCTTCGGCACCGGCATCGGGGCGCTGGCCTCCTTGCTCCCGGTGCGCACCGTGCTCCCGGTGCGCACCGTGGCGGCGCGCTTGTTCTTGGCCTCGCGGCTGCTGCGGCGGCTGATCGGGCCGCGCACGGGCAGGCGGTCGACGAACACCCATCCCACGTGAGGCACCGGCTTGCCCCCGATCAGGCGGCCGGGCTCGAACAGCCACTCGTATTGGCCGTGGAACTCCTGGTAGGAGTCGTTCGAGAGGATGGCCGCGCCGACCTTGTTGGCGATGCTCAGCACGAACGCATCCCCGCGGCCGATGGCGCCGGCCGGCGGAGCCACGAGCTCGTTGTTGTTCACCGCCTCGTCGAACTCCGGCACCTCCTTCGGGTCGATGCGGTGCCCGAAGGTCGCGTCGACCACGACCGTGATCATCGCGTCCGGGTGCTCGGCGACGAACGCCAGCACTGCTTCGTTGAGCTGCTTGAGGCTCGGCATCGAACGGCCTTCGGTCGCGATGTTCGAGCCGTCGACGACGACGTGGAGAGGCATACCGACGGGCCAGTCAAGCAGGTCGACCCCCGCGAACCGCGCATCGGCTCGCGTCGGAGCCGAGCGCGGCAGGGGTTCGGGGGCTCCTCGATTCGCGCGCCGGCGGGGCCGAAGCTCGCCTCGGCCCTCAGGCCGGAGCGCTGAACACCTCGTCCATGAGATCCGCGAGCTCTTGGTCGTGGATCGTCTTGGACCCGGTGGCGGGGCTGCCGCTCTCGACGCGTGCGACGTGGCGCAGGTCGTATCCGCGCTCCTTGATGCGCCACACCCGCGCCTCGACGAAGTTCCACGGACCCATGTTCTCGGGCTCCTCCTGAAGCCAGACGAGCTGCTTCGCGTTCGGGTACTTGTCCAGGATGTCGAGCAGCGCCTGCTGCGGGAACGGGTACAGCTGCTCGAGGCGGATGACCGCGGTCGGCGCCTGGCGCTTGCTGCGCTCGGCCATCGCGTCCCACGCCACCTTGCCGCTGCAGAACACGAGCTGGGTCACGTCCGCGGCGGGCGGCGCGAACGGGTCGTCGAGGACCTCCTCGAACGATCCGGTCGTGAGCTCCTCGATTCGCGAGCGGCTCTCCTTCATGCGCAGCGGCTGCTTCGGGGTGAAGATCACCAGCGGGCGTCGCACCTCCTGGCGGGCCTGGCGGCGCAGGAGGTGGAAGTACTGCGCGGCCGTCGTGGCGTTGCAGACCTGGATGTTGTCCTCGGCGCAGAGCTGGAGGAAGCGCTCGATGCGCGCCGAGCTGTGCTCGGGACCCTGCCCCTCGTACCCGTGGGGCAGCAGCATGACGACGCTGTTGTACTGCCCCCACTTGTCCTCGGCGGCGACGATGTACTGGTCGATGATCACCTGCGCGCCGTTGATGAAGTCACCGAACTGCGCCTCCCACATCACCAGCGCCTGCCGGTTGCCGTGGGAGTAGCCGTACTCGAAGCCGAGCGCCGCGTACTCGCTGAGCAACGAGTCGTAGACCCAGAACTTGGCACGGGCGCCGGGCAGCTCACCGAGCGGGATCCAGTTGACCTCGTTCTCGTAGTCGATGAGAGCCGCATGCCGCTGGCTGAACGTGCCGCGGCGCGAGTCCTCCCCGGCGAGGCGCACCGGCGTGCCCTCGAGCACGAGCGAACCGATGGCGAGCGCCTCCGCCGTGGCCCATTCGACCTCCCCCGCTTGGTGGTACGTGGCGGCCCTGTTCTCGAACTGCCGCACGAGCTTCGGATGCGGCGTGAACCCTTCGGGGTACGCGGTGAGCTGATCGAAGATGCGATCGAGGGTCTCGCGCTCGACGCCGGTGGGGATGTGCGGCAGGACGCCGACCGGCTTGGGCGGGCGGGCCGCCTTGATCGGCTCCGGCGCGTGCGCGCGGGTCTCGTCGAGGGCGAGCTGCAGCTTGTTCTGGAAGTCGCGCAGCACCTCCTCGGCTTCGTCGACCGTGATGTCGCCGCGCTTCACGAGCGCCTCGACGTAGAGCTTGCGCACGCTGCGACGCTCCGCGATCGCCTTGTACATCAAGGGCTGCGTGTAGCTCGGGTCGTCGCCCTCGTTGTGACCGTGGCGGCGGTAGCACACCATGTCGATGACGACGTCCTTGTGGAACTTCTGCCGGTAGGCGAAGGCCAGCCGGGCGGCGTGGACGCAGGCCTCCGGATCGTCGCCGTTGACGTGGAAGATCGGCGCCTGCGCGGTCTTGGCCACGTCGCTGCAGTAGAGCGAGCTGCGGGCGAACTGCGGCGAGGTGGTGAAGCCGATCTGGTTGTTGATGATGAGATGGATCGTGCCGCCGACGCGGTAGCCGTTGATGTCGCTCATCGCCAGGCACTCGGCCACCACGCCCTGGCCGGCGAACGCCGCGTCACCGTGGATCAAGAGCGGCAGCGAGGGATAGCTGCCCGCTGGCTCGATCTGGTCCTGGATCGCTCGCACGATGCCGAGCACGATGGGGTCGACCGTCTCGAGGTGGCTCGGGTTGGCGGCGAGCTCGACCTTGATGTCGCGGCCGTTCGGGCTCTCGTACTTGCCGTGCGCGCCGAGGTGGTACTTGACGTCGCCGCTGCCTTGCACCGACGCCGGGTCGACGTGGCCTTCGAACTCGCGGAAGATCTGGTCGTAGCTCTTGCCGACGATGTTGGCCAGCACGTTGAGCCGGCCACGGTGGGCCATCCCGATCACCGCCGAGTCGAGGCCGTCGTCGGCCGCCGCGCTGAGCACCTGATCGAGGATCGCGATCGCCGACTCGGCGCCTTCGAGGCCGAAGCGCTTCGTGCCGACGTACTTCGTGGCGAGGAACTTCTCGAACGCCTCCGCGGCGTTGAGGCGCTCGAGGACGCGGTACTTCTCGTCCTTCGACAGCGAGAAGCGCACGCCTTCGATCTGGCTCTGGATCCAGCGCTGCTCTTCCGTGTCCTGGATGTGCATGTACTCGACACCGAGCGTCCGGCAGTACGCGTCGCGCAACACACCGAGCAGGTTCTCCAGCCGCATCTTGTCGACGCCGCCGACGCCGCCGGTGAGGAACTCGCGGTCGAGGTCCCAGATCGTCAACCCGTAGGTGGCCGGGTCGAGCTCCTTGGGCATCACCGGCTTCTTCCACCGCAACGGATCGAGATCGGCGATCAGATGCCCGCGCACGCGGTGGACGCGGATCAGCGTGGCCACCTGCATCTGCTTGTGCAGCATGGCGTCCTCGCTGTTGAACGCGGAGGAGTCCTGCCGCCACTGCACCGCTGCGTACGGCACGCCGAGGCTGCTGAACACCGACTCGTAGAAGCCGTGCCCGCCGAGCAAGAGCTCGTGCACGCGCTTCAGGAACAGGCCGCTCTCGGCGCCCTGGATGATGCGGTGGTCGTACGTGCTGGTGACGGTGACGACCTTGCTGACGCCGAGCGATCCGAGCGTGCGCTCGTCGGCGCCCTGGAACTCGGCCGGATAGTCGATGCTGCCGACGCCGACGATGACACCCTGGCCCGGCATGAGGCGCGGCACGCTCTGGACGGTCCCGATCGTCCCCGGGTTGGTGAGCGTGATCGTCGCGCCTTGGAAGTCGGCGACAGTCAGCTTGTTGGCCTTCACCCTGCGGATGAGCTCCTCGTACGTGGCGAGGAACTCGGCGAAGCCGAGCGTGTCCGCGTCGCGCAACACGGGCACGACGAGGGTGCGATGACCGTCGCCCTTGTCGACGTCGACCGCCAGGCCCATGTTGACGTGTGGGTTGGTGACGAGGCGGGGCTTGCCGTCGCTGCCCGTGACGAACGTGTTGTTCATCGCCGGGACGGCATCGGCGATGGCGCGGACGATGGCGTAACCGATGAGGTGCGTGAAGCTGACCTTGCCTTGCCCGGAACGGCTGCGATACCCGTTGATCACCTTGCGGTTGATCTCGAGCAGCTTGGCGGGGACGTCACGGAAGCTGGTCGCCGTCGGGACGGCGAGGCTGCGCTCCATGTTCGCCGCGATCGCGGCCCCGGCCCCCCGGATCGGCGCGCCCGGCTCGTCGACCGAAGCGGTGGTGTCGATGGCAGCTGGGCGCGGCGCGGTCTCCGCCGGCGCTTGCGCGGCCGGGGCGGGGGCGGCCACGGCCGCGGCGACGGGCGCGACGGCGGGCGCTTCGACCGTGTCGACCGGCTGCACATTGCCGGCGCCGTGGTCGACGCTGGGCGGCGCTTCGCTCTGGAAGTCGGAGAAGAACTCGCGCCATGCATCGTTCACGGAGGCGGGGTCCTCACGGAAGCGCTCGTACATCTCCTCGACGAGCCATGAGTTCGCCCCGAATTGCCGGGGCTCTACCGTCGAACCGTCTCCTGGTGCCATCACGATCGATGGTATCGGCACGTCGTCACCAGCACCGGAGCAGGTTGAATTTCACAAGGAAGGACTTGCATAATAGCGGGCATGACCCACCGTTGGATGAAGACGGCTGCGGCTGTCGTCGTGGCCGTGAGTGGCCTGGCGGCATGCGGCGGCGATGACGACGACGCGGCCGACTCCACTGCGAGCGGCGGCACCACCCCCTCGGAAGCCGATCTCGTCGTCGAGGCCGTTCCCACGATCCAGTGGGCGAAGAGCGCGTACACCGCTCCAGCCGGCGAGATCGTGGTCGAGTTGAAGCAGAGCGACCCGAGCTCGAAGCACACCCTGGCGATCGTCGACTCCGAGGGACAGCAGCTGCCGAAGGTGCTCGAGGTCGTCAGCCCCGGCGACACCGCCTCGGAGACCGTGACGCTCGACGCCGGAACCTACGAGCTGATCTGCACGATCCCCGGCCACACGAACATGAAGGCCACGCTCACCGTCAGCTGACTCGCCGACGTCCCGCAGACGCGACAGCGCCGCCACCCCGGCTGGGGTGGCGGCGCTGTCTCGCGTCGGAGCGTCGGAGGATCAGGACTTGAGCAGGATCTCCGACAGGATGTAGAGCACCGCCCACAGGACGCCGCCCGTGATGAGCGCGTTCTTGTGGCTCTCGAACGGCCAGAGCAGCTGGTTGGTCGGGGCGAAGCCGCCGATCTTGCCCAGCGCCAGCAGCTCGATCGCGCCGCCGAGCACGATTGCGATGATGACGAAGGTCCACGCCTTGCCGGCCGAGTCGACGTCGAACACGCCGCCGTAGAGGTGCGCTGCGCCGACCATGAACCACAGCATCGGGAAGCTGAGGATGAAGTTCGCGCGGCTCGCGAGCCCGGCACGGCGACCGGCGGGCGCCGCAGCGGGATCCGCCTCGCCACCGGCGACGAGGTTGGCAGCGTTGGCGATGACGATCTTCTGGTTCTTCCAGATGATCATCCAGACGTTGGCCGCCATGGTGATGCCGAAGAGCATGCCGACGAGGATCGCTGCGTTGCGGCCGAGCTGGAGGCTGTCACCGCTCATGAAGTCCTTCATGTAGTCCTCGGTGACCCCGAGGATCAGCAGCCCCATGACGAGCGTTCCGATCGCGGCCCAGCGGAACCACCACAGCGCCCGGTGAGCGAGCTTCTCGATCGAGACGTTGCGGGCACGGGCCTCGTCGCCGTAGGCGGCGAACGCGGGCACCTGCACCACGTTGAAGTAGTAGAGCAAGCCGATCCAGGTGATGCCGGCCAGCACGTGCAACGCGCGCACGAGAATCGGCAGCCCCGTGTCCTGGTCGAAGATCTCCATCTGTTGATCCCTCTCGTGTCTCGCCGTCGCCGGCGCGTTCGTGGCGCTGTCGGCCCCCTTTTCCCCAAGGGACGACTGCGCTAAATGAACGTAGCAGCACCGCGCACCCGCGAACGCGGATGCGCATGTCGCAGCCGGGCACCGGAATCCGCACGCCGGGGCGGCCCGAGCAGGGATGCGGGGATGCCATGGATACGCTGCGCGGCGACATGGCGCACGAATTCATCTACACCTGTTACAAGCTCAGCCGCTTCTACCCGCCGGACCGAACGGTGCTCGAGAACATCTCGCTGTCGTTCTACCCCGGGGCCAAGATCGGTGTGCTGGGGTCGAACGGCGCCGGCAAGAGCAGCCTGCTGCGCATCATGGCCGGCCTCGACGACGGCTTCCAGGGCCAGGCGCGGCTGACCCCGGGCTTCAGCGTCGGCTACTTGGCGCAGGAGCCGCAGCTCGATCCGGGCAAGGACGTGCTCGGCAACGTGATGGACGGCGTGGCGCAGGTACAGGCCCTGATCGATCGGTACAACCAGGTCATGGCGATGTGGGCCGACCCCGACGCCGACTACGACAAGATCGGCGCGCTCCAGGCGGAGCTGGAAGACAAGATCGCCGCCGCCGACGCCTGGAGCCTGGAGCGCAACGTCGAGATCGCGATGGACGCGCTGCGCTGCCCGCCCAACGACGCCGACGTCACCACGCTGTCGGGCGGTGAGCGCCGCCGCGTGGCGTTGTGCCGCCTGCTGCTGTCGCGTCCCGATCTGCTGCTGCTCGACGAGCCCACCAACCACCTCGACGCCGAGAGCGTCGAGTGGCTGGAGCGCTTCCTCCAGGACTACGCCGGCACCGTCGTGGCGATCACCCACGACCGCTACTTCCTGGACAACGTGGCGAAGTGGATCCTCGAGCTCGACCGCGGCCGCGGCATCCCGTTCGAGGGCAACTACTCCAGCTGGCTCGAACAGAAGCAGGAGCGCCTCGCGCGCGAAGAGAAGAGCAACGAGGCGCGCCGGCGGACGCTGGAGCGCGAGCTGGAGTGGGTGCGCATGGCCCCCAAGGCGCGCCAGGCCAAGGGCAAGGCCCGCCTCGCCGCCTACGACAAGCTGCACGCCGAAGCCGAAGCCGCCGAGCGCGGGCCGGACAAGTTGGAGATCACGATCCCGGCCGGCGGCCGCCTCGGCGACACCGTCATCGAGGTCGCCGGGCTGCGCAAGGGCTTCGGCGATCGCCTGCTGATCGAGGATCTGTCGTTCTCGCTGCCGAAGGCGGGCATCGTGGGCATCATCGGCCCGAACGGCGCCGGCAAGACCACCCTGTTCCGCATGCTGACCGGTCAGGAGGCGCCGGACGCGGGCTCGATCACGATCGGCGACACGGTGCAGCTCAGCTACGTCGACCAGAGCCGCGACAGCCTCGACGACGACAAGACCGTCTACGAGGAGATCACCGGCGGGGTCGAGCACCTGAAGGTCGGCAACCGCGAGATCCACGGCCGCGCCTACGTCGCCAGCTTCAACTTCAAGGGCAGCGATCAGCAAAAGCGCGTCGGCGACCTCTCCGGCGGCGAGCGCAACCGCGTGCACCTCGCCAAGCTGCTCAAGTCGGGCGGCAACGTGCTGCTGCTCGACGAGCCCACCAACGACCTCGACGTCGACACGTTGCGTGCGCTCGAGACGGCGCTCGAGAACTTCCCCGGATGCGCCGTGGTGATCAGCCACGACCGCTGGTTCCTCGACCGCATCGCGACGCACGTGCTGGCGTTCGAAGGCGACAGCCAGGTCCGCTGGTTCGAAGGCAACTTCAGCGAGTACGAGGCGTGGCGGCGTAAGGAGCTGGGCAGCGCAGCTGATCAGCCACACCGCATCAAGTACAAGCCGCTGGCCCGCTGACGTCGATCGTGGACCCTGCCGACGACGCCGCGCTCGCGCATCGCATCGCCACCGAGGCCGGCGCGATGCTCGCCGCGTTGCGCGAGCGGATGTGGGCGCAGGGCGCGGCCCGCTGGCAGGTGATGGACCACGGCGACATGGCCTCGCACGAGTTGATCACGAACGTGTTGCGCACCGAGCGGCCCGGCGACGCGATCCTCAGCGAGGAGGGGCTCGACGATCCGCGCCGCCGCCTCGCCGAGCGGGTGTGGATCGTCGATCCGCTCGACGGCACCAACGAGTTCGGTGAGCCGGGTCGTCCCGACTGGGCCGTGCACGTCGCGCTGTGGGCCCACGGAGAGCTGGTCGCCGGCGCGGTCGGCATGCCGATGCTCGGGCGCACGTTCGGCTCGCACCCGCCCGAGGTGTTGGGCCCCCCGACGCGCGAGCGTCCGCGCCTCGTCACCTCGCGCACCCGAGCGCCGTACGCGGCGTCGCTGGTCGCCCAACGCTTGGGCGCCGATGCCGTGCGGTTGGGGTCGGCGGGCGCCAAAGCGATGGCCGTGCTCACCGGCGACGCGGACATCTACATCCACGACGGGGGCATGTACCAGTGGGACTCGGCCGCGCCGGCGATCGTCGCCGCCCGCGCCGGCCTGCACGTCAGCCGAATCGACGGATCACCACTCGTGTACAACGACCCGGACCCGTGGCTGCCGGACTTCGTCGTCTGCCGGCCGGAATGGGCCGAACCGGTGCTGCGCTCGCTCCCCCGCCGCTGACATCACGACCGGCCGGTCGACCCGGGCGTACCATGCGCTGGCCGGTCCGATGCCGGCGACCGTTCGCCGGAGCGCCGCCGGCGGCACGAGGGACGTGATGGATCTCGAAGCGCAGTCCGACCAGAGCACGCTGCCCCCTCCCGAATTGCCGGCAGAGCCGCCGCCGGGTTTGATGACCGCCGCCATCGCCTCGATCGGCGCCGGCGCGATCCACGCCGCGGCGATCGGCGCGCACGCCGACCACATGGCCGTCGTGCGCTTGATGGTCGCCGCGGCGGTGTTCCAGATCGGCTGGGGCGTGGCGACGTTGTGGCATCCCCACCGCACCTGGGGCGCCATCGGGCTGACGGGCAACGCCGTGATCGTCGTCGCCTGGCTGCTCACCCGGCAGTCGGGCATCTCGTACGTCGACGGGCTGGAGCAGCCCGAATCGGTGGGCTTTCCGGATGCCACGGCGGCCGCATTCGGCATCGTCGCGGTCTCCGGGGCGACGCTTGCATGGCTCGTCGGACCCCGCGGGCCCGGCCCGCGGCGATCCTGGTTGGCGGCCGCCGCGCTCGTGACCGCGGCGATCGCCGCGCCGGCGATGGCCCGCGCTGCGACGACCGTCCACGACCATCCCCCCGACCCCGAGCACGAGCACGCCATCACGATCCCCGGCTGAGTCCACACGGAGCTCCGATCCCGATCACAGCCGGCTCCCAGGTTCGCCACGAAGGCTGTGCGATGTCACCCGCGAACGAGCGTGGGACACGGGACCGAAAGGACTGATGATGCGCAGGAGACTTGCAATCGCCGGGCTCGCCACCGGGCTGATCGGCGGCGGCGCCGCCGGGTTCGCACTGACCTCGGGGGGCAGCCTCGCCGGCGCCAGCCCGCTGGCGGCGGTGCAGGACGACGGCACGGACAACTCGGCGCCCGACGGCGAGCCGGCCGGCGATGAGGACACCGGCGCCCCCGAACGGGGCCGGTGGCTGGAGGAGGCGCTCCAGCCGCTCGTCGACGCCGGGACGATCACCGCCGAGCAGCGCGACGCGGTCGTCGAGGCGTTGCGCGACGCGCGTCCCGACCACGGCCCCGGCCGGCCGGGCGGCCGCCACCGCCGGCCCGCGCTCCGCGCAGGATTCGACGCGGCCGCGACGGCGATCGGCATCACCGCCGCCGAGCTGCGCGACGCCCTGCTCGACGGCCAGACGATCGCGGACGTCGCAGCCGCGCACGGCGTCGACGCACAGACGGTGATCGACGCGATCGTCGCCGACGCGCAGGCCCACCTCGACGAGAAGGTCGCGGCCGGCGACCTGACGCAGGACGAGGCGGACGAGCGTCTGGCAGAGATCACGGAGCGGACGACCACCTTCGTCACCGAGGGCTTCCCCGAGGGCTTCCCCGAAGGCTTCCCGGACGGCTTCGGTGAGCGACCGTGGCGGTCCGACCGCGGCGACGCCGCAGGTGCCGCAACCGGCGCCGCCGAATCCTGAGCGCCATCCTGCACCGGGCAGGAGAGGTCTGAGGGGGCGTCGCGGCGGCCGGTAACGTGCACCGGCGCATGCGCCTGCTGATCGCTCGATGCACCGTCGACTACAACGGCCGCCTCGACGCCCACCTCCCCGAGGCCGTGCGCCTCATCATGCTGAAGGCCGACGGCTGCGTGGCCATCCATGCCGACGGCGGCGCCTACAAGCCGCTCAACTGGATGAACGCCCCGAACCTGCTCACGGACTTCGGGGATCGCTGGGAGGTCGTCAACCCCAAGGGCGAGCGCCTGACGATCACCTTGCACGAGGTGCTCGCCGACACGAGCCACGAGTTCGGCGACGACCCGGGCCTGTCGAAGGACGGCGTGGAGGCCCACCTGCAAGAGCTCCTCGCTGCGGCGCCGCACAGCATCGAGGACGGGCTGACCCTGATCCGCCGCGAGTACCCCACGGCGATCGGGCCGGTCGACCTCGTGTGCCGCGACCCGGCGGGACGCTTCGTGGCGATCGAGGTCAAGCGCCGCGGCGAGATCGACGGCGTCGATCAGCTGACCCGGTACATCGAGCGGCTCCGCCTGGACTCGTCGTTGGGCGAGATCCGCGGGGTCTTCGTCGCGCAGGTCGTCAAACCGCAGGCGCGGGTCCTCGCAGAGTCACGAGGGCTGCGCTGGGTCGAGGTCGACTACGACGAGCTGCGCGGCCTGCGTCCCGACGACCTGCGGTTGTTCTGACGATGAGACGGGTGCGGGGGTTCGTCCAGCACTACCCGTGGGGCGACGAGCAGGCGATCCCCCGGATGATCGGCGTCGAGCCGGACGGCCGGCCCTGGGCGGAGATGTGGTTCGGCACGCACCCGGGCGGGCCGGCGACGACCGAGGACGGACAGCCGCTCGCCGCGATCTCCGGAGAGCTGCCTTACCTGGTGAAGATCCTCGCCGCCGCCGCGCCCCTCTCCCTCCAGACGCACCCGACCGAGGCGCACGCGGCACGCGGCTTCGCGCGCGAGAACGCCGAGGGCATCGCGCTCGACGACCCCCGCCGGACCTACCGCGATCCGCATCCGAAACCGGAGCTGATCTGCGCGCTCACCGAGTTCGAGGCGTTGTGCGGCCTGCGCGATCCGGCCCGCACCCACGAGTGGTTCGTCGACCGAGGGTGGCACGAGCTCGCCGAGCTGATCTCCAGCGGCGACGTCGCGCGCTACCTCCGTGCGACCTTGGGACGGCGCGACGTCGAGCTTCCCGATGGACTGCCGGAGTGGGCCGAACGGTTGCGCGCCCGGTATCCCGACGAGCCGGGCGGAGTCGCCGCGGCCCTCGCGCTGAACCACGTCGTGCTGCGCCCCGGCGAAGCGCTGCTGCTGGAGGCCGGCAACCTCCACGCCTACCTCCACGGCGTCGGGGTCGAGGTGATGAGCGCCAGCGACAACGTGGTGCGCGCCGCGTTCACGAGCAAGCACGTCGACGTCGACGAGGTGCTGGACGTCGTCGACGTCCATCCCCTGGCGAACCCTCTCGTCCGCCCCGTGCCCACGGCGCCCGGGGTGTCGACGTACCCGACGGTGACCGATGCGTTCGAGGTGTCGCGCTGCGACGTCGACGGGGCCCTCGCGCTGACGCCCGCGGAGGGGCCGGAACTGCTCGTCTGCACGAGCGGAGAAGCGAACGGGCTGCGGCCCGGAGAGGCCGCGATCGTGTTGCCCGGCGAGACGGTCGAGCTCCGTGGCGCGGCGACGGTCTGGCGCTGCCGCGCTCCCCTGTTCGCGGCGGGCGAGCGCTAGAGACGCGCTGCGGCGCGCAGCGCGAGATCGAAGAGGCGGCCGCGCGCCGACGTCTGGCGATCCCAGTGGCGGTGATCCCATTCGTCGGCGCTGACGTCGTCGCCGGCGTAGAGCAGCTGGCCGTACACCGCGCCGCGGAAGGCAGCGATCGCGAACATCGCCGAGGCCTCCATCTCGACCGTGATGCAGCCCTGCTCCCGCCGGCGCGTCACCTTGGCGGGTGTCTCGCGGAAGAACGCGTCGGTCGTCCACGTCGGCCCTCGGTCGTGGGGCACCCCCGCCTCGCTCAGCACCGCGTCGATGGCGACGATCGCATCCGGATGCGGCCGCACCTCCGTGCCGGCCGGGGCGTAGTGGTAGCTGGTCCCCTCGTCGCGGATCGCGCTCGTGGGGACGATCACGTGGCCGATGTCGAAACCGTTGCGCACGATGCCCGCCGCGCCGCATCCGATGATGCGCGTCACCCCGCTGGCGATCATCACCTCGAGGCTGAACGCCGCGGCCGGGGCGCCGACGGGCGGGTTGGTGACGGCCACGTCGACACCGTCGACGTCGACGACGAAGATCGGGTGGTCGCCGTGCTCCATGTGGGTGACGTAGGCCGGAGTGATGTGCTCGGTCCGCTCGCGCACCGTGTCGCCGAACCAGCACATCACGCCCCGTTCGGGCAGCGGCTTCGGCGAGCGCTGGCCCGCCGGCTCGATGACGGCGCGCGGGGTGGGATCGAACTCGAACAGCGGTGACGGCACGGCGGATTCAGCCGCTCTGAACCGTGCGCCGGATCTCCACGATCTTCTGCTGCGCGCGGTTGGCATCGTCGCCCTTCGCTTCCAGCAGCTGCGTGCGATCCTTCGCCGCCTCGCGCTCCGCGCGGCTCGTATCGGCTCGGGCGATCGCTGCATCGGTGCCGTGCTCGTTGATGAACTCGGCCCATTCGACCAGCGCGTCGACCATGTCGCTCTCGGGGACCACCGCCACGTTGCGACCCTTCACGAACAGGTGGCCGCGCCTGCTGCCCGCGGCGATGCCGAGGTCGGCCTCGCGTGCTTCGCCCGGCCCGTTGACGACGCATCCCATGACGGCCACCTGGAGCGGGAGCTTGCGGTCGCCGAACGCCTGCATCGCCCGGTTGGCCACGTCGATCACGTCGATCTCGGCGCGCCCACAGCTCGGGCACGCGATCAGGTCCACGTTCTTGCGCTCGCGCAATCCGAGCGCTTCGAGCAGTTGCCGGCCGGCGCGCGCTTCCTCGACCGGATCAGCGGTCAGGCTGTATCGGATGGTGTCGCCGATGCCCTCCATCAACAGCGTGGCGATGCCGGCGGTCGCCTTCAGCAGACCGGCGGGAGGCGGCCCGGCCTCGGTGACACCGAGGTGCAGCGGCAGGTCGGTGACGTCGCTGAGCTGGCGGTACGCCTCGACCATCAGCGGCACGCTGCTCGCTTTGACGCTGATCTTGACGAGGTCGAAATCAACCTCGCGGAAGTAGGCGAGCTCTTGCATCGCGCTCTCGACCATCGCCTCGGGCCGGATCCCGCCGTGCTTCTCGTACAGCGCGGGATCGAGCGAGCCGCCGTTGACGCCGATGCGGATCGGCACGTTGCGATCGCGCGCTTCGGACGCCACCGCCTTGATGTGCTCGGGCTTGCGGATGTTGCCGGGGTTGAGCCGCAGGCCGTGCACGCCCGCTTCGAGCGCGGCGAGCGCCATCCGGTACTGGTGGTGGATGTCGGCCACGACCGGGATCGGAGAGCGCGGGACGATCTGCGCCAACCCTTCGGCCGCATCCTGCTCGTTGCACGTACAGCGGACGATGTCGCAGCCCGCCGCGGCGAGCGCGTAGATCTGTTGGAGCGTGCCCTCGACGTCGGCCGTCTTGGTGATCGTCATCGACTGCACCGACACGGGGGCGCCGCCGCCCACCGCGACGGGACCGACGTGGATCTGCCGTGTCGCCCTGCGCTCGACCATCCCCCTCAGCATGCCATCCGGGCGGCCCTCATCCCCGCTCGCCCCGCGTGCCGGCGGTGGATCACAGGGGTTTGGTGACGTCCAGGTACAGGCTGGTGAACAGCAGGAACGCGAGCAGCGCCATCACGGTCATCGCCACCGGCATCATCTTGCCGACGTCAGCCCGGTAGGGCTTGCCGGGTCGGCTGCGCAGCCGTTCGTAGATCGCGATCGCAGCGTGGCCGCCGTCGAACGGCAGCAGCGGGAACATGTTGAACACGCCGACGAACACGTTCACGCCGGCGAGCAGGAGCAGAACGCCGGCGATGCCTTCCTGGTCACCGAACTCACCGCTGACCTTCGCCACCGTGAAGATGTTGGCCGGGCGGCTGTTGATGTCCTCGGTCTTGCCGGTGAGGTGCTCGATCATGTTCACCGGATTCATCGCCTTGACGACGCCCTCGACGCTGTTCCAGGCCTGCGGGGCGAGGTCGGTGAACGCCAAGCCGAGCGCTTCCACCACGCTCTTGTCGTCGAGCTCGACCGATCGGGGACGGACGCCGAGGTAGCCGACCGCTTCGGTGGTGAAGCTGGGATTCTGTTCCAACGTCGGCGTGATCGTGACGGGTTGGCCGTCGCGCAGCAGATCGATCGTCACCGTCGTGCCCGGCGGCGTCGAGCCGATCGCGTCCACCAGTTGGCCGGCCGTGGTCATGCGCTCACCGTCGAGCGCCACGATGACGTCGCCGTCGCGCAAGCCTGCCCGGCTCGCCGCGGCGCCCTCGACGACCGTCACGACCGAGACCCGGCCCGATTCCTCGTAGCGCCCCTTCAGCGCGAACACCCCGAACAGCAGGACGATCGCGATCACGACGTGCATCAGGCTGCCGGCCGTGATCACCAGCAGCCGGCGGGGGAAGCTCTGCGAGCTGTAGGCCCGCGGCTCGTCGCCGGGCTCGACCGGATCGAGGTTGTTCATGCCGACGATGCGGACGAAGGCGCCAATCGGGAACGCGCGCACTCCGTACTCGACCTCGCCGCGGCGGAAGCTCCACAGCTTCGGCCCCATCCCCATGAACAGCTGGGTGACCTTCATCCCCGTGCGGCGCGCCGTGAGGAAGTGGCCCATCTCGTGCAGGAACACCGAGATCAAGATCCCGACGACGAACACGAACGCCCAGATGCTGGCGACCGCCAGGATCGCCAGAAGGCCCAGGATGATCCCGATGCCGACGAACGCACGCGGGCCACGGATCGTTCCGTCAGGCCCCGCCTCCTCGGTGGCGCCGCCAGCGAGCACCTCGTTGCGGAACCGCTGGTACGTGTCGCTCACCGCGGGAGAACCTCCGATGCCACCTCCCGGGCCCTCCGATCGGCGGCGATGATGTCGTCGACGCACAGTGTGCCCGAGGCGGAGGCGTTCGCGTCGGCGGCAGCGTGACGCTGGAGCACGGCGTCACAGATCTCGGCGATCTGCGCCCAGCGGATGCGCCCGGCCAAGAACGCGTCGACCGCGACCTCGTTGGCGGCGCTGAGCCACGCCGGCGCCGTGCCGCCGACGCGCCCGGCCTCGTAGGCCAGCCGGAGGCAACGGAACACGTCGGTGGCGGGTTGTTCGAAGTCGAGCCGGCCCAGAGTCGCCCAGTCGATGCGGCCGAACGGCGTGCCGATGCGCCGAGGGTAGGCAAGCGCGTAGCCGATCGGCAGCCGCATGTCGGGAAGGCTGAGCTGCGCGATCGTCGCCCCGTCCGTGAACTCGACCATCGAGTGCACGATCGATTGGGGGTGGACGACGACCTCGATGCGGTCGAACGGCGTGCCGAACAGCTCGTGGGCCTCGATCACCTCCAGGCCCTTGTTCATCAGCGTGCTGGAGTCGACCGTGATCTTCGGGCCCATCTGCCACGTCGGGTGCGCGAGCGCTTCGTCGACGGTGACGTCGGCGAGATCCGCCGCGCTGCGCCCACGGAACGGGCCGCCGCTCGCGGTCAGGACCAAGCGCGCCACCTCGCGGTCGGCTGCCGCCGACGCGCGCAGACACTGGTGGAGCGCGCAGTGCTCGCTGTCGACCGGCACCAGCTCCGCGCCGGGGGTGGCGCGCAGCGGCTGCACGACCGGTCCGGCGGCGATGAGGCTCTCCTTGTTGGCGAGCGCGAGCCGCTTGCCGGCCTTCAGCGTGGCGACCGTGACCCCGAGCCCGGCGAACCCGACGACGGCGTTGACGACCACGTCGGCGTCGTCGGCCAGCAGCGACAGGTCGCCGACGACCTCGGCGAACGGCAGGGCGTCGGCGACCGCGGCCCGCTGGGAAGCGTCGGCCACCGCGACCAGCTTCGGGCGCAGCTCGCGCGCCTGCTCGATCAGCGCTCCGACCGAGCTGTTGACCCCGAGCCCGACGACCTCGTAGCGATCGCGCTCGGCGCGCACGACGTCGATCGTCTGCGTCCCGATCGATCCGGTCGAACCGGCGATCGCGACCCGGGTGGTCACCTGCGGCCGCCTACGACGCCCAGGGCTCGAGGACGAGCATCAGGTAGTACGTCGCCGGCAGGGCGAAGAGGAAGCCGTCGAACCGGTCGAGCACGCCGCCGTGGCCGCGGATGATGCTGCCGAAGTCCTTCACTTCGAGGTTGCGCTTGAACATGCTCTCGGTGAGGTCGCCGAGCGGCGCGGTCACGGACACGACGAGGGCGAGCAGCAGCAGGTCGCCGACGCTGTTCCAGGTGTCGCTCTTGTCGAGGACGCCGATGAACCCGAGCACCAGGAACGTCGCCAGCGTGCCGCCCACCAAGCCCTCGATCGACTTGTTCGGGCTGATCCAGTCGCGCAACGGCGTCTTGCCAGCCGCCGAGCCGACGAACAGCGCGCCGACGTCATTGGCCACCACACCGAGGGCCAGGAGGAACAGCGTGTCGGTGCCGATGGTGTCGGCGCCGGCCGCCGCCGCCCATCCCAGGATCAGGGCGGCGAACGACCCGAGCAGGCCGATCCACGTCACGCCGAGCGTGGTGATCGCCATGTTCGGCACCGGCCCGGACTGCACGTTGGGGGCGCTGATGAACGTGACGCTGCCCGCCATCAAGGCGAACGCGAACACCAGCGGCAAGGCCGCGTCGCCGACCCAGTAGGCGGCGATCGGCGCTGCCACGCAGGCGACCAAGCCGATGACGGTGGCCGGGCGGTACCCCTTCTCGGTCACCTTGTCAAAGAACTCGACGGCTGCCAGACCCACCACGGCGACGACGATGACCATGACCGCGACCGGCGCGATCAGGATCGCAGCGATGAAGGCGGCGGCGATGATCGCCCCGACGGCGAACGCGGCCGGCATGTCGCGGCCGGCCGTGCCGCCTGTCGGCGTCGTTCGCCGCGGCGCCGTGCGCGCCGGACCCGCAGGGCGCCCGCCGCGTGCGCGGGAGTCGTCGCGGGACCGGCCGCGACTGGGCATCGGGCGACCCATGCTCTCGTCGGTGGGATCGGTGCCGATCGTGATGCGGCCGGGCTCACGCCGCGGCGGAGCGGCCGCCACGGTCTCGTGCTCGGCGGTCTCGAGGTCGAAGAACGGATCCTCGGGAGCCGCGGTCTCGTCGAGCGCGCCGGTGCGCGGCCCGCCGCCGAGGTCCTCGAACCCGCGGGAGTCGTCGCCGCCCGTGCGATCCCGGTCGTCGCGCCACACCGGACCCTGATTGGAGAACGAGCCCCAGACGTCGAGGTCGTCGGTCGGGTCACGCTCGGCGCCGCCAGCGGCGAGCACCCGCGGCAGCTCGCCCGTCGGCGGATCCGTCCAGTGCGGCAACGGGCCGGTGTCGTTCGGCCCGAACGACAGGGGAGCTTCGTCGTCGTCGTCGAACGCCAGCTCGTCGCGCTCGGTCTGGTCCGTCGGGTCGTCAGCGAACAGCGGCGGACCGAAGTCCTCGTCGTCGCGCCGACTCCGGCGCCAGGAATCGTCACTCATTGCGGCTCCTCTTCCCCTCGGCCCTGCCCTGTTCGCAGGCGCTAGACCTCGAGCAGCTCGTGCTCCTTGCGGCCCAGCGCCTTGTCGATCGCCTCGACGTGCTCATGGGTGATCTTCTCCAGCTCCTTTTCGGCACGATCGAGCTCGTCGGCAGAGATCTCGCCGGCCTTCTCGGCCGCTTCGAGGTGCTTGCGGGCATCGCGGCGGATGTTCCGCACGGCGACGCGCCCTTCTTCCGCCATGTGCTTGACGATCTTGACGTACTCCTTGCGGCGCTCTTCGGTCAGGGCGGGGAAGTTGAGACGGATGACCACGCCGTCGTTGCTGGGGTTGACGCCGAGGTCGCTGTCGCGGATCGCCTTTTCGATCGCGCCGAGCGTCCCCCGGTCGTGGGGCTTGACCAGCAGTTGGCGGGCTTCGGGCACCTGGAAACCGGCCAGCTGCTGGAGCGGGACGGGGGCGCCGTAGTACTCGACGAGGATCTTCTCCACGAGCGCAGGGGTCGCACGCCCGGTTCGCACGGTGACGAACTGGCCTTGGACGTGCTCGACGGCCTTGCCCATCTTGTCGATGGCGTCGAGGAGGGTCTCTTCGGTCACCCGACCAGCGTACCGACCTGTTCACCCCGGAGGATGGACTCCAGGTTGCCGTCCCCCAGGAGGTCGAAGACGACGATCGGGATGTTCTTGTCCATGCAGAACGTGATCGCGGTGGCGTCCATGACCTTCAGCCCCTGGTTGATGACGTCCATGTAGCTGATGTGGTCGTACCGGGTCGCCGTGGGGTCGACTTTGGGGTCGGCCGTGTAGACCCCGTCGACGCCACTGTGCGTGCCCTTGAGGATTGCCTCCGCGTCGATCTCAGCCGCACGCAGGGCGGCAGCGGTGTCGGTGGTGAAGAACGGGTTGCCGGTCCCGCCGGCCATGATCACGACCCGGCCCTTTTCGAGGTGGCGCTGGGCCCGCCGGCGGATGTACGGCTCGGCCAGCTTGGGCATCTCGACCGCGGTCATCACCCGCGTGGGCTGGCCGGCTCGCTCGAGCGCATCCTGGAGCGCCAGCCCGTTCATGACCGTGGCGATCATGCCCATGCTGTCGGCCTGGGCCGGATCCATGCCCTGACCTGCGCCTTTCAGGCCGCGCCAGAAGTTCCCGCCGCCGACGACGACGGCGATGTCGACGCCGAGCGTGGAGCGGACGCTGGCCAGCGAGGCGGCGATCGAGTCGAGCACTGCGGCGTCGAGCCCGAAACCGGTGGGTTCGGCGAGCGCCTCGCCGGAAAGCTTGAGAACGACTCGTCCCCACTTGGGACGCGCGAGATGGTCAGCTTCGATGCCGAGGCGTGTCATGCGGGCGTCAGTTTGCCACCTGCCCGAACGCGATCCGCGCCGGGCAGGTGGTGACGCAGGGCGTCACCCGATGGCGACTTGGGCGAAGCGGACGATCTTGGCGCCGTCGAGGAGCTGGGCGATCGACTTCTTGTCGTCCTTCGCGTACGGCTGGTCGAGCAGCACGATGTCCTTGAAGAACCCGTTCAGCCGGCCTTCGACGATCTTGGGCAGGGCCGCTTCCGGCTTGCCCTCGTTGCGGCTGAGGGTCTCGAGCGTCTGGCGCTCCTTCTCCACGATGTCGGCGGGGACGTCCTCGCGGGAGAGGTACCGCGGGCGGGCGAACGCGATGTGCACGGCGATGTCGTGGGCGAGCTCCTTGGTTCCGCCTTCGAGTTCGACGAGCACGCCGTTGACGCCACGGCCGCCCTGGATGTGCTGGTAGCTGTCGATCACGTGGCCCGGGGCCGCTTCGAAGCGGACGACCTCGCCCAGCTCGATCTTCTCCTTCAGCGTGATCTTCAGGTTCTCGAGGTTCTCGGCGCGCTCCGCGACCGCGGCCTCACCGCGCACCGCCACGACGTGGGCGAGCTCGAACGCCTCCTGCTTGAAGTGCTCGCTGGAGGCGACGAAGTCGGTCTCGCTCTTCAGCTTGACGATGACACCGACCGGGCCGTCGACGTGCACCGCGACGACACCCTGGGTGTTCTCGCGGTCTTCACGCTTGGCCGACGCGGCGAGGCCCTTCTCGCGCAGCCACTGCTTGGCGGCCTCGGCGTCGCCGCCGGTCGCCTCGAGCGCCTTCTTCGCGTCCATCATTCCGGCGCCGGTGGCCTGGCGCAGCGCCTGCACGTCTTTCGCGGTGAATGCCATGTGGGGGAGGTCTCCGTGGTGTCGATCCGTGAACGAAATGGGGTGCGCTGCGCTCAGCTGTCGCCGCCAGCCGACGCCTCGGCGGTGGGAGCCGCGTCCGCTGACCCGGCCGGCCCAGCGTCCTCGGTGGGCGTGGCGTCCGGGGCAGGCGTGGCGTCCGGGGCAGGCGTGGCCTCCGGAGCGGGCGCGGCCTTCGCCGCGGCCAGGCGCGCCTCACGCTCGGCCTGGGCGGCGGCAGCCTGGCGGCGAGCCTCGGCCTGCTGGGCGGCGAACGCAGCTTCGTCTTCTGCGCTGCGCTGCTTCGACGGCGCGGCCGGGTTGCGCTTGGCTGCGATGTAGCGGCCTTCCTCGACAGCGTCGGCGATGACCCGCGCCATCAAGGCGTTGGCCCGGATGGCGTCGTCGTTGCCGGGGATCGGGTACTGGACGACGTCGGGGTCGACGTTGGTGTCGACGACGGCGATCACCGGGATCTTCAGCTTGTTCGCCTCGGTGACGGCGATGTGCTCCTTCTTGGTGTCGAGCACGAACACGGCGTCGGGGCGGCGATCGAGACCGCGCATGCCGCCGAGGTTCTTCTGGAGCTTCTCCAGCTCACGGCCGAGGAGCAGGGCTTCCTTCTTCGGCATCGCCTCGAACTCGCCCGACGCCTTCATGCGCTCGTACTCCTTCATCTTGGAGACGCGCTTGGCGATGGTGTCGAAGTTCGTGAGCATGCCGCCGAGCCAGCGCTCGTTGACGAAGGGCTGGCCGCACTTCTCGGCGAAGCTGCGCACAGGATCCTGCGCCTGCTTCTTGGTGCCGATGAACAGCACCGTGCCGCCGCGCGACGCCAGGTCGCGCACGAAGGTGTACGCCGTCTCGACACGCTCGAGCGTCTGTTGCAGGTCGATGATGTAGATGCCGTTGCGCTCGCCGAAGATGAAGCGCTTCATCTTCGGGTTCCAGCGGCGGGTCTGGTGCCCGAAGTGGACACCGGCCTCCAGCATCTGGCGCATGGTGACGACAGCCATGACGTGCTCCTCTCCTGCGGTTGCCGGCACGTGACCCCTCGCGCCCGGAGGCGACCGCAGGTGGAGGACGTGCTTGTCGATGTGGGCACGCCGGGCTGTGGAGCAGGCGGCGGGCCGGTTGCGCATCATACCGCCAGGTCGTCGGGCTGCGCCCGCCCGTCTCATGGCGGGCATTCGAGCCGCGGGGCGGGAGCCGGTCTCGCAGGCGCGCCGTCGGTGGGCACCAGGCGCACGCGGGCGACCCACCGTCCGAGCAGCGGCGCTGGGTCGACGTACTCGCCGGCGCGGCGAACCGTCAGGATCATGCCACCGCTGGCGCGGCCCACGATCTGGCCGGCTCGCACGCGCTGGCCAGCATCGACGCGGCGGGCAGCGAGCCGCCCGTACGTCACGACGAGCCCACCGGGGACCTCGACGGAGACGAACACCTCGCCGGCCACCTCGCCGGCGAAGGCCACGGTCCCTGCCGATGCGGCACGCACGGGTTCTCCGCGGCCGGTGGCGTACTCGAGCCCGCGGTTGCCCGGGCACCACGGACACGCCGGCCGACGGAAGGCGTCGACGACCGGGCCGCCGACCGGCGGAAGCCAACAGGCGAACGCGCGCGGCGGCGCGGACAGAGCGAAGGCGGCACACAGTGCGACGAGCAGAAGAGCGCGGCCGGCTGTGGCCGGGAGCGGACGCGGCGCCATGCGGCACCTCCCGATGGTTCGGCGATGGGAGGGCCGCGAGGGCCGAAGGTGAGCGCACACCGGTGGTTCGGCGATGGGAGCCCGCGAGGGCGCAGGCCTCAGGCGACGCCGGTGGCCGACAGCCGTGCCCGCAGGTGGAGCACCGCCTTGGTGTGGATCTGCGAGACCCGGCTCTCGGTGACACCGAGGACCCCGCCGATCTCGGCGAGGGTCAGCCCCTCGTCGTAGTAGAGCGACAGGACGAGCTTCTCCCGCTCGGGGAGGCGGCGGACCTCGTGCCGCACGAGGCGACGGACCTCGCCCTCTTCGACCACCAGCGCCGGCGACAGCGGCCCCTCGCCGCTGATCGGTCGTGGCTCGGCGCCGGCGAGCAGCGCCCGGTCGAGGGGACCCACGGTGGTGGAGCCGATGGAGGCGAGCCACCGCTGGAACTCGGTCTGGCTGATATGGAGGTGGTCGGCCAGCTCGTCGTCGTTGGGTGACCGCCCGAGGCGCATCTCGAGCTCGTTGAAAGCGGTTTCGACCTCGCGGGCCCGGCTGCGCACCGAACGCGGCACCCAGTCCATCGCCCGCAGCCCGTCGAAGATCGCCCCGCGGATGCGGGGGACGGCGAACGTCTCGAACTTGACGCCGCGGGCGGGATCGAAGCGTTCGACCGCGTCGATGAGGCCGAACACCCCGGCGCTGACCAGGTCACCCGGGTCGACGCTCGACGGCAGACCGGCGCCGACGCGCCCGGCGACGAACTTCACCAGCGGCGAGTAGTGCACGATCAGCCGCTCGCGCGCCATCCGGTCGCGCGAGGCGATCCACTTCTCCCAGAAGTTGGCGATGTCGTCGTCTCGTGTCATCTACTCAGGCTCGGGGGTGCGTCTGCTCGTACACGCTGCGCAAACGCTCGCGACTGACGTGTGTGTAGCGCTGGGTGGTGGCCACGTTGCTGTGACCCAGCAACTCTTGCACGGCGCGCAGGTCGGCTCCGCCGTCGAGCAGATGAGTGGCGAACGAATGCCGCAGCGCGTGGGGGTGGGTGGGTGAGGATGCCCGCCGGTCGAGCACACGGCGGACGTCGCGTGGGCCGAGACGCTTGCCGCGTTCGTTGGCGAACAGCGCCGATCCGGCATCGGCGGCCACGGCCTCGTGCCGGATCGACAGCCATGCGCGCAGGGCGGCGACGGCGGGCTCGCTGAGGGGCACGCGGCGCTGCTTGCCGCCCTTGCCCCAGACCGTGACCGCGCTGGCGCGAAGATCCGCGGCGTCGACGTCGAGGGCGCACAGCTCGCTGACGCGGAGCCCACTGCCGTAGAGCACCTCGAGGACGGCGTCGTCGCGCCGCCGGCGCCATTCGGGTTCGTTGTCGGGCACGGGACCCTCGAGCAGATCGTGCACCGCGTCGGCGTTCAACACCCGCGGCAAACGCCCGTCGCCGCGGGGACCGCTGAGTCCGACGGAGGGGTCGGCGGCGATCACCCCCGATCGCCGCAACCACCCGAAGTAACGCCGCAACGAGGCGACCTTGCGCGCGATCGAGCGCCGCGCGTACTGCCGCGTGGTCAGGTAGGCGACGTAGCGGCGCAGCACCGTGCGATCGACCTCGCCTGGTGACGCGGCGACACCGCGCGCCGCCCACGACACGAAACCCACCACGTCGCTGCGGTAGGCCGCGACGGTGTGGGCGGCGGAGGACGTCAACGAGGCGACGAATGGCTCGACCAACCAGGCTTCGCCCACCGTGCGCTCCGGCGGCTCGGACGGCGCGGAAACCGAGCCGGAGACGTGGGCGACGTGGGGCATCGCAGGAAGGGTATTCCGTCCGACCGCTCAGCGTGGTGTACCAACGGTCTCGAACCATCCGTTCCCCTCCACGATCCAGCCCGCGCGCTCGAGCCGAGACAGCGTCAGCGCCACCTCGTCGATCGGCCGGGACGTCAACAGGACCAGTTGGTCGAGGGTGCGGCCGCCGTCGCCACAGGCGGCGAGCACCTCGTCGTCTCCCGGGGTCAGCGGTGGGCGCGGGTCGGGCGCGGGCGGACCGGATCGGCGGTGATCGAGTCCGAGGGCGAGAAGCACGTCGGCGGCGTCGAGCACCGCGGCGGCCCCGTCGCGCAGCAGCGCGTTCGTGCCGGCCGCTGCGGGGTTGCGCAGCGACCCCGGGACCGCCATCACGGGAACCTGGCGGTCGAGCGCGGCGTCGACGGTGATCAGCGACCCACCCCGTGCGCGCGATTCGACCACGACCACCACTTCGCTCAGCGCGGCGAGGATGCGGTTGCGCAGCGGGAAACGGAACGGCTCGGGCGCAGTTCCCGGTGCGGCTTCGCTGATCAGCAGCCCGCGTTGCGCAACCGCGCTCCACAGATCGCGATGCTCCGGCGGATAGACGACGTCGAGGCCGGAGCCCACGACGGCCACCGGACCGGCGCCGTCGTCGGCGCGCAACGCGCCGCGATGCGCACAGCCGTCGATGCCTCGCGCCAGGCCGGACACGACGTGCACGCCCGCGTCGGCCAGGTCGTGCCCGAGCGCGGACGCGATCCGGCGCGCGTCGGCGGTGGCGTTGCGGGTGCCGACGATGGCGGCGCGCCGCCCTGCCAGCGCTGCCACGTCGCCCATGGTGAACAGCACCGATGGCGGGTCGATGTCGTCAGCGAGGACGGCGAGCGCCGGCTCGGACCGCACAATGTGGATGCGCACACCGAGCGTGGCGCATCGCTGCCACAGCGCTGCCGGAGGGTCGGCAGCGGCGGCCGCCTGCCACGTGGCGCGCAAGTCCGGGTCGTCGCGCAGCCATGCGAGCGCCGGTGGCATACGGTCGTGGCCGCACACGGCGCGGTGGGCGTCGTGCGGGCTGGCGAACGCGTCGAGCACCAAGCGGAGACGGCGGGAAGTCATCCGCGGCAACGCTGCGAGTGCGCCGGCGAACGCCTCGTCGGGGAGCACGGCGGTCGTCACTCTGCTCGCCCTCCGGCCGCCCCGGACAGCTGAACTCGCAGCTGGAGCGCGGTCGCAACGTGGCGCGCCTGGATGACGTCGCTGCCGGCGGACTCGTCGAGGTCGGCGATCGTTCGGGCCACGCGGCGCACGCGGTGGTAGCCGCGCCCGGTGAGGCGATGGCATTCGAGCTCCGACCGCAGCATCGCCTGGGCCTCGTCCGCCAACGGCGCGTGGCGGTCGAGCGCGCCCGGGTGCAGCGCGGCGTTCAACACACCGGAGCGGTCGAGCGCCCGCTGGCGCGCCCGCGCGACGCGCGCGGCGGCCACCGCAGTCGGCTCGCCTCCCCCCGCGGTCACCAGATCGTCGACGTCGGGCCGCTGCACGCTGACGCGCAGATCGAAGCGGTCGAGCAACGGGCCGCTCAAGCGGCGCAGATATCGGGCGCGGGCGGCCTCGTCACAGACGCACGCGCCGGGCGGCCCGCCGCCGCATGGGCACGGGTTGGTGGCGCCGACGAGCAGGAACCGCGCCGGCAACGTCGCCGACGCACGGGCGCGTGCCAGGCGGATGACCCCGTCCTCCAACGGTTGGCGCAGGCCATCGAGCACCACGGGCGAGAACTCGCCGAGTTCGTCCAAGAAGAGGATTCCGCCGTTCGCGCAACTGATCTCGCCCGGTCGAAGCGTCGCGCTGCCGCCGCCGACAAGAGCGATCATCGACGACGAGTGGTGCGGCGCCCGGAACGGCGGCCGCGCCACCAGACCGCTCGGCGGGAGGGGGACGCCAGCCGCGCTATGGACCATCGTCGTCTGGAGCGCGACCTCACGACTGAGCGGCGGCAGCAGCCCCGGCAGCCGGCGGGCGAGCATCGTCTTGCCCGAGCCAGGCGACCCGACGAGCAAGAGGTGGTGACCGCCGGCCGCCGTGACCTCGAGCGCCAGCCGCGCCGCCGGCTGGCCGCGCACGTCCGCGAGGTCGGGGACGTCGTCGATCTCGTCGACCGCGTCGTCGGCGGGTGGATCTGGCCAGGACGCCTCACCCTTCAACGCCTCGACCGCCTCGCGCAGGCGCGTCACGACCCGCACCCCGCCGCCCGCGGCCGCGCGCGCCTCGCGCGCGCTTGCTGCGGGCGCGACCGCGATATGAGAGTCCGCGGCGGACGCGACCATCGGCGCCACCCCGGGCACAGGGCGCAACGTGCCGTCGAGACCGAGTTCGCCGAAGAAAGCGTGCCGCTCGATCGCGTCGCTCGGCACTTCCCCAGTTGCAGCCAGGATGCCCACGGCGATGGCGAGATCGAGGCCCGATCCCCCCTTCCGCTGGCCGGCGGGCGCGAGGTTGACGGTCATTCGCTGGTTCGGCCACGCATACCCACTGGACAGCATCGCCGCACGCACGCGGTCGCGCGACTCGCGCACAGCCTCGTCGGGCAGGCCGACGAGATGCAGGCCGGGCAGGCCCGGGCCCACGTGCACCTCGACGGTGATCGCGCGCCCTTCGGCGCCGAGGATCGTTGCGGATCGGACCGCTGCCAGCATGGGCCACCTCCCGGAGCCACGGCGACACAGGTCGCCCGCGGCGAGACGCATCCAGGAGGGACAGGTGAGAGCGCCGGTCCCACGACGGCTCCTCGATCGTACCGACGGGGTGTCACATGCGGCTGGGCCTTGATGACGCCGCCGCGCGCGCCGACGCTGAGAGACTGTCGAAATGCCTCGCCCCAGGCCACGCTCCGTCGCGCTCCTTACCGCGGGCGCCGTCGCGGGGATCGGCCTGAGCGCATGCGGTGGGCCGACCCGCTCAGCCGGTGACTTCTGCGGCGAATTGGCGGCCAACCAGGCAGCGCTCGTGGCGCCGATCGCCACGCCCGCCGACATCGAGGCGACGCTCGCCTTGTATCGCCGGCTCGCCGAGGAAGCACCGCTGGCGATCGAGGAGGAGTGGGAGACGCTGGTCGTCAACCTCGAGACCGCCGACACCGTCGATCCGGCCGACCCCGAGTCGGTGCAGCGGGCGGCGAACGCCGCCTACGCCACGGAAGAGCCAGCGCACGCCGTCGCCGAATGGGCGCGCACGACGTGCGCGGTCGAGATCGGCCCGGTGGGAACCGTGGCGCCGGAGCCTCCGCCCACGAGCACCACGACACCCGACGACGCCGGGTAGGAGCCAGCGCCGGAGCGGCGTCGCAACCGACCTGGATCCGCCCGATCAGCCCGCCAGACGGCGGTTCAGCGGATCTCGCCGCGGCGCACGATGACGTTGTCGACCAGGCCGTACTCCTTCGCGGCTTCGGCGGTGAACCACCGGTCGCGCTCGCTGTCGGCCTGGATCTGCTCGAACGTCTGGCCGCTGTGCTCGGCGGTGATCTCCGCCATGCGCCGCTTGGTGTAGGCCAGCTGCTCGGCCTGGATGGCGATGTCGGCCGCTTGGCCGCGCAGGCCGGCGAGCGGCTGGTGCATCATGATGCGGGCGTTGGGCAGCGTGTAGCGCTTCCCCCGCGTGCCGGCGGTGAGCAGGAACTGCCCCATGCTGGCCGCCAGACCGAGGCACACGGTCGCCACGTCGCACCCGACGAACTGCATCGTGTCGTAGATCGCCATCCCGGCGGTCACCGAGCCCCCGGGGCTGTTGATGTACAGCCAGATGTCCTGCGTGTCGTCCTCGGCGTCGAGCAACAGGAGCTGCGCGCACACCTGGTTGGCGATCTCGTCGTTGACGTCGCTGCCGAGCAGGATGACGCGGCTGCGGAGCAAGCGATTGAAGATGTCGTTGCGCGGATCGAACGCGCCCGCGTCTAGGGCCTGGGGAACCGTGATGTCCGGCATGATCGCCAGGCTACCGGGGTCGCGGAGGACGCCCATGTGACACGGCATGCCCGAAGCGGCAATGATCGACCCCGTGGCCGTCTCCGAACCGGCCGAGTCCCCCCTCGGCGCCCCCCACGCCCCCGACGCCCGACCATCGGACGACGAGAGCTTCCATCCCAACGCCGACGAGCTGCTGGCGAACAACGAACAGTTCGCCGCCCAGTTCGCCGACAGCGGGCTCGCGCTGGCGCCTCGCCGGCGGTTGGCGATCGTCGCCTGCATGGACAGCCGCATGGACATCTTCCAGATCCTCGGTCTCGACCACGGCGACGCGCACGTCGTCCGCAACGCGGGCGGCGTCGTGACGTCGGACGTGGAACGCTCGCTCGTGCTGTCCCAGCGCTCGCTGGGCACGCGCGAGATCCTGCTCATCCACCACACGAACTGCGGCTTGCACAACGTCAGCGAGGACGATTTCAAGAACGCGCTCGAGGCCGAGGTGGGCATCCGGCCGGCGTGGCCCCTGGAGTCGTTCACCGATCCGTACGCGGACGTCCGCCAGAGCATCCACCGCTTGCACCTCAGCCCGTTCCTGCTGCACAAGCGCGACATCCGCGGCTTCGTCTACGACGTCTCGGACGGCCGCTTGCGCGAGGTGCTGCCCGACCCCCGGCTCGTCAGCTCGTAGGCGCGATCAGCGCGCCGCCCCGGAGAAGATCACCACGACGCGCTCGTCGTCGTCGATGTCGCTGCGGCGTGCGATCACACCGGCCAGACCGGCGCTGCCGGTGGCGCTGACGCGAACGCCGGTGGCCGTCGTCGCCAACTCGTACGCCTGCGCGACCAGCCGTTCCGGCGCGACGACGACGTCACCGCCGCTGCCGGTCAACGCCTCCACGACCCCGAGCCAGTCGTAGGTCTCGTCGTCGAGAATGCCGTCGGCGATCGATCGCGGCTCGTGATCCCACGGTGTCATCAGCTCGGCCCAGCGGCTGGCAGCCTCGGCGACGTCGCCCGCCCCGAGGCGCGTGACCGCCCGCGCCAGGGGGGCGCACCCCTCGGTCTGGACGGCGTGCAGGCGCGGATGCACACCCGCTGCCGCGCACGCCGCGCCGATGCTCGCCGCCAACGCTCCCCCACCGACTTGGACGAAGATCCGGTCGATCGCGTGGCCGAGCCGCTCGGTGATCTCCCATCCGATCGTGCGACCGCCGTCGAGGCACAGCGCGTTGTCAGGGCCTTGCACGCTGAACGGGATCGAGCCGTCGTCGACCGCCGCACGGAACCGGCGCACGCACGGGTCGCCGGGTGGGTCGCCCGCGCGGCGGGCGCACACCTCGATGCCCGCGCCGACCGCGTGCAGCGCATCGACGATCGCGGTGTCTGCCCACGGGGGCACGAACACCGTGATGGGCCATGCGCACGCGGCGGCGAGCGTCGCCGCGGCGAGCGCCGCGTTGCCGCACGACGCGATCGCCAGCGGCGGGCGATCGCTGTCGCCGTGCCACGGCACGGCGCCCACGGATTCGGCGGCGCGCAGGTGGAGCAGCGCCGAGAACAGGTGACGCGCCTTGTGGCTGCCGGCGACGGAACTTGTCTCGTCCTTGACCCAGATGCCGCCGGCCGGCGAGAAGCCGAGCGCGTCGGACAGCGCCGCGGCGCGACGCAACGGCGAGACGTGGAACCCCACACCGGCGACGTCGGCGATGCGCGCGTCGAGCGCGTCGACGAGCGAACGGCGTGCCGCGCGATCCATGCCGTGGGCGGCAGCGAACGCTGCCCAGGCGAATTCGGAATCGAAGGCGACGAACGGGTTGCGATCCGAGACCGGGCGCAACGGCGCAGCACGGCGCAGTAGGCGCAGGACGTGACGGCGATCGGTTGCGGTGGCATGGGGGCAGCGCCACGCCAGCGCGGCGTCGATCGGGACATCCGCGCCGCACACCGCACAGCGCCAGCCGACGGCGTTCAGCTCCTGGGCGTCATCCGCTGGCGACACGGTCGTTGACATCGACGATCATCTCGTCCCACACGGGAAGGAACCGACGCAGACCCCGCCAGAACTCCTGCGAGCGACGGGCCTCGAACACGTCGATCGGTGTCCCCTGCTGTTCGACCCAGGTGTAGTACCCCAGGTTGAAGATGCGAGCGCGGTCCCGGGCGCCGCACTCGATCATGTCGGCCGTATCGACGGCGAGCAGGTTCCGGGCGTGTGTGGCTGCGGCTTCGACGGCGCCGAAATCGCCACGGAAGCGCTGGTCGATCGTCTTTGCCCGCTCCGAGGGGTACATCGCCGCCCCATCGGTGGCGACGGTGATGATGGCGTCCTCCGGCCCGAGCGAGCGCAGCTTCGCCGTCTTGATTGCCGCCACCATGTTGCAGATCGACGAGAGTCCGAAATGGCCGAGCGATGCGATGACGTCGTCTGGCACGCCCGCCCGCTCGGCCAGATGCGCCCGGCCGGCGGCGGTGTTGAACAGCACCCCGAGCTCATCGGTGACGCGGTCGCTCACCGCCACGACGACGTCGGTGTTCATCACGTTGTGGATCAATGGGATGTGCTTGTCCCCGATGCCTTGGATGTTGTGCTCGCCGAAGCCGTTCTCGAGCATCGTCGGGCACTCGAGCGCTTCCACGGCGACGATCGCCGAGCCGTGGGACTCCTTGAGCCGGTCACCGGCCGCGATGGTGCCCGCCGAACCCGTGGCGCTGACGAACGCGGCGAGCCGCATGTCGGGCCTCCCGGCGGTGGCGTGCACGTGTTCGAACACCGCGTCGAGGGCGCGCCCGGTGACCGCGAAGTGCGCAAGGTGGTTGCCGAACTCGCAGAACTGGTTGAACACGACGTTGCCCGGATCGCGCGCCAGCGCGTTGCAGGCGTCGTAGATCTCCTTGACGTTGCTCTCGGTGCCGACGGTGCGGATCACGTCGTCGGCCGGGTTCTCACACCAGGCGTCGAGCCAGTCGAAGCGCTCCGTGCTCATCCCCTCGGGCAGGATCGCCACGCCGCGACTGGCCATGATGCGGCTGATGGCGATGCCCCCACGGGCGTAGTTGCCGGTGCTCGGCCAGATCGCGCGGTGACGCGTGGGGTCGAACTGGCCGGTGATCACGCGCGGCGCGAGGCACGCGTACGCGGCGAGGACCTTGTGCGCGCTGATCATCGGGAAGCGGTCGCCGAACACGACGATGATCGGGCACTCGACCCCCGTGAGCGACGGCGGCAACACGACGTGCTCGGGCACGGCGACCCGGCCACCGGCGAGGTCGTTGTGCCAGTGGACGCGGAAGAGATTGCGCGGGTCGGGCGCCCGCGGATCGGCGTCACCGACCATCGCTGGATCGATCGTCGACGGATCGGCGAGCTGCGCGAACGTGGGCAGCACGATGCCCTGTTCACGAAAGCGCTGAACGCTCGCCGCAAGGGCATCCGCATCGACGACGGAGTCCGCCAAGCCGAACTGGTCCGGCAGTGCGGGGCTCACAGCGAGCGTCACGCCCGCAGTCTGCCAGCCCCGCAACGACCCAATGCTTACACCAAGTCAGCACTTCGGAAATCCGGTAGGCTGGCGCCCATGCCGACGCCGGAGCTGACCGACGCCAAGCGTCGACTGGTCGAGCGTCTGAAGCGGGTCGAACACGCCACCGCCCCCGAGCTCGCAGTGTCGTTCGGGCTCACGGACACGGCGGTGCGCCAGCACCTCGAGGCCCTCGAAGCGGCGGGGCTGGTCGAGCGCACCACCGGGCCGGCGAGCGGCCGCGGCCGCCCTCCCGTCCTGTGGCGGCTTTCCACCCGCGCCAGCGTGCTCTTTCCGGACCGCCACGGCGACCTCACCGTCGACCTCGTCGAGGCGATCCGCTCGACGCTGGGCGAGGAGGCGCTCGATGCGGTCCTCGCCGCGCGGACCGCCCGTCAGCTGGCGGCGTATCGCGATGCGGTCCCCGAGACCGCCGACGTCCGGGTCAAGGTGCGCAGGCTGGCCGCGGTGCGCAGCAGCGAGGGCTACCTCGCCGAAGCGATCGACGACGCCGGCTCGATGCTGCTGGTCGAGCATCACTGCCCCATCGCCGATGCCGCAGGCGCATGCGTGGGCTTGTGCCGCAACGAGCTCGACCTGTTCCGCGCCACGCTCGGCTCCGACGTCATCGTCGAGAGGGAGCAACACCTGCTGAGCGGGGCGTCACGCTGCGCCTACCGCGTGATCCCCAAGGCGAGCTGAGCCGATCGCGCGGCGAGGCGGCACCGGTCGCTGCCGCCAGCCGCCGTAGTGTTCGGCCATGGCAGAGCTCCTTCTCGGCGGCGGCGTCGATCCGGGGACGCACGAGCGCACCGGCGCCCGCACGGTCGTCGCCTCGGGCGACCTGACGACCCACGGCGTGATCGTCGGGATGACCGGCAGCGGCAAGACCGGTCTCGGCATCGTCCTGATCGAGGAGTGCCTCGCCGCGGGGATCCCGGCGTTGCTGATCGACCCCAAGGGTGATCTGACGAACCTGTGCCTCACGTTCCCGGCCTTGCAGCCCGGTGAGTTCCGCCCCTGGATCAACGAGGGCGACGCGGCGAAGGCGGGGATCTCCCCCGACGAGTTCGCCGCTCGCCAAGCGGAACTGTGGAGCAAGGGCCTGGCCGATTGGGGCTACGGCGCGGAGGCGGTCGCGCGCCTGCGCGCCGCGGCGGAGCTGACGATCTACACCCCCGGATCGACCGCCGGGGTGGCGATGAACCTCGTCGGTTCGCTCCAGCCGCCGGAGGACATGAGCGACACGGAGGATGTCGCCGACGAGATCGAGGGGTACGTCAGCGGCCTGCTGGGCCTGGTCGGCATCGACGCGGATCCGCTGTCGAGCCGCGAGCACATCCTCTTGTCGAACCTCGTCCATCACGCCTGGAGCACGCGGAACGCGCTCGACCTCGCATCGCTCGTCGGGCAGGTGCAGCAACCACCGATCCGCAAGCTCGGGGTGTTCGAGCTCGATCAGTTCTTCCCACCGGCCGAGCGCACTGCGCTCGCCGTGCGCTTGAACGGGCTGCTGGCGTCGCCGAGCTTCGCCGCCTGGGCCACCGGTGAGCCGATCGACATCGACGCGTTGCTGCATGCGCCCGAGGGTCGGCCGCGCGCGGCGATCGTCACGACCGCGCACCTCAGCGACGACGAGCGGCAGTTCGTCACCGCGCTGGTGCTGTCCAAGCTCGTCACGTGGATGCGTCAACAGAGCGGCACGACCGACCTGCGCGCCTTGCTGTACATGGACGAGGTGGCCGGTTACCTGCCGCCGACCGCGATGCCACCGACGAAGAAGCCGATCATGGCGTTGATGAAGCAGGCGCGCGCGTTCGGCGTCGGCGTCGTGCTCAGCACGCAGAACCCGGTGGACGTCGACTACAAGGCGCTGTCCAACGCGGGGACGTGGATGATCGGGCGGCTCCAGACCGAGCGCGACAAGCAACGTTTGCTGGCCGGGATGAGCGCGGCGAGCGGCGGCATCGACGTCGACGCGGTGAGCACCACGATCAGCGGGCTGGCCAAGCGTGAGTTCGTCCTCCGTCGAGCCGCGACGGACGCGGTCGAGGTGTTCACGACGCGCTGGGCGATGAGCTACCTGCGCGGCCCTCTCACGCGCGACCAGATCGCCGCACTTCAGGGGCGCAGCGACGAGTCGCGTGCCACGACAGAGCCGGCCACCCCACCGCCACCCGTGCCGGCGGCCGACGAGACCACCGTGATGCCGGCCGTCGCCGACCGCATCCCCGTGCGCTATGCCGATCCAGCTGCGCCCTGGCTGACGGCGGTGGGGGCAGACCCGGCCGGCCGGCAGCTGGCCGCGGCCGTGCTGGCGCGTGTGGCGTTGCGATACGACGACGCCACCGCCGACCTCGTCCACGACGAGGAGTACGAAGCGGTGCTCTTCCCGCTTTCGGCTGCTGTCGACGTCTCGCGGGCGATCGCGGTCGACCACGACGAACGCGATCTGCGCGAAGAGATGCCCACGGGCATGACGTTCCGCCTCGCCGAGGCGCCGATCGCGACGGACGCGTTCTGGAAGAGCATCGAGCGCGACCTCGTCGATCACCTCGTGCGCAGCCGGCCGTTGCGGCTGCTGAGGAACAAGCGGTTGAAGCTCGTCAGCCGTCCAGGTGAGAGTGCGGAGCAGTTCGCGGCCCGATGCGACGCGGCCGCCGACGTCGAGGCCGACGCCGCCACGGCGAAGCTGCGCGACACCTACGAAGCCAAGGCGATGAAGCTTCGTCAGCAGATCGCAGCCGCCGAGGACCGGGTGGACGTATTGGAGGGCGATGCCCGCGGCCGGGCGAGCGACGACCTTCTGTCGACCGCGGGGTCGATCCTGGGTGACCTCCTCGGCGGCCGCCGCTCACGGCGCCGGATGGTTGGATCGGTGCTCGGCAAGCTGGGGCGCCGCTCCGGCGGTGACCGCAAGCGGATCGAGGCGGCCCGCAACAAGGTCGGCTCGCTCGCCGAGCAGGCGCAGCACCTGGATGCCGAACTCGCCGAGGATCTGATCGAGATCGACCAGCGCTGGGCCGAGGTGGCCGCGGACGTGGCGGAGATCGACGTGCCGCTGGAGCGCGGCGACGTCAAGGTCACCGGTCTCGTGCTCGCGTGGCTGCCCGTGCGCTGATGCGGCCCACATATCCTGTGGCGGCCAGCCGGCGTAGCCCAACGGCAGAGGCACGGCGCTTAGGACGCCGACAGTGAGAGTTCGAGTCTCTCCGCCGGCACCGCGATGATCACCGACATCCAGATCAACCCGGCGACGACCTCGTGGCCGGCGCTGCGCGACGGCGTGCTCACGGCGGAGCATCTCGGCTACGGCGCGGCGTGGGTGTTCGATCACCTCGACGGGCGGGTGCTCAGCCGGGGACAGGTGGTGGGGTCGGGGATGTTGGAGTGCTTCAGCCTGCTCGGTGCGCTGGCGGCGACGACGACCACCATCGGGCTCGGGTCGCTCGTCGTCAACGTCCACAACCGTCCCGCGGGCACGCTGGCGGCATCAGCGGCGACGGTGCAGCGCATCAGCGACGGACGGCTGTTGCTCGGGCTCGGCGCCGGCGCCGCGCCGGGATCGCGGTGGGCCAGCGAGCAGGACGCGCTCGGCATCGAACTGAAAGCGACGATGGCCGAGCGCCACGCCGTGCTGTCGCATCAGCTCGACGTTCTCGACCTGCTGTGGACCGCCGACCGCCACGAGACGTACGCCGGCTTCGAGCTTCCCGCCTTGCGCCCGCCGGTGCTGCTCGGCGTCAACAGCGTCGCGCTGGCGCGCATCGCCGGCGAGCGGTGCGACGGCGTGAACGTGCGGGCGACGCATCCACGCGGCGGCGAGCTGATCGAGATCGCCCGCGAGGCCGCCGGCAGCAGGCCCTTCGTCACCACTGCGTGGGCTGCGTTCGACGATCGTACGGCGATCGACACGGCGCGATCGTGGGACGTCGACCGCCTGATCCTGGTGTGGTTCGTGCCGCTCGATCCGCAGCGGATCCCGTCACCGAACGGATGAGGCACGCAGCGCCTCGACGAGCGCTCGCATCGCCCGGCCACGGTGGCTGATGGCGTTCTTCTCGGCGTCGGTCATCTCGGCGAACGTGCGGTCGCCGGCGCCGTCGGGGACGAACACCGGGTCGTACCCGAAGCCGCGGTCGCCGCGCTCGGCGGTGGGGATCACGCCCGCGCAGCGCCCTTCGACCGACAGCACCCGTCCGTCGGGCCACACCACCGTTGCGACGGTGACGAACGTGGCCCGACGCTGCTCGGCGGGCACGCCATCGAGCTCGCGCAGGAGCTTGGCGCGGTTGTCGGCGTAGGTGGCGTCGTCGCCGGCGAAGCGCGCCGTCCGCACGCCGGGCTCGCCACCGAGATGGTCGACCTCGAGGCCGGTGTCGTCGGCGAGCGCCGGCAGGCCCGTCGCGGCGCAGATCGCCTCGGCTTTCAGCAGCGCGTTGCCCTCCAGCGTGGGGGCGTCCTCGACCACGTCGGGCACGCCGGCGGGGCGCGGCAGCAGGCGAACGATCCCGGCGAGCACGGCCTCGATCTCGGCGACCTTGTCGGGATTGGCCGACGCGCACACCAGGGTCGGCAGGTCGTCGCTCATGTCAGCGTCCGAGCGAGCGCGGCGGAGGCGGATCGGACACCATCTCGGCCTGGAGAGCGATGATCTCGGCGAGGCCGGCGCTCGCCAGTGCGAGCAGGTCGTCGAGTTCGGAGCGGGTGAACGCCATGCCTTCTGCGGTGCCCTGCACCTCGACGAAGCGCGCCTCGCCATCGGGAACGATGAGTCCTTCGCCTGCCAGGCAGCGCTGGAGCATGACGACGTTCATGTCCACCTCGGCGCTGCTGTCCTCGACGTACGGCAGGTCGATGACGGGGATGCCGTTGACGATGCCGACGCTGATCGCGGCGCAGAACGAGTGCAGTGGGTGGCGTGGGATCGCCTTGTTCTGCACCAGCCGCGCCAGCGCGTCGTGCAACGCCAGGTACCCGCCGCAGATGCTCGCCGTGCGCGTGCCACCGTCGGCTTGCAGCACGTCGCAGTCGACGATCACCTGGCGTTCGCCGAGGACCGTCATGTCGCACGCCGCGCGCAGCGAACGCCCGATCAGCCGCTGGATCTCGACGGTGCGCCCGCTCTGCTTGCCCTTCGCCGCTTCGCGATCGATCCGTTCCGGCGACGCTCCCGGCAGCATCGAGTACTCCGCCGTCACCCAGCCCTTGCCGGTGCCCTTCATCCAGCGCGGCACGCTGTCGTCGATGCTCGCGGTGCACAGAACGCGAGTGCGTCCGAACGACACGAGCACGCTGCCAGCCGCCATCTCGGTGTAGTCGCGCTCGAACGTGATCGGGCGCATCTCGTCAGGGGCGCGGCCGTCAGGGCGGGGCATCCGGGTCTCCATGTGCTCGCGGGATCGGCGGCCGGTCGGCCGCGTGGTGGCGCTCCACGGTAGCGGCCCGCTGCCCGCCGCCCCGGCCATGGCGAGGCCCGTCGCTACACTCGCCGCAGCGCCCCGCGCCTCACGCCCATGGATCCTCGCCGCAGCGCAACACCGTTCGACGTCCTGCCGTGGGAATGGTCGTCCGGCGACCGCTCGCTCACCTGCCGCTACCGGTCGCCCCTCGGCGAGTTCGCCGAGCGCATCACGTTCCCGGAAGGCGACGGGCCGTCACCGGCCACCGAGGCGGTGTTCGACCTGCTGGCGGTGGCGTGCGGAACCAGCTACTTCAAGGCCGCGCCGTCAGCGGAGCTGCGGCTGCATGTGATCGCCGCAGATCGGGCGGCGGCGGCGGAGATGGCACGTGCGCTGTACGACGAGGGCCTTCGGGAGTACGCGCTGCGCAACGGGCTCCGCGTGCCGTTCACGACGCAGATTCAGGCGCTCGGTCCAGGGCGTGGAGGGCATCAGCGGAACGCTGCGGCGATCGAGCGGCGGGTGCTGGTCCCGATGGGGGGCGGCCGCGACTCCGCGGTGGTGGCGACAGCGCTGGCGGGCGCGGGCCCGACGCTGTTCACCGTGGGCCACAACCCGTATGTGGTGCGTCAAGCGTCACTGCTCGGCCTCGCGCTGATCGAAGCCGGTCGTGCTCTCGACCGCCGCCTGCTCGACGCCAACGTCGCAGGCGCTCTGAATGGCCATGTCCCCGTCACCGCGATCAATTCGCTGATCGCCTGTGCGACCGCGACGATGACCGGACACGACGCCGTGGCGATGTCGAACGAGGCGAGCGCGGACAGTCCCACGATCGTGGTCGACGGAGTCCCCGTGAACCACCAGTTCAGCAAGAGCTCGCGCTTCGAGGGGTTGCTGCGTGCGGCGCTCGACGAGGCCGGCGCAGGCGTCGACTACTTCTCGGCGCTGCGCGCGCACGGCGAGCTCGACATCGCTCGGGCGTTCGCTCGCACGACCGGGCTGCTCCCCGAGATCATGAGCTGCAACCGCGCGTTCGTGCGCGACGAGTCGGCCCGCTCGGCAGGCTGGTGCGGGCGATGTGCCAAGTGCCGGTTCGTGTTCCTGACACTGGCTCCGTTCGTGGCGCGCGACGTGCTCGTCGGTGTCTTCGGCCGCGATCTGCTCGCGTCGCTCGACGATCTGGACGACACCGCCGCGCTGCTGTCGAGCGATGCCCGGCCGTTCGACTGCGTCGGCACACCGGCCGAGGCGCGCCGCGCGCTGCGCGCCGTCGCCCGGGGCGAGTGGCGCGAGAGCCAGCTCGTGGCTGCGCTGTGCGAGATCGAAGCGGGCTTGCCGCCGGCCGCGGACCTCCCCGATGCGGCGGACATGACCCCCGCGCCGTACCGCGAACTCGTCGCTCGGGCGTTCTCGTGAACGTGCGCGGGTTGCGCATCGGCGTCTGGGGCGCCGGCGTCGAAGGGCGGGCCGCCGTCGACGCGCTGGCGGCGGCCAACGAGATCACGCTGATCGCCGACCACCCCGACGCCGACGACGTGAGGCGCCTGGCCGCGGAATTCGGGCTGCCGGTCTCAGCCGCCGCGGACGTCTCGGGCATTCCTGCGCTCGACGTGGTGGTCCGCTCGCCGGGGGTTTCGATCCACCGTCCGGAGGTCGCCGCGCTGCGGACCGCCGGCGTGCGCGTGACGACGTTGCTCAGCCTCTGGCTCGAGCACTGCCGGCCCCCGATCGTCGTGGGCGTCACCGGCACGAAGGGCAAGAGCTCGACGTCGCTGATGATCCAGGCGCTGCTCGGCGATTCGGTCGGGCGGGTGGAGGTGGTCGGCAACATCGGCCGCCCGATCGTCGAGGCCACCGGCTGCGACGTGGCGATCGTCGAGATCAGCAGCTACCAGGCGGCGGACCTGACGACGTCGCCGGACGTCGGCGTTCTCACCAACGTGGGCGTCGACCACCTGCCGTGGCATGGATCCGCGGCGCAGTACCGCGCCGACAAGCTGCACATGTTCGCCCACCCGCAGCTGCGCTTCGCCGCGCTCGGTGTCCCCGATCCGGCATTGGAACGCCAGCTCGCGGCCCGCACGGTGACCACCGCGGTCGTCGGGCCGACGACCTACGATAACGACTCAGGTTCGCTGCGCCGAGCCGGGTCGGCGCTCGCACCGCTGGCGGGCAGCCCGTTCGCGGTCCGTCACTTCGGCGACAACCTGGCGCTCGCATGCATCGTGGTCGAGGAGGTCAGCGGCGCCGCTGTCACGCCGGACGCGGTCGAGCGTCTCACCGCCACGTTCGAGCTGCCCCCGGGGCGGATGGAAGTCGTGACAGAGCGCGACGGGGTGCGCTGGATCAACGACTGCCTGGCCTCGAACCCGATGGGGGCGGCAGCCGCGATCGACGCTCACCACGGCGTTCCGCTGGTGCTGATCCTCGGCGGCGCCTCACGCGGTGTCGACGTCGCTCCGATCGCCGCCGCCGCCCGCCGCCACGACGGTGTGCGCCAGGCGATCGTCATCGGTGAGGTCGCCCCGGCGTGGGCTGACGTGCTGAGGCAGGTCGTGGCCGACGTCGTGGAGATCCAGGCCGACGACGTCGCAGCCGCTGTCGGTCAGGCCTCGTCGGTGGCGAGCCAGGGCGACACGGTGCTGTTCTCCCCCGGCGCCCCCACGTCGCCGCACGTCGGCACGTGGATCGATCGCAGGGAGATCTTCATCGCCGCCGTGCGCGATCGGTGACGACCGCTCGCCGCGTCAGAAGTAGATGATCTTCTCGGCGTTGGCTTCGGCGACGTCGAGGTCGTCGGTGTAGGCGCCGGTGCTGAGGTACTTCCAGCCGTTGTCGCAGACGATGAACACGATCGTGCCCTCGTCGATCTCGGTGGCGACCTTCGCCGCGCCCGCGAGCGCCGCGCCGCTCGAGATGCCGGCGAAGATGCCGCACTCGTTGACCAGCCGGCGGGTCCACTCGAGGCTCTCGCGCGGGCGCACCACGCGCTTGCGGTCGAGCAGCTGCAACCCGTTCCACTGCTCGAACAGCGGCGGGACGTAGCCCTCGTCGAGGTTGCGCAGACCCTCGACCCGCTCGCCGAGAGGCGGCTCGACGGCGATCACCTTGATGTCGGGGTTCTGCTCCTTCAGGTAGCGCCCCGTGCCCATCAACGTCCCGCTCGTGCCCAAGCCGGCGACGAAGTGGGTGATCTCCGGGCAGTCACGCCAGATCTCCGGTCCCGTGCCCTCGTAATGGGCCCGCGGGTTGGCGTCGTTGGCGTACTGGTAGAGGAAGCAGTACTCGGGATGCTCAGCCGCCAGCGCCTGGGCACGCAGGACGGCGCCGTTGCTCCCCTCCTCGCCAGGGGTGAGGATCAACTCGGCGCCGAAGACCTCGAGCATCTGACGACGCTCGATTGACACGCTGGTCGGCATGAGGATCTTGATCGGGTAGCCCTTGATCCGGGCGATGGCGGCGAGCGCGATGCCGGTGTTGCCGGACGACGGCTCCATGATCGTCTGGCCGGGGCGCAGGCGGCCGTCCTTTTCGGCCTGCTCGATCATGTTCTTGGCGATGCGGTCCTTGACCGAGCCGAACGGGTTCTGGCCTTCGAGCTTGGCGACGAAGCGGACGCGCGGATTGGGCGACAGGTTGCTGACGTCGACCAGCGGCGTGTTTCCGATCAGGTCGAGCACGTTCTCGTTGAGCACCATCGCGCCACCTTCTTCTGTGTGGGCCGGGCAAGCGCCACAAATCTGATCGGTGTTCTCGTCAATCTACCGGCCGGGCGGCCGCGCGTCGCCCTTCCGGTCACACGACGGTGATGGGCTCCTCGGAGATCAGGTCGTCGGCGATGTGGTAGCTGCGGGTCTCCGGGGCCTGGCGCTTCAAGCTGACGATCACGTAGTGCCAACCCGGGTCCGGCGCTTGCCGCACGTCGGTCGGGCTGGGATACGGCTCGCTGTGGGTGTGGCTGTGCATGACCCCGACGATCGCCAGCCGCTCGTCCTCGGCCTGGCGCTCGATACGCAGGTAGTCCCTCGGATCGATGTCATAGACCTTCGCCGAGGCGGCCGTGTTGCGGCACGCCACGAACCGCAGGACATGGCCGTCGGCGGGGTCGCCGACCAGCAAGCCGCACGCTTCCTCTGGATAGCAGTCGTAGGCCTGGGCGATCATCGCTGCCAGGGCGTCGGAGGCGACATGCACGGTGGTGCTCGTTGGGTCGTCCGAGGGGGTGTCCGGCGAGCGGTCCGGGGGGCTCACGGCCGGCAGGGTATCGGCCCGGCGGGGCGCGAAGGGAGGCCGGTAGAGTCCTGCGTCCAGTGAACGCGCCCTCCGCCACCAAGCTGATCGCCAGCAACCGCAGGGCGCGCCACGACTTCTCGGTGCTCGACACGTTCGAAGCGGGCATCGTCCTGCACGGCAGCGAGGTGAAGAGCCTGCGGCTCGGCCACGTCCAGCTCGCCGATGCCTACGCCCGGGTCGTCGACGGCGAGGTCTGGCTCGACGGCGTGCACATCGCGCCGTACCAGTTCGCGCACGGTGTCGGCGCGCACGACCCCGACCGGTCACGCAAGCTGCTGCTGCACAGCGCCGAGATCGCCAAGCTGCGCGCCCGGATCGACCAGGAGCGCCTGGCGCTGGTGCCGCTGTCGCTGTACCTGCGCGACGGGCGAGTCAAGGTCGAACTGGGCCTCGCCAAGGGCCGCAAGAAGGCGGACAAGCGCCAGGCGATCGCCGAGCGGGATCAGATGCGGGAGGTGGCCCGCGAGCTCGGCCGCAGCCGGAAAGGCGCGGGCTGAGACCTGCCGCGGCGGCGATATCGTGGTCGGGCAACGTCAACGGGGCTGACAGGTTTCGACGTCAGTGTCATTGGCCGAGCGTGCGACCCGAGTTGCTCAGACTCGCTAAACGGGGCAACCAAGAGAACCGCCAACGAGCAGTTCGCTCTCGCCGCCTGATCTAGGTCAGGTGACGCAGAGACATCGTGAGCAGAAATGCCGCACGGGGCCGATCCACCGCAGCCCGGCAACAGAAGCGGGGGATGGCGGCGGGAAAGACCGCTGACCGCCGGAAAGTCGGCTGACCGTTCGGAAAGACGAGCCGCGGGCCACCGCTTCGGCGATGGCCAGCCGACCCGCCGGTGAGGCTGCGATAGCCCCATAGTCGGGAATGGTCGTATCACGGGCGGTTGAATGCCTGATGGACGGGGGTTCGATTCCCCCCAGCTCCACCGAATCGCGCCTGCTCAGGCGGGTGCGACAACGGTCGTGCTCACGTCGTGCTCACGTTCGCGGCAAGAAGCCGGCCGAGCGTGTGGACCGCGTGCTGTGCGGACCCGGTTCATAGTGGACAGCGTGGCCTCGGTAGCTGGTTGACAGTTGCGGGACGCGGCCCCGGTTCCTGAGCGACAGTGGCCCTGGTAGGTGGTTGACACTCGGGGTCCGCGTTTCGGTGGTGGCCACCTTCTTCGCTGTGGACGTTCGCGTCCGCAGATCCGGAGGAGGCCGCTGTCGTGTTGGTGGAGTTGAACCTGGTGGAGCAGCGCTATCGAGCGGTGTTGGAGGTCCTGAACGACGGGGCGTCGGTCACTGATATGGCTCGTCGGTCGGGGGTGTCGCGCCAGACGGTGCACGGGTGGTTGCGTCAGTACGCGGCGGAGGGGCTGGCTGGGTTTGGCTGATCACAGCTCGAGGCCGTTGTCGTGCCCGCATCAGATGGCCCCCGAGCTCGAAGCGCGGATCGTGGAGATGCGCCGCGCTCATCCGGGGTGGGGGCCGCGCACGATCCTGGCGTGGCTCGATCGGACCGGCGTGTCGCCATTGCCGGGACGGTCGTCGGTGGAGCGTTGCCTGATCCGTCACGGGCTGGTCACCCCACAAGCGAGGAAGCGGAAACGGTCGGATTACAAGCGGTGGGAGCGGTCGCGGGCGATGGAGTTGTGGCAGATGGACATCGTGGGCGGGGTCCGCATCGTCGATGGCAGCGAAGCCAAGATCGTGTCGGGCATCGATGACCATTCGCGGTTCGTGACCTCGGCGAGGGTGGTGGCGCGGGCGACGGCGCGGCCGGTGTGCGACGCACTCGAGTTCGCGATGAACGAGCACGGGGCGCCCGAGCAGATCCTGTCCGACAACGGCAAGGTGTTCACCGCGCGTTTCGGGCCGGGTCCGGGGCCGGTGTTGTTCGACAAGATCTGCATCGACAACGGGATCACCCACATCCTCACTGGCCGCGGTCGCCGACGACGACGGGCAAGGTGGAGCGGTGGCACAAGACGCTGCGTCGGGAGTTCCTCGACGGCAAGGTGTTCGACTCGATCAACCACGCCCAAGCCGAGCTCGACGTGTGGGTCCATCACTACAACCATGAGCGCCCGCACCAGTCGATCGGAGGACTGGCGCCGATCGAACGGTTCAAGCTCGCCGAGCGTCGTCAAAAGCCGGCGAAGTCGTTCGCGGAGACGACCCCGGTGTCGGGGCCGGTGACGACGCGGCGGGTCAGCGCGAAGGGCACGATCGGGTTCGCCACCGTCGTCTACAAGGCCGGCGCGTGGCTGGCCGGCCAGACCGTCGAAGTCACCTGCGAGGGCGGCCTGGTGCAGATCGACCATCGCGGGGTGCTCGTCGCGACGCACGCTCGCCGGCATCCGCTCGACAAGCAGATCGCCGGCGTCGAGCGCAACCGCAAGCCAAGGCCGTCACGACCGACGGCATCGGTGGTGTCGGTGACCCGCAAGGTCGACTCGTCCGGCAACGTCTGCTTCGCCGGCGCGACCTACCGCGTCGGCAACGCCTACCGCCGCCGGCAGGTGCAAGTCGCTGTTGTCGGTGACACCGTCGAGATCTCGATCGGTGAGCAGCTGATCCGCAGCCACAAGATCAAGCACGACCGCACCCGCGAGCACGGCGCCCTCGCCAACCCCGGCGGCCGACCCCGCCGCGTCAACGCCGCCTGACCATCGTAAGGCGGCGAAGTCAAGGGGTTTGGGGGTTCGTCCGTC
>CAZGUH010000007.1:117852-124076 GCA_964529005.1 uncultured Ilumatobacteraceae bacterium | reverse complement strand
ATATTCACATGAGGCTTCGTACGCTCAAACTTCGCCTTGCTCATCGCGGGGCTTCTTTCGTCCTTATGGGTTGGGTACAGTTCCTAGTAGCGGCGATCGGGATCGAACCGATGACCTTCCGATTATGAGCCGGATGCTCTGACCAACTGAGCTACGCCGCCAGGGCTTTGCCTCCGCCTCGGCCCGAGGACCGCGACGGTTGGTCGAGCCCTCTGTGGGAATCGAACCCACGACACCAGCCTTACCATGGCTGTGCTCTGCCGACTGAGCTAAGAGGGCTTGGGCGCGCGGCACTACCGCGGACCGGGGGACGAGTGTAGCGGCTGCGCGGCCGACGCCACCAGGGAGAACCGCCCGATGGGGGGCTACTGTGCCTCAGCCGTGGGCACCGTCTCGCTGCGCCCGGCCACCGTGGACGACGCGGAGGCGATCCGCGCCATCTACAACTACGAGGTCCTCAACGAGACCTCGACGTTCGACCTCGTGCCCCGCTCGCTCGCCGAGCAGCGGGCGTGGCTCGCGGCCCGATCGGGGGCGTTCAGCGCCATCGTGGCCGTCGACGGCGCCGAGGTGGTCGGCTTCGCCGCGCTGTCGCCGTACAAGGAGCGCGCCGCCTACCGCACGTCGGTCGAGGACTCCGTGTACGTCCGGCGTGACCACAACAGCCGGGGGATCGGCCGAATGCTGCTGAGCCACGTCCTCGACATCGCCGCCCTGTCGGGCTTCCATTGCGTCATCGCCCGCATCGAGGCATCGAGCGCCGCTTCGCGGGCCTTGCACGCTCGATGCGGCTTCCAGCTGGTGGGAATCGAGCGCGAAGTCGGCCGCAAGTTCAATCGGTGGCTCGACGTGGCGATCATGCAATGCCTGCTCCACGAGCGGCCCCGCCCCTGAGCCAGCCACACACCGCGCGCGTCTGAACGCCAACGCGCACGGGCGGACGGGCGCGCTGCGTCGGCCTCAGTCGACGGTCAGGCCGGCGGCCTCGGTCTCGGCGGCGCTCTCCAGCCAGCGCTCCTCGGCCGTTGCCACGGCCGCGTCTGCGGCGGCCAGCTCAGTCGTGAGGTGGGCGAGCTCCCCGTGGTCGGTCGCGGCCTGCACCGCGGCGGCGAGCTCGTCGCGCCGGGTCGTCGCGGCGGTGAGGTCGCGCTCGGCGGCCGCGAGCCGCCGCCGCAACGTGCTCGGGCTAGGGCCCGAGCTCGAGGGCCGAGCCGCCGAGCGGACAGCCCGGGCCGCCGGCGCGGGCGCCCGGGCTTCCTGCCTGCGCCGGTCCCGCTCCGCCATCCAGCCGGCGACGCCGCCGCGGACCTCTCGCGCCGCGCCCGTCCCATCGAGCGCCAGGACATCGCTCACCACGCGGGTGAGGAACGTCCGATCGTGGCTGACGGTGACGACCGCCCCCTTCCACGTCTCGAGGAAGTCCTCCAGCGCCCGCAGGGTGTCGAGGTCGAGGTCGTTCGTCGGCTCGTCGAGGAGCAACACGTTGGGTTGCTCGACGAGCGTGAGGAGGAGCTGCAACCGTCGACGCTCTCCACCGCTCAGCATCCCGATCGGAGCGAACTGCGCGTCGCCGTCGAACCAGAACCGTTGCATCAACTGCCGAGCCTCGTCACCCGGCTCGGAGTGGTGCGGGCCTGCGACCGCGTCGCGCACCCGCTGGGTGAGGTCGAGCGTGCGCCCGAGCTGGTCGTAGTAGCCGACGTGCACCGTCGAGCCGCGTTCGATCACCCCGCTGGTGGGCTGCAATCGGCCTGCGATCAGGTCGAGCAGCGTCGACTTGCCGGCCCCGTTGGGGCCGACGATGCCCCACCGGTCGCCAGGCTCGATCACCATGTCGAGCGGGACGAGCAGGTCACGATCGGCTTCGGGCCACCGGAACGCCACCGCGTGCAACTCGACCGCCTTCGCGCCCAGGCGTCGCGTGCCGATCGACAGGTCGAGTGGGCCCGAGCGCGCCGCCGCCTGCGGGCGAGTGTTGACCAACGCCGTCGCCGCTGCGACGCGGGCCTTGGGCTTGGTGCTGCGCGCCGGCGCGCCGCGCCGCAGCCACGCCAGCTCGCGCTTGGCCGCCTGGCGGCGCACCTGCTCGGCGCCGGCCGCCCGCCCCTCGCGCTCGATGCGATCGGCGAGGTACGCGCTGTAGCCCGACCCGTCGGTGGAGCGCTCCGGAGCGTGCACGTAGACAGCGCCACGATCGATCTCGACGACCCGGGTCGTCACCGCGTCGAGGACGGTGCGGTCGTGGCTGACGAGCAGCAGCCCGCCCGGGCGGGCCCGCAGGTGCTGCTCGAGGAACTCGGTCGCCTCGAGGTCGAGGTGGTTGGTCGGCTCGTCCAGCACGAGCACCTCGTCGTCGCCGGCCAGGAGCCGGGCGAGCGCGACACGCTTGGCCTGCCCGCCCGACAGCTGCCCGATCGGCCGATCGAGCATCGCCCCCATGCCCAGCTTGTCGAGCACGGCCTCGACCTGCCATCCCCCTCCCGCGGCGTCGCGCACGGTGTCGCCGTGCAGCACGGGCGCCTGGTCGAGCACACCGACCCGCACGCCACGACCCCGGCGCACCTCACCGCCGTCGGGCTCGTCGCCGCCGGCGAGCAGGCGCAGCAACGTGGACTTCCCGCAGCCGTTGAGGCCCACGAACCCGATGCGGTCACCGTCGCTGACCGTCAGCGACAGGTCGCGAAACAGCGGGCGCCCGGGTCGGGACGCGCTCAGCCCCTCGGCATCGAGCAGGATCGCCATGCCGTCAGCGTGCCCGCTGGCCGCCGCGCCGCCAACCGGGGTGAGAACACCGACGACCCCGTCTCACCGGAGCGAGGCGGGGTCGTCGACGGGTTGGGCTGTTGCTTGCCTCGAAAGGCAGTGGGCCGGGAAGGATTCGAACCTCCGTAGGACAACGCCGGTTGATTTACAGTCAACTCCCTTTGGCCACTCGGGCACCGACCCTGGTGCTCGCCCCACGCCAGCCCGACGTGTGAGCGCAGCCGTGCAGCGTACCGCTCATGCCGGGGCCTCGACCACCCTGTTCCGGGTCGCTTGTACCCTGGACGACATGCCGAGCTTCGATGTCGTCTCCGAGGTCGATCGCCAGGAGGTCCGCAACGCGGTGGACCAGGCGCAGCGCGAGGTCGCCAACCGCTTCGACTTCAAGAACACCAACTCGTCGATCGAACAGAACGACCTGGTGCTGACCCTGCGGACGGTCAGCGAGGACCGCCTCACCGCGTTGCGGCAGGTGCTCGAGGAGAAGCTCGTCAAGCGAGGCGTCTCGCTCAAGGGTGTCGAGTACGGCTCCGTCGAGGAAGCGTCGCAGAACACGGTGCGCCAGGTTGCGACGATCAAGGTCGGCATCTCCAGCGACAAGGCGCGCGAGATCAACAAGCTGATCAAGGAGAAGGGCCCCAAGGGCGTCAGCAGCCAGACGCAGGGCGACTCCGTGCGCGTCACGGGCAAGAAGCGCGACGATCTCCAGGCCGTGATCGCGGCGCTGAAGGCCGCCGACGTCGGGATCCCCCTCCAGTACCAGAACTTCCGCGACTGACCCGGGGCCGCCGCCGGCGCTCAGTCCTCCGACGGCACTTCGGCGGCGCGGCGCTGCAACTCGTCGACCACCGAGGCATCGGCCAAGGTGGTGGTGTCGCCGAGATTCCGCCCTTCTGCGACGTCACGCAGCAGGCGGCGCATGATCTTGCCGCTGCGAGTCTTGGGAAGATCGGGCGTGAAGTAGATCGTCTTCGGCTTGGCGATCGCGCCGATCTCGGTCGCGACGTGGTCGCGCAGTTGGTCCACCGAGGCCTCCGCGCCGCCTCGCAGCGTCACGTAGGCGATGATCGCCTGGCCTGTCGTGGCGTCGTTGGCGCCGACGACCGCGGCCTCGGCCACCGCCGGGTGAGAGACGAGCGCAGACTCCACCTCGGTGGTCGAGATCCGGTGCCCGCTGACGTTCATCACGTCGTCGACTCGGCCGAGCAGCCACAGGTAGCCGTCTTCGTCCACCTTGGCCCCGTCTCCGGCGAAGTACCGGCCCTCGAAGCGGCTCCAGTACGTGGCCCGATAGCGCTCCGGGTCGCCCCAGATGCCGCGCAGCATGCCCGGCCATGGCCGGCTCAGCGTGAGGTAGCCGCCGCCGCGGGACACCGGGGCGCCGGACTCGTCGACGACCTCGGCGGACACGCCCGGCAGCGGGAACGTGGCGGAGCCGGGCTTCAGGGTCGTCGCTCCCGGCAGCGGGCTGATCATGATGCCGCCGGTCTCGGTCTGCCACCAGGTGTCGACCACGGGGCAGCGACCGCCGCCGACGTGCGTCCAGTACCACATCCACGCCTCGGGGTTGATCGGCTCGCCGACGGACCCGATCAGCCGCAGGCTCGACACGTCGTGTTTGGCGATCTCACCCTCGCCCCACTTCATGAACGTGCGGATCGCGGTGGGCGCCGTGTAGAGGATCGTCACCTTGTACTTCTCGACGATCGCCCAGAAGCGATCGTTGCCCGGATAGTTCGGCACGCCTTCGTACATCACCTGCGTCGCGCCGTTGGCCAGCGGTCCGTAGACGATGTAGCTGTGCCCCGTGACCCATCCGACATCGGCGGTGCACCAATAGACATCGGACTCCGGATGGAGGTCGAACACGTATTTGTGGGTGTAGGCGACATGCGTGAGGTAGCCGCCCGAGGTGTGCATGATGCCCTTCGGCTTGCCTGTCGTGCCGCTCGTGTAGAGCAGGAACAGCAACTGCTCCGAGTCGAACGCCTCGGCCGGGCAATCGTTGGACGCGGCGGCCATCAGCTCGTCGTACCAGTGGTCTCGCCCGGCGACCATGGAGACCTCGTTGCCGCCTCGGCGCACCACCACGACGTTCTCGATCGAGGGCGTGCTCGTCAGGGCCTCGTCGGCCTGCGGCTTGAGAGGGAACACCTCACCGCGGCGGTATCCCCCGTCGGCGGTGATGAGCACCTTCGCCTGTGCGTCGTTGATGCGATCGGCGAGCGACTGTGACGAGAAGCCGCCGAAGACCACGCTGTGCGCTGCTCCGATCCGCGCGCATGCCAGCATCGCCACCGCGGCTTCGGGGATCATCGGCAAGTAGATGTTGACTCGGTCGCCAGCGCCGACGCCGAGGCCCTTCAACACGTTGGCGAAACGCTGCACCTCGTCGAGCAACTGGGCGTACGTGATCGTGCGGCTGTCTCCCGGCTCGCCTTCCCAGTAGATCGCGACGCGGTCGCCGATGCCCGCCGCGACGTGCCGGTCGAGGCAGTTCTCGCTGACGTTCAGGGTGCCCCCGAGGAACCACTTGGCGAACGGCAGATCCCACTCCACGACCGTCGACCACTCCGACCGCCACGTGACCAGGTCCGCTGCCTGCGCGGCCCAGAACGCTTCGTCGTCGACCGCTGCCTGGTCGTACAAGAAGGCGCCCGCCACCAAGGTGTCCTTCTTGAACGCGTCCGACGGCGGGAATGTCCTCTTCTCCAGCAGCAGGTCGTCGATCGCAGCATGCTCGTTCGCCATGCAGGCACCCCCCTGGTGTGATGTCGTCGTCGTTCGTCCGGGTCGACCCGGCGGACACTACCCGGGTCGGGCCCGAATGCCCATGTGATGCGACGGCCGCAAACGCAGCGAGCCCCGGCCGCGTCATGCGTCGGCCGGGGCTCGTGCTTGGGATGGGTAGATATCGGAACGACGGCATCGGGACGCCGGACCTGGTCGACGCGCCGCCCGACGCGTCGACCAGTCTCCGGTGGCCCGCCGCCAGATCTCGCCTGATCAGGTCACGGCGCCGCGCCTGCCCACGAGCAGGATCGCGCCACCGAGGACGATGCATGCGGCCCCGAGGAAGGCCACGGTGCTGGAGCCGCTGCCGGTCGTGGGCAGGCCGGACGACGCCACCGCGGCGGTCGTCGTCGGGCCACCGCTGGCGACGGCGCTGGTGGTCGACGTGGCGGTCGACGTGGGGCCGCCGGCGCCGACGATCGACGTCGTCGTCGCGCCGAGCGTCGTGGTGGGACCGCCGCCGCCGACAGATGACGTCGTCGTGGCGCCTTCGGTCGTCGTGGTCGCGCCCTCGGTCGTCGTGGTCGCGCCCCCGGTCGTCGTGGTCGTGCCCCCGGTCGTCGTCGTGCCCTGGGTCGTGGTCGTGGCGCCTTCGGTCGTCGTCGTCGTGCCCTGGGTCGTGGTCGTGGCGCCTTCGGTCGTCGTCGTCGCGCCCTCGGTCGTCGTCG
>CAZGUH010000007.1:89719-117752 GCA_964529005.1 uncultured Ilumatobacteraceae bacterium | reverse complement strand
GGTCGTCGTCGTGTGGTCGTGGCACACCGGGGGCCGCCAGACCGTGTACTCGTTGTACGCCTCGACATGCTCGTGGTCGTAGAACCACGAGGCGGCGTATGCCAGGGTGACCGACTGCTGCGTCGCCGGGTGCGTCGACGTGCCGGTGGCGAACCCGTTCGGCGGCACGACGTCAGGCGTCGGATGCACGACCCAGCTGCCACCGTCGAGCGTGGCGCTGTCCTCGTGCATGTCGCGGCCGGGGTCTTCCTCGCTGTTGCCGACCGTCCACTGGACGATCCAGGGCGACGTCTCCGAGGCGCGGCAGGTCGTCGTGCCCCCGATCACTGGGTAGTGGGCGGACGCTTCGCCGGACACGACGCCGACGATGACGCCGCAGATCCCCACCCCGACCATGAGCGATCCGAAGATCCGACGCACACGCAACTCCCTTGTCCCGGCCCGCAACTCGGGCGTCCGTTGACCAGGACGAGTGTGGCAGCGGCCCTCTTGACATCACATGAGGCTTTCGCCCCATTGAACGACCTGGGCAAACGCGCCGCCGTGGTCGGATACGACCACTATGCGTGCTTTTGCCACTCCACTGCGTGGAACCCGCCGAGACCGTCCGGGTCCAGCAATGCCTCGGCCTCGCGGACGCGGCTGCGCATCGCCATCGCGGCCAGGCTGGGCCGCGCTGCGTCACGAGCCCACACCTCGCGTCCCTCCTCCACCAGCTCGTCGATGCCCCACCGTTGGAGGAACTGGCGTTGGGTGCGCACGGCGACCTCGGCGCCGAGGTCCTGCGCGGTGATCTGGTCGATCGGGACGTCGGTCGTGATGTCCTGGGCGCCGGCGTCACGGAGATAATGCGCGCCGCGGGCGTGGCTCGAGTACGTCCGCAACCAGTCGCGCCACGGGCGAGCGGCCAGTTCAGCGGTCGTGGCCGTCCCGTAGTCGAAGACGAGTACGCGACCGGTCGCGAGCAACCCGGTCGCCGTGGCCAGCCATTCGCGTGCCACGTCGAGGATCGGGACCCGCGCGCCGAGATCGGGCCGAGCGGGCAGGGCCACCGGCGGGGCGCCGTCGAACGGACGCAGCAGCTCGACGAAGCGCTCCCCGTCGACGCCCACCCACGATTCACGCCACCCCCCGTCGGCGACGAGCAACCGGAACGGGAGGTTGTCCAGCAGCTCGTTGGCGATGATCACGCCGGTGAACCGATCGGCGGGGAGCTCGGTCCGCGCCTCGACCCCGGCCGGGTGCGCTGCGCGCTGCGCGGCCGACAGCTCCACCGTGACGTAGCGCATTGCGTCGATGCACCGAGGTGCCGCGGCCAGGATCGAACGCGCCAAGGTCCCCGTGCCAGCGCCGGCCTCGACCACGGTGAACGTGGCAGGGCGTCCCAGCTCGTCCCAGGTGGCGTCGAGCCATCGGGAGAGCACCGCGCCGAACAGCGGCCCGACCTCGGGCGAGGTGATGAAGTCGCCGCGCCGGCCGGCTCTGCCCCCGGCTGCGGTGTAGAAGCCGCCCGGGCCGTACAGGGACAGCGACATGTACTCGTCGAAGCGGATCGCCCCGCCGGCTGCCGCGATCGCGGCGCGGATGTCGTCAGCGCAGGAAGCCGTTGCCGACAAGGTCGCTCAGGTCGCCGAAGCGCAGCACGATGCCGGGCAGGACGCCCAGCAGGATGGTGCCCACCGTGGTGATGCCCAGAGCCGCGCCGATCGACGTCGGCGTCCGCACCGGCGACGTCGCGCCGTCGGGGCTCGGCCGCATCCAGATCTCGCGCATCACGTTGCCGTAGTAGCCGAACGCCACGACCGAGTTGACGGCGCCGACGACGGCGAGCGCGTAGGCCCACCCGGTGCCTGCTTCGAGCACGGCGCGGAACGCCGCGAACTTGGCGATCCAGCCGCCGAGCGGCGGAATGCCGGCCAGCGACGCCATGAACAGCGTCATCACGGTGCCGAGCGCCGGGGCGTAGCCGAAGAGGCCGCCGTAGCTCGAGATGTCACCGCTGCGGGTGTGGCGGCCGACCGCGATCACCACCGCGAACGCGCCCAGGTTCATCACCGCGTAGATCACGAGGTACGCGACGACGGCTTGCAGGGCCGGCTCGGCCGCGTCGCCGGTCGCCGCGACGGCCAGCGGCATGAGGATGAAGCCGCCCTGGCTCACGCTCGAATAGGCGAGCATGCGGACGATGTTCGTCTGGCGCAGCGCGAGCACGTTGCCGACGGTCATCGTCAGCGCCGCCAGCACGCCGAGGAACGGCTGCCACACGTCGCCCCCGTTGGGGAACGCGACGTACAGCAACGTCAGCAACGCCACGAAGCCGGCCGCCTTCGAAGCCACCGACAGGAACGCCGTCACGGGCGTGGGCGCGCCCTGATAGGTGTCGGGCGCCCAGGTGTGGAACGGGACGGCCGAGACCTTGAACGCGAACCCGACGATGACGAACACGATCGCCAACGTCTCGACGCCGCCGAACTGGCCGCTCGCGGTCACGGCCTCGCCGATGTCGACGAGGCGCGTGCTGCCCGTCGTTCCGTACAGCAGGCTCATGCCGTAGAGCATCACCGCCGATGCGAAGACGCCGAGCAGGTAGTACTTCACACCGGCTTCGTTGCTCTTGCCGTCGCGCTTGCGCCACGCGGCGAGCATGTACGCCGGGATCGACAGGAACTCGAGGGCGATGAAGATCGACACCAGGTCGCGGCTCGACGCCATCATCACCATGCCCAGCACACTGCTGAGCAGGAGCACGTAGTACTCGCCCTGGTAGTAGCCGCCCTCTTCGATCTCGCTGGTCGACATCAACACGACGAGGTAACCGGCGAGGAGGAACAGCGCCTTCAAGATCAGCGAGAACTCGTCGACGACGTAACGTCCGTCGAACATCGATCGGACGTCGTCACCGACGACGGCGAGCGTGATGACCGGGATGAACGCGGCGAGCAGCGTGAAGCCGGCGAGGGTCGAGGTGATCCATCGTTGACGCTCTTCGACGAACAGGTCGACGAGCAGCACGAGGCACAGGCCGGCGGCCACCACGATCTCGGGCGCCAGCGCGTGGTAGTCGACGACCGGCGTCGTCCACTCCTGCGCCTGGGCGAAGAGCGACGCGATCACTTCAGCAGACCGACCTTGGAGAGGGTCTCGGTGACGGCCGGATCGAAGACCTTGAACATCGCCTGCGGGTAGACCCCGAAGAACACGATCGCCAGCAGCAGCGGCGTCCAGGCGATCCACTCGATGATCGACACGTCGTGCAGGTCGTCGTCACCATGGTGCTCGTGGTTGACCGCGGCGCCCACGCTGTGGGCGGCGGCGGGAGCTCCGTGCCCGGCGTGTGTCCCGTGCGCCGCGTCGCCCTTCGGCCGGCCGAACGACACGCGCTGGTAGAGCCACAGCAGGTAGGCCGCGGCGAACACGGTGCCGATCGCGGCGACGACCATGAACGTGCGGAACGTCTCGACCGGCAGCCCGGGCAGGCCCAACGCCTCGTTGCCGCCGAACGGCTGGTACGCCGACAGGATCGCAGGGAACTCGCCCCAGAAGCCGGCCAAACCGGGCAGACCCAGGCTCGCCATCGCGCAGAACCCGAGGATCCATCCAAGCTTCGGCATCGACAGCAGCATCCCGCCCATCTGTGCGATCTCGAGCGTGTGGTACCGCTCCTTCACCGAGCCGGCGATGAAGAAGAGCATGCCGGTGATGAGGCCGTGGGCGACCATGCCGAACATCGCGGCGTTGATGCCCATCGGTGTGAGCGTGCTGATGCCGAGCATCACGAACCCCATGTGGGCCACGGAGCTAAACGCGATGAGGCGCTTCATGTCGGTCTGGGCGAGGCAGCCGAGCGCTCCGTAGATGATGCCGATGACCGCCAGCAGGCCGATCCACGGCGCCCATTCGATCGCTGCGTCGGGCAGCACCGGGATGGCGATGCGGACGAAGCCGTACGTGCCGAGCTTCAGCAGGATGGCGGCAAGGATGACCGAGCCCTGCGTCGGCGCTTGCGTGTGCGCGTCGGGCAGCCACGTGTGGAACGGGAACATCGGCACCTTGACGGCGAACCCGACGAACATGCCGGCGAAGATCCACACCTGCGTGTTCTTCGCGATCGCGCCGCCGTTCTCGACGAGGTACGGGATCGAGAAGCTCTCGGCGCCGGTCTTGAAGAACAGCGCCAGGAAGGCGACCAGCATCAGCGCCGAGCCGAACATCGTGTAGAGGAAGAACTTCAGCGACGCGTACTGGCGCTGCTCACCGCCCCAGACCCCGATCATGAAGTACATCGGAAGGAGCACGACCTCGAAGAACACGAAGAAGAGGACGAGATCCTGGGCCATGAACGTGCCAGCCATCCCGGTCTGCAACACCAGCATCAGGATGAAGAACGCCTTGGGGTTCCCCGGCTCGGGGATGTGGTTCCACGAATAGATCATCACCAAGACGGTGATCACCATCGACAGGACGTAGAGCGGCAAGCTGATGCCGTCGATCCCGATCGTGTAGTTGCTGTGGATGACCGAGATCCACTCGTGATCGGCGAAGAACTGGAGCTTGTCCGCCTGGTCGTAGTCGAAGTTCACGAGCGCGACGACACCGAGCGCCAGCGTGGCGAGCGCCGTGGCGAGCGCCACGATCTTGTGCAGCTCCTCCTCGGCACGCGGGATGAACAGCATCACCACCACGCCGGCGAGCGGCAAGAAGGTGCCGAGCGTCAGCACCCAGTTCTGGTCACGGAGGACATCCATGCCGGTTCACTCCCTCAGGTGTTGATGATGACGAGCACGAGGGCGCCGATGGCCGCAGCGCCGAACAACAGCGCCCCGTACTGGTTGACCTTGCCGGACTGCACTGGCTGCAGCGCCCCGCCGGAACCGCGGGCTGCTGCGCCACTGCCGTTGACCGCCCCATCGACGACGCGCTGGTCGATGTTGCGGTAGACCCATTGGCCGACGCGCCGGCCGCCGATGCCGGCGCCGTTGACGATGCCGTCGAGGACGTTCTGGTTGATCCAGTACGCCACTCGCGAGATCGGGTAGGCCACGCCGCGCACGATGACCTTCTCGTACAGCGCGTCGAGGTAGTACTTGTTCGCCAGGAACAGGTAGCCCCACCGCGCCGGCGCGACCCGGTCGGTGATGCCCTTCAGCGGGTGCCGGCGGCGGCCGTACAACCCGGCGCTGAGCCAGAGGCTGGAGCCGATGCCGAGCGCCACGAGCAGGATGCTCGGCATCGCCTTGCTCCACTTGAACTCCGCGTGGCTGACGTTCGGGAAGTAGCACACGCCCTCGGCGGGGACGTCGTACCCGCAGCCGCCGGCGGCGTGCTCGCCGTCCTCCTCGGCGTGCGCGCCTTCCTCGGCCGCAGCGCCTTCCTCGGCGGCCGCGCCTTCTTCGGCATGCTCGTCCGTGCCCGCGCCGGCCACGTCGCCGGCGACGAGCGCCTGCACCTCGACGGCGCGGGGCTGCACCCACTCGGTGAACTTCTCGATCTTGAACGGCGCGGCGTTCAGATACCCGGCGACGATCGCCAGCCCGGCGAGGATGACGATCGGGCCGCGGATGAGCCACGGCGATTCGTGCGGTGCGGCGTGGTGGTCGTCGTGCGCTTCGTGGCTCTCCGCGTCGTGGCCCGCCGGAGCGTGGGCGCCCGCGTGCACGAGGTCGTCGCCATGCGTGGCGTGCGCCGCGTCGACGTCGCCGAGGACGTGGGCATCCTCGCCGTGGTGCTCACCGGCGGCAGCGCCGCGCGGCTCGCCGAAGAACGTGAGGTACGTCGCTCGGGCCATGTACGCGGCGGTCATGAACGCGCCCACCAGACCGATGACGAAGAACACCGTGTAACCGTTGTGGTCGGCGTTGTCGATGATCTCGTCCTTGGAGAAGAAGCCCGAGAAGAACGGCACTCCGGCGAGGGCCGCGGTGCTGACGATCCAGCAGGCAGCGGTCCACGGCATCTTCTTGGCCAGCCCGCCCATGTCCTTCTTCATGTCGAAGCTGTGGTGCGAGCCGCTGTGGCTGACGCTGCCTGCGCAGAGGAAGAGGCAGCACTTGAAGAAGGCGTGGGTGAAGATGTGGAACACGGCAGGCGTCCATGCGCCGACACCGAGACCCATCATCATGTAGCCCAGCTGGCTGACCGTGGAGTACGCCAACACCTTCTTGATGTCGTTCTGCACGAACGCCAGCAGCGCGGCGATGACGATCGTGATGCCGCCGATGACCGCGATCAGGTTGACGTTGCTGTTGGCGATCTCCAGACCTTCCCAGAACACCGGGTAGAGGCGGGCGACGAGGAACACGCCGGCGACGACCATCGTCGACGAGTGCAACAGCGAGCTGACCGGCGTGGGCCCGGCCATGGCGTCGGGCAGCCAGGTGTGGAGCGGGAACTGGCCGCTCTTGCCGATGCAGGCGATGAACAACGCCACGGATCCCCACAGCAGGGCGGCGTGGCTGCCGTCGCCGCTGAGCGCCCAGGCCATCAGGCCGCGGATGTTGAAGCCGCTGACGCCGAGGTGCTCCTGCGTCCAGTCGTTGGCGCTGAAGAACAGGATGCCCGTGCCCACCAGCAGGCCGACGTCCCCCACGCGCACGGTCCAGAACGCCTTGAGCGCAGCGACGTTGTTGTCGCGCTCTTCCCACCAGTGCCCGATCAGCATGAACGAGCAGAGGCCCATGATCTCCCAGCCGAGGATCAGCTGCACCATGTTCTCGGCGAGGACCATGCCCAGCATGCCGGCGCTGAACAGCGTGAGCGCTGCGAAGAAGTGCGTGAAGCGACGGTCACCACGCACGTACTCGAGCGAGTAGATCTGCACCAGCGTCGAGATGAACGCGACGAGGAGCAGCAGCATGACGGCGAGCCCGTCGATGTGCTGGCCGAGCCCGAACTCGACGTTGCCGCTGGACCACCACACCCACGACCGCTCGACCGGCGTCACGAACGGCTCGCCTCCGGTCGAGGCCGCGGCGGCCCGGATCGAGCGCCCGAAGCCGGCGAGGGCGTGCGTGACACCGCCGCCCTCGGCCCCGTGGGCGTCGTCGACCCGCTGGATCCACTGGTACGTCATGCCGACCGCGAGCACGAGCGAGCCGAGCATCGACGCGACGCCGAGTTCGGCGCCCTTCATCGGGAGGCGCTTGCCGATCAGGATGATCAGCGCGAACGCCACCGCGGGGACGACGGGGATCAACCAGGCGTTCTCGAGGAACCAGCCGGCGGACTCTGCAGCAAGCACGGATCAGCCCTTCATCTCGGAGAGCTCGTCGAGTGCGATCGACCGCCGGTTGCGGTACACGAGGATGACCATCGCCAGGCCTACGCCGACCTCGGCGGCAGCGACGGCGATGATGTACAGCGCGAACGTGTGACCGTCGGGCGTGCCGTTCTTCAACGCGAACGCCAACAGGTTGATGTTCACCGAGTTGAGGATCAGCTCGACGGACATCAGCACCAGCACGGCGTTGCGGCGGGCGATCACGCCGTACACACCCATGCAGAACAGGACCGCGCCGAGGAGGAGGAACTGGTTGATCAGCATGGGCGGGTCAGTCTTTCCGAGCGAGCACGATGGCGCCGATGACGGCGGCGAGCAGCACGAACGAGAGAGCCCAGAACGGCAGCAGGTACGGTCCGAAGATGTCGTCGCTGACCGCCTGCGTCGAGATGCGCACCGCTTGGTCGGGGTCGTCGACGACCTTGGTGTCCTCGAATCCGTCGATCAGCGCGTACGCCATCGTGGCGAGCAGCAGCAGCGCGACGGGGATGCCGACGCCCCAGCTCTTGTTGTTCAGCTCCGTCTCCGTGCCGACCTTCGCCCGGGTGAGCATCACGCCGAAGAGGAACAGGACCATCACCGCGCCGATGTAGATCAGCACCTGCGTCACGGCGACGAACTCTGCGTAGAGCAGGAGATACTGCGCGGCCGCGCCGCCCATGACGACGACGAGCCACAGCGCAGCGTGGACCACGTTGCTCACGGTGACGACGCGGAACGCCGCCACGATCATCATCAGGGCGATGATGCCGAAACCGATGTTCTGCGCGACCAGCGCGTCGGCGGCGAACACTACTTCTTGCCCTTCTTGTCGGCCCCGGCCTCGAGGTCGGGGTACTCGGGCACGGTCTCCATCCACTCGGTGAGCTTCGACTTGTCGTGGAGCAAGTCGGCGATGCGCACCTCGCTGTACTCGTACTCGGGGCTCCAGAACAGCGCGTCGAACGGGCACACCTCGACGCAGATGCCGCAGTACATGCACAGCGCGTAGTCGATGTCGAAGCGATCGAGCTTGTTGACCTGCCGCGGCTTGCCGCCGGCTCGCCGCGGCGGTGCGAGCTCCTTGTGCGCTTCGATGTAGATGCACCAGTCGGGGCAGCTGCGCGCGCAGAGCATGCACGACGTGCAGTTGTCCTCGCGCAGCGCGATGACGCCGCGCGCACGCAGCGGCGGCGCTTCCTTCTCGTGCGGGTACTGGACCGTGTTGGCGCCGTCCTTCACGGTGCGGCCCATCGTGCCGAGCGTGATGCCGAGGCCTTTGAGCAAGCCTGCGCCGGGAACCTTCGGAGCCATCAGACCGCCACCTTCAAGATCGCGGTGACCATGATGTTCACCAGCGCGAGGGGGATGAGCACCTTCCAGGCGAAACGCTGGAGCTGGTCCTCGCGGAAGCGTGGGTAGCTGAAGCGCGCCCACATGATGATGAACGAGAGCAGCATCATCTTCCCGACCATGATCAGCGGCCCGGCGACGTTCATCCAGTCGTCGACGTCGTCGAGCGTGTTCCAGTCGAACCAGGCGAACGGCACACCCCAGCCGCCGAGGAACAAGACCGAGGCGATCAAAGAGAAAACGCCGGCGGTGGCGAACTCGGCGATGAAGAAGATCAGGAAGCGGAAGCCCGAGTACTCGGTCATGTAGCCGCTGACGAGCTCGCTCTCGGCGATCGGCATGTCGAACGGCGTCTGCGAGAGCTCCGCTTGCACCGCGACCATGAAGATCAGGAAGCCGATGAACTGCGTGAGGATGAAGGGATTGCCGAGGCCGTCCCATCCGAACATCGATCCCGCGTTCTGTTGGAGGACGATCCCCTGGAGGTTCATCGTGCCGGCCTGGATGACCACGCCGACCACGGCGAGCACCATCGGCAGCTCGTAGGCGATCAGCTGGCCGGCGGCGCGCAAGCCACCGAGCAGCGAGTACTTGTTGGCGCTGCTCCAGCCGGCGACGAGGATGCCGAGCGTGCTCACCGAGCTGACCGCGAGCATGTAGAACACGCCGGCTTCGAAGTCGGTGAAGTACGCATCGGGGCCGAACGGCACCACCGCGACGAGCAGGAACGTGCTGACCAAGACGACCAGCGGCGCCATCTTGAAGACGCGCACGTCGGCGCCTTCCGGATGCAGGTCTTCCTTCTGGAGCCACTTGCCGACCTCGGCGAGCAGCTGCATCGAGCCGTACGGGCCGGCTTCCATCGGCCCGAGGCGGCTCTGCATGAACGACATCATCTTGAACAGGAAGACGTAGACGATCGTGCCGGCGGGCAGCAGCACCGCCACCACGCCGCCGAGGACGCGCAGCAGCGACTGCCCCCAGTACGGGATCTCGACAGCCAACACGCTCACCGGTCGATGTCTCCGAGGATGAAGTAGAGCGACGCCAGGATCGTGATGATGTCGGGGACGTAGACGCCTCGTAGCACCCAGGGCACGACCGAGATGTTGTTGAAGCTCGCCGAGCGGATCTTCACCCGGAACGGCCCCAGGTCTCCCTTGCTGACGACGTAGTAGCCCATCTCACCGAGCGGGTTCTCGGTGGAGACCCAGGCCTCGCCCTCGGGCACCTTGATGATGCGTGGCACCTTGGCCATCACCGGCCCGCTCGGCAGGCCGTCGAGCAGCTGGTCGACGATCAGCGTCGCTTCCCGGGTCTCCTGGAGGCGCACCCAGCAGCGGGCGAAGCTGTCGCCGTCGACGTGCGTCCAGACCTTCCAGTCGACCTTGTTCCACGCCATCGGCAGCGTCTGATCGCGGCGGAGGTCCCAATCGACGCCGCTGGCGCGCAGGTTCGCTCCCGACAGGCCGTACTGGAGCGCGACCTCACGCGGGATGACGCCGACGCCCCGGGTGCGCGCTTGGAAGATCTCGTTCCCGAAGAGGAGATCGTCGATCTCGTCGCAGTAGGCGCGAAGGCGCTTCATCACGCTCTTGGTCTCGGCGATCCAGCCGGCGGGGAGGTCGTCCTTCAAGCCGCCGATGCGGTCGAAGTTGGGGTGGAAGCGCCCGCCCGTCGCGCCCTCGATGAGGTTGAGGACGAACTCGCGGTCGCGGAACGCGTAGAACGCCGGCGTCACGGCCCCGAGCTGCACGCCGAGGTCGCCGAGGAACAGCGAGATGTTGGCGATGCGCCCGAGCTCGAACAGGATCGTGCGGATCCACTGTGCGCGCGGCGGCGCCTCGATCTCCATCAGCTTCTCGGCCGCGAGGATGAACGGCACCTCGTTGGTGAAGCTGCCGAGCCAGTCGATGCGGTTGACCAGCGTCGTCACCTGCGGGTAGGTGCGGACCTCGGTGAGCTTCTCGTAGCCGCGATGCATGTAGCCCGCGGTCGGCTCGGCCCACACCACTTGCTCGCCGTCGAGGCGCACGACGATGCGCAGGGTGCCGTGCGTCGCGGGGTGCTGCGGCCCGATGTTGAGGGTCATCCCCTCGGTCTCGAGCTCGACGTTGACGCGGGCGTCGGCCGCCTGCGCGGCGATGTAGGCGAGCTTCTCGCGATCGGCCAGATCGGTCATGACCCGTCACCTCCCTCGGCGGCGTCGGCCTCGTCGTCGCCGGGCAGCGGCTCGACGTCGACGATGCCCGGCCACGGCTTGACGATGCGCGCCAGCAGGGGGAAGTCCTTGCGCAGGGGATACCCCTCGAACTCGCTCGGCAGGTACATGTTCCGCAGGTCGGGGTGACCGGCGAAGGTGATGCCGAACATCTCGTGGATCTCACGCTCGTGCCAGTTGGCGCCGGCGTACACCGGGATCCAGGTGTCGACCGCCATCGCGTCCTCGGGCACGTCGACCTTGACCGTCACGCCGACCTTGCGCGTGGTGTTGTAGACGCGGGCGAGCACCTGGAAGCGGGTCTCGCCTCCGGCGTAGCCCTGCTTGATCTCGGTCGAGCGCTCGGGCGGCGGTTCCGTCGGATCGTCCTCCCCACGCCCGAACGGCGACGGCAGCCAGTCGATGCCGGACAGGTAGCAGAAGTAGTCCATGCCGAGCTGGTCGCGCAGGGCCAGGCCGGTGGAACGCCACACGTCGGGGCGAACCCGCAGCCAGAGATCGTCGCCCGGCTTCAGCAGGCTGTCGACGAGGCCCTCGCCGATGGCCGCGCGGACCCCGTCGACGATGCCTTCACGCAGCGCGTCGCCGGGAAGGGCGGGGGTCTCGGTGTCGGTCATTCTGGGGCCCCGGCAGGTTGCGGCACGTTCTCGGCCCGCGACGAAGCCGGGCGCTTGGCGTCGCGGGCCAGCAGCTTCGTCCCCTCGCCGCGCCACTTGGCGGCCATGTCTTCGTTGCGGATGCGCTGCTGCAACAAGACGATGCCCTCGAGCAGCGCCTCGGGCCGCGGCGGGCAGCCCGGCACGTAGACGTCGACCGGGATGATCTGGTCGACGCCCTTGGTCACCGAATAGCTGTCCCAGTACGGACCGCCGCAGTTGGCGCAGCTGCCCATCGAGATCACGTACTTGGGCTCGGGCATCTGCTCGTAGAGCCGCTTGATCGCCGGCGCCATCTTGTCGGTGACGGTTCCGGAGATGACCACGAAGTCGGCCTGGCGGGGGCTTGCCGGCAGCGGGATGACGCCGAGGCGCATGACGTCGTAGCGGGGCGAGGCGAACGCCGCGCCCATCTCGATGGCGCAGCAGGCGAGACCCCACTGGTACACCCAGAGGCTGTACGAGCGCCCGAGGTTGAACAGTGCCGTGAGCGGCTTGGGCAGCCGCCCACGATCGACGAGACCCATCAGTACCTCACACCCAGCGCAGGACGCCCTTGCGCCAGGCGTAGACCAGGCCGAGCAGCAGGACGACGACGAACACACCCATCTCCACCAGGCCGAAGCCGGCATAGCGCTCGAGGCGGGTGGCCCATGGGAAGAGGAAAACGGCTTCCACGTCGAAGATCACGAAGAGCAGGGCGAACACGTAGTAGCGCACCTGGCTCTGCGACCAGCCGATGCCCACCGGGTCCACGCCGCTCTCGTAGGGGAGAACCTTCTGTGCCGTCGGACGGTTGGGGCGCACGGCAGCGGCGACGCCGAGCAAGAGCCCGGCCAGCAGCAGTGCGACGGCCCCGAACCAGACCACGGTGAGGTAGTCCCGCAGGAAGTTCGACATCGTTTCTCGACGCTACTACGGACCCTGGAGAACGCCGAAAATCCGAAAACGCCCGTTCAGGCGGGTGCCGCACCGCTCGGGGTAGTCACCCGAGGTTCACGAACCAGTCGACGAGGCGCCGGGCGTTGGGCCCGCTCTGCGCGATCGCCGCCGCCGTGCGGGCGCGCACCTCCTCGACGTCGAAGCCGTGCTCGAGGAGTTGCTCGGCTCCCCTGCCCGAGGTCCAGCGGTCGACGACGGCGCTCGTCACCTCGGGATGGAACTGCACCGCGACCGTGCGATCGATGCGGAATGCCTGCGGGCAGACCGCGCTGCGGGCCAGTTCGACGGCGCCGGGCGGCACCTTCACCGCGTCGAAGTGCCATTGCATCCACGGGCCGGCGGCGATCGCGTCGGGCACGTCGGTGTCGATGTCACACCACCCGATCTCCGGCGTGGCCGCCCGCTGCACTCCCCCGCCGAGCGAATACGCGAGCACCTGGGCCCCGAAGCAGATGCCGAGGGTGGGGATCCCCCGTGCGTGCGCGGCGGCCACCACGGCTCGCTCGGCGCCGACGTTCGTGGCCACGTGGGGCCAGTAGACGCTCCACTCGCTGCCCAGCAACAGCACCAGATCGTGGCCCTCGAGATCGGGCCAGCCGTCGGGCGTCTCACGCCAGCAGCGGGTGAACGACACGCCGTGGTGCTCGAACCGCTCCCCGACGAAGCCGGGGTCGTCGTCGCCTTCGTTGGCGATCAGCAGAGCACGCACGGCCGATACGGTACGCGGCCGTATGGCCGGTCCGGCTCTCACCATCGATCGCATCCGTCACGCGCGGCGCGCCGGGGCCGGAGTGGTGAAGCACACGCCGGTGACATCGTCGGCCGCGCTCACCGAAGCGTTCGGAAGCCCGGTCGTGTTGAAGGCCGAGAACCTCCAGCGCACGGGCTCGTTCAAGATTCGCGGGGCCCTCAGCAAGTTGGACGCCCTCGGGGCTGCGGCGTCCCATGGCGTCGTCGCCGGCAGCGCGGGGAACCATGCGCAGGCGCTGGCGTTCGCCTCCCGCACGGCCGGCGTGCGCTGCGAGATCTTCGTGCCGGCCGGGGCGCCGTTGGCGAAGATGGAGGCCTGCCGCGGCTACGGAGCGACGCTGGTCGAAGGCGGCGCGTCGCTCGACGAGGCGGTCGCCGCGGCGCGGGCGCGGGCGAGCGAGACCGGCATGGTGTTCTGCCACCCGTACGACGACGCCGACGTCATCGCCGGGCAGGGGACGCTCGGTATCGAGCTGTCGGAGGACGTCGCAGAGCTCGCGCAGGTCGTCGTGCCGCTGGGCGGTGGCGGCCTCGCAGCGGGGGTTGCGATCGCTCTCAAGGCCGCCGATCCCGCCGTGCGGGTCATCGGCGTGCAGGCCAGCGTGTGCGCACCCTACGTCAGCGGCGCCGTGGCGCGTGGACCTGTGCTGACGCTGGCGGACGGCATCGCCGTGAAGAGGCCCGGCAAGATCACCCGACCGCTCGTCGAGCGGTACCTCGACGACATCGTCGTCGTCGACGAGGACGCGATCGCCGACGCGATGGTGCTGCTCATGGAGCGCGCCAAGCTGTACGTCGAGGGCGCCGGCGCGGTCGGTGTCGCCGCGCTGCTGGGCGGCGCCGTCGGGCCGGCCCCGCACGGCGCCACGTGCGTCGTCCTGAGCGGCGGCAACGTCGATCTCGGCGTGGTGCCCGGACTGATCCGCCGCCACGAGACGAAAGCGGGGCGGCGGCTGATCCTGTTCGCCCGCATCAGCGATCGGCCCGGGGGCCTCGCCGGCCTGTTGACACTCTTCGCATCGGCGGGAGCGAACCTGATCGAGGTCGAGCACGTGCGCGAGGGCGTCGATCTCCACGTGCGCCAGACCGGCGTCGAGGTCGTGCTCGAGGTCCGCGGACCTGGCCACGCCGACGCGGTCGTCGCCGCAGCGAGCGCCGCTGGCTACGACGTCGACCCCGTCCACCCCCGCTGACCCCTCGCCTCGGGCGCGCCCGGCTGCCGCCCCGGCAGCGGATCGCGCCCGACCCCTCCCCTTGGGCGCGCCCGGCTGCCGCCCCCGCAGCGGATCGCGCCCGAGCGGCTGGGTGGGGCGGGGCTGCGGGGGCGGGTACGCTGTCGGGCGACTTCCCCCACGTGCTCTTCGGGTGGGAGGTCGACGTGTTCGACAGCAGGGATGTGGCGGCCCACGAACGCATGGCGAGGCAGAACGGCGTGGCCTCGCTGGAACAACTCGCCGACGCCGGGCTCGAACGGTCGGCGGTCCATCGCATGGTGCGGCGCCGGGAGCTGGCTCAGCTGTGCCCGGGCGTGTACATGTCGACGGCCTACAGCGCAGGGCCGATGCAGATGATGACTGCCGCATGCCTGCGCAACCCGCGGGCAGCCATCGCGTTCACGACGGCCGGGCGCCTGTGGGGTCTGCGCGGGATGAAGGACGACGGCATCCACGTCATCGTTCCGCACGGGTGCAGCCCCGAGCTGCCGGGGCTGGTCGTGCATCGGTGCCGCCGCGTCGACCCGGTCGATGTGGCAGCGCGCCGCGTGGACGGCATCGCATTGACGAGCCCTCCCCGCACGGCATTCGACGCGGCTGCTCTGATCGGCGCCGACGCGACCGAGAGCGTGATCGAGCAGCTGCTGTCCGAACAGCGATGCACGTTCGACACGCTGATGCGGACGATGGAGCGGCTCTATCACCCGCGCCGACCGGGCGCCCTCGTCACTCGTGCCGTCCTGCTCGGCCGGCCGGCGTGGCGCGGCGCCGCCCGCTCCGAGCTGGAGCGCCGCTTCCGAGCGGCGATCGAGGCCAACGGCCTGCCGCAACCGTTTGTCAACCACGCCGTCGTGCTCGCAGACGGTTCGCGCGTCGAGGTCGACCTGGCGTGGCCGGCGTGGCGCGTGGCCGGCGAGGTCGACCACCCGTTCTGGCACGACGGCCGCGCGGAGTCACGTCGCGACAAGCGGCGCGACCGCAAGCTCGGCGCCGTGGCGTGGCAGTCGGTGCGGTTCACCGATTGGGACATCGAGCACGGGATGGAGGAGGCGTTGGCAGACCTGCGAGCGATCCTGATCGCCCGCGGCTGGCGCCCGTGACCCCGCCCAACCCTGCTGCTCGGGCGCGAAAAGTTGCCGTTGACGCGACCGATCGCGCCCAAGCAGATGGGTCGGGCGCGAAAAGTTGCCGTGGCGGCAGCCGATCGCGCCCAAGGGATGGGTGGTCGGGACGGGATGCCAGGCCGTCGCGGGACGCGGCGGGGGCGCGACGCGGGGGCGGGGCGGGCGTCAGCGGGCGGAGGTGGCGATGTTGGTGACGGTGTCGGCGGCGTCGATCAGCCAGCCGGGGATGACACCCACCACCAACGTGAAGCCCACAGCGAGAGCGACGGCGACGCTCGTGGCGAACGGCGTGCGGACCGGCTCGAGGATCTCGTCGCCAGTCTCGGGCTCGGCGAGCCACACGCTCACCATCACCCGCAGGTACAGGAACGCGGCGATCACCGACGACACCATCGCGATGATCGCGATCGCGTAGCTGTCCTCTTCCACCGCGGCGCGGATGACGCCGAACTTGGCGACGAAGCCCGACGTCAGCGGCACGCCGGCCTGGGCGAGCAGCAGCACGGTCAGTCCGAGAGCCAGCGCCGGCTTGCGGCGCGCCAGACCCCGGAACGCCGCGATGTCGGTGCGCGCGTCGCCCTTGCCGGCGACGAGGCCGATCACCGCGAAGGTGCCGATGATGAGCACCGAATAGAGCATCAGGTACAGAACGGCCGAGGGGACGCCGTCGCCCGCCAACCCGTTGGTGTGGCCCGCGGCCTCGACGCCCACGAGGATGAACCCGGCGTGGTTGATCGACGAGTAGGCCATCATGCGCTTCACGTCGGTCTGGACCACGGCGATGATGCTGCCGACGAGCAACGTCAACACGGCCACGGCCCAGATCACCGGTCGCCAGTCGTCCGCACGGCTGGGCAACGCCACCACGAGGACGCGCAGCATCGCTCCGAACGCGGCCGCCTTGCTCGCCGACGCCATGAACGCGGTGATCGGCGTGGGCGCGCCCTGGTACACGTCCGGGCTCCACACGTGGAACGGCACGGCCGAGACCTTGAAGCCCAGACCGACCAGCAACAGCGCGACGCCGGCGAGCAACAGCGCGTCCTTGCGCTCGACCGGCACCTCCGACAACGACGCCACGATCTGGTCGAAGCGCGTGCTGCCGGTCGCGCCGTAGACCAGCGCGATGCCGTAGAGGAAGAACGCCGAGGAGAAGCCGCCGAGCACGAAGTACTTCATGCCGCTCTCCTGGCTCTCGGCGCGGCGCCGGTTGCTCGCGGCCAGGACGTACAGGGCGATGCTCAACGTCTCGAGGCCGAGGAACAACACGATCAGATCGCTCGACGCGGACATCACGATGCCGCCGATGGCGGCCATGATGTAGAGGGCGTAGACCTCGGGTCCGTCCTGCCCCTCACGCAACAGGTAGTCGTTCGTGACCAGCGCGGCGAGGACGACGGCGATGCAGATGGTGATCGTCAGGAACATCGCGAACGTGTCCCACGCCAACGCGCCGTCGATGATGGTGACCGGGCCTTCCTCCGTGATGTCGTCCCACTGGAACATCGCCAGGCCGCCCGAGACGAGACCCGTGAGCGCGGCCAACCCCGCGTACATGCCACGCGGCCATTGCGGCGTCAGCGCGGCGACGACGAGCAGGATCAACCCGCCTGCCAGCAGAGCCAGCAACGGCGAGAGCGACCACCACTCGATCGAGGGCGCGTCGAACCCGTTCGCCTGCTGGGCCACCAGCGCGCCCATCACCCCTCACCGCCTTCCGTCTCGTGACCGTCACCGGCGGGCGACGATGCTCCGTCGCCGGCTTCGCCGGCCTCGTCGTCGGCGTGCTCCTCGGCTGCCACGGGGACCGGGACCGGCGCCTCGAACCCGGTGCGCTCCTCGACGTGGGAGATCAACGCCTCGACGCTCGGCTCGATGCGGTCGAGCATCGGCTTCGGGTACAACCCCGTGAACACGATGATGCCGATGAACGGCAGCAGCACCAGCCCCTCCCGCAAGCGCAGTTCGGGGAAGTGGGCGTTGTCGTCGTCGGGCTCACCGTGGAAGACGCGCTGGTAGGCCCACAAGAGGTACAGCGCCGCGAGGATCACGCCGGTGGTCGCGACCACGACCCACCAGCGGGCGGTGAGGAACGATCCGATCAGCACCAGGAACTCGCCGACGAACCCGTTCAGGCCGGGCACGCCGATGCTCGACAGCATCACCACGGTGAACGCCGCGGCGAAGATCGGAGCGACCTTCTGAAGGCCCTTCAGCTGCACGATCTCGCGCGTGTGGCGGCGTTCGTAGATCATGCCGACGAGGAGGAACAACGCTCCGGTGCTGATGCCGTGGTTGACCATCTGCATCACGCCGCCCGTGACGGCCTGCGACGTGAGCGCGAACGTGCCGAGCACGATGAAGCCGAGGTGCGCGACAGACGAGTAGGCGACCAATCGCTTGAGATCGCGCTGCATGGTGGCGGCGATGGCCCCGTAGATGATGCCGATGACCGCGAGCGTGAACCACAGCGGGCGGCTCCAGCGCACGGCTTCGGGGAACAGGTACACGCCGAAGCGCAGCAAGCCGTACGTGCCGAGCTTCAGCATCACGCCGGCCAGCACGACGGAGCCTGCCGTGGGCGCCTGCGTGTGCGCGTCGGGCAGCCACGTGTGGAGCGGGAAGACGGGCACCTTCACGGCGAAAGCCACCGCAAAGGCGAAGAACAGCCAACGCCCCGTGCTCGCCGCGAAGTCGGCGTTCTCGGCGATCTCCACGAGGTCGAACGTGACGCGCCCGACGCCGTTGCTGCGCGCCAGCACGACGGTGGCGATGATGCCCACGAGCATGAACGCCGAGCCGATCATCGTGTAGAGGAAGAACTTCGTCGCGGCGTAGATCCGCTCGGCATAGCCCCAGCCGCCGATGAGGAAGTACATCGGCACGAGGACGATCTCGAAGCAGACGAAGAAGAGGAACAGGTCGAGGCTGACGAAGCTGCCGAGCACTCCCGCCTCGAGCAGGAGGAGCCATGCGAGATACGGCTTCTCGTCGTGGTGGGGATCCGCGCCGACGATCGCCAACGGGAACAACACACCGGTGAGGACGACGAGGAACAGCGAGATGCCGTCGAGGCCGAGGTGCCAGGAGATGCCCCATCCCTCGATCCATTCGTGCTTGCTGACGAACTGGAAGCCGGCGTCCTGCTGGTCGAACTCGGACATCAGCCACAACGTGATCGCGCCGGTGGCGACGGAGAACAGCAGCGCGGTGATCCGCACGAACTCGGGACGCCGCTTGCTCATCATCGCCACGATCAGCGCGCCGGCGACCGGCAGCAGCACCATCACGGTGAGGACGGGGAAGGCCAGCGCGGAGGAGCTGTGCTCGGCGGGAGCGGCGGCAGCGAGCATCACAGCACCCCCCGGGTGAAGAACCAGCCGAGCAAGGCGACCACCCCGATACCGATCGCGGAGGCGTAGAGCCGCAGGTATCCCGTCTGCGCCTTGCGTGCCACCGTCGCGGTCGCGCGCACCGCCGTCGCCGCGCCGTTGACCGCGCCGTCGACGATGTTCGCATCGGCCCATGCGACGCCCTCGAAACCGGCTCGGCCGGGGCCACCCATGAACGCGCTGACCGCGCGGTCGTAGTACCACCCCTCGGCCAGGATCTCGGGCTCGACGGGCTTCGCCTTGTGCTTGGCGTAGATGGCGATGCTGGCGGCGATGCCGACCACCGCCGAGACGATCGCCAGGGCCATGAGCACGTACTTGTTGTCGTAGCCCCACGTGCCGCTGATGTCGGCCTCGCCCACCTCGACGACTGGGTGGAGCCACTTCTCGAGGAACTTCACGTCGTCGTTGAACGGCAGCTGCAGCGCGCCGCCGACGATCGACAAGCCCGCGAGGACCACGAGCGGCAACAGCATGACGGCAGGAGACTCGTGCGGCTTGAAGTCGCCATGGGCGCCGTGCTCGTCGGCCTGGTCCTTCCAGCGAGCCTCGCCGAAGAACACCAAGATCACCTGCCGGGTCATGTAGTACGCGGTCAGCAGGGCCGTCAGCAGGCCGACCACGTACAGCACCGGGCTCTTCTCGTAGGTGAACAGCAGGATCTCGTCCTTGGACCAGAACCCGGCGAACGGCGGAACGCCGGCGATCGCCAGCCAGCCGATGATGAACGTGATCGCGGTGACCGGCATCAGCAGCCGCAGCGCACCCATCTTCCGCATGTCCTGCTCGTGGTGCATGCCGTGGATCACCGAGCCGGAGCCGAGGAACAGCAGAGCCTTGAAGAACGCGTGCGTGACCATGTGGAAGATCGCCGCGACGTAGGCGCCGGAGCCGACCGCCAGGAACATGTACCCGAGCTGGCTGACCGTCGAGTAGGCGAGCACCTTCTTGATGTCGCTCTGCGCGACCGCGATGGTCGCGGCGAACAGCGCCGTAGCGGCGCCGACGACGGCGATGACCGTGGGCGCCCAGTCGGCCGCGTGGGCGATGACCGGGTTGACGCGGGTCAGCAGGAACACGCCTGCGGTGACCATCGTGGCGGCGTGGATCAACGCCGACACGGGCGTCGGGCCTTCCATCGCGTCGGGGAGCCACAGGTACAGCGGCAGCTGCGCGCTCTTGCCCGCCGCGCCGACGAGCAGCAGGATCGTGATGCCGGTGGCGGTGCTCTCTGCGAGCGCTCCCGATTCGGCCGCCGCGTTCAGACCGGCGTAGCTGAGCGTGCCGACGGCGCTGAACGCGAGGAACATCGCGACCATCACACCCCAGTCGCCGACGCGGTTGGTGACGAACGCCTTCTTGCCAGCTGTCGCGGCGCTCTCGCGCGTGTGCCAGAACGAGATCAGGAAGTAGCTGCACGTGCCGACGCCTTCCCAACCGAGGAAGGTGACGAGCAGGTTCTCCCCGAGCACCAGCATCAACATGCTGAACGCGAACAGGTTGAGGTACAGGAAGAACTTGGAGAACTTCGGATCGCCGTGCATGTAGCCGACGGCGTACAGGTGGATGAGCGTCCCGATGCCGGTGACGAACAAGGCCATCGTGATGCTCAGCGGATCGGCCAGGAACGCCATGTCGATCTGCAGCGAGCCGACCGGCATCCACGTGAACAACTTCTCGGTGTGGGCGCGATGGTGCTCGTCCATCGACAGCAGGTCGAAGAACACGCCCGCTGTCACGGCGAAGGCGCCGGCGCACATCAGCGTGGCGAGATAGCCGGCCCTCGGTTCGCCGAGCCGGCGGCCGAACAGCAGGATCAGCACGAAGCCGGCCAGCGGCAGGGCAGGGATCAACCAAACGACGTCGACCATGCGGATGTCAGCCCCTCAGCACCGAGATATCGTCAGCGGTGGCGGTCGGACGCCTGCGCAGGATTGCGACGATGATGCCGAGGCCCACCACCACTTCCGCTGCTGCCACCACCAACACGAAGAACACGATCGTCTGACCACCGATGTCGCCGAGCGCGCGCGACATCGCGACGAAGCTGAGGTTCACGGCGTTGAGCATCAGCTCGACGCACATGAACATCACCAGCGGATTGCGGCGCACCATCACCCCGACGGCGCCGACGGCGAACAGCACCGCGCCGAGCAACAGGTACCAGGTAGGCGTCGGCTCTGCGACGGCGAGCACGCTCATGAACGGACCTCTGCGACGGGCTTCTTCTCCGACGACGTCGCCGCGTCCGCCTTCGGGCGGCGAGCGAGCAGCACCGTGCCGACGACCGCGATCACGAGCAGCACCGAGGTCAGCTCGAACGCGAAGACGTGGTTCTGGAAGAGGTCGAAGGCGAGCTGGCGGATGTTCGAGTCGTGGTCCTCGATGGTCGCCGTCTCCAGCGTGCCGCCGGTCGGGCGGATGGAGTCGCGCGTCTCGATGATCGCGGCGCCCACCAAGGCGATGATGCCGACGCCGATGATGCCCGCCAGCACGCGCTGCACGGGGAACGGCTCGATCTTGATGTTCTCGGTGCGGTCGACGCCGAGCAGCATGATCACGAACAGGAACAGCACGACGATCGCGCCGGCGTACACGATGACCTGCACCGCGGCGAGGAACGTCGCTTCCTGAGCGATGAACAGCACCGCGATCCCGAACAGCGTCATCACCAGGCTGAGCGCGGCGTGCACGGGGTTGGAGCGCGTGATGACCCCGACCGCGCCGCCGAGGACCATCGCCGCCGCGCACACGAAGACGAAGAGCTCCATCAGCGACGCCCTCGCTCGTCGCGCACGGACTGCGGAGGCTCGGCGGCTCGCACCCCGTATCCGAGTTCGCCGCTCCAGCTCACCACGCCTTCGAAATCGGCGTCGCCGGCGGGCGCTGTGGCACGGACCCATCCGGAGGTGTTCAGATCGTCGCCCTCGCGCCAGTCCTCCCACGGCAGCTGCTGCGGCTTGCCGTCGGCGCCGACGAGCAACTCGGCCTTCGTGTAGATCGCGTCGGCGCGGTTGGTGAAGCTGAACTCGAACAGCTTGCTCTCGGTGATCGCCTCGGTCGGGCACGCCTCGACGCACATGTCGCAGTGGATGCAGCGCAGGTAGTTGATCTCGTAGACGAAGCCGAAGCGCTCACCGGGCGACGTCGGGTTGTCGGGATCGTTGTCGGCGCCGCGCACGTAGATGCACTTCGCCGGGCACACGCCCGCGCACAGCTCGCAGCCGATGCACTTCTCCATCCCGTCCTCGTAGCGGTTGAGGACGTGACGGCCGTGCAAGCGCTCGGGCTTGGGGATCTTGACGTCGTACTTCGGGTTCGCCACGCCGTCGCCGCGCTTCTCCTTCAGCCGGCGGAAGCCGCGGCCACCGCTGTACTGCGTGGTGACGCGGTTGCGCGGCCCGTGCTGGCGCAGCGTGACGAGGAAGCCTCCGAGGTATCCCATCAGAACATCGCCCCCTCTCGTTCACGGTTGCGAGCGCTCACCCGGGTCGCGGCGTAGAGCAGACCGACGCACACCAGCAGCACGCCGATCGACACCGCAGCGACGACGACGGAGTTCCAGTCCTCCTGGTCACCCACGCGCTGGGCGGCGAGGAACATGAACCAGCCGAGCGACGCGGGGATCATCACCTTCCAGCCGAGGTCCATCAGCTGGTCGTAACGGAACCGCGGCAGCGTGGCTCGCATCCAGACGTAGACGTACAGGAAGATCAGCACCTTGGCGAGCAGCCAGATGCTGCCCTCGAGGCCGTTGGGAATCAACGGGATGTCGAGCACCGTGTCGCCGAACGCGATCGGGCGCGGGCCGCCGAAGAACAGGGTCACGATCACGGCGCTCATGGTCACCGCGTTCATGAACTCGGCCACGAAGAACAGAGCGAAACGGAACGCCGAGTACTCCGTGTTGTAGCCGCCCACCAGCTCTTGCTCCGCTTCGACGAGGTCGAACGGCGGCCGGTTCATCTCCGCCGTCGCGGCGATGAGGAAGATGACGAACGGCACGACGCCGGTGGCGATCACACCCCATCGCGAGATCGTCGACTGGTCGGCAACGATGTCGCTCGTGCTCAACGTTCCCGTCACGAGGATGATCGCCGCCACGCTGAGGCCGAGCGCCGCTTCGTAGCTGACCATCTGCGCCGACGCACGGACGCTGCCCAGCAGCGGGTACTTGGAGCCGCTCGACCAGCCGGCGAGCATGATGCCGTAGACGGCGACCGAGCTCAGCGCGAGCAGCATCAGCACGCCCATCGGCGGATCGGCGAGCTGCACCTTGGTGGCCTTGCCGAAGATCTCGACGACGCCGTTCTTGCCGTCGCGGAAGTCACCCCCGAGCGGGATCACCGCCCAGATGAGGAACGCCGGCACGAACGAGAGGAACGGCGCGACGCGGAAGACGAGCCGGTCGGCACGATCGGGGATCAGGTCTTCCTTGAACATCAGCTTCATGCCGTCGGCGAGCGTCTGGAGCAGACCGAACGGGCCGGCCTTGTTCGGCCCGATGCGGTTCTGCATGCCCGCGATCACCTTGCGCTCGAACCAGATGACGAGGATCGTGGCGTGCAAGCCGACGAGGAAGACGACGAGCACCTTCAACAGGACGACGAGGACGTCGGTGAAGGAGAGGTCGCCGACGAGGAGCGGATCGATGGCCAGCATCACACGTTCTCGATTCGCACGTCGATGATGGGGGCGCTGGCGTCGATCAGCTCGCCGACGTTGACACCCCGGTGGTTGAACGGCACCCAGACGGTCCCGCGCTGCACCGATTCGTCGGCGACCACGGGCAGCACGACGCTCGTGCGCGGGCTCGAGACCACGACCGAGGCGCCGACGCGGGTCCCGATGCGGGCGACGTCCAGCGGGTGGACGTGCAGGACGGTGTCACCGGCGAGGTGGGCGAGAGACGGCGAGGTGCGCGTGCCGACAGCGTCGTCCCACAGGGTGCGGCTGACGACGAGGCGGTAGTCGTAGCTGTTCTGCTCCGACGCCGTGACGCCCGCTGGATGAAGCGGCCCGGTCTCGGCCACCGCGACGACCTCGTCACCGCGGCGGGCGATGGCCGCCCGCGTCGCCCCGCTGTAGGCCGGCACCGTGGCCGCGATCGCGTCGGTGATCTCCTCGACGGTCGAGTAGCCGAGATCCGCATCCATCGCCAGGGCGAGCTCGGTGGCGATCATCCAGTCCGGTCGCGACGTGCCGCGGGCGGTGATCTTGCGGTTCACGACCGTGACCCGCCCTTCGAGGTTGGTCGTCGTGCCCGACTTCTCGCCGCTGGCCGCCGCGGCGAACACGACGTCGGCGAGCTTCGAGCTGTCGTTCAGGAACGTGTCGACCGCGATGATCCGGCGAGCACCGGCGAGCGCCCGCCGAGCGAGGTCGGCGTCGGGGAAGTCGTCGATCGGATCGGATCCGACGAGCACGAGGCACTCGATCTTGCCGTCGGCGGCAGCCCGGATGATCCCCTCGGAATCGAGGCCGCCGTAGCCCGGGCGCATCCCCAGTTGGAGGGCGCCCGTGACGTTGCCGCGGCGCGGCGCTGGCAACACCTTGAGATCGGGAACCGCAGCGCGCAGTTCGGCGAGAGCAGCCACCGTCAGATCGGCGCTCTCGGCGAGGTTGCCGCGGCCGGCGATCACGACGACCGGGCCCTTGGCGAGTTGCTCGCGCACGGCGTCGTCGCCGATCGTCTGGCGCACGACCGACGCCAGCTCGCCGGGGCGGGCGCGGACCGACTTCCACGTGTAGCGGGTGAGGCCGGTGTCGTGGCTGGAGAACTCGAGCAGGCGGCTGCGACGCTTCTCGGCCGCGTCACGAACGCGGAGGTAGAGGACCGGCAGCTCCTCTTTGATGTCGGGCCCGAGCAGCACGACCGTCGGCGCCGATGCGGCCTCGGCGATCGTCGCCCGAGGCAGGCCGAACAGCTCGTACGGCAAGCCGTCACCGAGCTGAGCGTCGACGTTCGGCGTGCCGACGACCTCACGCGCCCAACGCGCCCAGGCGAACGCGTCCTCGTTCGTGCCGCGGGCCCCACCGAGCACGGCCACGCTCTGCGGACCACCCGCAGCGAGCGCGTCGCGCACGAGCTGCGCAGCGGTGGCGATCGCTGCCGACCATGTCGTCGGCGCCAGCCCGTCCGCCGTGCGCACGAGCGGGTCGCCGAGGCGCTCGGCGCTGTTGACCGCCTCGTAGTTGAAGCGCCCGCGATCGCACAGCCAGCCCCAGTTGACCGGCTCGCTGTCGAGGCCCTGCCGGCGGATCAGCTCGTCACGGCTCGACTGGACGACGGTGCGACAGCCGACCGCGCACTCTTGGCACGTCGACTCGACCTGCTCGAGATCCCACGGGCGTGCCTTGAAGCGGTACGGCTTCGAGGTCAGCGCGCCGACCGGGCAGATCTGCACGGTGTTGCCGCTGAAGTACGAGCTGAACGGCTCGTCGGGGAACGTCAACACCTGGGTGAGGCCGCCGCGGTGGGTGAAGTGGATCAGCTTGTCGCCGGCGACCTCGTCGGCGAAGCGGGTGCAGCGATCGCACAGGATGCAGCGCTCGCGGTCGAGCAGCACGAGATCGCTGATCGCGATCGGCTTCTCGTAATGCCGCTTCTCCTCGACGAAGCGGCTCTCGCCCGGACCGTGGCTGAACGCCTGGTCCTGGAGCGGGCACTCACCGCCCTTGTCGCACACCGGGCAGTCGAGCGGGTGGTTGGCGAGCAGCAACTCGAGCACGCCTTCCTGCGCGCGCTTCACCTGGTCGGTCTCGGTGTTGACGACCTGCCCCTCGGCGACGGGCGTCATGCAGCTGACCACCATCATCGGCCCGCGCGGCCCCTCGACCTCGACGAGGCACTGGCGGCACATGCCGACCGGGCTCATGCGCGGGTGGTAGCAGAAGCGCGGGACGTACGCTCCGGCGTCCTCGCACGCGTCGATCACCAGCTGGTTCGGTTGCGCCTCGTGCGGGCGGCCGTCGACGGTGATGCTGATCGTGGTCTTCGGCGCCTCCTCGGCTTCTGCCGCGCCGGACGTGACGGTGTCAGACATGGGCGTGCTCGCCCTCCTGGATCGACGCGACGTGCACCGTGTGCGAGCTCGACCCGTGGATCGCCGGCCGCTGAACGCCGTCGACCGGGCGGCCGTGCCGCACGTAGTGCTCGAACTCGTGGCGATAGCGGCGCACGGCGGACGCGATCGGGCTGACCGCCGAGGGCCCCAGCGGGCAGATGGTCGTCTGCCGCGGCGGCCAGGCGATGCCCGGGCTGATGCTCTCGCACACGTCGAGCAGCAGGTCGAGATCTTCCTCCCGACCCGCGCCGTCGAGCATGCGCTTGAGGATCCGCTCGAGCCACGTGGTGCCTTCACGGCACGGCGTGCACTTGCCGCAGCTCTCGCGGGCGAAGAAGCGCACGACGCGCCAGCAGGCGGCGACGATGTCCGTGGTGTCGTCCATCACGACGATCGCGCCGGAGCCGAGCATCGATCCGGCCTTGTCGACCGTGGGCTTGTCGAGCGGCATGTCGAGGTGCTCGTCGAAGAACCACATGGCGCTCGCACCGCCGGGGATGAAGGCCTTCACGTTGCGGCCCTCACGGATGCCGCCGCAGTACTCCGGCGCTTCGAACAGCATCCGGAACGTCGTGACGCCGTTCGGCACCTCGAACACGCCGGGCTTCTTGACGTGGCCGCTCACGGCGAACATGCGCATGCCCGTGCTGGTCGGAGCACCGATGTTCTTGAACGCCTCACCGCCGTTGTTGACGATCCACGGCACGTTCGACAACGTCTCGACGTTGTTGACGATCGTCGGCTGCATGTACAAGCCCTTGCTCGCCGGGAAGTACGGCGGCTTGAGCCGGGGCATGCCGCGCTCGCCCTCGAGGCTCTCGATCAGGGCCGTCTCCTCGCCGACGATGTAGGCGCCGGCGCCCCACGTCAACGCGACGTCGACGCTGAAGCCGGACCCGTTGATGTTCTTGCCCACCTTGCCGTTGGCGTACGCCTCGTTCAGCGCCTGAGCGATGCGCTCCTGCGCCAGCGCCATCTCGCCGCGCACGTAGAGGAACGCCTGCGCTGCGCCGACCGCGTAGCACGTGATGACGACACCCTCGATCAGCTGGTGCGGATCGAGCTCCATCAGCAGCCGATCCTTGTAGGTGCCGGGCTCGCTCTCGTCGCCGTTGACGACGACATAGCGCGGGAAGACGTTCGGGGGAAGGAATCCCCACTTGACCCCTGCGGGGAAGCCGGCGCCGCCACGGCCTTGCATCTCGGACGCCTTGACTTCGTCGTGCACCTGCTGCGGCGTCATCGTCAACGCCTTGGCGAGCGCCGTGTAGCCACCGGTGCGGACGTAGCCGTCGTAGGTGTGCCCGTCCGGTTGGTCGAAGCGCTGCGTGATGATCTTCGGGCCCGACGGCACCAGCCCCGGGACGAGGAAGCTCTGCGGCTCGTTCCGCTCGGTCATCGCGCGTCCACCGCGGCTTGTGCTTCGATGCCGGTGTTCGCCCAGCGATCGGTCGTGCGCTGGCGGATGCGCGCGAGGGTTCCGTGCGGCGGAATCTCGTCGCTGTGCACGCCGGTGCGCAGCTCGTCGATCAACGTGTCGAAGTCGGCCGGCGTGACCTTGTAGCGGAAGCGGTAGTTCACCTGCAGCGCGGGCGCCTCGGTGCACGCGGCGATGCATTCGACGTCTTCGAGCGTGAACATGCCGTCGGGCGTCGTCGCGCCGGCCTTGATGCCCAGGCGCTCCTCGGCGTGCTCGAGCAACTCCCACGCTCCGAGGAGCTGGCAGGAGATGTTCGTGCACACGTTGATGCAGTACTTGCCGACCTCTTCGAACTTGAACATCTCGTAGAACGTCGCAGTGCCGTACACCTCGGCAGGCGTGACACCGACGAGCTCGGCGATGTGCGCCATGGCCTCGCGGGTGACGTGCCCGTCCTGCTCCTGGGCGAGGTGGAGCAGAGGGATGAGGGCGCTTTTCGGCCGCGGGTAACGGCCGATGATCTCGCGGGCGATGCGAACGTTGTCCTCGGTGAGCCGTGCCACTATCGCTCAACTCCGTGCTGTCTCATCGGTCGACGAACCGATGTCGACCTCATCGGTCGACCTCGCCCAGGATCGG
>CAZGUH010000007.1:25719-89619 GCA_964529005.1 uncultured Ilumatobacteraceae bacterium | reverse complement strand
CTCATCGGTCGACGAACCGATGTCGACCTCATCGGTCGACCTCGCCCAGGATCGGGTCGACCGAGCTGATCACCGCCACGGCATCGGCCACCAGGCCGCCGCGCAGCATGTGCGGCAGCGTCTGGAGGTTCACGAAGCTGGGGCCGCGCACGCGCATGCGGTACGGCGTCGCCGAACCGTCGCTGGCGATGTAGCAGCCGATCTCGCCGCGTGGGCTCTCGATCGCCACGTACACCTCTCCTTCGGGCACCTTGAAGCCCTCGGTGAAGATCTTGAAGTGGTGGATCAACGCCTCCATGCTCTCGTCGATGCGAGCGCGCGGCGGAGGCGTGATCTTCTTGTTCTGGATCCGATAGTCGCCCGAAGGCATGCGATCGAGGATCTGCCGCACGATGCGCATCGACTCGCGCACCTCGTTGAGCCGGATCGCGTACCGATCGAAGCAATCGCCGAAGCTGCCGACGATGACGTCGAACTGGACCTGGTCGTACCGCAGGTACGGCATGTCGCGGCGGAGATCCCACGGCACTCCGGTGCTGCGCAGGATCGGACCCGTCACTCCGAGGGCGACGGCCTCCTGCGCTGTGATGACCCCGACACCTTGCAAGCGCTGACGCCAGATCGGCTGGTCGGTCATGAGGATGTCGTATTCCTCGAGCCGCGGCGGGATCAGATCGAGGAGTCGCAGCACGTCGTCGCGCCAGCCCGCGGGCAGGTCGGCGGCGAGCCCGCCGGGGCGGATGAAGTTGTGGTTCATCCGCAAGCCCGTGACCTTCTGGAAGAAGCGCAGCACTTCCTCGCGCTCGCGCCATCCGTAGAGCATCATCGACACCGCGCCGATGTCCATGCCGTTGGTGGCGAGGAACAACAGGTGACTCGACATGCGGTTCAGCTCGCTGAGCAGCATGCGCATCCACACCGCACGTTCCGGGATGTCACCGTCGATGCCGAGCAGCTTCTCGGTCGCCATCGAGAACACCAGCTCGTTGTTCAGCGGGCTGGCGTAGTCCATGCGCGTGACGTTGGTCGCGCCCTGCATGTAGGTCAGCGCCTCACCGGTCTTCTCCATCCCGGTGTGCAGGTAGCCGATGACCGGCTTGGCGCGCACGACGGTCTCGCCTCGCAGTTCGAGCATCAGGCGCAACACGCCGTGCGTGCTCGGGTGCTGCGGACCCATGTTGACGATCATCGTCTGGTCGTCGGTGGGCTCGGCGTCCGCGGCCAGCTCGCCGAGGCGGGCGACTTCGGCCTCGCTCATGCGCAGCACCGCGCCCGATTCGCGCATCAACTCCTGGGCCGACAGCTCGCTGCGCGGCCGCAGCTCCTGCGCGCCCTCGTTCGTCTGGCGGATCCCCTCGATCGATGTCACCTGACACCCCCCATGGATAGGGAAACGCCAGCGACGAGCCGCACCGTCGAGATCGCCGAAGCGCAGCGGAGGCGGGCCGAGATCATCAGTTCGGCGTTCCCTTGAAAGCGACCGGGATCTCGCCGATGGCGTAGTCCTTGCGCAGCGGGAAGCCTTCCCAGTCCTCGGGCATGAGGATGCGCGTCAGGTCGGGATGGCCGTCGAAGGTGATACCGAACATGTCGTACACCTCGCGTTCGAGGGCCTCGGTGCCGGGATAGACGTGGAACAGCGACGGCACCTCGGGTGCGCTCTCGGGCACCTGCACGCGCACGCGGACTCGGCGCCGACGGTCGAGGTCGAGCAGGTTGACGACGACCTCGAAGCGCTCGGCGACGATGCCATCGGGCAGCGAACGGCCGGGATGGGTCAGGTAGTCGACCGCCGTGAGGTCGACGCACATCGCATATCCGTCGGATGCCAGCGCCTTGATCAGCGCCACGTACCCGTCGACGCCGACGTGGACGACGAGCTGGCCGTGGCTGTCGCTGGTCGGGCAGCCGTGCAGCGTGGGCGCAGGCTCAATGGCGGGCGCGCCCTCGGGCGCTTCGGTCACCGTTTCGTCGGCCATGGCTCACCGCGTTCCCGGGATGGCGAGCGGAACAGGCTGCGGCGCCGGTGGGATGTGCTCGATGTGCACGTTGGCGCCCGCGCCGGTGGCGGCGCGGCGGCGGAAGATCTCGCCGTCCTCGATCAGCTGGTGCAGCGTCTCGATCGAGTGGATCAGCGTCTCGGGCGTCGGCGGGCAGCCCGGCGCGTAGACGTCGACCGGCACCACCTGGTCGACGCCCTGGACGATCGCGTAGTTGTTGAACATGCCGCCCGACGAGGCGCACACGCCCATCGAGATCACCCACTTGGGCTCCATCATCTGGTCGTAGACCTGACGGAGGACCGGCGCCATCTTCTGGCTGACGCGGCCGGCGACGATCATGATGTCGGCCTGCCGCGGTGACGCCCGCCAGACCTCCATGCCGAAGCGAGCGAGGTCGTAGTGCGAGCCGCCCGAGCCCATCATCTCGATCGCGCAGCACGCCAGACCGAACGTCGCGCCCCAGCTCGACCGGCTCCGCGACCAGTTGATCAGCTGCTCGATCTTCGCGGTGAGCGCGGTGTGCGGAATGCCGCCGAGACCGTCGTCGAGGACGTCGCGCAGTGCCATCAGGCCGCCTCCGTCCCCACCTCGGCGGGCTCGCGGCCCTCGCTGCCGACGCGGCGGATCGTGCTCGTGCTGGTGCGGTCGGGGCTGAGGATCGGCGCGATGCGGTTGGCCCGCTGGAGCGGGCCCCAATCGAGGGCCCCGCGAGCGACCACGTAGACGAACGCAGCGAAGAACACGACGCTGAAGGCGATCATCTCCCAGAACGCGAACGGCCCGAGCTCACGCCGACCGACCGCGTAGGGGTAGACGAAGATGATCTCGATGTCGAACATGATGAAGAGCATCGCCACCACGTAGAAGCTCACCGGGAAGCGCTCCGGTGGCTCGCGGCTCGGGACGATGCCGCATTCGTAGGGCGCTTCCTTCGCCGCCGACGGCCGGCGCGGCGCGAGCAGCTTCGATGCGAGCAGGCTGATCACACCGAACACCAGGGCGAGGATGCCCAGCGCGACGACAGGAAGGTACTGGCCCATCGGCTTACACCCGTGCCGGTGAGGTCGAGCCCGTGAGCGGCTCCTTCGCCGCCCGGTTGGCGATCAGGAACAGGTCGCGACGATGCAACAGCCAGCAGCAGATCAGGAAGATCGCGCCGCCGCCGATCGTCAGGACCGCGGCCGGCTGACGCTTGCTGCCGAGATCACGGATCATGTACACGTAGCGACGCGGCTGGGTCTCGTCGATCTCCGGCCGTGCCGGCGCCCGGCCCGGCTCGGCGCGCTGGGCGACGAGCGGCGCGATCTCCGCGATGACGTAGTGCGGCTTGTGGAAGAACGCCGTGAAGTCGAGCTCGTCGCTGATCTTGGGCCAGCGCTCGCCGCCCTTGTCGAAGATGCTGACCACTTGGTACTGACCGGCCGCGAGCTGACCGTCCTCCTCGATCAGCGCGCCCGCGCTCGACGCCGCCTGCCCGAACGCGCCGCTCGATGCAGGAAGCGCTTCCCAGCCTTCGCCTTCGAGCGCCGACGCGACCGCGGCCGCGTCGTCGGTGGCGTTGCCGTCGTCGGTGACGGTGATCGGCTCGTCGACGAGGCCGATCTCACGGAAGCCCGCCGCGTCCTGGATGACGGTCTTGCCCTCGACCGGCTCCCACGTCGGCTCCCGGCCCTTCAGGCCGATTCCGTACGCCCACCAGATGGCGCCCATCGTCGCCATCCACCCGAACAGACCGGCGAAGGCGACGAGGAAGCCCAAGCGGACGCCGAGGTTCGTCGCGAGGATGAGGTAGACGCTGCCGCACAGCACCGACACCGCGATGATGACGATGAGGATGCCGCGGAGCTCGGGCTCCCAACCGATGGCTAGCAACGCGCTCATCACAAGCTCCGCACGTATTCGACGATGGCCTTGATCTGCTCGTCGGTCAGCATGTTGTCGAACGACGGCATGCGACCGCTCCCCTGGCCCTGGAGGCCGAACTTCTTACCGACCTCGGAGCCGGTCTCGATGAACGCGATCATGTCCTGCTCGTTGGGGAAGTGGACGTTCGTCACCCCACCCACCAGGCTCGGGCCCATGGCGCCGATCGCGTCGTTGCCGGGATCGCCGTAGCTCCAGCCTTGGGTGTGGCAACGAGCGCAGCTGTACGCGCCCCCGTTGAGCGGCAGGTTGAACAACGCCTCGCCGTAGGAGACGTCGTTCTGCTCCATGTAGAGCCGCGCGGCCTGATCGATCTCGGCCTGGTTCTCCGGCGGGAGTGTTCCGGTGTCGCACGTGACCGGATCCTCGCCCTCGACGCATCCCACGCGATCGATCTGAATGCTGCGGATGTACGCGATGAGCGTTTCGATCTGCTGGTCGTTGAGCGGCCCACCGCCGTCGAGGCCCCACGCCGACATCGGCGAGAACGGGCGGCCGTAGACGAGGATGAAGCGCAGCTCGGACTCGTCGAAGCGATACAGCACGGTGTTGAGCGCCGGCGCGATCCAGGTCACCGCCTTGACCTCACCCGTGTTCGGATCGGCGAACGAGTACGAGGCGCTGCCGCCGGTGGCGCTCATGCCGCCGTGGCAGCCGGCGCAGTTGAAGCCGCCGTTCTCCGTGGTGTCGAACAGGTGGGAGCCCCAGGTGACGAACCGGTTCTCCTTGCCGCGCTCGGCCCCTGCCTGACGGCCGGGTTCGAGGATCCAGTACAGCGGCAGGCCGACGACCATGACGACGAGGAACAGCAGGCCGAGGAGCTGAACGCGCTCCAGCCGGCGGCCTTCGAGCGTCTCGTCGTCGTAGTACGGCTTGCGGTTCGGGGCGAGCTCGATCTCGCTGCCGATCTCGGCACGCGCGGACGCCCGGTTGAAGAAGTAGTAGACGAGCCAGCCGAGCGCGATGACGACGAAGATCACCCACGCGATGGCGGTCGTGGCGAGAGCGATCATCAGTGACCGCCTCCCCCGGTGCCGATGCAGTGCGGACCTTCCGCCTCCTGGCCGGTGGTGTTGGTGCCGATCGCCGGGCCGGGGAACACGATGCCGGTGTCGACGGTGACGTCACCGGTGCCGCTGACCGTGACGCCGAAGCGATCCATGCCGCGCGGCGCCGGGCCGCCCTTCTTCTCACCGACCCGGTTGTACTGCGAGCCGTGGCACGGGCACTCGAACCACTGCGAGCTCTTGCACTCGGGGACGCGGCAACCGAGGTGCGGGCACTTCTGGTACAGGGCCACGATGCCGTTCTCCATGCCCTGATACACCGGGCCCGGGTAGATCGCCTTCGCCTTCGGCAGCGCGTCGGCCGGGTATGCCGTGATCCAGGTGCGGGCCTCGGGCAGGTAGAAGAAGCCGTTGTTGGCCCGGATGTTGACGAGGATGTCGTCGATCTTGCCGGCGCCGACCTTGCCGCCGAACCCGCCCTTGGCGATCGGCCAGAGGAACGCCACGAAGCCGGCGGCCGCGAACGTGCCCAGGCCCGCGCTCATCAGGGCGACGGTCGCACGGTTGAAGAACTGGCGCCGCGAGACGCCGATCACCTCGGGATCGGGCGGCACGAACGGGGCGGGCAGGCGCGGCTCGCTCTTCTCCAGCGCCGTCGACCGGGACTGCTGCGCGGCGCGCTCGACGTCGCGCCCGGTGACGTGGTGGCCGTGATCGGCCGCTTCGGACTCACGGTCGCGCCGGCGCGTCTCGCGCGACAGCGCTCCGGCGCCGCGGACGTCGCTGCGGCGCGCCGCGGTGACGAACAGCACCGCGCCGAGCACGACGACAGCGCCCACGGCGATGGCGATGATCGCTCCCGCGCTCATGTCGTGGTCCTTCTCACACTCATCAGAGACCTCATCGTCACAGTCATCACAACTCGAAGAACAGACCGTCGCGCCACGGCAGCGTGAAGTTGAAGCCGGGGCCACGGAAGAACGAGCCGATGATCACCAGCACCGCCCAGAACATGAGGTGCACGGTCATCAGCGAGATGGCGAACTTGCGATCCTCGGGCTTGTTCGAGGGGTTGCGGTCGATGTACGGGGCCAGGATCAGCACGATCAGGCCCACGCCCGGGATCGTCACGCCGGCGATCATCGGGTGGAACATCGTCAGCAGCTCTTGCAGGCCGAGGAAGTACCACGGCGCCTTCGAGGGGTTCGGCGTCTGGTTGATGTTGGCGAGCTGGAGCAGCGGCGCGTTGACGAAGATCGAGAAGACGAACGTGAACGCCAGGCACGCCAGCGCGGCGACGAACTCGGCTGCCAGGAGGTGCGGCCAGGTGTGGACCTTGTCGACCGGGGTGGCCTTCACGTCCTGGATCGAGCCGCTCTTGACGACCGTCAGCAAGCGCTGTGTGTGCCCCCCCGGGCCGGCGCCGACGGGGATGCCCGAAGCCGCGGGCGGAGGCGTGACGACGGCGCCGACCTTCTCGGCGACCGCGACGGCCCCGCCGCCGGACGCTTCGTCGCCGCCGCCGGCGCGCGCCTTGGCGGCCCGGCTGCGCTCGAGCAGGTGGGCGGGGATGCGCGGATCGGCCGCCGCCTCGCCGGACGTGCTGGCCGAGGTCTCGGACGCGCCGGCCTCGTCAGCGGGCTTGGCCGCTGCAGCCTTCTCGCGTGCCGCCTGGGCTCGCTTCAGCAGGTGTTCGGGGATCTCAGTCACAGGCGTTCACCGTCTCACAACGGACCGGAGATTCCGCCGTCCTTGCGGACTCTCCAGAAGTGGATGGCCATGAAGATCACGATGACGAACGGCAGCATCAGCACGTGGAGGACGTACCACCGCAGCAGCGTCTCCGGGCCGATCTCCGCGCCGCCGAGCAGCACGAACCGGACGTCCTTACCGAACACCGGGGTGTACCCCATCATGTTGGTGCCCACGGTGACGGCCCACAGGGCGAGCTGGTCCCACGGGAGGAGGTACCCGGTGAACGACAGCAGCAACGTGAGCATCAGCAGGACGACGCCGATCACCCAGTTGAACTCGCGCGGCGGCTTGTACGCGCCGTGGTAGAAGACGCGGGCCATGTGCAGGAACACCGACAGCACCATCAGGTGCGCGGCCCATCGGTGCATGTTGCGTACGAGCAATCCGAACGTCACCGCCGTCTGGAGGCTGGAGATGTCGTTCCAGGCGGCGCTGGCCTCGGGCCGGTAGAAGAACATCAGGAAGATGCCGGTGACCGTCAGCAGGATGAAGAGGAAGAAGCTGAGGCCGCCGAGACACAGCGTGTAGCTGACCTTCACCGCGTGGCGCTTCACCTTCACCGGGTGAAGGTGGTACAGCACCGAGTTCATGATCACGTACGACCGGTTGCGCGGGCTGTCCGTGTAGCCCTTGCGGAAGATCGAGCCCGGTCGGAAGATGCTGTTCCACGCCTGGCTGCCCTGCACGGAATCGGTCAGCTTGGAGACGCGATCCTTCATTGTCGGGCGGGGAGTTTCGTCGATGGTCTTTGCCATGTGAGCGTCCTCTTCCTACAGGCGCATGCCGTAGGCGTAGCCATGGTTGTTCGTGCGGGTATTGGCATCGCCGGTGGGGGCCGGCGCGCCGACCTTGCCCAGGATGATCACCCCGGTCGGGCAGCGGTCGACGCACAGCGCGCATCGCGTGCAGACGTCGTCGTCGATGGTGAAGATCACGTGGTCGCTGGGATCGTCGCCGGGTTGTTCGGTGTTGGTGGTCTCCGCGATCGCGTCGGGGGTCACCATGTGGATGCACTTCCACGGACAGATGTCGACACAGCCCTCGCACATGATGCACTCGGCCTGGTCGATGTGGATGAACTGCTTCGGCTTGACGGCCTTGGTCAGGTATTCCGCATCGACTTCGACGAGCTGGTACTCCGAGGAGTACGGCATCATCGGGGGGTTGGCGTCGGTCCGTGCCATGCGGTCAGACCTTCTTCACCAACGGACGGCCGTACGTGCTCTTTTCGACCTCGGTCGTCGTGGTCCGACCACGCTTCTGCCACCACGACCACATCACGATCATCAGCCCGAAGTAGAAGACGTGGATCAGAACGACGACGATGTCGCGGATGGCCTCGTAGGTGATGGTGATCGGGTTCCACGCCCCGCCGAGCGGCCTCGGCTTCAAGATGTCGAACGGCCCGTAGACGATCTTCGAGCGGTCCCACTTGAGGTTCTTGTCGGCGTGATCGATGAACTGGTGCGGCACGACGCCGAATGCGATGAACAGCAGGGCGAAGACGTAGACAGCGGCAAACATCGCCTCACCCCAGGTGAACGGCTTGTCCTTGGGGCGACGCTTGCCATAGGGCACCGCTGCGAACGTCATGACCAGGGTGAGGATGAACGAGAAGAGGAACGCCACGTTCATCCCTGGCCACTCGAGGATGTCGATTGCGAGCAACGTCCTTGTGCCTTCCGTCATCGATGGTGCTGGTGATTGCTGCGATGAGCTGCGACTCGTGAAACCTCGCACGAACTGTAGCCCCGGACCCCCGCGAGCCGACCAGTCCACACCCGGTCGAGCCCGCGACGATCAGCGGCTTCGGCGACGTTCTCGTCCGGTCTACCACGGTCGGGCGCGCGACGACCCAAGGTTGTGCATTCGTGACCGGATCGACAATTCCTGCTGGACAGGGGCTCACCGCTAGGGTCGCGGACCGTGACGGAAATCCCCGAGCACCTTCTCAAGCGCTCGAAGGAGCGGCGCGCGGCACTGGGCCTGCCCACCGACGGCGGCGATGCGCCCGCAGCTGCTGCTCCTGCGAAGTCCGAGACCCCGGCGACCACCCCCGCCGCCGCGCCGGCCGCTCCTGCACCGGCCCCGGCGGCCCCGGCGCCGCCCCCGCCCCCCAAGCCCGACCCCCACTACGTCGCCGCCTCCAAGCGTCGCCGCCGTGTCCCGTTCTGGGCGATGACGGCGCTGAGCATCCTGCCGCTGTGGGCCTTCATGTACGTCCGCTCGCTCACCCCCGCCGACCACGCGGAGGCCGGCCCGATCGGCGAAGGGGCCGAGGTCTACAGCGCCTGCGCCGGCTGCCACCAGGCCGACGGCTCGGGCGGCGCTGGACGCCCGCTGAGCAACGGCGAGGTCCTGCTCACCTTCCCGAACATCGAGGACCAGCTCAACCTGGTGTACACCGGCAGCGAGGCCTACGCGCTCGCCGAGCTGCCCGGATACGGCAAGCTCGATCGCCCTGGCGGCCCGCACCTCGGGTTCAACGGGGTGTACATGCCCAAGTTCGGAGGCGCGCTGACCGACGCCGAGATCCTCGCCGTCGTCTGCCACGAGCGCTACGACCTCGGCGGCGCCGACCGCGGTGGCGAGTACGCCGAGGAGTACGAGAAGTGGTGCAGCCCCGAGAGCGAGGTGTACGCCAAGCTCCAGGACGGCTCGTGGACCTTCGAAACGGAAGAGCTGCGGATCGGCACCGAGCCGCGCCCGGCGATCGAGTCGGGTGAGTGACACCGACGTCTTGGTGATCGGCGGCGGCCCAGCCGGCGCCGCCGCTGCATATTGGCTCGCCCGGCACGGGCACGCCGTGACGATCGTCGAGAAGAAGGAGTTCCCGCGGGAGAAGACGTGCGGGGACGGCCTCACCCCCCGCGCGGTGAAGCAGCTCGACGACATGGGTCTGGCGGCCGAGCTCCAGAAGTACCACCGGTTCGAGGGCCTGCGGGCGACCGCTCACGGCAAGGCGCTCGAGCTCCATTGGCCGGAGCACCCGACCTACCCCCAGCACGGCTACGTCGTGCGGCGTCGCGACCTCGACACCGTCGTGGCGCGCAACGCCGTCGCCGCCGGGGCGGCCTTGCTGGAGAAGCACGAAGCCGTGTCACCGGTCGTCGAACGGGGGTTCATCCGCGGCGCCGTCGTGCGCGACGGCAACGGCGCGAGCCAGCGCATCACGGCTCGATACGTCGTCGTCGCGGACGGCGCCAACAGCCGCTTCGGCCGCGCCCTCGGCACCAGCCGCACGAAGGAATGGCCGTACGGCACGGCGATCCGCACGTATTGGGAGAGCCCCCGCCACGCCGAGCCGTGGATCGAGAGCGCCCTCGACGTGAAGGACCGCAACGGCAACACCATGCCGGGGTACGGCTGGATCTTCCCGGTCGGTGACGGCACCGTCAACATCGGCGTCGGGTTGCTGTCGACGTTCCGTGACTTCAAGAGCGTCAACACCACCCACCTGCTCGACGCCTACGCCCATCAGGTCGCCGAGCGCTGGGAGATCGATCCGACCGCGCCGACCGGCAAGCCCGCGAGCGGCCGGATCCCGATGGGCGGATCCGTCGGCCCCAAGGCCGGGCCGACGTACCTCGTCGTGGGGGATGCGGCGGGCAGCGTGAACCCGTTCAACGGCGAGGGCATCGACTACGCCTACGAGACCGCCCGCATCGCCGCCGACGTGCTGCACGACGCGCTCGTGGCCAACGATCCCACCGCGCTCCAGTCGTACGAGCGGATCCTGAGCGACGCGTACGGCCAGTACTTCAAGGTGGCGCGGCTGTTCGCCCGGGTGATCGGCCGGCCGGCGTTGATGCGCGAGCTGTCGCGCGCCGGGATGCAGAGCCGAACGCTGATGGAGTGGGTGCTGCGCATCATGGCCAACCTGCTGCGGCCCGACGAACTGGGGCCGGCCGAGCTCGCCTACAAGGCCGCCGCCCAGCTGGTCCGCGTCGCGCCGCGGGCGTGACCGCGCCCGCCTCCCGCCGCCCTCGGGGGAATGACGGGCGCTCCGGCGGCGGGGATACCGTGGAGACGTGAGTCAGCCGAGCCTCGATCTGGGCTTCGACGAGGGCATCGAGCCCACGTACACCGTGGGCGAGTTGGCGGAGGCGATCAACGGCACGCTGCGGCGGACGTTCGGCGACGGCGTCTGGGTGCGGGGTGAGATCCACGGGTGGAACGAGCGCGGCGGCCATGCGTACTTCCAGCTCGTCGAGGAGATCGACGGCGTCAAGGCCAGCGTGTCGGCGCAGTTCTTCGCCAACACCCGCGCTCGGCTCGCGCCCCTGCTGCGCAAGCACCGGCTCCAGCTCGGCAACGGCATGAAGGTGCGCATCTTCGGCGTCCTCGACTACTACGCGCCGAGCGGCAGGCTGGGGCTCAAGATCAACGGCCTCGACCCTCGCTACACGCTCGGCGAGATGGCGCTCGAGCGCGACCAGATCGTGCGCCAGCTGGTCGCAGAGGGGCTGTTCGACCGCAACCGCACCCGGGCGGTCGCCGCCGCGCCGATGCGCATCGGGGTCGTCACGTCGGTGGGCAGCGCGGCATGGCACGACTTCACCCACGAGCTCGACGCGAGCGGTATCGGATTCCACGTGCGGGTGGCCGATGTGCGGGTGCAAGGAGAGCACGCCGTGCGCATGGTGGCGGCGGCGATCCGCGCGCTCGGCCGGCGGCGTGACCTCGACGTGATCGTCGTGATCCGTGGCGGCGGCTCGCGCACCGATCTCGCAGTGTTCGACAGCGACGCGATCGCCCGGGCGATCGCGACGTCGCCGCTGCCGGTGTTCACGGGTCTCGGCCACGAGATCGATCGCAGCGTCGCCGACGAGGTGGCGCACACCGCGTGGAAGACCCCGACGGCCTGCGCGGTGGCGCTGATCGACAGGACACGCAGCTATGTCGCGGCGATGGAGGCGACCTGGGCGTCGACCGTCGCCGCTGCGCGCCGGCGGCTCGATCGCGGTGATGCCCAGCTCACGGAATGCGCTCACACCGCGCGCCACCGCGTCATCGGCGCTCTGGCGCGGGCCGACGAACGGCTCGCCGTCCGGGCGCAGCGCACCCGCGCGGATGCCGACAGGGCCTTGCGCACGGCGACCCAGTCCATCGATCGTGACGCGGCCCGGCTGCGCCGCCGCGCCCCGGTCGTCGTGTCACAGGCAGACGTCGCGCTGTCGCACGTCGAAGCGCGCGTGCGCGCTCTCGACCCGGCGCTCGTGCTCGCCCGCGGCTGGTCGATCACTCGCTCGGCTGACGGCCGCGCGATCATCGATGCGGCATCCCTCGCGCCGGGCGACACACTGGTGACCACGTTCGCCAGCGGCGTCGCCCGCAGCACGGTCGACGACACGTCGCGCTGACGTGCCATTCGCCGCCACGCGTCACTCACATCCCAGCGGAGCATCCGGAGCCTCATGAGCGATCGACCGACCACCAGACCGCGAGACGACGAGCGCAGCGGCGACGATGCCGCCACCGTGGGGTATGCCGATGCGCTGGCCGAGCTCGAGCGCATCCTGGTCGAGCTCGAATCCGCCGACGTCGACGTCGATCGCCTCGCGGATCGGGTCCGACGCGCCGGCGAGCTGATCCGGCTCTGCCGCGCCCGCATCAGCGATGCGCGCTTCCACGTCGAGCAGCTCGTCGAGGAGCTCGACGGTGGCTGACACCGCGCCCGCGTCGCTGGCCGTGATCGCCAAGCGCGCCGAGGAGCGCCTCGCCCGGCTGCTCGACACCGAGGACGCGCGCTGGCGGGAGTTCGACACCGACCTCGCCGTGCCGATCGCCGCGATCCGCCAGCTGGTGTCGGGAGGCAAGCGCCTGCGGCCGGCCTTCTGCCACTGGGGATACGTCGGCGCCGGAGGGGATCCCGACGACCCCGTGATCGCGGATGCGGGCGCGGCGTTCGAGCTGATGCACGCGTTCGCGCTGTTCCACGACGACGTCATGGACAACGCGGCGACGCGCCGCGGCATGGCCACGGTGCACACGGCCCACGCCGAGCAGCACGCACGCGAAGGCTGGGTGGGCGAGTCGCGGCGGTTCGGCGAAGGGGTCGCGATCCTCGTCGGCGACCTGGCGTTCGTGTTCGCCGACCAGCTGATGACCGGCGTCAACGCCGCCGCGTGGGCCGTGTGGAACGAGCTGCGGATCGAGCTCAACATCGGTCAGTACCTGGACATCCTGGGCTCCGTGCGCAGCGATCGCCGGCTCGCGCAGGCCGAGCGGATCTGCCGCTACAAGAGCGGCAAGTACACGATCGAGCGGCCCCTGCACCTCGGCGCGATGCTCGCCGCACCGCAACGCCAGGAGGAGCTGTTCCCCGCGCTGAGCGCCTACGGCCTGCCGCTCGGCGATGCGTTCCAGATGCGCGACGACGTCATCGGAGCGTTCGGCGACACCGCGCTGACCGGCAAGCCCGTCGGCGACGACCTGCGCGAGGGCAAGCCCACGCCGCTACTCGCTCGCGCGGTCGCCAGGGCCACGCCGCGACAGCTGGCCGTGCTGGCGCGCGTCGGCGACCCCGAGCTCGACGCCGACGACATCGCCGAGATCCAAGACGTCATCGTCGGCACGGGCGCTCTCGACGATCTCGAAGCCCACATCAGCGCGCTGACGGACGCCGCGCTCGCCGCGCTCGACGGCGCGCCGATCACGGACGAGGCGCGTGACGAGTTGCGCGAGCTCGCCGATTTCGTCAGCCAGCGCGAAACCTGAACAGCCCCCTCACCCGCGCCGCCGCGTAGATTGTGTCGGCATGGCAAGCCTCGTGGGCTCGGCTGTCGCGACCGTGGGGATCGCCGGGGCCCTGTGTGTCGTCGTGGCGTGCGGCGACGAGGAACCCGTGGCGGACACCTTGCCGCCGATCGCGACGACCACGACCACCACGACGACCCTCGTCACCACGACGACGGTGCAGCGCTATTACGAGGTGCAATCCGGCGACACGCTGTTCAAGATCGCCGAGCGATTCGGGGTCAGCATGGACGCGCTGATCGCGATCAACGGCATCACCGATCCGGACAAGATCGAGGCCGGCCAGCAGATCGAGATCCCTCCGGCGACCGTGGTCGTGTCGTCGCCGGGCTCGTCGACCACGTCGAGCACGTTCGTCGGCGTCGGCACCACGGCGGCGCCGTGAGGCGTGCCGCCCCGGCGGCGCGTTCCGTTCATACACTGGCCGACCATGAGCTTCTGGCCGACGCAGGACCACTGGAGCGTGAAGATCCCGCTCCACACCGGCCACACCCGCATGAGCGTGCTCGCCGCCACCGGATACGTGCAGCTCTCCGACGCCGCCGTCGCCGCGCCTGCCAGCGAATGGGAATCGCTCGAGTACATGGACTGGAAGAGCGGCGGCGACACCAACTTCGCGCCGCTGGCCTCGGCCGATGGCACGCTCGACTGCCGTGGCTTCTGGGACAAGGGCAAGACCGACAAGGACGCGTTGTTCACCGAGAACGCCGATCGCGCGCCGACGCTGCGTGACTACGTGGCCTCGGTCGGGGCCAACTTCGGGCGGGTGCGGATCATCAAGCTGGAGCCGCAGGATCGGGAGACCGCGATCCGCAGCCTGCACCGCGACGACAACAACCGGTTCAACCCCGAGGACGAGGGCTGGGTCGTGCGCACGTGGTGGGAGCTCACCGACAACCCGAACAGCTACATGGTGCTGATGGACAACGGCCCCGACGGGCTCCCCGATCCGGCCACCGAGGTGCGCCTGCCGTTGCACCGCGGAGCGCGGTTCGTCGTCGACACGCAACGCCTCTGGCACGTCGTCGTCCACCCAGGCGATGCTCCCCGCTACGCCCTGATCACCAGCTTCGAGAGCAGCCCCACGCTCGAGCGCTGGATCGACGCGCAGCTTTCGGTCCGCGTCTGACGCCCCGCCGCTCGCTTCAGTCGAGCGACATCGTTCGGATCTGGCGGGCCGCGCTTGCGTGCCCCGCCCGCGCGGCTTCGACCGGATCCGCCCCGGCGCCGAGCGCGACCAGGAAACCGGCGGCGAACGCATCCCCGGCCCCGGTCGTGTCGCGTGCGTCGTCGATCGGGACGGCTGCGACCGAGACCACCGGGGCGTCGCCCATGTGGATCTCGGCTGGCGCGGCGCCGTGCTTCACCACCGTGAGCGCCGCCACACGCCTGCCGCCGAGCGCCTCCGCCTCGGCGGCGTTGGCGAACAGCACCGCCGGATCGAGGCACGACAGCCGCCGCTCCGCCTCGACTGCGCCGAGCCCGTCGATGACGCTGACCGACGACGCGTCGACCGACACCGGGACGCCGCGCTCGTGGGCCCACACGGCGAGCTGCCGCACCGTCGCCGCCAACGGATCGTGCACCAGCGAGTACAGCGGGACGTGCAGCGCAGATGCCCCGGTGAGCCAAGCGGGATCGGGGTCGTCGAGGTCGCTGGCGTCGCCGCGGTCGGTGAGCATCGATCGCTCGCCGGCTTCGTCGACGAGCACGACGATCGTGCCGGTGCGGCCCCGCCGCCTGACGGCGACGTCGACGCCGCTGCTCGCCAGCTGCGCGCACACGGCGTCGCCGACGTGATCCGAGCCGACATTGCCGACGAACCGCGCCGCCCCGCCCGACCGCACGGCAGCGACGCAGACGTTGGCGGCGCTGCCACCGTGGCGGCGGACGATGCGCACCGGCGTGTCGGACCCGATCTCGATCGCTGTCGCGCGATAGGCCACCACGTCTTCGACGAGGTCGCCGACGGCGACGATCACGGCCGGCTCAGAACTGCTCGAGGATCGTGTTCTCGGTGAGGCGCGCCAAGCCCTCGCGCAGCGCGCGGGCGCGTTGCTCGTCGATGCCGTCGACCAGCACGAGATCGGGCACGGTGGCCCGCTGGAGCTTCGACAGCTCGCCGAAGTGGTCGACGACGCGGGCGACGAGGTCGGTGGGCAGCCGCGACACCCGGGACACGAGCCGCAGCCCGCGAGCCGTGAGGATCATGTCGAGGTCGGCGCCGCCGCCCGGCAGCTGCAATGCCGCTGCCACCTGCCGCAGGTCGAGCAGGTCGTCGTCGCCGATGCGCGACACACCGGCGCGGATGTCGGTCACCGAGCAGCGATCGGGCACGTAGTCGGCGAGCACGAGATCGAGCTCGTCGTCGATCTCGCCGTACAGCTCGTCGAGCTGGAGGCGCAGCAGCCGTGCCTCGACCCCGAGCTCGATGATCGCGGTCTCGATCTCGTCGGCCACCCGATGGACCATCTCGCCGCGTTGCACGACCGTGGCGACGTCGCGCAGGGTGACCAGGTCCTCCACCTCGAGCGCGGTCAGGTTGGCGATCGCGTCGTCGAGGCGCTCCTTGTAGCGCTCGAGCGTCTGCAGGGCCTGGTTGGCCCGGTTGAGCAGACGCGGCACCTCCTGCACCTGGTGCTTCGTGTCGCCGGTGTAGACGTTGATGACCCCCATCTCCTCGCTGATGCTGACGACCGGCACGCGCAGCGAACGGGCGACACGTTCTGCGGTGCGGTGCCGCGTGCCCGTCTCGCTGGTGCCCACCGTGGGGTCGGGCACGAGGTGCACGTTGGCACGGGCGATGCGGGTGCCATCGGCGTCGAGGATGATGGCGCCGTCCATCTTGGCCAGCTCGCTCAGCCGCTGCGGGCTGTAGGGGGCGTCGAGGAGGAACCCCCCGGAGCAGATCGCGAGCACGTCAGGGCCGTCGCCGATGACGACGATCGCTCCCATCTTGGCCCTGACGATGCGGTCGATGCCGTCGCGCAGAGGCGTACCGGGGGCCACCTTGGCCAGCGCAGCATGCAGCGCGGGTGTGCCCGTCGAAGACTTCCGCGCCCCGGTCATGCGGTGATTCTAGGAGGCCGGCCGGCAGGCGAGTCCGCCGCCCGCGGCTCGACCCCGTTCGGCGCTCCGAGCAGGCCAGCGGCGCGCAACGCCTCCGACAGCGTGCCGACGCGTTCGAGCCGGATGCCGGGCCCGGTCGCTGGCCCCGACCGTGGCACGATCGCCCGAGTGAAGCCGAGGCGAGCCGCCTCGGACAGCCGCCTCTGCGTGTGCGCGACCTGCCGCACCTCGCCGGCGAGGCCGACCTCGCCGAACACCGCGACGTCGGGCGGCATCGGCCGCTGGACGATCGCCGACGCAATCGACAGGCAGACCGCCAGGTCGGCCCCGGGGTCGGACAGGCGCACGCCGCCGACGACCGAGGCGAAGACGTCGTGGTGTGCCGCGGCCACACGCGCCCGCCGGTCGATCACCGCCAGCAGCATCGACAAGCGGGTGGGGTCCAGGCCGTGGGCGTTGCGGCGCGGCGGCACGCCAGCAGGCGCGGCGCTGGCCAGTGCCTGGACTTCGACCAGCAGCGGCCGTTGCCCTTCGAGCGTCGGTGTGACGGTCGAGCCCGGGACGCCGGTGCGGCGATCGGCGAGGAACAGCTCGCTCGGATCGGGGACGCCCGCCAGGCCGACGTCGCTCATCTCGAAGAGGCCCAGCTCGCTGGTCGGGCCGAAGCGGTGCTTCGCCGCCCGCAGCAAGCGCAGCGCGTGGTGCCGTTCGCCCTCGAACGACAACACCGTGTCGACGACGTGCTCGAGCACCCGGGGCCCGGCCAGGCCGCCGTCCTTGGTGACGTGCCCGACGAGCACGATCGCGACGTTGCGGCGCTTCGCCTCGAACACGAGCCGATGGGCGCAGCCGCGCACCTGCGTGACGCTGCCCGGCGCCGAGCCGAGCGCCGGGTCGCCGACGGTCTGGATGCTGTCGACGACGACGAGCGAGGGCTCGACCGTGTCGAGCGCGGCGACGACGTGCTGGAGCGACGTCTCCGCCAGCAGCCACAGCTGTGGCTGCACGGCGTCGAGCCGCTCGGCCCGGCTGCGCACCTGCTGCGCGCTCTCCTCCGCGCTGACGTAGAGGCTGCGGCCCGGCCAGCGGGCGAGCAGCTGCAACAACAAGGTGCTCTTGCCGATCCCCGGTTCGCCGCCGAGCAGGCTGACCGAGCCGGGGACGAGACCGCCGCCGAGCACCCGGTCGAGCTCACCGATGCCGGTGCTGCACGGCGTGGCGCCGCCGACGTCGACCTCGGCGATCGGGCATGGCACGCCCGCCGGCCCGAGCCCGAACGCGGCGACCGGCGACACGTCAACCTGCGGCGCCTGCACGTCTTCGATGAGGCTGTTCCACGCATCGCAGCTGGGGCACCGTCCCGCCCACTTCGGGTGCGACGCGCCGCACTCGTTGCAGCGATGGACGATGCGCAGCTTGCTCATGCCGGCCGACCCTACGGGGCCGGTGTGGCACGGTTCCGGAACGCCGCCTCAGCCTGCTCGCCGTGCCAAGCGGCGCAGGGCTCGCCGGCGAGCGATGGTGACGTAGGTGAGGAATGCGACGGCGATCACGATCCACACGATCAGCGCCAGCAGCGCGACGTTGGCCCCGAGCCGCCACCACCGGCCGTCGTCGCGGCTGCGCACGCCGGACGCCTGGATCACCTGCGCACTGCCGTCGAGGGGGACCGTCCACGCGAGGACGCCGTTCTCTTCGGTCGCGCTCGGCGCGCTGACGTCTCCGGGAAGGTCGGCGCGGAAGCGGACCGTCAAGACGTCCGAGAGCGAGTAGCCGCCGGCTGCCATCTCGTCGGCGAACGGCGCCGCGCCCAGCGCCTGCACCAGCTGTGGGTCGGCGAGCGCGTCGAGACCCCCGGTGAGACGCAGGGTTCCGGCGAGCACGACCTCGGATCGCGTGGACGTGCTCGTCCGGGTGAGCGTCACCCCGACGAGCGGTCCGCCGGAGCCGTTGAGGGATGACAGCAACGCCTCGGCCTCGGCCACGGTGGCGAACGAGTGCACCAGCTCGACCCGCAGCCCGCCGGTCGCCGTGGGCTCGGGACCGGTGAGGACCCAGCCGGCATCGACCAAGTCGTCGAACCGGGCGTCGTCGGCCAGGCCCGGCGCCGCCTGCACCAGCTCCTGATCGGCGAGCGCCTCGACCCTCACCTCGCCGCTGCCGTTGGGCTCGACGGTCACCTCGACCGTGGTGTCGACCCGGCACGAGCACAGGACGACGAGCGCGAGCGCGACGAACACCGTCCAGATCGGGCGAGGCAGAAGCCGTCGAGGCACGGGCGCCATGATCGCACGCGCTCGGTCTGCGGCCCAGGGCGAGCGAGCGTCGATGCGAATCAGTCGTTGAGGGTCGTCGGCGTGTCGGTCTCGGCCGCGCCCGTCGCAGCGAGCTCGACGCCGACCGGCTTGAAGCCTTCGATCGCTCGGAAGGTGATGCGCTGCTCACCGGGGCGGTCGGGGTCGTCTTCGGTGTCGACGATGATCAGGTCGCCGGCGTGGAACTCCTTGTAGAGGATCTTCTCGCTGAGCGGATCCTCGACCAAGCGCTGGATCGCCCTGCGCAGTGGGCGAGCGCCGAGCTGCGGGTCGTAGCCGCGCGTGGCCAGCAGTTCCTTCGCGCTCGGGGTGAGCTCGATGCCGAGTCCTTGACCCTCGAGCTGGATGACCAGGCGCTTGATCATCAGGTCGACCATCTGCACCACCTCGGCGCGGGCGAGCTCGTGGAACACGATCAGCTCGTCGATGCGGTTGAGGAACTCGGGACGGAAGTGCGTCTTCAACGCATCCATCACCTTGTCCTTCATCCGCTCGTAGCTCATCGCCTCGTCCGCCCGGGTGAAACCGACGTTGGCCTTGCGCAGATCCTGCGTGCCGAGGTTCGACGTCATGATCAACACGGTGTTGCGGAAGTCGACGGTGCGGCCCTGGCTGTCGGTCAGCCGGCCTTCTTCGAGGATCTGCAACAGCGTGTTGAAGACGTCCGGGTGGGCCTTTTCGATCTCGTCGAACAGCACCACGCTGAACGGCTTGCGCCGCACCGCCTCGGTCAGCTGGCCGCCCTCTTCATAGCCGACGTAACCCGGAGGCGAGCCGACCAAGCGGCTGACCGTGTGCTTCTCCATGTACTCGGACATGTCGAGCGCGATCAACGCCGCGTCGTCGCCGAACAAGAACTCGGCCAGCGTCTTGGCCAGCTCGGTCTTGCCGACACCGGTGGGGCCGAGGAAGATGAACGACCCGCTCGGACGCTTCGGGTCCTTCAACCCCGCCCGGGTGCGACGGATGCTCTGGCTGACCGCCTTGATCGCGTTCTCCTGGCCGATGATGCGCTTGTGCAGCTCGGCTTCCATGTTGAGCAGCTTCTGCGTCTCTTCCTCGGTGAGCTTGTACACCGGGATGCCGGTCCAGATGCTGAGCACTTCGGCGATCGCCTCTTCGTCGACCTCGTCGAACAGATCGACACCGCTCGCTTTGACCTCGACTTCCTTGGCGGCCTTCTCCTCCAGCAGCGTCTTCTCCTGGTCGCGCAAGCGACCAGCTTCCTCGAAGTGCTGCTCCTCGACCGCCCGCTTCTTCGCCTCCTGGACCTCGCCGAGCTTGCGCTCGAGCTCCTTCAGGTCGGGCGGGGTCTGCATGCGCTTGATGCGCAGGCGGCTGCCGGCCTCGTCGATGAGGTCGATCGCCTTGTCGGGCAGGTGACGGTCGCTGATGTAGCGGTCGGCCAGGTTGGCCGCGGCGACGATCGCCTGATCGGTGATCGTCACCCGGTGGTGCGCCTCGTACTTGTCGCGCACACCCTTGAGGATCTCGATCGTGTGCGCCAACGTCGGCTCGTCGACCTTCACCGGCTGGAACCGGCGCTCGAGCGCAGCGTCCTTCTCGAGGTGTTTGCGGTACTCGTCGAGCGTGGTCGCGCCGATCGTCTGCAGCTCACCGCGCGCCAACATCGGCTTCAAGATGCTCGCCGCGTCGATCGCGCCCTCGGCCGCGCCCGCCCCGACCAGCGTGTGGATCTCGTCGATAAACAACACGATGTCACCGCGGGTCTTGATCTCCTTGAGCACCTTCTTCAAACGCTCTTCGAAATCACCCCGATAACGGCTGCCAGCGACCAGCGCACCCAGATCGAGCGTGTACAGCTGCTTGTTGTGCAACGTCTCCGGCACATCGTTGTTCGTGATCTTCTGCGCCAAACCCTCCACGATCGCGGTCTTGCCGACACCCGGCTCACCGATCAACACCGGGTTGTTCTTCGTGCGGCGGCTGAGGATCTGCATCACCCGCTCCAGCTCACGAGCGCGCCCGATCACCGGATCGAGCTTCTTCTCCCGCGCCAACTGCGTGAGATTGCGGCCGAACTGATCGAGGATCTGACTATTGCCCTTGTCGCCCACCTCCTCCTTGCCGCCCGACGACGCCGAACTCGCAGCCGCCGGCTGATCACCCTTGCCCGACGGGCCGAGATGCCCCGACAACAGCTGGATCACCTGCTGACGCACCCGGCTCAGATCGGCGCCCAGCTTCACCAGCACCTGCGCCGCCACACCCTCACCCTCGCGGATCAGCCCCAACAAGATGTGCTCGGTCCCGATGTAGTTATGGCCAAGCTGCAACGCCTCCCGCAGACTCAGCTCGAGAACCTTCTTCGCCCGCGGAGTGAACGGAATATGACCACTCGGCGAAGACCCCCCCTGACCGATGATCTCCTCCACCTGACTCCGGACAGCCTCCAACGAGATGCCCAGCGACTCCAACGCCTTGGCCGCGACACCTTCGCCCTCATGGATGAGCCCGAGCAGGATGTGCTCGGTGCCGATGTAGCTGTGGTTCAGCAGACGCGCTTCTTCTTGCGCCAGAACCACGACCCTTCGGGCCCGATCTGTGAACCGTTCGAACATTCCCGCCCTTTCTCAGACGGAGGATTACGTGAAGGCAGTCTACCGGTGGGACACGGAGAGGCGTTGGCCACCGCCTCGTTCGAGCAAACCGTCTGGTCCCGGCGCGCCAGGGCCGATCACCTACGCTCACCGGCCGGACCCTGGCCCGGCGAACGGCCGCTGTGAGGTGTCAAGCGCACGATGAGACGGGCCACCGGCCGTTCGGCCGACCCTTGGACCAGCAGGCACGGGGGATGGGCGATCGCCACGATCGTCCTGCTCGGCGCGTGCTCCCCAGGGTCGGGTACGACCGTGACGCCCGCCGCGGTCACCACCGCGACCTCGACGCCCGAGGCGACGGCGACGATCGCGCCGGCCGACACCGCGGATGGCGCCGTCGACGACACGGTGGACGACTCGGTCGACGACACCGCAGATCAGACCACCACCACCCAGCCACCGCCGCCGGAGGTGCCCGCCGGCGTGCAGTTCGGCGCACCCGTCGACCTTCCCGCGGGGTTCTCCGTGGGCCCGGGCGACTTCGCCACCAACGGCATCGCCACGGTCGCGGTCGGGGCGGTCACCGATCGGGCGGCGGGGACCTCGGTCGCCGCGGCGGTCGTCTCGACCGACGGTGTGACCTGGGATCTCGTCCGGCTCGACGGCACGGATGCCTTCACGGTGCCGGGATACAGCGCGTTGCGCTTCTCGGCGGGTGACGTGGCGTACGGCCCGGGTGGATTCGTCGCCACCGGATCGGCCGCCGGGGTCCGCGACGGCGGGGTGTACGCGACGGGGGTCGACGTCCTGTGGCACTCGCCCGACGGACGTGCCTGGCGACTGATCGACGTCCGCCCAGCGGTGACCGGCGAGGATAAATCGATCGAGCTCACCGACGTGGAATGGCTCGGTGACCGCTACGTCGCGGTCGGCGCCGTGGCCGCGCTCGACCTCTTCGCCGGCTCGTCGCGTGGCCTCGTGCTGTCGTCACCGGACGGCGTCGCGTGGACCGAGACGGCCCAGGTGCCGCTGACATGGTCGACCCAGATCGTCGACGTCGCCCAGGTCGGGACGGCGACGGTGTTCCGGGGGGTCGAGTTCGCCTGCACAGCCGACGCCGGCGCCTTTGCCACGTTCAGCCCCGGCGGTCAGCTCCGCTTGTGGTCCAGCGTCGATCGCGGCGGCGTCCTGACGCCCGTGCCGCTGCCGAGCGACGTCGGCCGACCCCGCGAGCCCGCCCCGCCGGACGCCTCGACCTGCCCCGCCGGCGACGACCCCAACCGGCTCCAGGCGACCGACGAGCGCTTCGGCTCGCAGGAGGCAGCGGTCTTGATGTCGCCGACGCACGTGGTGGTCGTCGACGGCGACCGGGCGAGGACCGCGATCTCCACCGATCTGACCACCTGGGTCACCGCCCGGCTCCCGGGCGCCCGGCCCGCCGGCGGCGGTGACCTGCCCGCGACCAGCCGGGCGGCGTTCACCATGAGCGCCGACGACGACGACCCGGTGCTCATCACCGCTGGGGCGCCGCGCAACTCCCGCAACGAGGTCACGCTGTCCACCGGCGCGGTGCAGACGATCGCCTGGCGGCTGGACGCTTACGGGTCGTGGACGCGGCTGCCCGCTGGGCGGCCACAGGTCGTCGAAGGGTTTCCGTCGCTGCGCACGTTCGACGGATTCGTCATGCTGCTGCGTGGCGACTCGTCGACCACCGGCGAGCCGGCCAGGCTGTGGCGCAGCGTCGCTGGTCAGCTCGACCCATGGGGGACGTGCGACCTGGCGCCGAACGCCAGCTGCGCGTTCGCCGACCTCACCGGCGTGAAGGCGGGCGGCCTCGACCTCCAGGGCATCGACCTGGTCGGTGCGGGCGGGCGCGGCGCCGATCTCACGGGGGCCCGGCTCGTGGGCGGCGACCTGCGCCTCGCCGACCTCCCCGAAGCGGGCCTGCGTGGCGCCGATCTCACCGGAGCCGATCTGCGCGGCGCGCAGCTGGTCGATGCGGAGTTGAGCTTTGCCCTCTTCGAAGGCGCCGATCTCACCGGCGCGCGCGTCGACGGCACGTTCTTCCTGGCTCAGGGCGGGGCGACGGCCACGTTGACCGGCGCCGCCATCCTGCTCGCACCCGACGACACGCTCGTCGACGGCGACTTCGCCGGCTGGGATCTCACCGGCGTCTCGATCACCTCGTCCGGCGCGACGCCGGTGCCCGCCACCGGCGCCAACTTCACCGGCGCCGACCTCACCGGGGCGCGGTTGGCGGGCATGGACCTGACCGGCGCAATCTTCGACGGCGCGCAACTCGACTCGATCTCGTTCGTCGACGTCGTGTGCCCCGACGGGCAGCCGTCTGCGCCCGACGTGTTCGGTCCCGAGGCGTGCCGGTTGTGACGGCGCCACCCCGCCACCCGGGAGGTGCGTGGACTGCGCCTCACCTGCGGTCATTCGCCCACCCCGGCGCTGGTGCCCTAGCCTGAACCCGTGGCGTCGCCACCCCTCCTCGGCCTTCCCGGCATGACCGGCGACCTCCAACGCGTCGAGGACGCGTTGCGGCGGGCTGTCACGACCTCCGACCCCTATCTCACGGAGTTGGCTTCGCACCTGCTCGTCGCCGGCGGCAAGCGTCTGCGGCCGGTCGTGACGCTCGCGGCCGCGCAGGTCGGCGGCGGAGCGACGACCGACGACGTGGTGCAGGGCGGGATCTCCTGCGAGTTGGTGCACCTCGGCTCGCTGTACCACGACGACGTCATCGACGAAGCGCCCACCCGGCGGGGCGTGGCGACCGTGAACGCGAAATGGGGGAACCTGCAAGCGATCCTCGCCGGAGACTTCCTGCTGTCGCGGGCATCGGAGATCGCCGCGACGCTGGGCACCGAGGTCGCGGCGCTGATGGCGCGCACGATCGGGCGGTTGTGCGAAGGCGAGATCGAGCAGCTGCGCCACACCTACTCGCCGTCGCGGACGGAGACGTCGTACATCATCTCGATCACCGGGAAGACGGCGTCGCTCTACGCGTCCGCGGCCCGCGTCGGCGGAATCGTCGCCGCGCAGCCGAAACCCGTGATCGAGGCCCTGACCACCTGGGGCGAGGCGTACGGCATCGTCTTCCAGATCGTCGACGACATCCTGGACATCACCGCGACGGAGGAGCAGCTCGGCAAGCCCGCCGGTCACGACCTGGTCGAGGGCGTCTACACGCTGCCGGTGCTGCGCACGCTCGCCGCGGGCGGCGTCGCCGCTGACGAGTTGCGCGACCTGCTCGGCAAGCCGCTCGACGCGGCCGAGCGCGACAAGGCGATCGCCGTGGTGCGCAACGGCGGCGGGGTCGACGCCGCGATCGACGCCGCCCGCGTCTACGTCGCTCGGGCCGAGGCGGCCTGCGCCCACCTGCCCGCCGGGACCGCCACGGACGCGTTGCGGGCGGCGCCCGGAGACCTGCTGGCCAGCGTCACCCGCTAATCGATCGCCGGCTGGCGGTCAGCTGGCTGCCGTCTCCTCGTCGACGCCGAGCAGAGCGACCAGCTCCTGCTGCGCATAGAGCCCGCCGCGCGCCATCAACTCCGCGTGCGTCCCGGACTCGGCGATGCGGCCCTCGTGCAGCACGACGATGCGGTCGGCATCGCGGATGGTGGTGAGCCGGTGGGCGATGACCAAGGCAGTGCGCCCGCGCAGGGCGTTCTCCAGCGCGGCCTGGACGTGGGCCTCGTTCTCGTTGTCGAGGTGGCTCGTCGCTTCGTCGAGGATCATGATCGCCGGATCCTTGAGCAACAGCCGGGCGATCGCGATGCGCTGCTTCTCACCGCCGCTGAGGCGGTAGCCGCGCTCACCGACCATCGTGTCGTAGCCGTCGGGCAGAGCGACGATCGTGTCGTGGATGCGCGCCGCCTGGCAGGCGGCCACGACGTCGGCGCGCGACGCCCCCGGGCGGGCGTAGAGCAGGTTGGCGACGATGGTGTCGTGGAACAGGTGCGGATCCTGGCTGACGACCCCGATCGCGGCACGCAGCGACCGCTGCGACAGCGAGCGCACGTCGTGGCCGTCGACCTGCACGGATCCCGCCGTGACGTCGTAGAGGCGCGAGATCAGCGAGGCGAGCGTCGACTTGCCGGCCCCTGACGCGCCGACCAGGGCGACGGTCTCTCCCGGGGCGAGGCGCAGCGACACGTCGATCAACACGTCGGTGTCGGGATCACCGCCGACGAGAGCGCTCGGCGCCTCGAGCGACGGGATCGTCACGGCCGCCGCCGGGGGATAACGGAACGAGACATGGTCGAAGACCACCTCACCGCGCGGCAGGCCGAGCTCGACCGCATCCGGATCGTCGCTGATCGCCTCGGGAGCGTCGAGAACCTCGAACACGCGCTCGAAGCTGACCATCGCGGTCATGAGATCGACGCGGGCGTTTGTCAGACCGGTGAGCGGTTGATACACGCGGGCGACGTAGGCGGCGAGCGCGACGAGCGTGCCGTCGGTGATCGTGCCGGAGACGACGAGCTGCGCGCCCACTCCGTACACCGCAGCCGCCCCGAGGGCGCCGACGAGGCCGAGAGCGACGAAGAACACCCGCCCGTACATCGCCGAGCGGATGCCGGTGTTGCGCACGCCGGCGGCTCGCGCGGAGAACTGCGCCGTCTCCGCCCGGTGGTCGCCGAAGAGCTTGACGAGCATCGCTCCGGCGACGTTGAAGCGCTCGGTCATCTGCGTGTTCATCTCGGCGTTGAGCGCCATCTGCTGCCGTGAGATCTGCTGGAGCCGCCGGCCCACGCGGCGCGCCGGGATGACGAACATCGGCAGCACCAGCAACGCCAGCAGGGTGAGCCGCCATTCGAGAGCGATCATCGCGGCGAGCGTGGTGACGAGCACCACGACGTTGCTGACGACGCTGCCCAGCGTGCTCGTCACGGCCGTCTGCGCGCCGATGACGTCGTTGTTCAGCCGGCTGGTCAGCGCGCCGGTCTGGGTGCGCGTGAAGAACGCGATCGGCATGCGTTGCACCTTGTCGAACAACGCCACCCGCAGGTCGTAGATCAGCCCTTCCCCGATGCGGGCCGAGCACCATCGCTGCACGATGTTCAGCACGGCATCGCCGATGGCGGCGAGCACGACCACCCCGGCGAGGATGGTGATCAGCCGGCGGTCACCGTCGGGGATGGCGGTGTCGAGGATCGAGCGGAACATCAGCGGCGGGAGCAGCGCCAGGACAGCCGACACCAGGATCGCCGCCAGGAACACGGCGATCGCCTTCCGGTACGGCCGCGCGAACGCGCCGATGCGGCGAGTGGTGGCGCGGTTGAGTCTGACCCCCTTCACCGCCTCGGCGTCGCGCGGGCGCAAACTCGGCGGACCCATCCGCATGGCGAGGAGGCTACGGCCGCTGCGCGCCGACGGCTCTCGCCCCCTACAGTCGGCACGATGCGGCGACGATCTGCCCTGCTCGGCGCGATCGTCGCGATCTCGACGTCGCTCGTGGCATGCGGCGACGGCGATGCCAGCGGCGTCCATGCGGGCCGATCCGACGCGACCGGCACGACCGAGCCGATCTCGGACAACGACCCGGAGCCCACTGTCGACCCGGCACCGACCCCGGCGCCGTCGACGGCGACGACCGACACGGCTCCGGCGGCGCCGAGCGGCTCGAGCGACGAGCTGTTCCGCTGGGAGGAGGTCGAGCGCGGGGTCGACGAGGGCAGCCTGGACGTGCCGCTCGACTACGGCGACCCGGCGCGCGGCACGATCGAGCTGTACGTCGTGCGCCACCGCGCCACCGACCCGGACGAACGCATCGGATCGTTGCTCGTCAACCCGGGCGGGCCCGGCTACGGAGGCAGCTATCTGGCGCATGCCGCCGAGTTCGTCTTCGGCGGCGACCTCGTCGAGCGATTCGACATCATCGGCTGGGATCCCCGCGGCACAGGCTTCAGCGAGCCTGCGGTCGATTGCATCGACCACTACGACCCGATCTTCTCGATCGACTCGTCACCGGACGACGACGCCGAACGCGAGGCCGTGATCGCCGCCGCAGAGCAGTTCGCCGCCGCATGCGAGGAACGCAGCGCAGCGATCCTGCCCCACGTCGGCACGGCGGACTCGGCGCGCGACATCGATGCGATCCGGCGTGCGCTCGGCGAGGACACGATCAGCTATTTCGGCTTCAGCTACGGCAGCGAGCTGGGCGCGGTCTGGATCGCGCTGTTCCCCGACACGGTGCGCGCCGCGGTGCTCGACGGCGCCGCCGATCCCACCGAGGGCTACCTCGAGCAGAACGTCGCGCAGGCCGCTGGGTTCGAGGCCGCGCTGACCACGTTCCTCGCCCGGTGCAGCGCGGACGACGACTGCGCGTTCCACAACGGCGGCGATGCCGAGGGCGCGTTCGACGCGCTGATGGCCGAGATCGACGCTCGGCCATTGCCGGTCGGCGATCGCGACCGCCCGCCCGTCACGCAGGGCGTCGCCAACACGGCGGTCGCGACATCGATGTACAGCGACGACACATGGCCCGATCTCGAAGAAGCGCTCGCAGCGGCGCAGGAGGGCGACGGCGACCTGCTGCTCGCGCTGTACGACAGCTACTTCGGCCTCACCGACGGCTACGGCGACGGTGACCAGATCGAGGCCTACTTCGCCATCAACTGCTTGGACGATCCCGGCTCGAGCGGCCCGGACGACCTCTTCCGGCACGAGCCCGAGTTCGCCTCCGCCGCGCCACGGCTGGGGCGGAGTTGGATGTTCGAGCTCACGGTCTGCTCGGTGTGGCCCGCCCCACCGGCAGGAGAGGTCGACGTCCGCGGAGCCGGGGACGGCCCCGTCGTCGTCATCGGCGCCACGGGAGACGCCGCCACGCCGCTCGACAGCACGCGGGCGATGGCCGAGGCGCTCGCCGACGGGCGGCTGGTGATCGCCGATGCCGATCAACACACCGGCTACGGGACCAGCCGGTGCATCGGAGACGCTGTCGACCGGTACCTGGTCGACCTCGTCGCGCCACCGCACGGGATGGAATGTTCATGACGCCCGGCGCCACGACGCGCCCTCGCCCGCCTACCCTTCGTGGGATGCGCGCCCGTTCGATCGCCTCGGTGATGCTGCCCCTCGCCCTGCTGACGGGGGTTGCCGCCTGTGGCGACGGGTCCGACAGCGGCCTGTCGGTGGGCGGAGCCGACGATCCCGACGTCACCGGTTCGGTTGTGGACCCTCCCGACGGTTCGTCCCCGTCGTCCGACAGCAGCGATCCGCCAGGCGCATCGACCGAGGGGTCGAACGGCTCGGAGTCCCCGGCGGGTGACCCGTTCGGGTGGGAGGAGATCGACGACGGCATCGACGTCGGCACGCTCGACGTTCCGCTCGACTACGACGATCCGTCGCACGGGACGATCGAGCTCTACGTCGTCCGCCACCGCGCCACCGATCCCGACGAGCGCATCGGCTCGCTGCTGGTCAACCCGGGCGGCCCGGGGTTCGGCGGCAGCTACCTGGCGCAGTACGCCCCGCAGATCTACGACCGGGGGCTGGTCGCCCGGTTCGACATCATCGGATGGGACCCACGCGGCACCGGTCTCAGCGAACCCGCCGTCGATTGCATCGACGACTACGACGAGATGGCCGGCGGCGACATCACGCCCGACACGCCCGACGAGCGCGAGGAGCTGATCGAGTCCGCCAGGGAGTTCGCCGAGGCGTGTGAGGCCAACAGCGGCGACATCCTCGCCTACGTCGGCACGAACAACTCGGCGGCCGACATGGACAGCATCCGGCAAGCGCTCGGCGAGGACAAGATCAGCTACTTCGGCTTCAGCTACGGCAGCGAGCTGGGCGCGACCTGGGCGACGCTGTTCCCCGACACGGTGCGCGCCGCGGTGTTGGACGGGGCCTCGGATCCCAACGCCGACCCGGACGCGGGGTTGGTGCAGCAGAGCGCCGGCTTCGAAGGAACCCTCACCACGTTCCTCGCCGAGTGCAGCGCCGACGACGACTGCGCGTTCCACAACGGAGGGGACGCGGAGGGCGCGTTCGACGCGTTCATGGCCGATCTCGACGAGAACCCGATCCCCACGGAGTCCGGCCGGCCCGACCTGACACGCGGCATGGCCCTCACTGCGGTGGCCCAGGCGATGTACACGCCGCAGCTGTGGGACCAGCTCGCCGAGGCGCTCGCCGACGGCCGAGACGGAGACGGCAGCGGGCTGCTCGAGTTGTACGACAGCTACTACCAGCGCAACCCCGACGGCACCTACGGCAACGAGCTCGAGGCGTTCATCGCGATCGGCTGCGTCGACGACGCCAGCCGCCCGACCCCCGACGAAGCCGACGAGATCGTGCCCGAGTTGAACGCGGCCGCGCCGCGCTTCAGCCCCAACACCACCGGGGACTACAGCTGCTCGTTCTGGCCGGTCGACGGCGACCAGCGGGCGACGATCACGGGAGTCGGCGCCGGGCCGATCGTGGTCATCGGCACGACCGGCGACCCCGCCACGCCGCTCGTCAGCACCGAAGCGATGGCGGAAGCGCTGGAGGACGGGCGGTTGGTGATCGTCGAAGCCGACCAGCACACCGGCTACGGCGTCAACGACTGCATCGTCGAGACGGTGAACTCGTATCTCATCGATCTGGTTCCGCCGCCCGACGGCATCCTCTGCGACTGACTGAGCCCGGCGGCGACGCGACGCGTCAGCGCAGGCGGTCGCGCACGGCTCGCACGGCTCGCTGCCATGCGGGCGGCGCGCTGGCCAGCGCGCCGATCTCGTCGGGCGTGAGGCGCAGCCGCGATGCGGCGACGTTCTCGTCGAGGTGCGCCCGCGACGCGGTGCCGGGGATGACCACCATCACGGGCGAGCGAGCGAGCAGCCACGCCAGCGCCACCTGCGAGGGCGTCGCCCCATGGCGGGCGGCGATCTCGCGGACGCGCCGGTCGCCGCGGGCGTGGTGGATCGGCGCCCAGGGGAAGAACACGATGCCCTCGGCGGCGCACACGTCGAGCACGTCCTGGGACGAGCGATCGGCGACGTTGTAGCGGTTCTGCACCGACGCGATCGGCGTCAGCTGCTGGGCGGCGCGCAGCTGCGCCACGGTGACGTTCGACAGTCCGATGTGGCGGATCTTGCCCTGCTGCTTCAGCTCGATCAGCGCGCCGACCGACTCGTCGAGCGGCACCGCGGGATCCGGCCGGTGCAGCTGATAGAGCGGGATCTGCTCGATGCGCAGGCGGGCGAGGCTGCCGTCGCACGCCGCCTTCAGGTGCTCCGGGCGACCGTTCGCCGGCCATTGGTCGGGACCGGGTCGCACCAGACCGCCCTTGGTCGCGATCACCACATCGTCGGGATAGGGGGCGAGCGCATCGGCGATGATCTCCTCGCTCACCACCGGACCGTACGAATCCGCGGTGTCGATGAGGTTGACGCCGCTGTCCACAGCCCGCCGCACCACGGCGACGGCCTCACGCCGGTCGGGAGGCGGGCCCCAGATGCCGGGCCCGGTGAGCCGCATAGCGCCGAAGCCCATGCGACGGACGCTGGACGCGCCGATCTGTGCGACGCCCGCCGCCAGCGCCGGCTGTTGCGCCTCGGTCATGCATGTGCCTCCCTGCGAGCCATGTGCCGGACCTGGTTCCCCGACCAGCGCGTTCGAGCGGCCGGAGGACCAGGTCCGTCACGCGACAGCGAAACATCGCGGGAGCGGAAGGAGTGGGATTCGAACCCACGGAGGCCCGAAGGACCTCAACGGCTTTCGAGGCCGTCCCATTCGTCCGCTCTGGCATCCTTCCGGGGCGGCAGGCTATCGGGTGTCAGCGACGCGCGGCGAAGAACGATCGCAGCATCGCCGCGCTCTCGTCGGCGAGCACACCGGCGGTCACGGGAGGCCGATGGTTGAGCCGCGCGTCGGCGCAGATGTCGTAGAGGCTGCCCGCCGCGCCGGCTTTCGGGTCCGTGGCGCCGTACACCACCCGGTCGACGCGGGCGTTCACCGCCGCGCCGGCGCACATCACGCACGGCTCGAGCGTGACCACGAGCGTGCACCCGATCAGCCGCCAGTGACCGATCGCCGCCGCGGCGTCGCGCAACGCCAGGATCTCGGCGTGGGCGGTCGGATCTCCGGCGAGCTCACGCTCGTTGTGCCGCGCCGCGATGACCGTTCCGCCGTGGATCACGACGGCGCCGATCGGGACGTCGCCGTGGGCGACCGCGGCGCGCGCCTCGTCGAGGGCGAGGCGCATCGCTGCGAGATCGTCGATCGGCTGCTCCACAGGGCCCTGCATCGTCGCTGTCGTCCTCGTCGGGCGGAGCGAGGGCCCGACGCCGCTCGCGGCGAGGCGCTCGCCTGTTGGTGATCCACCGCCGGATCGAGCGGAGGGAGTGGGATTCGAACCCACGGAGGGTTGCCCCTCACACGCTTTCCAAGCGTGCCGATTCGGCCGCTCTCGCATCCCTCCTCGCCCACGCGCGACCCCGCCGGCTGAGGTGACGGCCAGGCTGCCTGCGGCACACGGGGGATACCGATGAAGGCTGCTACCTCCCGGTCCTGACCTGGTTCACGGGCCTCCGTTGCACAGGACCCGGCCGTCACCTCACCCGGCGGGCGCCGAACGAAGGCAGCGACACCCTACCGGGTGAGAGCCATCGCACGCCCGACCAGTTCCCCCGCCCCGAGCTGCTCGGCGATCGCTGCGAACCGCTCGGTGGGGCCACGCCATGCCCAGTCGTCGACGGCGCCGACGTCGAGGTCGTCGACCACCGTGGCGACCCGCACGAACAGCTCCGCGAGGGCTCGCTGGTCGGCCAGGGTGGCGGCGAGCTTGGGGACACCGCGCAGGCCGGCGACGTCCCACTTGCCTGGCTCGTCGGGGATCGCGGCGATCGTGCCGTAGCGGGCGAGCACCGCGGATGCGGTCTTGGCGCCCCAGCCCGGCAGGCCGGGATAGCCGTCGGCGCTGTCACCGACGAGCGCCAGCCAGTCCGCGACCGATGCCGGGCCGACCCCGAACTTGGCGGTCACGCCGGCCTCGTCGAGGATCTCGCCCTTGCGACGGTCGAACTGCACCACCCGGGTGCCCCGGACGCACTGGCCGAGGTCCTTGTCCGGCGTGACGATCAGCACCTGCTCGACACGCGGGTCGGCTGCGGCCACCCTGGCGGCCGATGCGAGGGCGTCGTCTGCCTCGTGCTCGACCATCGCCCACACCGTGACTCCCATCGCGTCGAGGGCCTCTTCGACGATCGGGATCTGCGCCAGCAGCTCCGGGTCCATCCCGGCGCTGGTCTTGTACCCCGGCCAGAGGTCGTTGCGAAAGCTCTCGATGATGTGATCGCTGGCGACCCCGATGTGGGTCGCCCCCTCGCGCAGCAGCTGGAGCGTGGAGGTCAGGACGCCGATCGTCGCCGCGTACGGCGGCGGGGTCTCGTGGCGTGCGATCGTGCCGTAGTGCTGGCGGAACAGCTCGTAGGTGCCGTCGATCAGGTGCACGCGCATCGGACCATCATCGCGGCTCGGGACCGTGCTCCACGGTCTCACCGGCGCGCGCCGCAGGCGCAGCTCGCACCCGGTCTCCCGACCCGCGGCCGTGCGTGCCGCTCCCGACCCTGGAGCGGAGTTCCACACCGTGACCCACGGCCGGCCGAGGCGGGCGTTCGCCGCGCCGGCGATCGACGCTGCGTGCGCGGCCCCGGCGAAGCGCACATCGAGGGCGGCGTCGTGATCGCAGTGGCGCCGGGCGAGCTCGACGATCGCGTCGACGAGCGCCGTGCGATCCGAGCACGCTGCGTAGGCCGGTTCGCTCGGCGCCGCTGGGCGCACGTCGTCGGGCGGCGCGGCATGGCGTGCGACGTGGGCGGCGAGAAAGTCGGCCAGCATCACGGACCGTGCCTCGTCGGGGAACGACGTCCGCAGCACGGGCAACACGTCGTCCCACCCGAGCAGGCGGCGCCGCCGGCCGGGCCCGGCGTGCAGCGGCGGTCCGCCGGGACCGGGGCGGACGGCGACGACGTCGACCGCACGTGCTGTCCGGAATCGGGCAACCAGATCGGGAAAGCCCTCGTCGGGCGCAGGCTCGGTCGGCCCCTCGGCGTCCGACGCGATCCCGAGGTCGACGACGGCGAACCGGTATCCCCACCCGAGGGCGATCACGAGCCGGCCGCTGTCGGCTGTCGCCCGATGGCAGTCGATCGTGACCCAGTCGGGATGGCTGTGTGGGGCGGCCGCGCCGAACGACAGCGCCATCACACTGTTCACGAACCGCGCGCCGTCGGCCGACACCCGCTGGCGCACGACCCGGCGGTCGACCCCGTCGGTCATCAGGTCGAGGAGGACGACCGCCACCGCGTCGACCGCGCTCGTCGACCTCGGGGGGTCGTCGTCCCAATAGCTCCGCCAGCGATCCGCCCATCGCGCCATGGGTGCAGGATGGCAGACGGCGCGGCGAGACCGCGCGGCCGGTGTTCGATCAGGCGGACTCGGCGCGCGCCGCCCGCCGAGCGGCCGGGTCCTGAGCGAAGTAGGACCGCAGCTGGTCGTAGAGGCCGGGGGCGGCATCCGCCAGCTCGACTGGGATGGTGAAGAAGCCTTCGACGGCGACGGCGAAGAACTCGGCCGGGTCGCTGCCGCCGTACTCGCGCAACACCGCGGAGATCTCGCCCTCGCCCCGGCGCAGCAGTTCGTACGCGCTGCCGCAGACCTCGACCCATCGGTCGTGGGCAGCGCGGTCGGCGAGCAGCGGGGTGCCGTCGAGGAGGCCGTCGAGCATGTCGAGCTTGTGGGCGAACTCGTGCGCGACCACGTTCTGGCCGCGTGACGGCGTGCGCAGATCGCGCGCCACGGCGTCCCACGCCAGGATGACGGGTCCGCGGTTGTCGTGTGCCTGTCCGAGCAGCGATCGGGGGGCGTCGGTCATCACCCCCGACACCGGACCTTGGCGAGGGCCGCTCACGCGCACCGTGGTGCGATGGACGACGATCGAGGCGACGTGGCGATAATGCTCGAGATCGAGATCGAGCACCAGGAGCGCTGCGTTGGCGGCGATCGCCACCCGCATCTCGTCGGTGAGGGTGAACCCGCGTGCCGCTTCCCAGCGCTTGTCGCGCAGCAACGATTCGGTGAGCTCCCCGAGGCGGTCCTGCTCGTGCGCGGTGAGCAGCTCCCATTCGCGCACGCGTCGAGCCATGATCTTCGGCCACGTCTCGGGCAGCGGGTCGGCACGGCGCCGGCGCCAGAACACGGCGCACACTGTGCCAGCAACGGCGGCCGGATCGGCGTCGGTCAGGCGACCAGCTGCTCGATCGTCGACCCCCTCTCGCCGGCGAGACGGCGAACCTCGATGCCCACTGGCAGGGCGGCCTTCATCGCCTCGACGTGGGTGACGATCCCGATCTGGCGGCCGTGACGGCGCAACCGATCGAGGGTGTCGATGGCCTGGTCGAGCGCCTCGGCGTCGAGCGAGCCGAAGCCTTCGTCGACGAACAAGGCGTCGATCGTGCGCGCCGTGGCCGCGGTGCCGCTGGTGACCACGTCGGCGAGACCGAGAGCGAGCGACAGCGACGCCTGGAACCGCTCGCCACCGGACAGCGACGTCGTCCGTCGCGTGGTGCCCGTGTGCGCGTCGGCGACGAGCAGGTCGAGGCCTCCCCCGGTGCGGCCGTCGAGGACGTCGCCTGCCCGCAGCAGCTGATAGCGGCCGTTCGTCATGGCCGTGAGGTGGGTGTTGGCGGCGTCCGCGACGCGGTCGAGCTCGGCGCCGAGCACCCAGTTCTCGAGCGGGATCCGCGGCGGCAGCTGGCCGGCGCAGCGCGCGGCCACCGTGGCGGTGACCTCGGCTTCGGCGACCAAGGCGGGCACAGCCGCAGCGGCGTCGGCCGCCGTGGCGAGCGCCTCGCGGGCGGCGGCGAGGTGCGTGCGGATCTCGGCGACGCGGGTGCGCAGCGCGTCGCGCCGTGCCGCCAGCTCGATCGCCTGGGAGCGCAGCGCCTCACACTGCGGTTCGTCGTCGGGCAGAGCCTCGTCGGCGGCGGACAGCTGCGCGCTGATTTCGGTGACCTCGGCCTCCCATGCGGCGAGCTCCGCGTCGCGGACGTCGAGGTCGTCGGGGGCCAGCAGCGCGGCGCGCGCGTCGTCGACGGACCGGTGGCCGGATGACTGGAGCGCCTCCTCTGCCGCCGAGGCGGCGATCGCTGCCTCGACCTCGGCACGTTGCACGTCGGCCCACAAGTCGTCACTGCGATCGAGCCCGGCGCGTGCCGCCGCGATGGCACGCAGCCACGCCTCGGGGTCGTCGGCGTGCTCGCCGGCCGCGGCGAGGTCGAACAGCGCCTCGTCGTGGTCCTTCTCGGCGTGGCGGCAGCGCTCGTTGGCGGTGGCGAGGTCACGGTGCAGCGTGACCAGCGACGAGTCGAGCGCGTCCGCCTCGGCGCGCAGCGCGACGAGCTCGGCCGCGACCGTCGTCCGGCGTGCTTCCGCGGTCCGGGCGGCCCGCAGCGCGCCGTGCGCGGCGTGCAGGCGCGTCCGCGCCGCGTCGACGGGATCGGCGGCGACGGCGCCCAGCGCGTGCGTGAGGGTGTGCATCGCGACGAGGGCGCGATCGCGCGCCTGGCGCGCCGCCCCGGCGCGCTCGCGCAGATCGTCGAGCTGCTCGGCGGAGACCATCGCGAAATCGAGCGCCAGCTGCGCCGGCGCCGGATGCTCCCGAGACCCGCACACCGCGCACGGCTGGCCAGGGCGAAGGTGCAGAGCGAGGCGTGGCGCTGCCGTCGACAGAAAGACGTCGGTGGCATGGCGGTATGCCGCGTCGGTCGCCGCGGCGTCGGCTTCGGCGACGTGCACCTCGGCGAGGACGCCGTCGAGCTGCTCACGCTGGTGGAGTTGGTCGGTCGCGACGGTGACGGCGGCTTCGGCATCGGCGAGACCGTCGGCGATCGGGTCGAGTTCGCCCAGTTCGATCTCGTGGCCGTGGATGCGCGCGCGTGCCTGGTCGAGGTCGGCCTCGGCGGCGACGACGGCCGACAGCACCTGGGACTCGGAAGCGCGCGCCGCGGCCAGCTCGGCGGCGAGCTGCGCGACCTTGCGCCGCTGGGCGATGACGCCCTCCGCCGCGGCGGCGTCGGCCGCCAGCGCCTCACGCAGCCGGCGCGGGTCGGCGTCCGGACGGTGGCCGAGGGAGGCGAGGACACCGGCGACCAGGTCGTGGTGTTGCGCATGCGCCGTGCGTGCCGCAGCGCTCTCCTCGGCCGCGCGTGCCGCGGCATCGGCCGCTGCGACGACCGGCACGGCCCTGCGCGCGGCGTCGATCGCGGCGCGATCGGCCTCGCGCCGCGATCGCTGCGCCTCGAGATCGGCCAACCGCTGGCGACGTGCGGCACGCGCGCGCCACCGGCGCGCGGTCTCGTCTGCTGTGGCCGCCGCGTCCGCGGCGGCACGGGCGGCCGCGTCGACCTGACGCAGGTCGCCCTCCGCGGCGGCGACGACCGACTCGACAAGATCGAGCCGGGCAGCAGCCGGCGTTTCCGCAGCGACGTCGACCTGCGCCGCGTCCTCCGCCGCGGCGACGGCCTGTCCGGCACGCTCCGCTGCCCACCCCGCCCGCTCGCGCGCGGCGTCGGCCGCCTTGCGAGCCGCCGCAGCGGCGGTCTTCATCACCTCGACGGCCCGGTCGTACACCGCGCTGCCGAACAGCTGGCGCAGCAGCGGGCGCCGCTCGTCGCCCTTGGCGACGAGGAACCGCTCGAACTGCCCTTGGGGGAGCAGCATCACCCGGTGGAACTGGGCATCGGTCAGACCGACGAGGTCGACGCAGACGTCCGTGACCACCCGAGGCTTGGGCTCGCATGCCGGGACCCACTCGTTCCCGTCGAAGCGCAGCAGCGCAGCACGGTGGGCGACCGGGATGACGCCCTCGCCGCGCAGCTTCGGGCGCTCGTAAGCCGGAGAACGGATCGCCCGGAAGCGCTGGCCGCCTACCTCGAAGTCGAGCCGCACCTCGGGCGCCACACCGGGCCCGGCGTGGTGGCTGCGCATCTCGTTGGCGTCACGCTGGCCCGGCGCCGTGCCATAGAGCGCGTACGACACGGCGTCGAAGATGGTCGTCTTTCCGCTGCCCGTGGGCCCGGCGATGACGAACAAGCCGAGCGGCGCCAGCGCCGAGAAGTCGACCTCCTCGGTGCCGGCGAACGGCCCGAAGGCGGTCATCTGGAGCCGGAGCGGCCTCATGGGACGCTCGCCGCCTGCTCGAGCGCGCGGCGCAGGTGGGCCTCGATCGCCGGGGTGGCCGGTTCGCCGTGCACCGCCGACCAGAAGTCGAGCGTGGTGCGCAGCGGAGTGCGCATCGCCTGGCCGGGCGACGCCGGCACGCTCACGTGTTCGCCGGCTCCTCCCGCGGGCACGCGATGGAGCTCGACCACGTAGGGGAAGCGCTCGCGCAGGCGGGCCATCGGCTCGGTGAGGACACCGGTGTCGGTGAGCTGGGCGCGGATCCACCGACCGGTGTGCTGCTCGTGCGCTGGATCGGTCAACAGCTCGTCGAGCGAGCCGCGCACCGTTGCCACGCCGCGGCACACCCCGAGAGCGATGCGCTCGACCCGCACGGCGCCGCCGGGAGCGATGTCGACCAGGCTGACGGTCTTGCCGGCCGACTCGCTGAAGGAATAGGCGAGCGGGGTGCCGCAGTAGTGGACGGTGGTGCTGGCCCCCAGGTCCTGGGCGCGGTGCAGGTGACCGAGCGCGACGTAGCTGAAGCCCGCGAAGACCTCCGCGGGCGCCATGTCGGATCCGCCGACGCCCAGCTCGCGCTCGCTGTCGGAGGGCCAGCCCCCGCGCACGAAGGCATGCGCGACGACGACGCTGCGCTCGCCGGCGACCAGCTCGCGGGCGCGCTCGAGGCGGCGGCGCAACACCGACGCGTGGGTCGGGCGGCTCGGCTGACCGTCGCCGTCACCGGGGGCCTGTTCGTCGGCGGGAGCCAACATCGGATCGAGGAACGGGACGAGAACGAGCGCCAGCGGTCCGTCGGCGGCGCGGAGACGGGCGATCGTGCCCGCGCTGCGGTACCCGCCAGCGACGTACACCCCTTCGGCGAGCAAACCGTCGAACGCGGCCAGGCGCTCGGCGCTGTCGTGATTGCCGGAGATGAGAGCGACCATCGCCCCCGCGTGGCGGATCGCCTGGAGGCCGTCACGCAGCGCGGTGACCGCCTCGGCCGAGGGGATCGCCCGATCGAACACGTCGCCCGCCACGACGACCAGCTCGACGGATTCGCTGCGCACCAGCTCGGCGATGCGCGCGAGAGCGGCCCGCTGGTCGTCCAGCAGCGAGAACGCTCCGAACGAGCGCCCGAGGTGCCAGTCGCTGGTGTGCAACAGCCGCATGGCGCGCAACCTACAAAGGGGGTGTCGCACGGTCGCGGACCCTCGCGATCGCCGCCAGCCTGGCCGTGCGTCAACATGTCCGCAAGGGCTGGTCAAGCGGACCGCCGCGGCGACCGATACCTGAATGTGGCCCGCCGCAGACCCGTCCGCGCCCGCTCGCCGCACCTCGACCGCGCGTGCCGTCCCGGCCACGGTCCCTGCTGATGGTCGCTGATCCGGAACATCGGCCGGCGCGTGGCGCCCTGTCGCGGGGGTTCCGGCTGTTCCCGCGGGCGTTTCGCTACCTACGGCCGTACCGCTGGCACGCGGCCGCCGCCGTCGCGTCGACCGCGATTCTGGCAGTGCTGACCCTGGCGGAGCCGTGGCCGCTCGCGTTCGTGGTCGACACCGTCCTCGGCGACCGCGAGCCGCCCGGCTGGGCGACGGCGGTCGCCGGCGACGGGGACGGCGGGCTCATCCTGTTCGCCGTCGCGGTCAGCCTGCTGATCACGGTGCTCATCGGGGCGGTCAGCATCGCCAACGACTACGTCACCAACGTCGTCGACCGGCGCATGGTCCTCGACCTGCGCAGCGACCTCCTCCGTCACGTGCACCGCCTCTCGTTCGACTTCCACGACGATGCCCACACCGGCCACCTGATGTTCCGGATCAACGACCAGGCCGAGGCGGTCGGGCAGGTCGTCATCGCGATCCCCGAGTTCGCGCGCAGCGCCCTGACCTTGCTGGGCATGCTGATCATCGCCTTCCGCATCGAACCGTCGCTCGCGCTGCTGAGCGCCACGGCGATCCCGTTCGTGGTGCTGTCGACGACGCACTACGCCAACCGGGTCGAGCCGGAGCTGCGGCGCGTGCGCGACATGGAGAGCACGAACCTCTCGATGGTCCACCAAGGCCTCTCGATGCTGCGCGTGATCGTGTCCTTCGGCCGCGAGCGCGGGACCTACCAACGGTTCCGCATCCACGGGGAGCGGACGGTTGATGCCCGCGTGCGCCTGACAGTCCGCCAAGCCGCGTTCAACATGGTGGTCAGCGCGATCACGGCGGCGGGCACGGCGGCCGTGGTCGGCATCGGCGCCCACCAGGTCCTCAACGGGCGGATCTCGACCGGCGAATTGCTCGTCCTGATGGCCTACATCGCGGCCGTGTACGGCCCGCTCGAAACGCTGACGAACTCCGTCACCGTGCTCCAGGAACAGTTCGTCGCGTTCGAGCACGCCGTGGAACTGCTCGACACACCTCCCGACGTCGTCGAGCGCGACGGCGCGGTGGACATCGGACGCGCGCGCGGCGACATCACGTTCGAGAACGTCGGCTTCAGCTACGCGACGCGGCAGGACACCCTGCGGGACATCTCGTTCTCGATCGCCGCGGGCCAGTCGATCGCCATCGTCGGCGCCACCGGCGCCGGCAAGTCGACGTTGGTGAGCCTCATCCCCCGTCTGTACGACGTCGACCGCGGCCGCATCACGATCGACGGCGTCGACGTGCGCGACATCACGCTCGAGTCGCTGCGCCGGCAGTTCAGCATCGTGCTTCAGGAGCCGTTGCTGTTCTCCGGGACGATCCGCGAGAACATCGCCTACGGCCGGCCCGGCGCCGCCAACGAGGAGGTGCACCGAGCCGCGCAGAAGGCCAACGCGCACGAGTTCATCAAGGCGCTGCCGAAGGGCTACGAGACGCGCGTCGGCGAGCGCGGCACGAAGATCTCGGGCGGGGAGCGCCAACGCATCGCGGTGGCGCGGGCGTTCCTGCGCGACGCGCCGATCCTGATCCTCGACGAGCCGACGTCGTCGATCGACTCGCGCACGGAGGCGGTGATCCTCGACGCGCTCGAGCGGCTGACGGAGGGACGCACCACGATCACGATCGCGCACCGGCTCTCGACGATCCGCCGCGCCGACACGATCCTCGTGATCGACGACGGAGCGCTCGTGGCGGTCGGCTCACACGACGAACTGCTCGCCGCCGACGGCCTGTACCGGCAGATGTGGGAAGCCCAAGCCATGCGCCGGAGCCGCGCCGAGGCCGCGAGAGCCGCGCTCGCCGGCGCCGATCGGGAGGGCCGATGAGCACACGAGTCGCCCACCGGCCGAAGGTCGTGCTGCTCGGCATGATGACGAAGATGCCCGTCGGCGGAGTGACGTGGCTCGTCGTGCAGTACGCGATCGGGCTGCGGCGGCTGGGTTTCGACGTGTACTACGTCGAAGCCCACGCGCGGACGCCGTCGATGTTCATGGAGCACGCCGACGACGACCCGACGGCCAAGGCCGCGGCGTTCCTGCGCACGGAGCTCGGCCGTTTCGGCTTCGGCGACAAGTGGGCGTTCCACGCGCTGCACGACGACGGCGCCTGCTACGGCATGTCGTGGGCCGAGCTGAAGCGCCTCTACGCGGACGCCGCGCTGATCGTCAACATGCACGGTGGGACGATGCCCCTCGAGGAGCACGCCGCGACCGGTCGCCTCCTGTACCTCGGGACCGATCCGGGCGAGGTCGAGTTCGAGATCGACCGCGATGACGAGCGTGCCATCGCCGCGCTCGAGCTGCACACGTGGTTCTTCACATGGGGTCTCAACTATGGGAACCCGGACTGCGGGCTGCCGTGGTCGCGCCGGTTCTCGTTCGTCCCCACGCCTCCACCGGTCGTGATGGACATGTGGCAGATCGGGAGTCCGGTCGGCGGATCGGTCATGACGACGATCGGCAACTGGCGCCAGCCGTGGCGCAACCTGACGATCGACGGCGAGGTCTATCGATGGAGCAAGCACCACGAGTTCCTCAAGATCGTCGAGCTGCCCGAGCGGGTGGAGCAACGCTTCGAGTTGGCGCTCGGGAGCTACGAGCCTGACGACCAGAAGCTGCTGGAGTCCCACGGATGGATGGTTCGGCCCGCGTCGACCGTGTCGCTCGACTCCGGCGCCTACCGCGAGTACATCGTCGGATCGCGCGGTGAGCTGACCGCGGCGAAGGACCAGAACATCCGCTTCCGATCCGGATGGTTCAGCGAGCGCAGCGCGACGTACCTCGCAGCCGGACGGCCGGTCGTGATGCAGGACACGGCGTTCGGGAACCATCTTCCGACCGGCGCCGGGTTGCTGCCGTTCACCGATCTCGACAGCGCCGTCGACGCGATCGCAAGGGTCAACGCCGACTACCCACGCCACTGCGCGGCGGCGGCCGAGATCGCGCGCGAGTTCTTCGACGCCGAGGTGGTGCTGCGCGCGATGCTCGCCCGATGCGGCATCGAGCCCCCGGTGCGGCGGGCGGCGCGCGCGCCCGCGCTCGCTCTGCCCGGATCGCTCGACCTCACGCCGCGGACACGCCGGCCCTTGCGCCTCGCAGACGCGACGACCGACGCCGCGCTGCGCCGCCCGATCCCGAGCGTCGACGTCGCGTCACCGCCGTCGGCCAGCATCGTGATGGTCACCTACGGCGATCTGGCCGTCAGCCGCCTGGCGATCGAGAGCGTGTTGGCGCACACCGGCGACGTGCCGTACGAGTTGATCGTCGTCGACAACGCATCCGACGAGAACACCGAGCGATACCTCGGGGGCCTGGCGAGTCGCAACCGCCATATCCGCGTGATCACGAACCCCGTGAACCGCGGCTTCGCCGCGGCGGTCAACCAAGGGTTGGCGCAGGCGCGCGGATCGCACGTGGCGATCGTCAACAACGACGTCATCGTGACGCCCGGGTGGCTCGGCCGCTTGCTCGCCCATCTCGCCGCGCCCGGCGTCGGAGCCGTCGGACCGGTGACGAACCGATGCGGCAACGAGGCCGAGATCCCGACCTCCTACGGAACATATGCGGAGATGCAGGCGTTCGCAGCCGAGCGGGCTGGGAGCCACGCGCGGGAGAGCACCGACGTTCCGATGCTCGTCATGTTCTGCGTGGTGATGCCGCGCAACGTCGTCGACGCCGTCGGGCCTCTCGACGAGCGCTTCGAGATCGGCATGTTCGAAGACGACGACTACGCGCGCCGGATTCGGTCCGCCGGCATGCGCCTGGTGTGCGCCGACGACGTCTTCGTCCATCACTTCGGTGAGGCGTCGTTCTCCGCTCTGTACGCGAGCGGGCAGCGCTCCGAGCTGTTCGCGGCCAACCGCGAGCGGTTCGAACGGAAGTGGGGGGTCGTGTGGTCGCCGCACGCGCGCCGCGCCGACGCGGCGTACGACGACGTCGTCGACGACGTGCGCGAGGTCGTGCGTTCCTTGACGGCCGCCGGCGACGTGGTCGCGGTGGTCAGCAAGGGTGACGAGCGGATGGTCGACGTCGCGCCGGGAAGGGCCTGTCACTTCCCCGCCGCGGACGACGGCGCGTTCGCGGGCCACTACCCAGCCGACGACGCCGATGCGATCCGCGTCCTCGGGCTGAGCGAAGCCGCGGGTGTGACCCACCTCGTCTTCCCCAACACCTCGTTCTGGTGGCTCAGCCACTACGCGGGGCTGCGCGCGTACATCGACGCGCACTATCACCCGATCCCTCTCTCCACGACGAGCGTGCGCGCGTACGCGCGCGACGCGTGCACCGCGGACGATCCATCCCAGGGAGGCAAGGCACATGACGACGACCTCGCTCACACGTCCTGACGTCGAGCCGGCGCTGCTGCCGGCGGTGGCGAACGCCGGCATCTGCGGCCCCGACCCCGCGGTGCTCGGCATCGTGCTGCATCGCGGCGTCGACTCTCACCTCCATCAGTGCCTCGCGTCCCTGGCCGCCCAACGTCTCCCGCTCGCAGGCATCGTCGTCGCACAGATCGGCTCTGGCGAGCCTCCGACCGACGTGTGCGAACGCTTTCCGGACGTCCGCTTGCTCGCTGCGAGCGGGCCGGCTTCGTCCGCGGCGGTGGTCGAGGAGATCGTCTCGACGTTCCCGGCTGACGGCTACCTGTTCCAGGAGGCCGAGGACTGGTCGGCCCCGGATCGGCTGGAGCGTCTGGTGGGGCGCGCGCAGGCCACAGGCGCGGCGCTCGTCGGCAGCGACTACGTCGTCGTCGCGCCACGCGTCCCCGAGGCCCACACCCGCGCCATGCCGCCGGACGGCAACGACGCGTTCCAGAACGGCACCGGTGGTCCGGTCGTCGAGCCGTGCACGATGCTGGTCGACCATCGCCTGATCGAGTCGCTGGGCGGCTTCAACACCAACCTGTCCGTGGCGGCGGCGAACGAGTTCGTCGCCCGCGCCGCGGTCGCAGCGCGCGTCGTCAACGTCTCACGGGCGGTCTACTTCCATCGCGAGCACGAGGCGCCCGACTGGTCCGGCAGCTCGTCGGGAGATTCGATCGTCGGGCGCGTGGTGTCCGCCGCGATGAGCGAACGCTCGCGCCACCACGCCGTCTCGCTCGCACGACGCCAGCGTCCCGACGTCGCCGTGCGCGAGCAGCGGCGCCTGGTGCGGCTGCTCCATCTGGCCGGACCGACCGGCCCGGTCGGACGCCCACCGGCGGGACTCGCGCACCCCGCGCCCTCGCCGACGCCGACAGCCAACGGGTCGAGCATCACCAGCGAGCCGTCGGCGCCGCTGTCGCCGATCTTCGTCGTGTCGGCGTTCGACTCGTTGTCACGGTTCGTCGCCTGCGGCCTCGGCCAGCACCCGCGGCTTCTCACCGTCGACGTCACGCCGTGGATGTCACAGATCGCCCAGCTCGCCGCGCGCTACCTCGAAGCCGAGCGCCGCGGCGAAGGCGTGAGCAGGCTCGGCACCGCGGCGACAGCTGATTCGGTGTACCGCGCCGCCAGCACGGCGGTCGACGCCCTCTTCGTCGGCGGGCCGTTCGCCGGCCACGGCGACCCGATGACCCACGACGGCGACGTGCGCCGCTGGGTCGGCGCGGTCGCAGCCGAGCCCAATGCCTTGATGTCAGCCGCTCTGCTCTACCCGGAGGCCACGTTCGTGCACGTGACCCGACCGGTCGACGAGACCGTCGCCGCGCAGCTCGAGGCGCAGGACGACGCCGACGTGGAAGAGCTGTACACCGCATGGCTCTCGGCGACGCACGCGATCTTGGACCTGGCCCAGCTGCTCGAGGTCGGCCGCATGCAGATCCTCCGCTACGACGAGCTCGTCCGGGCGCCGGAAGCGGTGATGCGCGGGTTCCTCGAGTCGATCGGTGAGCGGCCCGAGCCTGCGTGCGCCGCCCTCGTCGTCCGCTCCGGCGCCGACGCTCCGGCGCGGCCCGCTGCGCTCGCCGATCTCGCCGGGGTGCCGGCACAGTCGGAGGCGCGTCGTGTGAGCATCGCGCTCAGCGGCCGCTCGGCTGCCGCGCACGAAGCGGATCGTTCGCGGGTGATGACGACGATGCTGGCCGCCGGATCGGGCGAGACGCTCCGCCGACGCCGGGCGACCGACATCCGCGAGGACGACCGGAATCCGTACGCCGCGTCCCATGATCTCGTCCGCCGCTACGCGGCGAAGAACGCAATCGTCTGCGTGGTCAGCAAGGGCGACGAGATGGCGGTGCGGATCCGGGGGCACTCGCTGGGTTGGCACTTCCCGCAGACCGAGGACGGCGCCTACGCCGGCTACCACCCGACCGACGCCCGCGAGGCGATCGCCCACCTCGAGCACCTGCGCGATCGCGGCGCCGAGCTGTTCCTGATCCCCAAGGTGTACATGTGGTGGCTGAACCACTACGGCGAGCTCCGCCTGCACCTCGAACGAACCTACGAACGCGTTGCCTCCACCGAGGACGAAGGGGCGCTGTTCGATCTGCGGTCCGGTGCCACTCAGGGAGAGCTGCGATGAGCGCCGGGCGCCGGCGCAAGGTCGCGGTCGCGACCTGGGGTGTCAACCACAACCCCGTCGGTCGGGCGCACGTGCTCGCAGAGCTGCTCGCCCACACGTTCGACGTCGAGATCGTCGGTTTCGAGTTCCCCGCGCACGGCACAGGCGTCTGGGCGCCGGTGCGCGACGGCCGCATCCCGATCAAGAGCTATGCCGGGGCCCCGTTCCCGCAGCAGCTCGAGCTGATGCAGGCGGTCGGACGCTCGCTCGACGTCGACGCGGTCTTGGTGTCGAAGCCTCGCCTGCCCGGCTTGGCGCTCGGCGCGTTCGCGAAGGAGTCGCGGCCATGCGGCCTCGTCGTCGACGTCGACGATTGGGAGCTTTCGTTCGTGCACGCGTCCGACGGAGCGGACATCGCCGACTTCGACGCGATCCGTGCCGACGAGACCGTGCTCACCCCGTACGGGCGCATCTGGACCCGGGTGTGCGAGCCGCTGGTGGCCGAAGCGGACGGCTGCACCGTGTCGAACCACGCGCTGCGCCAGCGCTTCGGCGGCACGATCGTCCCGCACGCTCGCGACGAGCTGCTGTTCGATCCATCGCGCTTCGACCGAGCGACGGTGCGCTCCCGGCTGGGCATCGACGACGGCGCGCGGCTGCTGCTGTTCGGCGGCACGCCGCGCCGCCACAAGGGCGTCATCGACCTCGCGGCCGCGATCGCCGAGCTCGGCGACCCGTCGCTCGTCCTCGGGTTGATCGCCACCGCCGAGCTCGACGAGCTCCGCCGCGACCTCGACGCGATCGGCTGCCCGATCCTTGCCATCCCCCCGCAACCGTTCGACGACATGCCGGCCCTGCTCGCTGCGGCCGACATGACCGCCGTGCTCCAGGACCCGGCGAGCCCCATCTCGGGTCACCAGATGCCTGCGAAGGTCACCGACGCGCTGGCGATGCAGGTGCCCTGCATCGTGAACGCCGTGCCGCCGCTCCAGGAGCTCATCGACGGCGGCCATCTCGAAGTCGTCGGACCAGATGGATTAGCGGCGACGATCGACCGGCTCCTCGGCGATTTCGGCGCCGCTCGCGAGCGAGCGAGGCGCAACCGCGACATCTTCCTCGAGAGCTACAGCCACGCGGCGGTCGCTCCGATCCTCTCCGAGATCGTGCGCTCGTCGATCGACGATCCCGCTCCGCTCGGTGACGGTCTGCGGATGCTGCTCAGCACGCAGCGACGGCTGTTCGGGCCATCGGCGACCACGGCGGCCACGGCGGCTCGCCCTGCCGAGGAGCCTGCTGCCGCCGCGGTGGCGAGGACGACGCGCCGGCGCGCCCCGCGACGCACGGGCGACGGGACGTTCGATCTCGTCGTCTTCTGGAAGCAGAACGACAGCGGGATCTACGGCCGGCGCTCGGACATGCTGGTCGCCGAGATCGCGCGGTCGAGCCGCGTCGCCCGCACGATCCACTTCGACGCGCCGATGGGCATCGAAGCGCTCCGGCGCACCGGGCAGTCGGGCGGCATCGACCACCATCAGATCGTCTTCGACACGACCATCCGCCGTGTGCTCGGCGAGGAGGACGACGAGTCGTTCTTCCGCCACACGTTCCTGTTCGACGATCGCGGCGACCGCTTCGACCTTCCACGTCGCGACCAGTTCGGTGACTTCGTCGCCGAGGTGTTCGCCATGCACTCCGTCGGCACGCGCGACGTCGTCTTCTGGGTCTATCCGACCAACCCCGACGTCCCTGAGCTCATCGACCGCTTCCAGCCCACCGTGGTGGTGTCCGACGTGGTCGACGACAACAGGACCTGGTATCCGGTGGGATCGAACGACCACCAGAAGCTGACGGAGAACTACGCCGCGATCCTCGGCCGGAGCGAGGTCGTGCTCGCCAACTGCGCCAGCGTGCGCGATGCGATGACCGAGTTCTTCGACGAGGTCGAGTTGCTGCCGAACGCGTGCGAGCCGCCGGGAGCGGCCGCGGCGGATCACGCCAACCCCCCGGAGGAGCTCGCCAAGCTCGATGGCCCGATCATCGGCTACGTCGGCAACCTGTCGTCGCGCGTCGACGTCGCTCTGCTCGACCACGTCGCCACGAGTCGACCGGACTGGAACATCGTGCTCATCGGCTCGGCGCACGCCGGGCAGGACGTGCTCCAGGTCGGCCGCCACGCCAACGTCAAGATCCTCGGTCCGCGTCGCCACGAGGACGCCAAGCGCTACATCGCCGCGTTCGACGTGGCGATCATCCCGCATGTCGACAACGCGATGACGCGCGCGATGCACCCGTTGAAGGCGTTCGTGTACTGCTCGGTGGGGGTGCCGGTGGTGTCGACGGAGCTCGCCAACCTCGACGAGCTGCGCGAGATGATCACCGTCGCGCGGGATCCTTCGTCGTTCGTCGACGCGATCGACCGGGCCCTGCGCCGCGGCCGATCTCCGCTCTCCGATCGCCAACGGGCCGTGCTGCAAGCGAACAGCTGGCCGGTGCGTGCGCGCCGAGCGATGATGCTCGTCGGCGATGCTCTACGACGCGCACAGGGCGCGAGCTCTCAGGCAGGCGCGTAGCGTGCCGACGTCGGACGAGGGGTCGTGGAGGGATTGGTCTCCTGTGCTCGACGCGATCGCCGCGCTCGACCTGCCGACCGCCCCGGGATGCGACACCGACCGCCGCGATCCGGACGACTGGAGCCTCGGCACCCACGGCTTGCGCCTGCTCGAGGCGCTCGTCGCCGCCGCGCGCCCGCGCGTCGTCGTCGAGTTCGGTTCGGGGGCGTCGACGGCCGCGCTCGCCCGCGCGTGCGCCGCCCTCGACCCGCCGGCGGGCCTCGTCGCGCTGGAGAACGACCCCGAGTTCATGAGGCGAACGGCTGCGATCCTCGAAGAGGCGGGCGTCGCCGACCACGCACTGCTCGTCGCGGCCCCCGTCGTCGCTCGGCGGCGCAACGGCCGCTACGTCCCCGTCTACCACCTCGGCGCGAACGACCGTCCGTGGTCGGATCCTGCGGATCTCGTCGTCCTCGACGGGCCGCCGCTTCCCCTCGGCGGCCGCGAGGGCGCTCTCGATCAAGCGCTGCACGCCGCTCGGCCCGGCGCCATCGTGGTGCTCGACGACGCACGCCGTGACAGCGAGCAGTCCCTGCTGGCGCGGGCGCTCCGACGGCACGAGGCGAGCATCGAGGCGATCAACGTGCTGGGCTTCCCCAAGGGCCTGGCGGTGATCATGGTGACCGGTCGGATCTCGTCCGAAGATCGCGAGTCGGAATGAGGCTGCGCCGCCGGTCGACAGACGCAGCCGTCGAACGCGGCGGGCTGTCACGGAACTGGCCGCTGATCCCGCGCGCGTTCCGCTACCTGCGGCCCTACCGGCGCCGGGGCGCCGGCTCCCTGGCGCTCACCATCGCGCTCGCGCTGGTTGCGCTCGCCGAGCCGTGGCCCCTGGCGTTCGTCGTCGACACCGTGCTCCACGACGATCTGGCGCCCGGATGGGCGACCGCGATCGTCGGCGACGGGAAGCAGTCGCTGATCGTCCTCGGCGCCGCCGGCATGATGCTGCTGGCGCTCGTCACCGGCGCGCTGACGCTGGCGCACGAGTACGTGACGACGAGCCTGGACCTGCGCATGGTGCTCGATCTGCGCAGCGAGCTCTTCCGGCACATGCTGAGGCTGCCGCCGTCGTTCCACGAGGATCGCCAGACCGGCGGCCTGATGTACCGCGTCAACGACGAAGCGGATTCGCTCGGTAAGGTCGTCCTGGCGTTTCCCGATCTCCTGCAGAGCGGGCTGACCCTGATCGGCATGCTCGTGATCGCCGTGCGCATCGATGTGCCATTGGCGCTGCTGAGCGTCAGCGTGGTGCCGTTCGTCGTCGCCTCGACCAGGTTCTACGCGAACCGCATCGAGACGAGCATCCGCGCGACTCGACGCCTCGAGCTGGCGACCTTCTCGATCGTGCACGAAGCGTTGACCATGGTGCGCGTCATCGTGGCCTTCGGGAGGGAGTCGTACGAGTACGGCCGCTTTCGCGACAAGGGCGAACAGGCGGTCGACGCGCGGGTCAAGCTGACCATCCGTGAGGCGGTCTTCCGGTTGGCCGTCAGCCTCATCACGGCGATCGGGACCTCGGCGGTCCTCGGCTTCGGCGCCTACCGCGTCGTCACCGGGCACATCACGACGGGCGAACTGCTCGTCATGCTGTCGTACGTCGCCGCGGTGTACGGACCGCTGAGGCTGTTGACGAACACGGTCACGTCGCTCCAGCAGCGGCTCATGGCGCTGCGGTCGATGTTCTCGTTGCTCGACACGCCCCCGCAGGTCGTCGAACGTCCGGGCGCGGCGCGCATCGGACGAAGCACGGGCCGCCTCACGGTCGACGACGTGAGCTTCAGCTACCCGACCCGATCGGACACGTTGCGCTCGATCTCGTTCTCCATCGATCCCGGTCAGGCGATCGCGCTGGTGGGACCGACCGGGGCCGGCAAGTCCACGCTCGTGAGCTTGCTGCCGCGCCACTACGACGTCGCGGCAGGTCGGATCGCGATCGATGGCGTCGACGTGCGCGACATCACCCTGGAATCGCTGCGGGCGCAGTTCAGCATCGTGCTCCAAGAGCCATTGCTGTTCCCCGACACGGTCCGTGCCAACATCGCCTACGGCAAGCCGGGCGCGTCCCAGCAGGAGATCGAGCGGGCCGCGATCGACGCCAACGCGCACAGCTTCATCTGCGGCCTGCCCGACAAGTACGACACCGTGCTCGGCGAAGGTGGCGCGAAGGTCTCGGGCGGTGAGCGTCAGCGCATTTCGATCGCGCGCGCGTTCCTGCGCGACGCGCCGATCCTGATCCTCGACGAGCCGACGTCGTCGATCGACTCTCGCACCGAGACGGCGATCGTCGAGGCGCTCGAACGCCTGATGCAGGGTCGCACCACGATCCTCATCGCTCACCGGCTCTCGACGATCCGCAGCGTGGACAGGATCCTCGTCCTCAACGAGGGATCGCTCGTCGAGAGCGGGACGCACGGCGAGCTGATCCAGCGCGACGGCGTGTACCGGCAGCTCTGGGAAGCGCAGGCCATGCAGCTGGAGAAGGTACGCGCGGCCCGCCGAGCGATCGGGCAGGTCGGGGCCGAGCCCGTCGCGCGGTGAGCTGCGGCCCGACGCGCGTCAGCGCAGGCCGCACTGGTCGCAGAATCGTGCGAGGACGCGATTCGCGTCGAAGTGCGACTCGGCGAGCGCGCGTGCCGCGGCGCCGTGCTCGTCGCTGCGCCGGGCGATGTCGCGCGCGGAGCGCGCCGCGTCGTCGATCGTCGTGAAGCCGACCAGTCCCAACCCGGAGGGGATCGTCGAGCTGAACCCGGTGTCCTGCACCAGGGCGGGTCGACCGGACGCGAGGTAGCGAACGGTCCGGTCGCTGAACCAGCCGCTGCGCGTGCCGACGTACACGCCTTGCGCCACGGAGAACTCGGCGCCGGAGGATTGCACGTAGCGGCGGAAGTCGAGCGGGTCGGCGCCGATCACGCGCGGATCGACGAGCGTCCATCCGTGGTCGACGAGCGCGGTGCGGTCGGCGTCGTCGGCGGGATGGATGTCGAGCGCGAGTTCGAAGCGCTGCTCGGCGAGCCGGGGCAGGGCGAGGACACGCCGGAACTCGTGAACCTTCAGCCCATATGTCGTGCCGTCGAGCGTCACGGGCCCGAACGGCGCCCGCCAACTTCCCACCGTGGTGAAGCGGAACTCGTCGGGGGCCGGCACGACGGGCCAGTCGTCGAGGACTACGGGTTGGCGCACGCCGCGCCATTGCACTCCGCACGTCGGGATCGGGCAGTCCGGCTGGCCGATCCGCTCCGCGATCGTGAAGTAGAGGTCGTGACCGGCGAGCCGCGCGCCGCTCAATCCGTCCGCATGCCAAGACTGCGTGAACCCTGGATCGATGTCGACGTACGCCCGACGAGCGAAGCGTCCGAAGAGGAGAGGGTGGTCGAGATGACCGCTGATGTTGACCAGGAGGGCGCCGTCCGCCGCGTCGAGCACCGCGTCGAGCAACGGCCCGCGCAACGGCTCGGTCGGAGACATGAGCACCGCACGCTCCGTGAGGCCGAACTGGGCGACGACGCGGTCGAAGTACGCGAGCGCGTCGTCGCTCGCGTGGTCGACCTGCTCGACGAACCAGACGTCGAGTCCGAGGCGCTCCAGCCCCCGCACCCAGCTCATCCGCACCCATGCCTCGCCCCCGCTCCCGGCTTTGTTGGCGAGCGCACCGGCGACGAAGACGGTCGTCATGCGACGCCGAGGCGAGCGACCAGGCGACCCAGCACACGGTCCGCGGCGAAGTGCTCTTCGGCAATCGCCCGCGCCGCGCCTGCGTGACGCGGATAATCGGCCGACACCTCCTTGACGGCCTCGGCGGCCTCGTCGACGTCGTCGAACGTCCGCAGCCCCTCACCGATCGGCAGGTTTCCGTCCAGCCCGGTGTCCTGCGCCACGACCGGGCGGCCGCTCGCCAAGTAGCACGCGCTGCGATCGCTGAACCACCCGCTTCGGGTCTGCACGTAAAGGTTCTTCGCGACCATGATCTCCGCGCTCGACGCCTGGACGAACGCGCGGTAACGCCACGGGTCTCCGGCGACCGAGGCGGGGTCGAGCAGGGTCCAGCCGGCGTCGAGCAAGCGCTCACGGTCGGCGGCATCGGACTCGTCGATGTCGAGCGCGATCTCGAATGCCTCCCCGGCGCGGCGCGGCAGATCGGCGAACTTGCGGAACTCGTGCACGCGCAAACCGTAGGTGCGCCCCGCGTACTCCACGGGCGCGAAGGGACCGCGCCACGTGACGACGCTCGTGATCGCTCGGCCTCGGGTGGTCTGTGCGGGCCAGTGGTCGAGGGCGACGGGCTGCTTGGTGGTGATCCACTCACGCCCGCACAGCGGGATCTCGCAGCCCGCGTCCCCGATGTTCTCGCCGATGGTCACGAACGTGTCGTGGCCGGCGAACAGGTCATGGAGCCCGAGCGCGCACCACATCTGCCCGAAGCCGGGGTCGATGTCGAGGAACACGCGCGTCGGCGCCGCGCCGAGCAGATCGTCGTGGTCGAGGAAGCCCATCACGTTCAGCAGCACGTTCGCCCGCCGGGCGCGCTCCAGCGCGACCGGCAGCGGCGCGCCGAAGACCTCACGCCAGCCATCGTGGCCGAGGGTCCATCGACCGTCGAGGCCGACTCTGCTCATCACGTCGCGCAGGTAGGCCACGTTCGCCGACCCGGCCGCGGGCGCCGGCCGCCCGTGCGCGTCGACGCACATGCCGGGCTCGACGCGGTCGACGAAGTGCACATCCCAACCGAGCTGCCGAAATCCCAGCAGGTAGTTGAGCAACACCCACGTGTGTCCACCGACGAAGGGCCGCTGCGCCAGCGAACCGGCGACCACTACGCTGGGCTGGCCCATGGAGCCAATCTACCGAGGTCCCTCCGGAGCACCCGCGGTGGTCCTCAGCGGGATGATCGCCAAGGTCCCACACCAAGGCGGGGCGACGTGGGCGATCCTCCAGTATCTCCTCGGCCTGCGGGCCTTGGGATGCGACGTCACGTTCGTCGAGCCGATCGACGGACCCGTCGCCGCCGATCAGATCGAGTACTGCGGCGCGGTGATGGCGCGGTTCGGCCTCGACGACCGATGGGCGTTGCTCGGACCCGACGGCACGACCGTCGCCGGTCTCGACGACGACGCCGTGCAGCGTGCTGCGAAGGCCGCCGATCTGCTCATCAACGTCTCGGGGATGTTGCGGACCCCGCGGCTCGTCGAACCGATCGGCGCCCGCGTGTACCTCGACCTCGATCCCGCGTTCGTGCAGATGTGGCACACGTTCGATCGCGTGGACATGGGGCTCGACGGGCACACCCACTTCGTGACGATCGCCGACACGATCGGCGCTGCGGGCTCCCCCATCCCGACGTGCGGTCGAGCGTGGATGCCGACGCTGCCTCCTGTCGTCCTCGATGAGTGGCCGTTCGCCCCAGAGGTCCGGCACGATGCGTTGACCACGATCGCGCACTGGCGTGGGTACGGATCGATCCACCATGACGGCGTCCACTACGGACAGAAGGCGCACTCGCTCCGTCCCCTGTTCGATCTCCCGCGTCGCGTCGACGAGAGCTTCCTGCTCGCTCTCGCGATCCATCCCGGCGAGCGGCCGGACGTGACGGCGTTGCACGAGAACGGGTGGCGCCTGGCCGATCCTGCCGACCTCGCCGCGACCCCCGACGCGTATCGCCGGTTCGTGCAGACGTCGCGGGCGGAGCTGGGCATCGCGAAGAGCGGCTACGTCGTGTCGAACTCGGGATGGTTCAGCGATCGCAGCGCGTGCTACCTCGCCAGCGGGCGCCCCGTGATCGCGCAGGACACCGGGTTCGGGCGGCGTTTGCCGACCGGCGACGGACTGTTCGTCTTCTCCACCGTCGACGACGTCGCCGTCGCCGTCGACGCGTTGCGGCGTGACCCGGAGGGGCACCGGGCGGCAGCGCGGGCGATCGCCGAGGAGCACCTCGCGTCCGACCGCGTGCTCGGCCGCCTTCTGGAGGCGGTCGCGACATGACGACCGATCTGATCGGCGTGATCGGCGAGGCGTACCCGAATCGCACGCTCACCGCCGTCTCGACGCGGCGGTACGCGTATGCGACGAGCTGTGCGCTGACCGAGGTGCGGGCGCGGTTCGCGGGCGGCGAGGTGGCGCAGTTGATCCTCAAGGACTTCGCCCGCGATCACATGCTCGCCGACGCACGCTCGAGCAGGCCGAGGTTCCTCGACGACCCGACCCGCGAGATCGTCACGTACGAACGGATCTTGCGGCCCGAGGGCATCGGGCCGCGCTACCTCGGCGCCATCTGTGATCGCACGCTCCCGCGTCACTGGCTGATCTGCGAGCGCTCGCCCGGCGTCGAGCTCTGGCAGATCGGCGACATCGAGGTGTGGCAGGCGGTCACTCGTTGGACGGCGGCGTTCCATCGGTCGTTCGCTCATCGCACGGACAGCGCGCTGGCCGCCAACCGGTCGCTGTTCCGCCATGACCGGCGATGGTTCACGATGTGGGCCGAGCGTGCCGCGGAAAGCCTCGCCGCGTCAGCCGATCCTCGCGCCCGCGAGCTTCTCACGCGCTTGGATGCGTACGGCACGGTCGTCGATCGTCTCACGACGCTGCCGGCGACGCTGGTCCACGGCGAGCTGTACCCCTCCAACGTGCTCGTCGTGGCGCGCGGCGAAGGGACCGAGGTGTGCCCGGTCGACTGGGAGATGGCGGCGATCGGTCCCGCGATGATCGATCTGGCCGCGCTCGTGTCGGGGTGGGACGCGGCATCGGCTGCGTCGCTGCTGTCGGCGTACGGCGCGCTGCCCGGGTCGCTCGCCGATCTCGATCGCTGCCGCCTGCACCTCGCGCTGCAATGGCTCGGCTGGTCGGCGGGCTGGCGGCCACCTCACGGCCAGGCGCGCGATTGGTTGGGTGAAGCGCTGGAGCTGGCGAGGATGGTGCTGCCATGACCGACCGCACGCTGATCGTGAACGCAGACGACTTCGGTCTCTCACCGGGCGTCAACCGTGGCATCCTCCACGCACATCAGCACGGCATCGTCACGAGCACCTCGCTGATGGTGCGCGGCCCCGCCGCACAGGACGGCGTCCGCGCTGCCCGGCAGCACCCCGCGCTGGCGATCGGCATCCACGTCGACCTCGGCGAGTGGCACTACACCGATGGCGAGTGGAAGGAGCGCTACCGAGTGGTGGCCATGGACGACGCTGCGCAGGTCGCGACGGAGGTCGCTGCCCAACTCGAAGCCTTCCGACGCATGACCGGGCGCGAACCCACGCACCTCGACTCTCACCAGCATGTCCATCACGACCGCAACGTGAAGCCCGCGCTGTTGGAGATCGGCGATCGCCTGGGCGTGCCCGTCCGGGCGATGACGCCCGGCATCCGTCACGAGGGCGCGTTCTACGGCCAGGACGGTCGCGGCGTGCCCTATCCCGATGCGATCAGCGTGCAGGCGTTGGTCGCCGTCATCACGGCGCTGCCTTCCGGCACCACCGAACTGGCCTGCCACCCCGGCTTCGATTCAGACCTCGAGACCACCTATCGCGAGGAGCGGGCAATCGAGGTCGCTGCGTTGTGCCACCACGACGTGCGTGCGGCGATCGAGGGCGAGGGCATCGCATTGCGCTCATTCGCCTCGTTCCGTCCGTAGTGGCCTGTCGCTCGGCGCACGCCCGCGGAGCGAGCCCGTGAGCGCCAACCGTGCTCGCGGCCCCAGCTTCCACATCCCGATCGCGACGTCCGTGATCACGGCCCCGGCCACGACGATCAGCGCACTCGGCGAGACCCATGCACACACGGCGGCGACGAGCGGCACGAGAATGGCCCCGGCGCGGCTCCACCTGCGGCGGATGCGGAGCTGCAGCGTGCCCGCCGGGTGCTCGCTCGTGATCAGCCGGCCGGCGAGGAGGAACGATCCGCTGACGGATCCGTCGTGGTCCTCCCAGCCCGTCGTCGCACCGATGCCGTAGCCGGCGGTGCGCAGCGTCGCCTGCACGGCGCGGGCGATCTCGGCGCGCGGCCGGGTGGCTGGGCCCAGCAAGACGCCTCCGGCGGTTCGTCGAAACTGCGGGAGCGGATCGCTCCCGACGTCGCGGTGGGCGACCTGCCAATGGCGCGTGCGCCCCCACCAGCGGGCCAATGGTTGGAGCAGGTGGAGCGCCGCGACGGTCGCCCGCGATCGCCACCGGTGGTGCACGCCGCGACGCGGCGACGCCCGAGCGACGTCGTACGCGAACAGGCCGCCAAGGGCGGCGACGCACGCCGCCGTGACGAGGATCGCCGGCCACCAGACGCTCGCGACGGCCGCCGCGGCGACGAGGACGCCGACCCCGACGGGAACGCCGAGCTGATGCGCCCAGTCCACGGCTGCCGAGCCACGGTGGTAGATCGATTGGAACGGCGCGGTGCCGAGCGGCCCGCGATAGATCCGCTGGCCGGGGTGCCGCCCGCGCTCGGGCGAGTAGATCCGACCGCGCCAGCGCGCGCTCCCGAGGCGGGTGAAGCGATCGGGATGGCGGGCAGCGACGAGAGCTTCGGCGCGCCCGTAGCCGCGTTGCTGGCGCAGGTACGTCCGCACCGAGCCCCGCCGGTGGTGCCAGACGACGGCGGCAGGGTGGAACCCGATCTGCCATCCCCGATCGAGCACCTTCCAGCAGACGTCGATGTCGTCACCGGCCGCGCGATACACCGGGTCGAACCCGCCGATCTCGATCAACACCGATCGCCAGAACGCCATGTTGCAGCCGGGCACGTGCTCGGCGCGGTCGTCGCTGACGAGCACGTGCGCGGGGCCACCCGGCGACGCGGCGACGAGTTGCGCCAGGTCCGGATCGTTCGGTGGCGGCAGGTTCGGCCCTCCCGCTCCGCCCACATCACGCCGATCGAACGCGAGGTAGAGGTACCGGAGCCATTCCGGCGTGGGATAGGCATCAGCGTCGAGGTACGCCACGATCTCGCCGGTCGCTGCGTCGATGCCCGTGTTGCGCGCCGCGCTCAGGCCTGCGTGTCGCTGCCGAACGGTGCGCACGCCGGCGAAGGACTCGGCGATCTCCGCGGTCTGATCGCTCGAACCGTCGTCGACGACGATGACCTCGAAGTCCGGGTAGTCGAGCGCCGTCGCCGCAGTGAGACACTCTGCGATGGTCGCTTCCTCGTTGTGGGCGCACACCACCACGCTGATGCGCGGCCATCTCACACTCAGATCGGCGACCGTCCGCGCGTTCCAGCGCTTGGCGATGTGCAGCGCCTCGCGTGGCGATCGATCGGTGCGGGTCAGGCCGAAGCGCCAGCCCTCGACCGGAGCGTCACCGACGTGCCACTCGTCGGTCCAGGCGAAGACGACGGCGCCAGCGACGCCACGCTCGAGGGCGACCTCGTATTGCGCGTCGAGCAGCTGCGCCTGCTGGTGCTCTTCGTCCAGTCCGTCGCCGACGTGGCGGCCGAACTCGCCGAGCACCAGCGGCCGATCCTCGGCGAGGCTGTGAAGCCTGTTGAGGTAGGCGCGCAGGTCGTGCGCGTCGTCGAGGAACACGTTGAACGTCAGGAAGTCCAAGGTGTCGAGCGCGAGGTATTCGGCCGAGGGGTAGTTCCCGTACGTGATGAGCCGCTCGGGGTCCTCTTCCTTCACGACCTCGGCCAGGCGGGCGATCGAGGCGGCCACTCGACGTGAGCCGAACCAGCGGACCACGTCGGCCGGGACCTCGTTCCCGAGCGACAGAGCAAAGATCTCCGGGCGTCCCTGCCACCGGCGGGCGACCTCGCGGACGTGGCGCTCCGCGGCGTCCATCTGCCGCCGCTGCTCGCGGCGGGACGTGCCCACGAGGTAACGCCAGTCGTTCGTGTGCAGCCCGGCGAAGAGTCGTACCCCCGACGTCGCCGCAGCGTCGATGATGTCGTCGCTCGGAGCCGTGTAGGTGCGCACCGTGTTGAACCCCGCATCGGCCATCGCGGCGAAGTCACGCCGTGCGACCTCGGTGCTCGGGAACCGCTCGCCGTCGTCACGGGGACGGAACGTGCCGTACGTGACGCCGCGCACGACATGACGACGGTCTCCGACGCGGAAGTGCTTGCCGTCGACGGCGACCGGTTGCGTGAGATCGTCGTCGGCAGCCGGCCGAGCAGAGATCGGACCGAGCACCCGGCCCGATCGATGTCGCGCCCCGGCTTGCAGCACCGCCAAAGAGCGGCTGACGTTCGCCAATGTCGGTCCGGCTTGCATCACCGCTCCGGCTCGGCTCGGTCCCGCGCTGGAGGTGGCCGTCATCCGCGGCTGCGTCCGGGAGCGGTGTCGCTCGGGTTCCCCTTGTCGCCGGACTGCCCGGGCGGCGCGTTCGTCGAACTGTTCCCCCGCCCGTTTCCGTTGCCGTTGCCGTTGCCGTTCCCATTGCCCGCCCCGCTCGGCGTCGTCGTCGGCGGCGACGGTGGCTGTGTGGTCGGTGGAGTGGTCGACGTCTCCGGTGAAGGCGGGATCGACGTTCCGGTCGGCGGCGTGGTCCCGCAGAACTCCTCCACCGACACGCCCGCCGCTGCGGCGGCCTCACGCAGCTTCTCCTCGGCGACGGATTGGGCGGCACGATCGTTGCCCGACGCGGCCTCCGACGCCGCCTCGCACAGACCTTTCTTCGCTGGGCCGCTGGGGTCAGGGCCGACCGGCTGGCCGGTCGGCCCCGTCGTCGCCGTCGTGCCGACCGTGGCGGGAGGCGCGCTGGCCGGCGATGGCTCCGAGGTGACGTCGTTCGTCGACGAGGTGACCGTCGAGACGGACGACGAGGACGTGATGGACGCCGAGCCGGACGAGGGCGACGACGGCGACGGGTTCGTTTCGATGCCGACGGCGGGCGTCGCCTGGGGACCCGGCGGCGGCGCGTCGGCAGAGGGCGCCGGCGCTGTGGCGACGGATCGGGGCGACGGACGGAGGGGTCCGGGCAAACCGGGGAAGCCCAGGCCGGGAGCCGGGAGGTTCGCTGCCGCAGCTGCGGTGGCGAGCGACGCGACCGATGCGGCGCTGATCGCCACCACCCGCGCGGCACGCGATCGGCGGCTGCGGCGCGGCGGCGCTCCGGCAGCGGCGTGCGGCTGCTGGATCGCTGTGGCGAAGGCGTCGATCACCGCGCTCGAGCAATCGAGTTCGGCGTCCGTCCCGGGAGATCGGAGCGCGTCGAGGAGCGCGTCGAGGGGCTCGGGACCTTCGTCGTGCTGCTCCACGTAGGACGAGATCGCCGGAGGACGTCAGCCCATTACACCGGTCTTGTCCCCCAGCCGTTCGGCCAGGCGGCGCAGCCCTCGGTGCTGCGCGACGCGGACCCAGTTCTCCGACCTGCCCATGATCCGGGCGACATCGCGGACGTCGACGTCTCCGACGACGCGCAGCAGGACGACGTCGGCTTGATCCTGCGGCAGCAGGCGAGCCACGAGCTGGGCTGCGTCCTGACCGCTCAACCTTTCGATCGCGCCGTGCTCAGGGTCGTCGCCGGAGACCTGCCGCGAGAGCGCGCGCTCGTCGGCCTCCTCGGCGACGCGGCGCGCAGCGCGGCGTCGGTGATCGCTGAGGCGCCGGTGGGCGATCGTGAACACCCAGCCGCGAAAGCTGTCCAGGTCGCCGGAGAACTCACCGAAGCCACGGGCGACGCCCATCCACACCTCACCCGCCAAGTCCTCCGCGTCGTGCCGGGCTGTCATGCGGAAGTACCGCAGCAGGCGGGGTTGGAGATCGGTGAACAGACGTTCGATCGCCTCGCGCTCGCCGCGCTGGGCGCGCGACAACAACGAGGAGAACTCCTCCTCTCGCACGACCGAGGCGACCACTGATCGTTCATCGACACACGCGCCGCCCGAGTTGAGCACGCAGCCTGCTGGCGACGCCCTTTAGCAGGGGTCACCGGGCGCCGATAAAGGGCTCACAGGGCGTACACCGCGCCGCTGGGAGGCCGAGCATGACGGACAGCGACAGCGCCGGCGGAAACGCCGACACCGAGCCCACCGCACGCGCCCGGAGTGACTGGTTCGCGTCCTGGGCTGAGAGCGTCTCCGAGATCAACGCCCGGCTCGAGGTCGGGCGGCGGGCGACCGACGAGTACCTCGCCGCGATGGCGCGGGCGATCGACGAGGGCATCGGCGAGATCGTCACCAACTTCACCTGGCGCTGCGCTCAGCTCGAAGGGCGCATCGAGAACGTCGCCGGTCACCTCGCCGACCAGAACGCGCGCATCGATGCCGCCGTCGCCGACCGCGACGCGCGCTCGGCAGAACAGGTGGAGGCGTTCGATGCCTCGCTGCGCGAGAGGTTCGACACAGAGCGAGATGCGACCCTCCGGCAACTCGCCGCGCTCTCCGAACAGCTCGGGGCGGAGCTCAGCGAAGGGATGGCCGAGCTGCGGACGCGCATCGAGACCGAGCTGCTCGATCGCATCGCGGCGCTCGGTCACGATCTGGCGAACGGGCGCGCCGCGCTCGATGCGCAGATCGAAGCGCTGTCGAGCCATGCCGGGCGCGCCGAGGCGCGCGCCGCCGAAATCGGCGCAGAGCTCGAGGTGGTGAAGGCGCAACTGGCCACGGTGGACATCGACGCTCTCTCATCGCTGGAGAGCAAGGTCTCCAACGCGGTGGGCGAGGCGACCCTCGCTCGCATCGAAGTCGATCGGATCACGGCGACGGTGGGCGAGCGGTTCGACCACATCCAGGTGCGCTTGAGCGAGGTGGAAACCCAGCTCGCCGACACGATGGACGTCAGCACGGCGGTGCAGCTGGAACGTTTGGACGAGCTCGAGCGGGCGATCGCCGAGCTCGATCCCGACCAGTTCGTGCGGAACGAGAACTACGACCCCGACGCAGCGCACGCCGGGGACGACAACTCGGCGGGCGAGACCGGTGACGACACGAGTTGGGCGATCGAGCGCATCAACGACGCAGCGTCGTGGTGATGCGCTCGATGTGGAGGATCTAGATGGGACTCTTCAAGTCGAAGACGGGCACGCTCACGGAGCTGCCGCCGCCTGCCGCGGCAGCGGCCGCGACGCCGGACGGTCCGGCGAGCGCGGAATGCATGCAGATCGGTCAGCTGCTCGCGGACCACGGCCATCTGCGGCCCGACGATCTCGCCACCGCCTTGTCCCAGGCGAACGGTGACCTCCTCCACTTCGGTGACATCGTCCTCGGGCGCTTCGGGGTCGGGCGCGCTGAGTATGCAGAGGCGCTGTCGCGAGCGTTCGATCTCCCGGTCGCCGACGTGCGCTCGGTCGAGCTCGACGCCGAGACCATCGCCGCCCTGCCACCCGCCGTGGTGCGCGCCAACCTCGCGCTCCCCACGGCGCAGGAGGGCGGCACCCTGGTCGTCGCCTCCGCCGATCCGACGCCGATGCGTCGCCGAGCGGTGGAGTCGGTCGCGGGCCAGCCGGTTCGGTGGGCCGTGTCCGACCCTGCCACCGTGCGCACGTACGTCGATCGCATGCTGCGCGCCGACGCCGACATCGAGCGGCTGGTCAAGTCGTTCGAGATCCCCGACGAGCAACGCGGCGCGGTGCAGGCGGTCACCGACGTGCAGCTGGACGACCAGGCGCCGGTCGTCCAGCTGGTCAACCGCATCGTCGGGCAGGCGCTGCGCGACCGCACGAGCGACGTGCACATCGAACCCCTCGACGACCGACTTCGGGTGCGGTTCCGCATCGACGGCACGCTGGTCGACGCCTTCTCGCTTCCCATGGGTGTGCACGCCGCGCTCATCAGCCGCCTGAAGATCATGAGCGGGATGAACATCGTCGAGCGGCGACGGCCGCAGGACGGCCAGTTCTCCACCGTGGTCGACGGCCGCGAGGTCGACGTGCGCGTGGCGAGCGTGGCGACGGTGTTCGGCGAGAAGATCGTCATGCGACTGCTCGACAAGGGCCGCTCGCTGATCGGCCTCGGTGAGCTGGGGATGCCGCGGGACACCTACCAGCAGTTCAGCAAGCTCGTGCACGCGCCGTTCGGCATGGTGATCTGCGCCGGCCCGACGGGCGCCGGCAAGACGACGACGCTGTACGCCACGCTCCAGGAGATCAACTCGACCGGCAAGAACGTCACGACCGTCGAAGACCCTGTCGAGTACGTGTTCCCGGGCATCAACCAGATCCAGACGAACGAACAGGCGGGTCTCACGTTCGCGACCGGGTTGAAGGCCATCTTGCGCCAGGACCCCGACGTGATCCTGGTCGGTGAGATCCGAGACGCGGACACGGCTCGCATCGCGATCCAGAGCGCTCTCACCGGACACTTCGTCCTCTCGTCGTTGCACGGCACCGACAGCGTCGCGGCGCTGCACCGCTTCCTCGACATGGGCATCGAAGCGTTCCTCATCGCCTCGTCCGTCGTCGGCGTCATCGGCCAGCGCCTCCTGCGCCGCATCTGCGACAACTGCAAGGCGGAGTACACACCCGGCCCGGAGGAGCTCGCCGTCTATCGCCAGCATTCCGGCGGCAGCGACAAGACGACGTTCTTCCACGGGGTCGGATGCGACTACTGCGCCGGCACCGGCTATCGCGATCGCATCGGCGTGTACGAGCTGTTGCGCATCACCCCCGAGCTGCGCCGCCTGATCGTCGGCTGGGCCACCACCGAAGAGCTGCGCCGCCTCGCGGTCGCCCAGGGCATGCGCACGATGCTGCGCGAAGCCATGGCGCTGGTGGAAGCCGACGTCACCACCGTCCCCGAAGTCGTGCGAACTCTGTTCGCCAGCTGATGTCCCGTCCCGCCGCGCCAAGCAGGTCCTGATGCCGAAGTTCGCATACGCCGCCATCGACAACATGGGCACGTCCGTCGAGGGCGTCACCAAGGCTGAAACCATCGGGGACGCGCGCGCCGCCCTGATGGAGCGGAACCTCTATCCGGTGAGGATCGAGGAGCGCCGCAGCGCGTTCAACATCGAGCTCACCAAGGAGAAGGTCAAGAAGAAGGAGCTGATGCACTTCACGCGCCAGCTCTCGGTGTTCGTGCGCGCGGGCATCCCGATCACCGACGCGCTGCAGACGATCGGCGACGAGACGCAGGACGTCGCGCTGCGCCGCACGATCAGCGGCATGGTCGAGCAGCTCCGCAACGGCGGGACGCTGTCCAACGCGGCGGCCGAATACCCCGAAGCGTTCCCGCCGTACTACCTCGGCATCCTGCGGTCGGCGGAGTTGACCGGCAAGCTCGACGAGACGCTCGACAACCTGGCCGACTACCTCGACCGTGAGCTGGAGACGCGCTCCAAGGTCGTGTCGGCGCTGTCGTATCCGGGCGTCGTGATGGTGCTCTCGCTGTTCACGGTCGTCATCCTCGCCGGGTACGTGCTGCCACAGTTCAAGCCGCTGTTCGAAGAACTCGACGCCGACTTGCCTCTGCCAACGAGGATGTTGTTGGCGATTGCGACGTTGTTCACCGATCTCTGGTTCGTCCCACTCGGATTGTTTCTTGCCTTTGCTGCGTGCGTGCTGTGGCTGTTCAAGTCCGAAACAGGCCGCGCGATCAAGGATCGGATGCTCCTGCGCATTCCGGTCATCAGCGGGATCGTTCACTACGCGATCCTCGAACGCTTCTGCCGAATCCTCGGCGCCATGGTTCGGGCGGGCGTACCCCTTCCCGACGGCTTGCAGACCACCACAGAAGCGACCAGCAACGTCGTGTTTCGCGAGCGCCTGGAAGTCGCGCGCGCACAGATGTTGGAGGGCGCGGGCTTCAGTCGGCCGCTTGCCGAGACAGAACTGTTTCCCGGTGCAGCGCGCCAGATGTTCAAAGTCGGCGAGGAGACCGGAACCCTCGATGATCAGCTTGTCGTGGCAAGTGACTACTTCGATCGTGAGCTGAACGTCAGGATCCGGAAGTTCACCACGATGTTCGAGCCGATCATGATCGTCTTCGTCGG
>CAZGUH010000007.1:0-25619 GCA_964529005.1 uncultured Ilumatobacteraceae bacterium | reverse complement strand
TCAGGATCCGGAAGTTCACCACGATGTTCGAGCCGATCATGATCGTCTTCGTCGGCGTCGTCGTCGGGTTCGTGGCCGTCGCGCTCGTCAGTGCGATGTACGGCATGCTCGGCGGCGTCAAGGAAGGGTCCGGAGTGTGAGCGCCGGTCACCGCGCGAGCACGCGATCGACCAGATCCTGCCCGACGAAGACGGCCACGAACGCGCCCGCGGCCAAGAACGGACCGAACGCCACAGACGCTTTGCGGCCGGCGTCGCTGCGCACCATCACCACCACCCCGACGATCGAGCCGAAGAAGAAGCCGAGCAGCAGCCCGAGCGGGACGATGCCGGGGTTCTGGTATCCGAGGTACAGGCCCAACAACGGCGCGAAGCGGACGTCACCATCGCCCATGCCGCCGCGGGCTGCGAGATGGATCGCTCCCATCAGCGCCGTGGCGATCGCCGCGCCCACCGCCGCCATCCAGATCCGGCGTGGTTCGTCAGCGGCCAGCGCCGCGATCGCGAGCAGCGGAGCTCCGACCGCGATCGCGGTGTACGTGACCTCGCGCGGCAGCCGGCGCGTCGCCAGATCGATGCCGGTCTGTGCCACGAGCCCCGCGGCGAACACCGCATGGGCAGCGAACAACCAGGGTTCGTCGTCGAACTGCAGCGCGAGAGCGACGAAGGCCCCCGCGGTGGCGAGCTCGAGCGCGACCGGTTCCCAACCGATACGGGCCGAGCACGCCCGGCACCGGCCCCTCAATGCCGCCCAACTGACGAGCGGCACAAGATCGATGGGGGCGAGCCGTACGCCGCATGCCCCGCATGCGGAGCCCGGCTGGACGATCGAGGCGCCGCGCGGCACCCGATCGACGACCACAGTCAGGAATGATCCGACGAGCAAGCCGGCGGTGGCTGCGATCGCGAGCAACATGATGATCCACGTTGGCACACGCGGGTTGCCTCCCGGCGGCTGCGGCGGAACCGCCAGCGATACGACCTGCGGCGTCGAGGGAGGCGCCCGATGCGCACAGAGGTGACGTCACCATGATGTTGATCCCAGACCCCGCCCTCGAGAAGCTCCTCATCGCGACCGTCGAGACGGGCTCGAGCGACCTCCACCTCACGGTCGGCCGGCCTCCGTCCGCCCGTCGCGACGGCGTGCTCATCCCCTACGGCGAGGACAACCTGACCGCCGACGAGGTGGAGCGGATGGTGATGTCGATCCTCGACGACGACAAGCGGGTGGAGCTCGGCGAGCACCGGCAGGTCGACTTCTCGTTCGGGTTGCACGACGTCGGCCGCTTCCGCGGCAACGTATTCCGTCAGCGCGGGTCGCTGGCCCTGGCGCTGCGGCTCGTGCCCCACCGCGTGCGCACGTTGGAGGAGTTGGGCGCACCGGCAGCGGCGACCACTCTGCTGAACCAGCCCTACGGCCTCGTTCTCGTCGTCGGGCCGACGGGAAGCGGGAAGAGCACGACCCTGGCGGCGATGATCGACCGGATCAACGCGACGCGCCCGTGCCACATCCTCACTATCGAGGATCCGCTCGAGTACTTGCACAATCACAAGCTGGCGATGGTCAACCAGCGTGAGGTCGGCACCGACGTGGCGACGTTCGCCGAGGGCTTGCGCAGCGCGCTGCGCGAAGACCCCGACGTCATCCTTCTGGGCGAGATGCGCGACCTGGAGAGCATCTCGATCGCGCTGACGCTCGCCGAGACCGGCCACCTCGTCTTCGCCACGCTGCACACGAACGACGCCCCCCAAGCGCTCGACCGCATCGTCGACGTCTTCCCGGCCGAACGACGAGACCAGATCCAGATCCAGCTCGCCGGCTCGCTGCAAGGCGTGATCAGCCAGCGCCTCGTTCCCGTCGCGTCAGGCGGCCGGGTCGGCGCGTACGAGGTGTTGATCAGCAACGACGCCGTGCGCAACCTGATCCGCGAGGGCAAGAGCCGCCAGATGCGCAACATCATCGCCACCGGCGCGGCCGAAGGCATGCAGACCTTGGAGAGCGATCTCGCGCGTCTCGTCGCGGCCGGGCTGGTCGATCTCGAGACGGCCTGCGAGATCAGTATCTTCCCCAACGAGGTCAAGAACCAGCTCGCCACCCGACGGGCGCAGATGATGGGGCAGGCGACGATGGTCGCGGGACAGACGGGCTCGACTGGAAGCGGGATCAACGTCCCGCGGCGCTGAGCCATCGAGCATCACCGGATCCCGGCCAACCGGCTTGGTAGAACCAGAGCGACGTGACGACACGAGCGCTGCCGTACAAGAGCATCGCCGGGGTGACACCGTGCCCGGGCGGTTGGCTCGTGCTCTCAGCCCGCCTCGCGGGCGTCACGGTCGTAGCTGAGGATCCGTTCGTCCTTCCTGCCCTGGCCGACGTGCTCGATTGGCGGCCGCGGTTCGACGCAGTCGCGATCAACGTGCCTGTCGGTCTCCATGACACGCCGAAAGGCCCGTTCAGACCGTGTGACGAGATGGCGCGGGCGATGCTGGGGTGGCCTCGCCGTGCTGCGGTACGGCCGACGCCTTCTCGCGCCGCGTTGCAGGCGACAAGAGTCGAGGCGGCGAAGCTGGAGCCCTGGCTGACAGCGGCTGACTTCCGACGCTTCCGGTGGTTCCGCGAGGCCGACACGGAGCTCCAACCCTTCCATCAGCGCAGCTACGTCAGCGCGTTGCCGGATCTCAGCTTCCACCACCTCAATGGAGATCGGCCGCTGCGCTCGTCGCCGTTCCAGGAGCCGGGCGTCGTCGAGCGGATTCACCTGCTTCGAGACAGACTTCCCGGAGTCGAGCGCTTCGTGACATCGGTGCCACCGCAGGGCGCCGGCCGGCTGCACGTTCTCCAAGCATCTGGGTTGCTGTGGACCGCTCGACGCGCCGCGGGGCGAGCCATGGCGCGCGTTCCGGCCGAGCCGTCATGGGACAGCACCGGCCTACGCATGGAATGGGTGCGTTGACGCGAAGAAGCCGGCCCGCTCTGGGCCGGCTTCCTCGAGGCTGAGCGCTCAGAAGCCTGCGCAGTCGCCAGCGCCGGCGAGCGCGTACGCCTCTTCGTTCACGTTCGTCGTCGCAGCATTGTCCGCAGTGTGGGTGTAGCTCCACTTCGTGGCATCCGGCTCGGAAGCCGTGAATTCCGGCGAAAGGTCAGCCAGGCTCTCTGGGTACACGCTGTTGTTCTGGGCGTAGAAGGCCTCGAGCGCGGTGAGGATGGTGCTCCGATCTGCCTCACAGGCACTCTCGTTGCCCTTGTCGGTGATGCCGCGAACGGCGAAGACCGTCACGGTGGCGAGGATGCCCAGGATCACGATGACGATGAGCAGCTCCACGAGGGTGAAGCCACGGTCACGGCGGGCGGGGGCTGGATGGTCGATGGGTTGGATGTCGTTCACGCACTCTCCTCACGTCCGGTGTGACTCCGTGGAGACGTCGAACCCGGACGTCGGGCCCAACGCATGCGATAGATCGACACGGAGCGCGGCGGGCTAAAGGAACTTTTTCGAGATCTCCCCCAGTGCCTACCGTGGGACCGATGAACGCCGAACCGGCCCTCCACCTGCGGCCCGGCAGAGACAGGTCGGTGCGACGGCGCCATCCGTGGATCTTCAGCGGGTCGGTTGCGACCGTCTCGGACTCCGTCAAGCCCGGTGCGACCGTCGTCGTCCGAGCGGCCGACGGGACAGCGCTCGGGCGAGCCGCGCTCAACCCAGCCAACAAGCTGCGCGCGCGGATGTGGACGTTCAACCCGGACCAGACGGTCGACGAGCCGTTCGTGCGCGAACTCGTCCGGCGATCGGTCCAACGTCGCGCCGGGCTCCTGCCTGACGCCGACGCGATGCGACTCGTCTTCAGCGAGGCCGACGGGATCCCGGGATTGATCGTCGATCGGTATGGCTCGATCGTGGTGTGCCAGTTCACGACCGCAGGAGCCGAGATCTTTCGCGACACCATCGTCGACGAGCTGCGCCACCTCCCCGGTGTGACCGGCGTCTACGAGCGCAGCGACGCCGACGCGCGCGAGCGCGAGGGGCTGGGCGCCCGCACCGGTGTGTTGTGGGGCGAACAGCCGAACGACGAGCTGATCATGCGGGAAGGTACGTGGCGCTTCGCGGTCGACGTCGCCGCTGGCCACAAGACCGGCTTCTACCTCGACCAGCGCAACGCCCGCGCGGCGCTGACATCCGTCAGCGCGGGTCGGCGGGTGCTCAACGTGTTCGCCTACACGGGCGCGTTCAGCGTCGTCGCCGCGGCGAGCGGATCGTCGTCCGTCCTGAGCATCGACTCGTCTGCCACGGCGCTGGCGACGGCGCGGCGCAACGGCGAGCTCAACGGCGTCGACGTCGGAGAGCTCGTCGAGGCGGACGCGTTCGTCGAGCTCCGACGCCTGCGCGACCGCGCGGCCGCATTCGACCTGATCATCATGGACCCGCCCCGGCTGGCGCCCACCGAGGCGCACGTGCAACGAGCGAGCCGGGCGTACAAGGACCTCAACCTTCTCGCGCTGAAGCTGCTCGCGCCCGGCGGGCTGCTGATGACGTTCTCGTGCAGCGGCGGTGTCAGCACGGCCCTGTTCACCAAGATCGTCGCCGGCGCAGCTCTCGACGCACGCCGCTCGGCTCGCATCGTCGCCCGCCTCGGCCAGAGCCCCGACCATCCGGTCCCGCTCACCTTCCCCGAGGCGGAGTACCTCAAAGGCCTCGTCATCGCCGTCGACTGACGAACTCTCGGGCTCATGTTGGGCCGCCACGACGCCGATGACGTGGCGTGCAGATCTCGCACACCACCCGCTGCGATTCGGCGACCCGCCGAGCGCCCGCTCTCGACCGCTCGGCGGACGCGGGCACCACCCTGGTGGAGATCCTGGTGGCCATCGTCCTGCTCGGCACGGCTGTCGTGGCGATGCTCGGGGCGCTCCGGGCCTCCGTCACCGGTTCGGCTCTGAACCGCGACCACGCCAACGCGCACGCCTGGCTTCAAACCGCATCCGACGTGCTCTACGGCTCGACGCTCGAGGATTGCGGGACCGAGACATCCCCACGCACGAGCGAGATGATCGCCGCGTATCAGGCGATCGTTCAGGGGACGGAAAACCCGGAAGGTTGGCCTGCGAGCAACATCCGGGTCGCAAGCGTCGAGTTCTGGAACGGGGAGGACGCGTACCAAGGGACGTGCTACGACGACTCGGGCATCAACCTCCAGCTGATCACCCTCGAGGTTCGCAACCTCGACGGCCGGATCGTCGAATCCGTGCAGGTGGTGAAGGGATGAGCCAGTCGATGCGCACCCGTGACCGGGGGGTCACCCTCGTCGAACTGCTGGTCTCGATCGCCGTGATCGGCATCATCGCCCCCGCGCTGGCGATGACGTTCCAGATCGCGCTCCGAGCGACGCCCGACGTCACCGAGCGCACGGAGAGTTCTCATTCACTGCTGGGTCTCGTGACCTGGCTGCCGCAGGATGTCGATTCGACGCCCCCGGGAGGGTTCAACACCGACCCGGCCGCGGCGAGCGGATGCGCGATCAGCCCGGGGACGAACCTGCTCCGGCTCGAGTGGTCGGAGACGGCGGCGGGCTCGACCGAGCGCTTCATCGCCAACTACCGGCACGTGACGGAAGGAACCGAGAGCAAGATCCAGCGGATCTCGTGCTCGGGCACGGGTTCGGGAACCCTCTCCGGAGGGGCGGACCTCGACGTCACCTCGGCTCTCCCCGCTCTGCCGGCTGGGTGGACGCCGGGGACCCTCCCTGTCGCGGTCACCGTCACGACGGACGCCGGCGGGGACGTCACTCGGGTCACCTTCGAGGTGGAGACCCTCTCAGGGAGTATCGTCCGGACCGACAGCGCCCCGAAGAACCCGGCGAACACCCTCGCGCCGACGTCCACGGCGGCTGCGCCGACGACAGCGACCACGACCACCACCACGACGACCACCACCACGACGACGACCACGACGGCGCCGCCGCCCGACCCCGGCACCACGACGACGGTCGAATCCGAGACGACCAGCACGTCGACCACGACGTCGAGCTCGACCACGACCACGACCATTCCGTGCGCAGTCGAGACGTTCTCGATGTCGCCGACGTCCGTGAAGAACACGGACCCGAACGGCAACGGCAACAGCAACACCAACGTCGGCGTCCTCCAGCAGGCCGTCACGATCACGATCACGACCTCAGGGGTGTGCATCGGGCTCGAGGCCCGCGCGTCGACCGGCGCGCCCAATGGTGAGCTGTTCCGCAACTTCAGCGCCTCCGGCGGCGGTTACACCGTCACGTTCCCCGGCTATCCGCAAGGCTCGTCGGAGCTGTGGGCCAATGGCGACCGCACGATCGCCGTCTACTCCGCAGCCGGCGCCGAACTCGCGTCAGGGGTGCTCGATGTCAAGTAAGCGCCACGACGACGACCGAGATCGCGGTGCGATTCTGGTCATCGTTCTCGTCCTGTCGACCGTGATCGCCACCGTGGTCGTGTCGGTGGCCGGTTACGTCGTCGCCAATCTTCGCTACGGCAACGTCGTCGAGGACCGCGCAGATCGGCTCGCAGCCGCCGACGGCGGCCTGCGCTTCGGGATCGAGAAGCTGCGCAACTTCCAGACGCTCTGCACGACAGCAGCGGGATCCGGCACCGGCTTCACGCAGGTCTTCCCGCCAGAGATCAACGGCGCGACCTCGGTCGTCACCTGCCGGCGCGTCGGCACGCTGATCTCCGATCTCCAAGGCTGGGGAATCGTCGTCACCGGCGAGGGCGTGCCGAGCGGAACGCCGATCTTCACGACGAAGGGCGCCGGCGGGTCGAACAACGTGAAGACGTTCAGCGGTCCGGTGTACATCTCGGATCCGACGCGCATCAGCCTGGCCGCCAAGCTCGAGATCGAGAACGGCGACCTCTGGTACACCGCCACCGACTGCGACACCCCGGTGACGATCCCGGGGATGTCGAACGGTTACCTCGTCTTCACCCCCGACTTCTTCCGCGGTCCGCAATGCACCGAGCTGGATTGGGACGGGGAGATCTTCAGCCGCCCCTCGGCGGCGACACCACCGTCGTCGCTCCCGTCGTGGACGGTGAACCCCGCGCCGGACACCAGCGACCCGCATTGCCGGGTGTTCTCGCCGGGCACGTACACGACGGCGCCCAGCCTCGGCAGCGCCAACTACTTCAAGGCGGGCGACTACTACTTCGAGAACGTCACGATCGAGCTGAAGAACAAGGTCCTCATCGCCGGCTACGCAGACGGCGGAGGAGACACGGCGAAGATCGACAGCTCCGACTGCGAGACAGCCATCGCGGCGGACAAGTTCGCCAACAACGCGATCGGCGCCCGCGGAGGGGCGACGTTCTGGTTCGGGGGCACGAGCAAGATCAACGTCGAGAACGGCGGCGAGCTCGAGATCTTCCGCCGCCTCCAGACCGAGTCGTACGTGAGCATCTACGCGCTCGACGCCGGAGGCCCCGGGTACACCGCCAGCACCCTCGGCTACAACAGCTGGATCCTCGAGACCAAGTCGGGCAGCAACAACGACGTCGCCATCCATGGGCTCGTGTGGGCGCCGCGGGCCGGGGTCACGCTGGGGAACATCACCAACGCGGCCAACGGCCAGCTGCTTGGCGGCATCGTCATCGCCCTGCTGGACACGCAGGCGTCGGCGTCGGCCAGTGCCTTCTCGATCGGGATCGAGGTCAGCCCCGCCGACAGCCGGCTGCTGCTGATCTCGACCGCGACGAAAGGCGGTCGATCGACGTCGATTCGCGCCGTCGTGCAGTTCCGGCCGGACTCGGGCGAGCTGGCGATCAACTCCTGGCGCGTGGCGTCGTAACCGTCGTCACGAGGATCGTCGCGGACTCGACGCGCCGGTCAGCGCGGGCGCACCGAGTCCAGCACCTGATCCACGAGCTCACCGACGGATGCGATCGTCCCGGCCACGTCGGGCAGCTCGACGCCGACGGTCACGTCGACGAGCTCACCGACGTTCGCGGCGACGTCGATCGATCCGCCCGTGGCGCCGATGGTGGCGCCCACGCTCGCCCCCGTGTCGAGCCCCGCAGCGGCCACCGCTGCGTCGGCATCGATGCTCACGGACGCGCTCGGGAGATCGACGGCCACCGTGCCCGCGGTGTCGATCAGACCAGGGATCGACACCGCGGCATGGGCGTCGGCGCCGTCGCCGTCGAGCATCCCGCCGATGATCGCGGCTCCTTCCGCGCCCTCCACGAGGGGCACGGTCACGTCCACTCCCACCGAGCCGTCGCTGACCTCGAGATCAGTGGCCGGCCCGGTGGGAAGGACGTCGGGCACCTCGACGGCAGAGGTAGCGGGGGCTGGCCCCTCTCCCGTCCCGAGGCGCCCGAGAAGCTCCGGCAGACCGATCGTCCCGCCCATCTCGAGAAATCCGATCGAGGGTGAAGTCGTGCCGACGGGGGCGTCGGCGGGGACATCGTCGACCGCGTCGGCGACCACCGGCCCTGCGGACAGCACGACCGGGCGATCGACCGGCTCCGTGCCAACGCTCGGCGCGACGACGACCGATGCCGGCGGGCGATCCGCCGCGTGGGGCAACGGCGCCGCCTCGCCGGGCAGCGCCACTCCCACCGCCGCGGTGATCGTCGCCGCTGCGAGGAGCTCGGGAACGGCGAGTTTCGACAGCGCCGTGCCGACCGCCCCGCGGCCGAGTCCGAACATGGCCGGCAACATCGCCACGGGCGGTCCGGCGAGCTCGCGCAACCCACGCTTCAACCCGCGCAGCTCGCGGTCGAGATCGCCACAGGCGGTGCATTCGAGGACGTGGCTCTCGACCCGCTGGAGCCGCGCGCCGCGCAGCTCTCCCACCACCGACTCGACGATCAGCGGCGCGACGTCGGCGCAGGGCGCCTGCGCGCGGTGCGCCGCGAAGGCGTGCAGGTAGGCGTGGCCGAGGCCACGGCGAGCGCGGTGCGCAAGGGCGATCGCCGCGCGCCGGCCGATTCCGAGCTTGGTCGCGATCGCGGCCGGCGGCAGCTCCTCGACCTCCGACTCCCACAGCACGCTCTGCCACCGCGGTGGGAGCGACTGGAAGGCCTCGGTCAGCACGTCCTGGTTGGGCGCCGCATCCAGCTCGGACACGAACGCCGCGGTGTCGAAGTCGTCGACGGAGTCCGACGGCACCGCCCGCTGGGCACCGCTGGCATGGCGACCGCAGTTGCGCCGGATGGACGTGAGGAGATACGTGCGGAAGGAGTCGCGCGGCCCGCGCCCGTTGCCCATCGCCCGCCACACGGCGGCGAACGTCTCCGCCACGACGTCGTCGGCGTCGGCCTGGCAGCGCGTCAACCGCTTGGCGAGCCGGAGCGCGGCGTCATGGTGACGCTCGTACAGCTCGGCGAACGCCTCCTTGGACCCTTGCGCCGCCGATACGACAAGAACGTCGTCCGCCGCGTGATCCCGCACCATCGTCGCGGTCATCACCCTCTCCTCCCGTCACGCACAGTGTACGTGTGCTTACCCACGGTGTGAAATAGCCAATCAAGGACTTCCTGGGCGTCCTGCGCAGGAAGAGCGGAGAGAGCCGCCCCGTGAGGGGCGGCTCTCTCACGCTGGGGCCGGTCGCCGATGGGTTTCGACCAGCCCCTGGTCCCGCCGGGCGTTGGGGACCCAGCGGAGATCGGCAGCGGCCCATCTCCGCTGCGCCTCTCTGTCGGAAGCGTCGTCAGCTGTGCAGGCGCCGGCCGAACGAGCGCAGGTTGGCCCCGATCAGCGACAACAGAGCACCGACACCAGCGAGGATGCCCACGGCGACACCCGTCGACGGCAGGCTGCCGCCGCCCGAGCCAGCAGCGTTGGCGGCCGAGCCGCTCCCCGAGCCCGAGCCGGTCCCGGTCGCAGCTCCTCCGCCACCGGCGCCGAAGTTCGACGGGCCGCCCGTGTTCGTGGGCGGGTTCGAGGTGCTGGGGGTGGTGGTCGTCGTCGCTCCACCGCCGGGCACGGTCGTGGTCGGCGTCGGCGCAGCCTGACCCACCGGGCACACCGCGCCTGCCGGGCCGAGGATGCCGATGCTGATGCCGCACAGCGAGTCGAGCACGTTGTCGACCGTGCCGCCGACGTCGACGGGCAGGGAGCCGCCGGTCGCGCCGCCGACCGCGCCGGTCACGCCGTCGATCACGCCGGTGACGCCACCGACGACGTCCGACACGACCCCGTCGGTCAATCCACCGGTCAGCCCGCCGACCGCGTCGGTGATGCCGCCGACGTCGCCGATCTCACCACCGGTGATGCCGCCCACGACCTCGCCGACGACGTCGGTGATGTCGCCGGTCCCGCCGACCCCGCCGAGGATCTCGTCGACGATGTTGTCCGAGCCGAGCACGCCGTCGACGATGTTGTCGACGGCGCCGTCCTCACCAAGCAGATCGCCACCGAGGATGTCGCCGCCGAGGACGTCGTCCAAGACCGGGGGCACGGTCACATCCGGCAACGGCAAGTCCGGCACGGTCGGGTCCGGCGACGGCGTCGTGGGCGGGCACAGCACGGGCAGCCCGAGGGGTGTGGTCACGTTGCAGACCAGATCGTCCACCTGCGCCGGCCGGGCCGAGCCCGCCTGGGCTCCGGCGGCCGAGAACCCGATGACGAGTCCGATACTTCCGAGCCCGAGGCCAGCCGCACGGGCCATTCTGTTCGCTTTTCCCATTGCTCTCTCCCTCTCAGAGATGACGTCACCACAAAGGGTGAGAGAGCTGGTTGGTCACGCCACTTTTGTTGCGGTTCCGTGACGAAAAGCGGAAAGGGTGCTCAGTGCGTGTCGGCGCCTTCTTCGACCAGCTCGATGAGCGTGCCGAACGTGCTCTTCGGGTGGATGAACGCGACGGTGGTGCCGCGGCTGCCCGGCCGCGGGGCGGTGTCGATGGGGATCGCGCCCGCGGCGACCATCGCAGCGAGCGCTGCGGCGCAGTCGTCGACGCGATAGCCGACGTGGTGCAGGCCTTCACCACGCTTGTCGAGCGCCTTCGCCACGGGTGAGTCGGGACGCGTCGGCGACATCAGCTGGATGTAGCTCTCGGCCACCTTCAGCAACGCCTCCTCGACGCCGTCACGCTCGACGACCTCGCGGTGGTCGACGGTGGCCCCGAAGGCCTTCACGTAGTAGTCGATCGCAGCGTCGAGATCGTGAACGGCGATGGCGACATGGTCGATCTCGGTGAGCAGCATGCTCCCCATCGTGGCGCGACCACCGGCCGCGGATCGAACCGACGCTCAGCCGCCGTGACGGCGCACCACGGTGATGCGGTCCTCGCCGATGCGGTCGCGCTTAACCGGGTCGTCGATCCCGAGGCCTTCCTTCGGCGCAAGGCACAGCACGCCGATCTTGCCCTCGTGCTGGTTGCGATGGATCAGCCGCGCGGCCTCACCGGTCTCGTCGAGCGGCACCACGGCGCTGAGCATCGGCTGGATGCGACCCTGATCGATCAGCCGATTCGCGGCCCACGCCTCCGCATAGTTGGCGAAGTGACTGGCGATCAGCCGCTTCAGCCGCATCCAGAAGTGGCGGTTGTCGAACTCGACCATGTAGCCGCTCGTCGCCGCGCACGTCACGATCGTGCCGCCGCGCTTGGTGACGAACACGGATGCACCCATCGTCTGCCGGCCCGGGTGCTCGAACACGATGTTGGGGTCGTCGCCGACGAGGCTGCGGATGTCCTTGCCGAAACGCCGCCACTCGCTCTCGTCCTGCGTGTCGGCGTCACGCCAGAACGCGTAGCCCGCGGCCCGTCGATCGATGACCGCGTCGCAGCCCATGGCGTTGAGCAGCTTTGCCTTCTCCGGCGACGACACCACCCCCACGGGGGTGCCGCCGCCGTTGAGCACGTACTGGATCGCGTAGCCGCCGATGCCCCCCGTCGCCCCCCACACCAGCACCACGTCGCCCTGCTTCATCGCTGCGCCGTTCTTGCTGACCAGCATGCGATAGCTGGTGCTGTTGCACAGCGCGTTGACCGCCGCTTCCTCCCACGTGAGGTGCGTCGGCTTGGGCATCAACTGGTTCGCCTTCACCAGACACAGCTCGGCGAGGCCGCCGAAGTTGGTCTCGAAGCCCCAGATGCGCTGGTTGGCCGCCATCATCGAGTCGTCGTGCGCGCTGGGATCCTGGTCGTCCACGTAGTTGCAATGGATCGTGACGCGGTCGCCGGGCTTCCAGTTGCGCACCGCGCTGCCCACGCGCAGCACGACGCCGGCAGCGTCGCTGCCGACGACCTGGTGGTCGAGCGCGTGTCGCGCCGCCCACGAGCTCTCGCGCGCGTACCGGTCGAGGAAGCCGAACGTCGGCAGCGGCTCGAAGATGCTCGTCCACACGGTGTTGAAGTTGATGCTGCTGGCCATCACCGCGACATACGCCTCGTCCGGCGCCAGCTCCGGCGTGGGGACCTCACCGATGCGCAGGCTCTCCCGAGGGTCCTTGTCGGCAGACGGCACCCCTTCGAACATGCCGACGTCCGAGCGCTGCACGTACGCGGCTCGGTAGCTCTCCGGGATCGGCAGGTTGGCGATGTCCGCCGAACTCGCGCCAGCGGTGATCGCCTCGAGGACGTGCTGCATGAGCCGAGACTGTACAAACCTTAGTTACCGTTCGGAAACTTGTAGCGAATGGCTCCGGCGACGGCGAGAATTGCTCCGGGCGCGCCGTAGGTTGAGCTCGCTCGAAGCCGACCAGACCAGTCGAAAAGGGGAACTCATGCCTGGTTCGTACATCGTCGCCGGTGCCCGCACGCCGATCGGCAAGATGAGCGGTTCGCTCGCCTCGTTCAGCGCCGCCGACCTGGGCGGGTTCGCCATCAAGGCCGCCCTCGAGCGCGCCGGCGTCCGGCCCGACGAAGTCGACCACGTGCTGATGGGCGAGGTGCTCCTCGCCGGCCAGGGCCAGGTGCCCGCCCGGCAGGCGGCGGCCAAGGGCGGCATCCCGGTGAACGTCGTCGCCAACACGGTCAACAAGGCGTGCCTCAGCGGGCTCAACACGATCTACCTCGCCGACCAGATGATCGCCGCCGGAGAGGCCGACATCGTCGTCGCCGGCGGCATGGAGAGCATGACCAACGCCCCGTACATCCTTCCCGGGGCGCGCGGAGGATTCCGCTACGGCCACACCGAGCTGAAGGACGCGATCGTCTTCGACGGCCTGTCGTGTGCGTTCGACGCGTGCTTGATGGGCACCAGCACCGAGCGCTACGCCGCTGGCAGCATCAGCCGCGAGCAGCAGGACGACCTCGCGGTGAAGAGCAACGAGCGCGCCGCCAACGCCATCAAGGACGGCCGCTTGGCGGACGAGATCGTTCCGGTGTCGATCCCGCAGCGCAAGGGCGACCCGGTGCTCGTCGAGACCGACGAGGGCGTGCGGCCGGGCACCACGATGGACAGCCTCGGCAGCCTGAAGCCGGCGTTCGCCCCCGACGGCACGATCACCGCGGGCAACGCCAGCCAGATCAGCGACGGCGGGTCCGCCGTCGTCGTGATGTCGGAGAAGGCCGTCGAAGCGCACGGAGTGAACCCGCTCGGCAGGTTCGTGTCGTACGGCATGGTGGCCGGCCCCGACAGCGTCTCGCTGCTGCACCAGCCAAGCCGGGCGATCAACGCCGCGCTGGCCCGCGCCGGGATGTCCGTCGGCGACATCGACTTGTTCGAGATCAATGAAGCGTTCGCCGCGGTGGGCATCGCCTCGATGGCCGACCTCGGCATCTCCGACGAAATCGTCAACGTCAACGGCGGCGCGATCGCCCTCGGGCACCCCATCGGCATGAGCGGCAACCGCATCGCGCTGACGCTGTTGCATGAACTGCGCCGCCGCGGCGGCGGCGTGGGCGCCGCGGCCCTCTGCGGCGGCGGCGGCCAGGGCGATGCCCTGATCGTCCAGACCGTCTGATCCTCTTCCTGGAGCGGTGGACTGCCGCGCCTCGTCACACCACCGTGTGCACGAGGCGCGGCAGTTGCGCGTCTGACCCGCGGTTCGTCCGCTGAACGATCCTCTTCGGGCGAAATCCGATCGAAACTGTTGACATGCCGCCGTCATGTTCGTAATGTAACTGCAACAACTGAAACGGCCGGTTACGGAGCTCCCTCTCCCGTCCGGCCATCCCGATCTGGGGCACCACCTCTGCAGCTGGCCCGTCCGCCCGCTACCAGCTTCTGGGGTGGTGCCCCAGCTTGTTTTCGGCTGCACGCGATCAACCCCGGTGCGGGTGATGCCGATGAACGGTCGGGCAGGCGGACAGGCCACGATGCCGCCACCACGGCCATGACGGCCACGTCTGCCCGACGTTGGGTCGGGAGACAGGGCAATGTCAGGACGGATCGAGCGCGCGGACGGGCGCCGCGCTCGCAGAGAGACTCGGGAACGGAGAGCCGCGCGTGCCGCGTCCGACGGACGCCGCGACCACGGCTTCAGCCTGGTGGAGATCGTCGTGTCGATCGCGCTGATGGCCACCGTCGCTGTGCCGATCATGGGCGCGACCGCCATGACGATACGAGAGTCGTCGCGCAGCCGAATGGCGGCGCAGGTCGAAACGACGCTGCCGAACGCGAGCGATCGGGTCAACCGCGCGCCGATGACGTGCACCGGATACGCCGGCTACATCAGAGCGGCCGTCCGATCGCAAGGTTGGGACGCCTCCCAGGCGCCCGATCCGATCGAGGAGCACTACGTGCCGGCGGAAAACCTTTCCGACACTGGCGCTTGGCAGCCCGATCTCTGCGAGATCGACGGCCCCACGGACCTGCTGGTGCAGCGCATCACGTTCACGATCAGCAGCCCCGACGGCCGGGTGAGCCGCACCGCGCGACGGCGGCATGACGCTGCCCGAACTGCTCGTCGCCACTGCGATCTTCGGCCTCGTCGTGTCGGTCCTGTCGGGCGCGGTGATGGTGATCATCCGTCACCAGAGCAACGCGATGGAACGCTTCAACGTCGCCCGAGCTGAGCAGAACATCGGGACGTGGCTCCCGAGCGACCTCGCCTCGGCCGCGACCATCGTCGCCGAGATCAACCAGAACGGCGCCTACGCGGTGAACTCGTGGGAGGTGCAGTAGCGCCGGTTCAGGCCGTCAGCTCGCGGCGCCCTTCGAGCGCTCGGCCGAGGGTGAGCTCGTCGGCGTATTCGAGGTCTCCACCGACGGGCAAGCCGCTGGCGATGCGCGTGACCTTGATGTCGAGGTGCTTCAGCATGCGCGCCAGGTAGAGCGCTGTGACCTCGCCCTCGGTGTTCGGATTCGTGCAGACGATGACCTCGCGTACCCCTTCGGGCTCGAGCCGGGCGAAGAGCTCGGTGACCTTGAGGTTCTCCGGGCCGATGCCTTCGAGCGGGTTCAACGCCCCGAGCAGCACGTGATAGCGGCCGCGGAACTCGCCGGTCTTCTCGATCGCGACGATGTCGCGCGACTCCTCGACGACGCACACGATGGAAGGATCGCGGCGCTCGTCGAGGCAGATGGGGCACAACTCGGCCTCGGCCACGTTGAAGCAGCGGGCGCAGAAGCGCACCTTGGCCTTGGCCTCGATGATCGCGTGGGCAAGGCGCGACACGTCGTCAACCGGCAGCTTGAGCAGGTGGAACGCGATGCGCTGCGCAGACTTGGGTCCGATGCCCGGAAGCCGGCCGAGCTCGTCGATCAGCGCCTGGACGGGAGCGGTGTAGGTGGTGGCCACTCACTCGCCGCCTTCGATCAGCTCCGAGCCGGGGAACGCCTGGGCCAGGCGCTCGAGCGGTGATTGCACCGCTTCGGGCGGAGCGTCGACGAGGTCGTCGAGGTCGACGTCGTCGTCGGCAGGCACATCGCGAGCGGCGGGTGGCGCGCCCGCCGAACGCTGGGGCAACGGCACCACGGGCGCCAGGCCTCCGTCGCCGGGACGTGCCGGCTGCTCGTCGTGATCGCCGCCGTCGACCAGCAGGACGACCGGCACGGCGGTCCCGACGAACTTCGCCAGCAGCGCTTCGACGGCGGCTCGATGCTGCTCGCAGCGGGCCTTGGTCGGCTCGTTCGGGACCGACAGGACGATGGCCCCGTCGCGTTCGCCCACCATCCGCGCGCTCGAGTACACCGCTCTGGCGATCGCTGGCTTCAAGCCGGGCAACAGCTCGCCCGTCCACGCCTGCACCGCCCGCGCCACCGTGGCGCCGGGCGCGGCGGGCGAGCTGGGCGCGGCCGGCTGCGAGGGCGGAGCCGCACTCGCCGCGGGCGGCTCGGCCGGAGGCCCGGCCGCAGCAGGCGCCGGGGCGGGGGCATCGCCGGCAGGCCGCGCCGGGGCCTCGCGCCGGGCGCGGCCGCCGACCACGACGCGGCCGGTCGCCGGATCGACCGGCGCCGGGCGCGCCGGCGGCGCAGCAGCAGCGGCCGGTACGCCGGAGGCAAGCTGCTGTTCGAGCTTCTCGACACGGGCGAGCAACGCCCCGGTGTCAGAGCCCGACGCATCGTGCGCCAACCGGACCAGCGCGACCTCCAGCAGCACCCGCTGATCCGGCGCGTGGCGCATCTCGATCAACGTCTCGCCGAGCTTCTCCATCGCCCGCACCAGCGATGCGGTGCCGAGCCGGCGCGCCTGCGCGCCGACCTCGTCGGCCACCGACTCGGGCAGCTGCGCCAGCTCTGGCGCGATCTGGGTCAGGAACCCGTCGCGCAGGTAACGCAGCAGCGACTCCGCCAGAACTCGCGCGTCGCGGCCCTGTTGCGCGGCATGCGCCACCGCAGCGAGCGCCCGACCGGGATCGCGCTCGACAAGCGATTCGACGATCTCGGCCAGGGGCAGCTCGTCGCGCACGACGCCGGACGACGCCACCAGCTCGAGCGCGGACAGCGTGTCGCGCGCCGAGCCGCCGCCTTGGGCGAGCACGGCGCGAATCGCGTCGTCGGACACCTCCAGCCCGGCATCGGCCGCGACCCAGCGGACATGCGCATCGAGCTCGTCGATCGGCAGCAGGTGGAACTCGAGCTGCTGGGTGCGGCTGCGGATGGTGGCGCTGACCTTCTGCGGATCGGTCGTGGCGAGCACGAACACCACGTGCGGCGGCGGCTCTTCGAGCGTCTTCAGCAGCGCCGCCTCGGCGGCCTTGGACAGCATGTGAACCTCGTCGAGGATGTACACCTTGTGCCGCCCGGGCGTGCCGAGCGAGGCCTTCTCGATGAGGTCGCGCATTGCGTCGACGCCGTTGTTGCTCGCCGCGTCGAGCTCGTGGACGTCGTAGCTGGTGCCCGCCTCGACCGCGAGACATGACGCGCACGCGCAGCAGGGTTCGCCGTCGGCTGGGTTCTCGCAGTTGAGCACCTTGGCGAGGATCCGCGCCGAGGTGGTCTTGCCGGTGCCGCGTGGACCGCTGAACAGGTAGGCCTGGCCCTCGCGCTGGTGGATGACGGCGTTGCGCAGGGCGCGCACGACGTGATCCTGACCCTTCACCTCGGAGAATCGGCGGGGCCGATAGCGACGATAGAGCGATTGCACGGCCATCGTGAGCGAGCCTACCGATGGGGCGCCGCACCGGCGGAGAGCGGACCATGGCCGCGCGAAAGCGGGTGATTTCGGTCCAGTTCGGCCCCCCGGGCGCCGAACCATTCCGGAGGATCGCACGTCGAACACCTACGATCCACGAGTTACGAGCCGAACTGCACCGCCCCCTGGTCGTTCGGAGAGGGAGAAACGACCGAAAATGGGTCGCAAGCACATGGCCATGGGAGCGCTGTTCGCGCTCGGAACCGCACTCGTCGCCTGTGGCGGCGGCGCATCGTCGTTGTCGGAGGACGACTTCATCGACGAGCTGAACGACCTCTGCTCCGACGTCCGGGACGACCTCGAGGACATCGACATCCCCGACCGCCAGGACTTCCGCGAGGTCGAGGACTTCGCCGAGGAGGCCATCGAGATCCTCGAAGACGGCATCGCGAGCCTCGAGGAGATCGCGCCACCGAGCGATCTCGAGGACGACTACGACGATCTCATCGCCGCGGCCGAGGACCAGCTCGCTGCAGCGCAAGACCTCGCCGAGGCGGCGGCGGACGAGGACCAGGACGCCGTCGACGACGCGTTCGCAGATCTGTTCTCCTCCAACGCCGACTTCGCCGACGTGGGCGCCGACCTCGACGCCGACGACTGCAGCGTCGGCACGGAGGAGCCCTCGACGACCGACGCGCCCACGACCGACCCGAGCGTCCCCGAGACCACCGACGGCACCGTGCCGCCGACCACGGTGCCGGCCACGACCGGCACCACGGCGCCTCCGGTGACGGAACCCGTCGTGACCATGCCGGTCAACACCGAGCCGCCGATGACCATGCCGTCGGTGACGAGCGGCCCCACGGGGAGCGTCACCGAACTCGACATCGTCGGGTTCTTCGCGCCGCCGCCCGGCTACACGTTCGAGGCCTCGAGCCAGTTCGTCGAGTACGTCGACAGCATCGCCAACGACCCGGCGCTCGGCCCCGTGAGCTCGGCGCTGGGCGTCGTCAACGTGATCGACGGTTCGGGGAACGTGGCGGGCGAGCTGTGGATCCTGTTCACCTCCGATGGATACCAGCTGGGCGCCGACGAGGACGCCGGCCTCGCGTGGCTGAACTGGGTCGGCGAAGGTGAGGTCAGCTTCAGCGACTACGTCACCGCCGCTGGCACGGTCGGCTACCTCAGCGATTTCGGCAACGGCAACGTCGCCTTCGGCACGATCGCCGGACCGTTCGGAATCGGCCTGTACGGGACGTCGAGCCTCGACGTCGACGGCATCATCGACGGCCTCTTCGCCGCCAACGCCTGACGTCACGACGATGAGAGCACGCGCCGCCCTCGCCACAGTCTCCGTTCTCGCAGGCGTCACCGCCTGCGGGGGCGGTGGCGGCGAGGGCGGCGCCGCGCTCAGCAGCAGAGCTCTCACCGACGCGATCGAAGAGCTCTGCGAGGAAGCCCTCGACGACATCGACGATCTCGACACACCGCGCACGATCGGCGAGTGGGACGACTTCGGAAGCGACGCCGCTGTGATCATCACCACGTTCGCCGACGGCCTGCGCGCGCTGGCGCCGCCGGCTCGGCTGCGCGACGAGCTCGACGAGCTGATCGAGAACCTCGACGAGCAGGCCGCTGCCTCTGAGGAACTGGCTGCGGCCGGGCGCGACGGCGACGAGGACGCGATCGCCGACATCTCCGCCGAGCTGCGCTCGCTGAACGCCGAGATGGAGCCGCTGGCGTTGCGGCTCGACGCGTCGGCGTGCGCTCGCAGCGACGCCGCCGTCCCGGACACCACGACCACGGCGCCACCGACGACGACCCCGTCGACGACGACCACCGTTGCCGGCTCCACGACGACAGACGGCTCGACGACCGACAGCGCGGTCCGAGAACTCGACCTCGCCACGGTGTTCACAGCGCCCGAGGGCTATCAGCTCGAAGCCTTCACCGACGGAGTGGGCGACATCATCGCCAGCTTCCGCGAGAACTCACCGGCGCTCGAAGCCGGCCTGGAGAGCTACGGCGGCGCCACCGTGCTGGCGTCCGACGGGACGTTCGTCGGGACGCTGTTCATGATGCTGGCGAACGACACCGTCCCGGATCTCGCCGGCACCGACGTCGCCGAGCAGTGGTTCGCACTTGCGTACGGCAGCGGCTTCGACAGCGAGGAGGCGTACACGACCGCCGATGGCGTCCCCGGCACGTTGTACACGTTCGAGGACGGCACGGTGGCGTTCACCGCCGTCGACGGCCAGGTCGGGCTGACCTTCTACACCGACACCGCGGCGGACGTCGATCCGTTCGTGGACGGCCTGCTCGACGCGAACCTCTCGGGGTAGCGCGAGCGTCGCGTCGCCTGCGCGAACCTGTCGCGATGGCTTCTCCCGCTGTCGAGATCGACGTCGACGGCCGCGCCGTGCGCCTGAGCAACCCCGAGAAGATGTTCTTCCCCGCCCGCGGCGAGACCAAGCTCGACCTCGCGCAGTACTACATCGCCGTCGGCGAGGGCGCGCTGCGCGGTGTGCGCGAGCGGCCGACGGTGCTGAAGCGCTACCCGAACGGCGCGAACGGCGACTTCTTCTTCCAGAAGCGTGTGCCGGCGAACGCCCCCGACTGGCTCCAGACGGTGACCGTGACGTTCCCCTCGGGCAACACCGCCGTCGAGCTGTGCCCCACCGACGTCGCGCACATCGTGTGGGCGGTGAACCTCGGGTGTCTCGACCTCAACCCGTGGCCGGTGCGCCGCAGCGACGTCGATCATCCCGACGAGCTGCGCGTCGATCTCGACCCTCAGCCCGGCGCGTCGTGGGACGACGTTCGCCGCGTCGCCCTGTGCGTGCGCGAGGTGCTCGCGGACAATGGGTTGATCGGATGGCCGAAGACCAGCGGATCGCGCGGCATCCACGTCAACGTGCGCATCGTGCCGCGCCACGACTTCATCGCAGTGCGGCGCGCAGCGGTCGCGCTGGCACGCGAGGTCGAACGCCGCATGCCCGATCACGCGACCGCGAAGTGGTGGAAGGAAGAGCGCGGCGACCGCGTGTTCATGGACTACAACCAGAACGCCCGCGACCGAACGGTCGCCAGCGCGTACAGCGTGCGCGCCAACGCCCTCGGCCGCGTGAGCGCGCCGCTGACGTGGGACGAGGTTCCCGACTGCGAACTCGACGACTTCACGATCGCGACGGTGCCGTCGCGCGTCGCGGCGATCGGCGATCCCCACGCAGCCATCGACGACAGCGCCGGAGAGCTCGAGAACCTGCTCGAGTTGGCCGCTCGCGACGAGCGCAACGGGCTCGGCGACGCCCCCTGGCCGCCGCATTTCGCCAAGCAAGCCGGCGAGGGACGCCGCGTCGCGCCGTCGCGGGCGCGACGGCCGCCCGGTGGCGGGGACGCGCCATGATCGATCTGCGGTGACATGGCGGAACTAGCTTGGCCGCACACTGATGCGACCACTGGTCCCCCTCCCCTCCCCGCGCCGCCTGTGGGCCCTGGCGCTGCTCGCCGCTGCCGCGTGCGCGGTCGCGTTCGGCGCGCCCACCGCGCACGCCGACAACGAGCTGGTCTCCTCCAGCCCTGCTGACGGCGAGGTCATCGCCGCGTCACCGACGTCGTTGCAGCTGGTGTTCAGCCAGCCGGTGACCGGCGCCAGCGCGGTCGAGGCGGTGTGCAACGGGACGCAAGCGGTGCTCGGAGCGCCCCAGGTCGGGCCGAACAACACCACGTTGACCGTCGCCGTGCCGACGCCGCTGCCGCGCGGCGAGTGCACGATCGCATGGCGCGTGCTCGACAGCGACGGCCGGCCCGAGACGAGCTCGTTCTCGTTCTCCGTCCAGGCCGACACCGCCGCACCACCCACCTCGCCGACCACGACGCCCACGACCGGCACGACTCCGGCGACGGATGCCGCTGCCGCGGCGTCGCCCACCGACCCGCCGCGCGTCGGCGGACCGCTCGGCTTGGCGCGCCTGGTGTCGACGCTCGGTCTGGCGACGCTCTTCGGCGGATTCGTGCTCATCGTCGTCGCATGGCCCGAGGGTGTCGAATACATCCTCACGGTTCGCTTCATGCGATCGGCGTGGGTCGTCGCCGTCGTCGGCACGCTCGCCGCCGTCGTCCTGGCGACCGCACAGGCCACCGGGGCGTCGGTCGGCAGCGCGCTCAGCCCGTCGGAGTGGCTCGACTTCGCCGATTCGACGCCTGGCAAAGCGCTCGTCGCGCGACTCGTTCTGGCCGCGGCGTGCGGGTGGGTGGTGATCCGGCCCGAGCGCGTCATCGACCCGGCCACGCAGCTGCCGGCGCTCGCGATCCCCGGGCTGGCGGTGGCGACGATGGGTTTCAGCCGCACCGGCGGTGACATCGTCCTCATCGGGATCGCTGCGGGCATCGTGCACGCGCTGGCGATGGCGGTGTGGCTCGGCGGGCTGGTGCTGTCGAGCCGCGTCGTTCTCGCCGGCCCGGGCGAGCACGATTTGGTCCAGGCCGTGCGCGGCTTCGAACGGCTGTCGATCCCGGCGCTGATCCTCACCGTCGCGTCCGGCGCGATCCAGACCTACCGCCTCGACGGCGGCGCGCTGTTCAGCTCCGGCCACGGGCGCGTGCTGTTGCTGAAGGCCATCGTCGTCGGCGCGATGGTGTTCATCGGTCTCGCGACGCGCGAGTTCATCCGCAGCCGTGTCGCGCGCACCGAGACGATGAGCTCTCCGCTCGCAGAGCGCCTTCGCCGCGTGCTCGGTGTCGAAGCGCTCCTCGGCGTCGCGGTGCTCGCCCTCACCGCGTGGATGCTGTCGCTGCGGCCCGACAACGTCGACGCCGGTGGCGCCGACCTCGGCGATTACGAGATCGTCGAGTCCGTGGTCGACTCGGCGTTCGGGCTCGACGTCAACGTCGGCATCAGCCCCGGCGTGGTCGGCGCCAACGGGGTTCTGGTCGAGGTCGAGGAACCGGACGACCAGCTGTCAGGCCTGCGCCTCACGTTCCAGCCGCCCGCCGGCGCCAACGCGGCCACGGTGTTCCTCACCGTGGGCCTCACCGGCGACGGGATCGCCGTGCTGCCCGAGTCGGAAGGTCTGCCGCTCGAAGCAGCGGGAGACTGGACGCTGCGCATCGAGGCCACCACAGCGGCCGGCCCGACGAGCGCCGAGCGGACCTTCACCGTCGGCGAGCCGGCGACCTCAGGCTCCACGCCCTGAGAACCTGGGCCCTTCTGCGTGGGTCGTCGTGTCAGGCCGAGCCGGTCTGGGTCATGAGCTCGTCGAAGCTCATCGGCTCGGCGACGTCGAGTTGGTCGTAGGTGCAGCTCTCCGGGTCGCGATCGGGTCGCCAGCGGACAAACCGCACGCCGTGGCGGAAGCGGCCGTTCTGGAGCTGTCCGAACGTCACCTCGACCACCCGCTCGACGCGCAGCGGCAACCACGACAGGTCCTTGCCCGCGTTCCACCGGCTCTGAGCGCCGGGCATGCGCGTGCCGTGCTCGACCGCCGCCAGCTCTGCCCATTGGCGCCATGGATGACCTTCGAGCGCGTGCTCGCGCAACGGCGCCAACTCGCTCAGCAACTGCGCGCGGAACGCCACGGAGAACGACGCGACGACCCCGACGTGATGCAGCACACCGGAGTCGTCGTAGAGACCGAGCAACAGTGAGCCCACCCCCGCGCCGTCCTTGTGCATCCGGAAGCCGGCGACCGCGCACTCCGCAGTGCGCTCGTGCTTGACCTTCACCATCGTGCGCTTGTCGGGCGTGTAGGCATCCGTGATGCGCTTGGCGACGATCCCGTCGAGGCCGGCGCCCTCGAAGCGGGTGAACCACGCTCGGGCGACCTCGACGTCGGTCGTCGCCGGGCTGCGGTAGAGCGGCGGGCGAGCCGCCGACATCACCGCGTCGAGGCGAGCGAGGCGCTCGGCGAGCGGCCGTTCGAGCAACGCCTCGTCGTCGACGGCCAGCAGGTCGAAGGCGACGAACGAAGCAGGCGTCTCGGCCGCCAGGCGACGCACGCGCGACTCGGCCGGGTGGATGCGTTGGAGCAACGCGTCGAAGTTCAGCCCGGCGCCGTCGCGATCGGCGATCACGATCTCGCCGTCGACCACGCACCGCTGCGGCAGCTGCTCGAGCAACGGGCCGGTCAACTCGGGGAAGTAGCGGGTGAACGGACGCTCGTTGCGGCTGGTCAGCTCGATCTGCTCGCCGTCGCGAAAGGTGATGCAGCGGAAGCCGTCGAACTTCGGTTCGTACCACCACCCGTCGCCCTCCGGCACCACGGACGCAGCCTTGGCGAGCATCGGGGACACAGGCGGCGACAGAGGCAGAGTCACCACCTCACTGTGGCACGGCCGCGCTGGCTGCTCCCGAAACCGCTCCCGGCGTCGCTGCGGTCGGTTTCCGGTCGCTCAATGGGACGCCGCACGGCGGGGGCACTAGCGTCCACGCCGTGAGTTCTGGGAATCCGATGGACGACAAGCTCGAAGACCTGCGTCAGCGCCGCGAACAGGCGTACCACGCGGGCAGCCCCCGTGCGGTGGAACGCCAGCACGAGAAGGGCAAGATGCTGGCCCGCGAGCGCGTCGAGTACCTGCTCGATCCCGGCAGCTTCCAAGAGCTCGACCTCCTCGCCCGCCACCGAGCGCACGCCGCCGGGCTCGAAGAGCGCCCCTACACCGATGGAGTCATCACCGGGTGGGGCACGATCGACGGCCGCAAGGTGTTCGTGTTCAGCCAGGACTTCACCGTCTTCGGCGGCGCCCTCGGCGAGGTCTTCGCCGAGAAGATCCACAAGCTGATGGACCTGGCGCTGAAGGTCGGCGCGCCGGTCATCGGGCTGAACGACGGCGCCGGCGCCCGCATCCAGGAAGGCGTCGTGTCGCTCGCCAGCTACGGCGGGATCTTCCATCGCAACGTGCTGTCGAGCGGTGTCGTGCCACAGATCTCGGTGATCCTCGGCCCATGCGCCGGCGGCGCGGTGTACAGCCCGGCGATGACCGACTTCATCTTCATGGTGCGCGAGTCGAGCCACATGTTCATCACCGGCCCCGACGTGGTGAAGACGGTGACCGGCGAAGAAGTCACCCTCGAAGAGCTCGGTGGCGCGATGAGCCACGCCTCGAAGAGCGGCGTCGCCACGTTCGTGTCCGCCGACGAGAAGGCCTGCCTCGACGACGTGCGGTATCTCATGTCGTTCCTGCCGCAGAACAACCTCGAAGAAGCGCCCGTCCACGACGTCACCGACGACCCGGCGCGCCTGTGCCCCGACCTGCGTGAGATCCTCCCGCAGTCGCCGAACCAGCCCTACGACATGAAGCGGGTCATCCGCGAGGTCGTCGACGACGGCGAGTTCTTCGAGTACTTCCCGCATTGGGCCAAGAGCATCGTGTGCGGGTTCAGCCGCGTGAACGGACACGTCATCGGGGTCGTCGGCAACCAGCCGATGGTGCTCGCCGGGGTCCTCGACATCGAGTCGAGTGAGAAGGCCGCCCGGTTCGTGCGCACGTGCGACGCGTTCAACATTCCCCTCGTCACGTTCGTCGACGTGCCGGGCTTCCTGCCGGGCGTCGACCAGGAGTACGGCGGCATCATCCGCCACGGGGCGAAGCTGCTGTACGCCTACTGCGAAGCCACGGTGCCGCGCATCCAGATCATCACCCGCAAGGCATACGGCGGCGCGTACGTGGTGATGAACTCGAAGTCGATCGGCGCCGATCTGGCCTACGCGTGGCCGACTGCCGAGCTGGCCGTGATGGGCCCGCAGGGCGCGGTCGAGATCGTGTATCGCCGCGAGCTGCAGCAAGCCGCAGACCCGATCGCCCGCCGCGCCGAGCTGGTGGCCGACTACACCGAGCGGTACGCCAACCCCTACGCCGCCGCCGAGCGTGGGTACGTCGACGACGTCATCGACCCCGCCGAGACGCGGATCAAGATCGTGGCCGGGTTGGAGATGCTGCGCACCAAGCGCGAGGAGCTCCCCCGCCGCAAGCACGGCAACATGCCGCTCTGAATTGCGCCGCCTCTTCGGCGGCGCGTCCGGCTCGTCGCTGGCGCTTCCCTCGCCGGGTGTGGGCTCATCGCTGCCGCGCGCAGGACTGAGCCTTCGCCCCTGAGCCTCATCACTGCCTCGGCCGGCTCGTCGCTGGCGCTTCCGTGATGATTGCGCCGCCTCCTCGGCGGCGCGTCCGGCTCGTCGCTGGCGC
>CAZGUH010000006.1:99929-131069 GCA_964529005.1 uncultured Ilumatobacteraceae bacterium | reverse complement strand
TCTGACATAACGTGCATTATGGGCGTTACGCAATGCGGGAGTTCCGGTCCAGTTGGCTGTCGCAGCGCGATCTCGACCCCTCAGAACCCGGAAATCTCGGCTGTGCATGGGTTTCCTCGGCCTACGTCGTCGCGTTCGGGCTCGGCGGTCCGCCCGCCCAAGGGCAGCGCTGTCGAGGCAGGCCGCTTGAGTGCGTCGCCCGCTACCGCGCCGGGTCCCCGCCGGCCGTGGGGGTCTCCGCCGTCGGACATTTCGTCATGACGTAAGTCAGGGGGTGGGGGTAGGTGCGGCCACTTCGCGGTCCCGGAGCGGGCGCGCGGCCTCCAGGAGCCAGTCGAGCGTCGCGCGCAGGTCGGTCGCGTTCGGGCGGGTTCCCATCGCGGCGAGATCCCGATCGGTGTCGTCCACCGCGCACGCCAGCACGTACAGCTGATCGCGGAGTGCGTCGAGGTCGCGACGCGCCACGACGAGTTCGTCTTCGCTCAGCTGGAGTTCGCGTGCACGCTGGCGCGACACCCAATCCCATTGCCGACACGCCTGCGAACAGAACTCTCGCGGGCGGCCCCGCCGTGCCGTGCGCACGATGACCTTGCGGCACCAACGGCACCGTCGGGGATCGCTGTCCCCCGCCACCCGTTCGGCCTGCCCTTTCGTCATGACGGAAATCGTAGGAAAGCTGAGCTCCCCGCGTTGCGATGCGAACATCAGTTCGATATGGTGTGCGACATGGCGGCGGTGCCTGAGATTCCGACAACCCTCGAAGAAGTCACTGCAGCGCTCGCCGATCTGGAGCGGCGCAGTGCAGCGATCGCTGCCGCCATCGGCGCGCTCGATCGCAGTGGAGCGTGGGGCGTCGACGGCGCGGTGTCGATGGCAGCGTGGCTCCGGCATCACGCTCGCCTGAGCCATCGATCTGCCACGGCGTGGACGCGCCGCGGCCGCTTGCTCTGCGACATCCCCGAGGTCGCGGACGCTGCGATGAGCGGCGTCTGGTCCCAAGGCCAGGTCGACGCCCTCGGCGCGGTCATGCGTGTCGAGCTCACCTCACTGTTTCGCGAGCACGCGCCTGCGTTGATCCCCGCGTTCGCTCCCCTCACCGTGCGCGACACCGAGGCCGCGTGCGTGGCGTGGCGCGAGCGCGCGGAGGCCACCGCAGGCATCGCGCCCGCTCCCCCACGCACGTCGGATCTGCGTCTTTCCCGCGCGTCGGACGGACATCTGCTGGTCGACGGCGTTCTCACGCCGTCCGCCGGCGCGCAGGTCGAACACGCCATCACGACGGCGCTGGACGCATACCGGTCCGACGACACGCGGTCGACCGGCGAGCTCCGCGCCGACGCGCTGGCCAGCGTCTGCGCCTACTTCAACGCCCACCATGAGGGCGACGGCACGCCGCGGCATCGCCCGCACGTCGAGCTGCTCTTCGAAGCACACGAAGTCGCAGACCCGCACGCGACCGCGTTCACGACCGACGGCAACCCCGTCGGCTCGCCTGCGACCGACGCCTTCCTGTGCGATTGCGTCATCCACCGAGTCGTCCGCAGCGGGTCCGCGGTGCTCGACTACGGCCGCCGTCAGCGGCTCGTGAGCGCAGCGTTGTTCCGTGCGGTGGCGCTGCGAGACGGAGGCTGCCGCTTCCCCGGCTGCGACCGTCCGGTTCGCTTCTCCGACGCGCACCACGTGGTGCACTGGCGGCAGGGTGGGCGCACGTCGATCGACAACCTGTGCTTGCTGTGCGTCCATCATCACCACCTGATCCACGAGCCGGGGTGGAACGTCGCCTTGGGGCCCGCCGGCGAGGTCGTGGTCACCTCACCGGCGGGCGCCGTGCGGACCAGTTACCCCCGAGGCCCGACGGGCCAGACGTGCGCTGCCTAGGGTTCCACCAAGCTTCCCGCAGAACGCCACGCGTGCTCGGCGCGCTCCAGACGAACCGCAGCGGACTCGCGCAGCCGATCTGCCACGCCTGCGACGAGCACGTTGCCGAGCGCAAGGGTGCCGACGTGGCTGTCGAACGGGCCCAACGCTGCTGCCGTCAACACCATGGTGCGCTGCGCGAGTTGGGCGAGCGGCGACAGCAGGCTGTCGGTCAGAGCCAGCATCCACACGTCCCGAGCGCGCGCTCGCTCGAGGGCATCGATCACCCAACGGTCGTACCGCTTGAGGTCGAGCCCGACCACCGTGTCGCCCGCCGACAGCAGCGCGATCCGGCGTTGCGTCGAGATCTCGGTGCCGGTCAGCAGATCGACCCCCGGGCGCAGCGCCGCGAGGTCTCCCACGATCTGCTGCGCGACTCCCATCGACGCGTCGCCGGAGATGAACAGCACCTCGTGCTCCAGGTCCGCAAGATGGTCGACGGCGTCGGGAAGCGCATCGGCGGCAAGGCCCTGCAACGTCGTCTGCACGTTGTCGAGTTCGAGCGCGAGGTGTTGGCCGAGCGCTGCTCCCCCGGCCGGTGGCTCACGGATGCGCTCCGCTGCGGGGCGCAACTGCCGCGCGAGGTCACGCTGCACCGAGGCCTGGAGGGCGGTGAACCCGTCGTAGCCGAGCTTGGCGGCCAGCCGCACGACCGTCGCAGCACCCGCTCCAGCTGCCTCCGCAAGCTCCGCCACCGTGCCGAAACCGACCAGCTGGGGGCGGTCGAGGACGACCTCGGCCACCCGCCGTTCGGCCCGCGTGAGCGTCGGCCCCACCTCCGCGACGCGCGCGGTCACCTCCAGCTTCATGGGCGGGGACTGTACTGGCGAGGCGGTGACATCGACGTTCCGAACGGGCATAATGATGGAACGTTCATTCCAACCGTCTCCCTCGATGCGTTTGCCGTTCCGTCGACACCGGCCGGGCCGGTGCACAGCGAGGCGTTCGTGCGCGCAGCGGGCCACGCCGGGCGCCTGCTGCCTCCTGCGGTGCACGACGCGTTGATCGACTTCACCGACGAGAGCCCACGGTCGGGTGCGTTGCTGCTGCGTGGAGCTCCGGTCGGTGATCTGCCGCGCACTCCGCCGCGGCCGACGGCCCCCGTCACCAAGTCGCTGGTCAGCGAGCTGACGCTGCTCACCGTGGCGCGCCGGCTCGGCCAGCCCGTCGGCTACCTCCCCGAGCACGGCGGCGATCTCGTGCAGAACATCGTGCCGACCCCCGACGGCGCCGCCCGGCAGATCTCCACCTCGTCGCGCTCGGCGCTGATGTTCCACACCGAGGCGGCCTTCCATCCGCATCGCCCGCGGTACCTCCTGCTGCTCTGCCTGCGCGGAGACCCGGCAGCCGCCACCACCCTGGCCTCGATCGCCGAGATCGCTCCCCTGCTCTCGCCTCACACCCTCGACGTGCTGTTCGAGCCGCGCTTTCGCACGGCGGTCGACCAGAGCTTCCTCCACGGCCGGCGCAACGAGTGGGGGCCGCCGACCGCCGTCCTGCGCGGCCGGCGCGATCGGCCGGCGATGGTGTTCGACGCGGAGTTGATGCGCGGCGTCGACCGTGTCGCGGCCGCCGCGCTCGCGGAGCTCAGCGACGCGATCGAGGCGCACCACTCGGCGACCGTCCTCGAGCCGGGCGACCTCCTGATCGTCGACAACGACGCCGCGGTGCACGGCCGGACGTCGTTCAGGGCGCGCTTCGACGGTTACGACCGGTGGATCCAGCGTGCGTTCGTGGTCACCGATCTGGCCGCCAGCGCCGCCGATCGCGTCGGCCGTGTCATCGGGACCACCTTCGGCGTCTGAGCACCATCCATACTGGCGGCATGGCCGCTCCTCCCCCGCCGCCTGCTCGCTCCTTCGCCAGCGACAACACCGCGGGCGCACATCCGTCGGTGATCGAGGCGATCGCGGCCGCGAATTCCGGCTCGGCGCCCGCCTACGGCGGCGATCCCTGGACCGCGGAGACCGAGGCCCGCTTTCGTGACCTGTTCGGTCCGGACGCGCAGACCTTCCTCGTGTGGGGCGGCACCGGCGCCAACGTGCTCGCGCTCGGCGCCGCGCTCGGGCCGGCACAAGCGGTGGTGTGCACCGCCTGGTCGCACATCGCCGTCGACGAGACCGGGGCGCCCGAGCGGATCCTCGGGGCCAAGCTGATCGACCTGCCGTCTCCGGACGGAAAGCTGACCCCCGCCCAGATCGAGGCGGAGGCGGAGGTGCTCGGCGAGGTGCACCGGGCCCAGCCCCGCGTCGTGTCGCTGACCCAGAGCACCGAACTCGGCACCGTCTACACGCCCGCCGAGGTGGCAGCGATCTGCGAGACCGCGCACCGCCACGGGATGGTGGTGCACATCGACGGCGCGCGCATGGCCAATGCTGTCGCCGCGCTCGGCGGCGCCGAGGCTGCCCTGCGCTCCATCACCGTCGACGCGGGGGTCGACGTCGTCAGCTTCGGCGGGACGAAGAACGGGCTCATCGGTGGTGAGGCGGTCGTGTTCCTGCGCCCGGATCTCGCCCGCAACGCGCCCTTCCTGCGCAAGCAGGTCACCCAGCTGCCATCGAAGATGCGCTTCGTCGCCGCCCAGTTCAACGCCCTGCTGCACGACGGGCTGTGGCTCCGGCTCGCCGAGCACGCGAACGCGATGGCGGCCCGATTGCACGCCGCGACGGCCGCGATTCCCGGCGTGAAAATCGACACACCGCCCGCGGTGAACGCCGTGTTCCCCTGCCTTCCGCCGTCGGCGATCGAGCCGTTGCGCTCGTGGTCGTTCTTCTGGGACTGGGATACCCCGCGCCACCAGGTGCGATGGATGACGTCGTGGGACACGGCCGCCGACGACGTCGACGCCTTCGCCGCCGGTGTCCGAGCCGTGCTCGCTGGCTGACCCGCCGCGCCCCGCGACAATCAATTGAACGGTGGATTAGTTCTCGCGTACAATCTGGTCAGTCGCGTGGGGAAGGGGTGAAGTGACCGCCATCGAATCGCTGCTTCGGCAGGCAACGGACGACCGCTGGATGCAGGAAGCGGCATGCAAGGGTCTGACCCACCTCTTCTTCCCGCCGCCGGCGGAGCGGCCCCAGGCCCGTGACCGGCGTGAGGCGACGGCGCGCACGATCTGCCGCCGCTGCGAGGTCCGCACGCAGTGCTGCGAGTACGCCAGGGCCAACCACGAGTACGGGTTCTGGGGCGGCGAGAGCGAGGACGAACGCCATGCGGCGGGCTACCGCCTGATCGCGCCGATCGGAGTGCGCGCCCGCTCAGCCGTGTAGCGCGTAGCGTCGGCGCGATGAGCCGCCCCGACGCGCACCGCGCCGCGCTCGACGCGGCATGGAAGGCGTACGGCGACCCCCGCACGGTGACGCGCGTCGACGAGGTCAGCGCCGACGTCAGCACCAACCGCGTCTTCCGGCTGCACCTCGACGACGGCCGGACGTGCGTCTCCAAGGTCTCGAGCTACGGGTCGTACTTCCTGTTCGCCGAGGATCACGATCGCCTGCATCACTGCGCTCGCCTGCTGGCCTCGACGCGGTTCGCCGACATGCTGGCCGACATCTGGACGCGTCCCGACGGACGCATCTTCACCTGGTACGACCGCCAGATGTGGGCGGTGTTCTACGACGACGTGGCACGCGGCGAACGGCTGCCGGCGGTGCTGTCGCCCGATCAGATCGCCAACCTCGGCAGAGAGATCGCCTCCTTCCACCTCGCGTGCGACGCCATCGCGCCGAAGATCCCGCCCGTGTCGCACTCGATCAAGAGCGACGCGATCCATCTCCTCGAACTGCTCGAGAGCCCGTTCGCGCCGCGCAACTTCGATCTGCCGCCCGAGCAGATCGGCGTGCTCTGGCGGCACACCCACGAGTTCCTCGAACGGCTGGAGGAGGTGCGCTACGACTACTGGGCGAAGATCCCGGTGCTGATCGACTGGAACCTCGGGAACTTCAGCGTGCAGACCCGCGAGGACGGCACCTTCCGGCTCTTCAGCCGATGGGATTACGACTGGTTTCGCACCGAGCCGCGCATGCTCGACTTCTATTTCCTGTCTCGGGTGTCGAGCAAGACCGGCGATCGCAGCCACTTCACGTACGGGTCGCACACGCTCACCGAGCCGACGTTCTTGGCGTTCCTGCGCGCCTACCACGCGGTGTACCCGCTGCGCGAGAGCGACGTGCGGTTCCTGCCCGAGGTCTACCGCTTCTTCCTCCTCAACTACGTCGTCAAGGAAGGCGCCCGGTTCTTCCAACCCGATCTCTGCCGAAGGTTCCGGTCCGAGACCGCCCGGACCTACCTGCCGATGCTCGAGCGCTTCGACATCACGCCCCTGCTGAGGATCCTCGACCGGTGACCATGACTGAACGCTTCGACGTGTGCGTCGTCGGCAGCGCCAACGTCGATCTCGTCGCCACGGCCGAGCGCCTGCCGCAGCCGGGTGAGACGGTGCTCGGCCGGTCGTTCGCGCAACACGCCGGTGGCAAGGGGTTGAACCAGGCGCTCGCCGCGGCCCGCGCCGGCGCTCGCACCGCGTTCGTCGGCGCCATCGGCGACGACGACGCCGGCGCGCTGCTCCGCTCGGTGCTGGAGGCCGACGGCATCGATGTGAGCCGCCTCGCCACCGCGCCGGGGGCGCCCACCGGCCGAGCGCTGATCGGCGTCGGAGGCGACGGCGCGAACGCGATCATCGTCGTGCCGGGAGCCAACGAGCTCGCGAGCGGTGGCGAGCTGCCGGCCGCGAGGGTCGTGCTCGTCCAGCTGGAGATCCCGATGCCGGCGGTCGCCGCAGCGCTCGCGGCCGCACGGGCGGCGGGCGCGGTGACCGTGCTCAACCCAGCCCCGGCGGCCGACATGCCTGCCGAGGTCGTGCGGCTGTGCGACGTCGTGATCCCCAACGAGCACGAAGCCCTGGCGCTCGGCGGGCCCGAGCGGCTGCTCGAGCTGGGGGCGGCAGCGGTGGTCGTCACCATGGGCGCTGCGGGCGCGCAGCTGCACACGGCAGACGGCGTCACGCGCATCGCTCCGTTCGCAGTTCGGGCGATCGACACGACGGCCGCGGGCGACGTGTTCTGCGGGGCGCTGTGCGCCCGGCTCGCAGCTCGCGACGACATGGCCGATGCGTTGCGATATGCGTCGGCGGCGGGGGCGCTGGCGACGACGGTGGCGGGCGCCGCCCCCTCGATCCCGCGGGACGCCGCGGTGCGCGCCCTGGTGGGCGCAACGGACCGCCGCGAGCTCAGCGGCGCAGGCTGACGGCGCACCAGCCGTCGCGCACGACCTCGTGCACGACCTGGAGCGGCGCCAGCGCGTCCAGCACGTGGCCGTGACGGCCCGGCAGGATCCCGGAGACGACCAGCACTCCTGAGGGCTCGAGGACGCGCCGAAGGTCCGGAGCCATCTCGACCAGCGCCGGCGCGAGGACGTTGGCGAGAACGACGTCGAACGTCGCGTCGATCTCGCGGAGCGGCGTGGTGTCGGCCTCGACACGCCCGGCGACGCCGTTGACGGACGCGTTGGCGAGCGTCGCCGTGACCGCTGCGGGGGAGATGTCGATCGCGCGTGCGTAGCTGGCGCCGAGGAGGCACGCCGCGATCGACAGCACGCCGCTGCCGCAACCGACGTCGAGGACCGTGGCGCCCGGAACCAGCGCGGCTCGCATCTCGCGCAGCGTCAGCACGGTCGTCGGATGATCCCCGAGGCCGAATGCGCTGCCGGGGTCGATCGTGACCACCGTCGTGCGATCCGGCGCGGAGAACGGCTTCCACGCCGGGACGACGACGAGATCGCTCTCGATCCACGACGGCGTGGCGTGCTCGCGCCACGTTTCGGTCAGGGCGCGATCGACCTCCACCAACTTCCACCGCCAGCGGGCGGGAAACGCCTCCGCGGCGCGGGTGACCGCGTCGACGTCGTCACCCAGCGAGGTCCACAGCTCGACGATCGAATCGACGGAACGTTCCTCGACAGCGAGAACGCCGAGCGACCACAGCACGTCCGACGCCAGCTCGGCTTCGGTCGCGGGGACCGTCAGCACGAGGCACGTCAGCGTGTCAGCCATCGATGCGGCGCAACTCGCTGCGGTAGAGCTTGCACTTGTGGATGTACGAGGCGACGGCCTCGCCGATGGCCTCCGAGCGGGCGCGGCCCGGTTTGATCACGGCCGGCGACCCGACGGCGAGCGCGCCGGACGGCACGTCGGTGTTGTCGAGCAGCACCGAGTTCGCGCCCACGATCGCGCCGGTGTGCACCACGACAGCATGGAGCACGATCGCGGCGTTCCCGACGAGGCTTCCGGATTCGATCATGCACCCCTCGAGATGGACGAGGTGGCCGATGACGCAGTCGTCGCCGACGGTGGTGGGGTGCTCCGCGGTCACGTGCAGCACGGAGTTGTCCTGGATCGATGTGCGCGCCCCGATGGTGATCGGGCCCTCGTCGCCGCGCAGCACCGCGCCCGGCCAGATGGTCGACTCGGCCCCGATCGTGACGTTGCCGATGAGGACGGCCTCCGGGTGGACGAACGCCTCTGGGTGGATCACGGGCGCCTTGTCGCCGAGTGCGTAGATGGGCATCGCCTCACCGTACTTGCGCTCTGTGGTGAACGCCGGGCCGGAACGGTTACCGTTGAGGCTCATGTCCCGCAGGATCGAGATCGAGCTCACGAGCGCGCGCCCCGACGGCAGCTGGACATGGCGAGCCGCCGGCGCCCGTGAACCGAAGGGCGTCCTCGATCAGGCGGTGCTGCCGGAGGGCTCGAAGGTCGGCGACGTGTTGCGCGTCGAGGCCGATTTCGCCATCGACGGCATCGACATCTTGGCGGTGGTGCCGACGCGTGAGAAGGCAGGGAAGACGGGTCTGCTCGAGCTGCTTCCCAGCGAGAAGCCGTTCGAAGCCGTCACGTCTCAGCTCGCGGTGCGCGAGCGCCGCGGCCGGCGCGACGGTGGGCGCGGCCCGCGGCCCGACCGCCGTGGTGACCGTCCCCCGCGCCGCGACGACGGCGGCGAGAACCGCGGTGAGGGCGGTGGTGAGCGTCGTGGCGACCGGCGCGGTGAGCGCCGCGAGGGAGCCGGTCGTCCGCAAGGCCGGCAGCGTCCGCACTTCACGCCACCGCCGGAGCTGCCGCAGCGGCCCAAGCCGAAGCGCCTGAAGCCAGGCCGGGCGCATCGCAACGAGGTGCTCGCGGCGCTGCCCGAGGAGCAGCGCCCGGTCGCCGAGCGGGCGCTCCAGGGCGGGTTGCCGGCCGTGCGCCAGGCGGTCAACGAGCAGAACGAGCGGCTGCGCGCGGAGGGTAAGGAGCCCGTGCCCGCCGAGGGCTTGCTGCGCATGGCCGAGCAGTTGCTGCCGCGGCTGCGTGTCGCCGAATGGCGCGACCGCGCCGATGCGGCCAAGGTCGATCTGGAAGAGCTCGACCTGCGCGACCTTCGCAGCGTGGTGGCCGCGGGCGACGATCCCGTCGTGGCGCGCGACGACTCGACGCGCGCCCTGGCCAACGAGCTGCGCGAGGCGCTGGCCGTCAAGCAGGAACGCGAGATGCACCTGTGGCTCGAGGACATCGAGGCGGCCCTCGGTGTCGGCCGCGTCATCCGGGCGCTGAAGCTCAGCGGTCAGCCGCCGAAGGCCGGGGTCCGCTTCCCCGCCGAGTTGTCGACGCGCCTCGCCGAAGCGGCGACCGCCGCGCTCAGCCCCGACGACAGCGCCGAGCGCTGGTCGGCGCTGCTCGAAGCGGTCGCGTTCTCTCCGGTGCGCTCGCAGGTCGCTCCGGCGGCCGCGCCGGCCACCGTCGCGGACGACCTCGCTGCCACGGTGAAGCGCCTCGCTCCCCTGCTGCCGCAGGTCGCCGCGTTGTTCGGCATCGAGGTCCCGGCTGGTGCGCCGATGCCCAAGCCGCTGCGCCCGACGCGCCCGGCGCCGGCGCGCAAGTCGTCGTCGAACAAACCCGATTGAGCGGGCGCGGGCCGGCGCCGCGGTTCGTTGCCGGCCTGGCCGGCCTCGTACCATTCGCCGGCATGTCGGACATCGTGCAGTACGAGGCGCGTGGACGCGTCGCCATCATCACCCTCAACAGGCCCGAGGCACGCAACGCGATCAACGGCGACGTCGCCCGTGGTGTGGAGGCCGCGATCGACCAGCTGGAGAACGACCCGGAGGTCTGGGTCGGCGTGCTGTGCGCCAACACGGAGGGCCACGCCAAGCCGGTCTTCTCCGCTGGCGCCGACCTCAAGGTGATCAACAGCGGCGAGGCGAACCAGCTGTGGACCCAGCGTGGCGGCTTCGCCGGTCTCGTGTATCGCCAGCGTGTCAAGCCGCTGATCGCCGCCGTCGACGGCCTGGCCACGGCGGGTGGCTGCGAGATCGTGCTCGCATGCGACATGGTGGTCGCGTCGAACACGTCCTCGTTCGGTCTCGCCGAGGTGAAGCGCAACCTCATCGCCGGGGCAGGTGGCCTGTTCCGCTTGCCGCGGGCGATCGGCAAGGCCGTCGCGATGGAGGCGATCCTCACCGGCGAGCCGTTCAGCGCGGCCCGCGCCTATGAGCTGGGCATGGTCAACCGTCTCGTCGAGCCCGGCGCAGCCGTGTCGGAAGCGATCGCCCTGGCCGAGAAGATCACCGAGGCGGCGCCGCTCGCGGTGTGGGCCAGCCGTGAGGTCATCCTCCAGGCGGACGCGGACGACGCCGTCGTCAAGAAGTTGACCGACGAGAAGTTCGCCTCGGTGCTCGGTTCGGAGGACACCAAGGAAGGTCTGGCGGCCTTCATCGCGAAGCGCGCGCCGCAGTGGAAGGGCCGCTGAGCTACAGCGGTTTCGACACGATGATCTTGCGCGCCGTCACCCCGGCGCGCTCGTAGAGGTTCTTCGTCTCACGATCGCCCGGCAGCGCCGTCGCCTCGATCACGGTGGCGCCTGCCGCGCGGGCAGCATCGATCGCCTGCGCGAGCAGTGCGTCGCCGAACCCGAGGCCGCGCGCGTCGGGTTCCACCCACACCTGGGTGACCACCGCGGCGCGGTCGCGCCCGGGGATCTCCATCGCCAGGTAACCGACGATCACGTCGTCGATCACCGCCACCGCGATCCACCAACCCGGGGAAGCGATCGCATCGGTCCATCCGTCCCCGATCGCGGGCGACTCGTCGAGCAGCCGTGCCGCGCCGCGCTGGCCGTCGATGCCGGCGCGCGCTCGGCTCTCGAGAAGCTGGAGCTCGGCCGCGTCGGAGGGCTCCGCGCGGCGCACCGTGGGCTCGAGCGCCGCGGGATCGGCCACCGTCAGCCCCGCAGCTGAGCGATCTTGCCGAGGATCGTGCGGCGGTTGCGGTGCGCCCGCTCGTAGCGCTCGACGTCGTCGAGCTCGGCCGGCGAAAGGGATGGCAACAGATCCACGACCTGTGCGGCGGCGAGGCTGTCGTAGTGATCGATCGCCAGGTCGCTCGAACGCGGTGATGCGGCGCCAGCGGCGTCCGCCGCCGCCGGCGCGGGGGTCGATGCCGCCGGCGCCGGCGTCGCGGCGCGTGCGTCCGCACCGGGCGTGGACTGCGCGGCGCGGCGGCCGGCGATCGCGGCCTCCAGCCGCTCGCGCAACAGGCGCCGTCCCTGCTCGACGGCGACGCGGCCGACCATGCGGGCGGTCTCGACGCGCGACGCGGCGTGGGCGCGACCGGTGGAGATCAGCGACGGCAGTTCCTCCCGGGCGCGCACGGCGAGGCCGACGGGCGCGTAGAGCGCCAGGTCGACGAGGCGTTCGGCGTGCCCGCTGCTGGTCATGCGAACAGCGGGCAGTCGTCGTCGGCCACCGGGCACGCCGGAGCCGATTGGCGCACGAGCAGGAAGCAGCTCGGACAGAGCTGCTCGTCCGCTCGCTTGGGTTGCAAGCGATCCGCCGAGTCGACCCGGTCCTCGGGTTCGTCCTCCTCGTCCTCCTGCGCCTCGTCCGCGGCGACGAGCCGGTCCTTCAGGATCGTGTCGAGGTCGGCTTCGACGTCGTCGGGGGCGAGCAGATCGTCGTCGTCGTCCTCGTCCTCCGCGGTGGCGGTCCGCCGCGCACGGCTCGCCGTCTCGGGGGCGCTGTCGTCCTCGTCCTCGTCCTCGTCGTCGGCGATGTCGGCGTCGTCGTCACCGCCGAACTCCTCGTCGATCTCCTCGAACTCCCCGTCGATGCTCTCGTCATCGATGTCGGGCTCGACCTCGTCCGGTTCGTCGTCGGCAACCTCGGCGTCGGCGAAATCCTCGGGTTCGATCACGTCATCGTCATCGTCGTGTGCCATGGGTTCGTGTCCCTCGTTCCGTGGTTGCCGCCGCGGGCCGCGGATCATACGGCGACCAGCCCGGATCGTTGTCCGGGCGGTGTGTGACAGCCGTCACCTGTGAGGGCCGTGATGTTAGAGGCCGCTGCGGCGCGCCTCGGCGCGGCGTTCGGCTTCCAGCCGCTCGAGCTCCGGGGCCTCGGTCGTCAGGTGTGTCATCGCATCGGCCACGGCGTGATGGCCGGCCTTCTCGGCGATGAGGCGATGCATCTCCAGCGCGATCCGCCGGTACGCGGGATGACCTTGCGGGCTCGATCGCAGCTCGAGCATGTGGATCGCCTCGCGGGCGTTGAACTGCATCGAGTAGCGCAAGCGATACGCCATCGACACCGCGTAGCTCGCCTGATGGGGGAAGTCGCCCTTCAACACGTCGAAGAGCGCCGCGCTGCGTTGCATCGCGGCGTCGAACACGTCGGTGAAGCCCGCTTCGTCCACCAGCTCGGGGCGGAGATACCCGTGGTGGGGAGTGAGCGGCTGCCACTCGATCGTCAGCATGCGATGCCGCTGCATGTCGCGGAACGCCCCGTAGTCGCTGAGGACGTCGAAGCGGTAGCTGACGCGCTCGAAGGCCCGGCCCGGCTTGTGCCGCCGGTTCTCGCGATCGCCGACGTACGCCCGCACCAGGGCCTTGCGCTCGCCCACCCCGAGCGTGCGCACCTTCGACAGGATCTGGTGCTCCGGAAGGTTCGTGTGCGGGTAACAGATCGCAGCGAGCAGCTTGTCCTCGGCATCGGGGTCGAAGTCGACGAGTTGGACGCTGGGGACGTTGTCGATGGGCGCTCCGCCGAACAGCTCGGTGACGATGTCGGCGGTGGTGTCGCGGGTGTCGGCGAGGTACGCGCTCCACCGCCCACCGCGCTCGGGAATGTCGACGCGGCGCAGGAAGCTGGGCACGACCTTGCGCAGCTCGGTGAGCATCAGGTCGGCGTAGTGGCGGGCCTCGGGCAGCGGGTGGGCGCGCATGCGCAACAGCAGGGCTTCGAAACCCTGCCCGGTGCCGTAGATGCCGACGTTGGACAGCGACGCCGCCGGCAGCACCCCGCGCACGGCGTCGAGCGCCTTGGCGCGGGTGGCTTGGCGATAGATGAAATCGCTGTCACCGGGCTGGCGGGCGACGGTGGCCCGGACGTGGTCGGTGACCTTCTCGATCAGCAGGCTGTAGCTGTCGAAGATGCGGTCCATGTCGCCGACGTAGCGCGTGCCGTGCCGGCTGCCGAGCACGTCGGGATCGCGATAGAAGCGGTAGCGGCCACCGAGGCGGGCGTCGTAGGCGATGTAGCGGGTGCTCTGCTCGAGGTAGCTCATCAGCCGCCCCCATTCGAGCACCTTCGTCAGGATGTTGCTGGCCTGCTCACAGGCGAGGTGCACCCCGCCGAGCTGGGCCACCGAGTCGTCGCCGTAGTCGAAGAAGACCCGCTCGTAGAGCTCCTCGGCGCGCGCCAGGCCGACGGTCGCATCGACGGTGTGGTCGCCGCTGATGTCGAGATCGCCGACGAACTCGTCGAGGAACAGGCGGCGCAAGCTCTTCGGGCTTCGGCTGTAGCGGGCGAACAGGGCGCCCTTGACCACCTCGGGCAGGTTGACGAGCGCGAACACCGGGCCGTCGAGATTGGTGAAGTACCGGCGGAGAATGTCGCTCTCCTCCGCGGTGAACTCCTCCGGCACGTACACCGTCACAAGGGCCCATGCTACGGCCGGACGGTTCCTCCAGGGGGTGACCCGGCGGCGCCCTGACCTGCTCCGTCGCGCAGGGCGTCGTCGGCCCGGCGGCGAAGCTCGGGGTCGGTCCAGACGTCGATGGCCGTCATGGCGAGCGCCTTGGCTCCGTCGAGGACGGCACGATCGCCTGGATCCGCCACGGCCCACTGCGCGAACTCGGCGGTGTGGATCGCGACGCCGTCCGGGGCGACCTTGATCATCGGGTGGATCGACGGTGTCAGGTAGCTGACGTTGCCCATGTCGGTGCTGCCGACCACCCGCGTGCCGATCGCGTCGGGATCCTGCGGGGTGCGACCGGTGCGGGCCGCGTTGGCGATGTACGCCGCGACCAGCGGGCCGCTGTCGAGCATGTCGGAGTACGGCACGTCGGACCAGCTGTAGTCGACGGTGCAGCCGCAGGCCGCCGCCGCGCCCTCGAAACAGGCCATCAGCCGCTGCTTGAGCGGCTGGAGCGAGGCGAGCGTGGCGGAGCGGGCCATCCAGTGCATCGCCGCTTCCGCCGGGACGACGTTGGCCTTGTCGCCGCCGTTCGTGAACACGCCGTGGATCCGCTCGTTCGGCAGGATGTGCTGGCGCAGCGCGGCAGCGCCCATGTAGCCGAGCACCGCCGCGTCGAGGGCGTTGCGCCCGTCGTGCGGGGCGGCCGCAGCGTGCGCCGCCTTGCCGTGGAACGTGACGACCGCCTGCTCGACGGCGATCGTGTCCATGCGCACGAGGTCGGCGTCGGCCGGGTGGATCATCATCGCCGCGGCGAGGCCCTCGAACGCTCCGGCGCGCGCCATGCGCACCTTGCCGCCGCCGCCTTCCTCGGCGGGCGTGCCGATGATCCGCGCTCGCCCACCCGCGGTGCCGGCGACTCGCGCCAGCGCCAGACCGGCGCCCAAGCTGGCCGCGGCGATGATGTTGTGGCCGCACGCGTGGCCGACGCCCGGCAGCGCGTCGTACTCGCAGATCAACGCGACCGTCGGCCCGCTGTCGCCGATCGTCGCGTCGAACGCGGTGTCCAGCCCGTGCGCATGCCGCGCGACGGCGACACCGTGACGATCGATGACCGACGTCAGCAGATCGTGGGCGAACCGCTCCTCGTCGCAGAGCTCCGGGTGGGCGTGGATCTGGTGGCTGGTCTCGATCAGCTCGCCGGCGAGGCGATCGACTTCGTCGCAGACCTGTTGCTTGAGCGCGTCGACGTCCACGGTCACTCGTGCCAGAGGACGATCTTGCCGAGCTGCTCGCCCTTTTCCAGCCGTTCCAGGGCCCGTGGATACTCGGCGAGCGGCATCACCTCGTCGATGTCGATGCGCAGTCCGTCGGCGACGAGCCGGGTGAGGTCGGCGAACTCCTCGTAGCTGCCCATCGACGAGCCGATGATCTCGAATTGCTTGAAGAACAGCCGCGGCAGGTTGAGCGTCACCTGTGGCCCGGACGTCCCGCCGCATACGACCATGCGCCCGCCGGGCGCCAGCGCTCGCACCGACTGGTCCCATGTCGCCGGCCCGACGCTTTCGATCACCACGTCGGCCCGCACCGGCCACGAGCTGTCGGCGGAGTCGTACGCGGCAGCGGCGCCGCGCTCGAGCGCCTCGGCGCGCTTGGCTTCGCTGCGGCTGGTGACGACGACCTGCGCGCCCATGTGGCGAGCGAGCGCCAGCGCCGCGGTCGACACGCCGGAACCGATGCCGACCACGAGCACCGTGTCGCCGGCCTTGGCGCGTGCCCGGCGCAGCATCCGCAGCGCGGTGAGGTAGGCCAGCGGGAACGCCGCGCACTCCTCCCACGAGCGGCCCTGCGGGCGGGCGACGACGTTGCGTGCCGGCGCGGTGGCGAGTTCGCAGTGCCCTCCCCAGCGGTGCTCGCCGTAGATCGCGAACCCCGGCCCCATCGGGCTGTCGTTGCCCAACGCGATGATGTCCTCCACCGGGGAGACGCCCGGGTTGACGATCACCTCGTCTCCCACCGCGACATTGCGCACGGCCGGGCCGACCTCCGTGACGACACCCGTGACGTCGCACCCCGGCACGTGCGGCAGTGGCGGCTTGGGCATGGCGCGGGTCACCCACAGATCCATGTGGTTCAGCGCGCTGGCGACGACGCGGATGCGCACGTCGTCGTTGCCGAGTGGTGGCGGATCGATCTGCCCCCAACGGTATTTGCCGGGTGACTCGTCGAGGATCCAGGCGTCCATGGGGCGAACGTAGTGGATGCGCCCGGCTCAGCCCGGTGGGAGCGGGACGCACACGTCGAGCGCGTCGGGCTCGACGATGGCGCGCATCTCGCTCGCTCGTCGCCATCGGACTCCGTCGATCCAGATGTCGAGCGGACGGTCGAAGGCGATCTCCGCGCGCGGCACGCGGCGCGCGGAGATCGCGGGATGCGGGACGTGCGCGCCGGTCGGGAGCCGTCGCCGTGCCTGCCATCGATCGCGCAGCCGCATCGCGCCCGAGACGCGCACGACGTCGGCCGAACCGTCGTTGGGGTGGCTGCGCGGGGCCACGTCCCAGTCCCTCACGTATTGCGCGTTCATCACAGCGACGACCTCGCCGCGCCACCAGCCGCGGCGGGCGACGGCGTGCGCCACAGCCCATGACGTGTCGCCGGCCGCTTCGATGCGCACGACGTCGACCGGCAGGCGCGTGACCGAGGCCGTCGGCGCCCACGCGGGCGCCCCGAGCGTGCGCGCCAGGTCCCCGCCGCGCACCGCGACGGGTGGCAACCGCTCAACACCGCGCCGGGCATCGGCGACGAGGCGACCGAGCGCGGCGTCGTCGTCGACGACGACCACATCGGCCGGGCAGGCCGTGACGGCGCCCCACGGCGCGCCCTTCTCGATCACGTCGCTACTCCGACTCGACGGTGATCGCATCGACGGTGCTGGACGCCGCGACCACCCCGCGGAACAGCCGGTCCGCAGCCTCGCTGGCCACCGCGCGGGTCTCGGGCACCGGAGCGACGAGCGCCAGCTGGCGCAGCAGGTCGATCAGCTGCTTCACCGTGCGCACGAAGTCCCCACCGGAGAGCTCCTCGTCCTCCACCACCTCGGCGAAGCCCTCCCCCGCGGCCCACGCGAACGCCACCGCGAGGAACGTCGGGTCCGGAGCGCGGTGCACGGGCAGGCCGGTTGCCTCCTCGACCGCGGCGAGCTCGGCGCTGAGCGCCTCGATGCGCTCGGCCCGCCGGCGGACCTTCTGCGAGGGGAACCACGGCGCAGGCGGCGGCTCGGGACTGCGGTGCTCGTAGACGAACATCGACGCCAGCCCGGCCATCGAGGCCGCGTCGACGTCGTCGAGCACGCCCGACCACACCGCTTCGGCGACCAGGAGATCGGATTCGTGGAAGATGCGCGCCAACGTCGCGCCGCGTGGCGTCAGCGACCAGCCGTCGACGTACCGCCAGCGGTCGAGCACCGACAGCACGCGGTCGAAGCTGCGGGCGACGGAGTCCGAGCGACCCCGCACCCGGCGGCGCAGCTCCTCGAGTTCGCGGGCGACGCGCTCGCTCGTCGCTGCGGCGCTGAGGCGACGCGACAGGTCGGGGTCGTCCTCCACCGGATGCCGCGCCGTGGCGGCCGCGGGCGACCGGCGGCGGGGGTGGGCGGCGAGCTTCGCCCGCTCGAGGCGGTGGGCGATCTCCCGGCGATCGTCGTGCCGGTTGGGGATGAAGCCGGGCGGCAGTTCGATGCGGCCGAGGGCCCGCGGCGGCTCGTCGAAGTCTCCCGCGGTGAGTTGCAGCGCGTGGGCCCGCGGCGTCAGCGCGGTGATGCGCATGCCCCCTTTGCGGTGGGCGGTGGCGAGCACGGCGGCGCGGCCCGCGTACTTGCCCCGGCGGACGTAGATGACGTCGCCGGGGCGCAGCTTCATCAGCGCCAGGTCGACCGGATCATCACCTCCGCCGCGAGCCGCGCGCGCCTCCTCCCGTGCTCGGCGGTACTCGTCGATGTCGCCGTAGGGGCTCTGCGCCTGTTGCTGGAGGTCCTCGAGGTGCGCTTGACGGCGCTCGATGCGCGCCTCCAGCCGAACGATGTCGCGGTCCGCCTGGTACTGCGCGAACGACAGGTTGAGGAGGTGGTGCGCCTGCTCGCTCGTGTAGCTGCGCACCAGGTTGGCGGCCATGTTGTAGGTCGGGCGGAACGCAGAGCTGAGGTGGAAGCTGCGGCTCGACGCCAGCGCGGCGACCTGGTCGAAGCCGACGAACGGGCTCCAGAGCACGATCGCGTCACCCGCTTCGTCGATGCCGCGCCGGCCGGCGCGGCCCGTCAGCTGTGTGTACTCCGCCGGGGTGAGGGCAGCGTGATGCTCGCCGGTGAACTTCGTCAGCTTCTCGATCACGACGCTGCGCGCCGGCATGTTGATCCCGACCGCCAGCGTCTCGGTGGCGAAGACGACCTTCACCAGCCCTTCGACGAAGCACGCCTCGACGACCTCCTTGAACGGCGGGACCATCCCGGCGTGGTGGGCGGCGATCCCGGCCTCCAGCTGAGCCCGGAACTGGCCGTACCCGAGCACCGCGAGGTCGTGCCCGTCGAGGCCGTCGAGGCGTGCGTCGATGATCTCGCGGACGCGATCGCGCTCGGCTCCGGTCGTGAGCCGGATGCCGGCGGCGAGGCACGAACGCGCCGCCTCGTCGCACTGGTTGCGGCTGAAGACGAAGTAGATCGCCGGGAGCATGCGCTCGGACTCCAACCGGTCGACCACCTCCAACCGGCTCGGCGTGTACAGCTTGCGACGCGCGCGCGTGCGGTGCTGGCGCGGGCCCCGGGTGCGCATCGACTCGTCGTCCAGCCGGCTCGCCTCGGGGTTCGGGCGGCCGTTGACGAGCGTGGGCAGCAGGTGCAGCCGCTCGTACGTGCGGTCGCCGACCATGTAGAGGTTCTCCAGGCGCACCGGACGCCTCTCCTCGACGACCGCAGCGGTCGGACCGCGCACCGTGGAGATCCACTCGGCGAGCTCGTCGGCGTTGCTCACCGTCGCCGACAGGCAGACGAGGCGCACCTCCGGCGGGAGGTGGATGATGACCTCCTCCCACACCGGGCCGCGGTAGGTGTCCTGGAGGAAGTGGACCTCGTCGAGGACGACCACGCCCAGCCGCCGCAGCCCTGGGGCGTGGGCGTAGATCATGTTGCGGAGCACCTCGGTCGTCATCACCACGATCGGCGCGTCGCCGTTGATGGCGTTGTCGCCGGTCAGCAAGCCGACCTCGTCTGCCCCGTAGCGGGCGAGGAGATCGTGGTACTTCTGGTTCGACAGCGCCTTGATCGGGGCGGTGTAGAACGCCCGCAACCCGGCGCGGCGGGCGGCCTCGATCGCGTACTCGGCGACGACCGTCTTGCCACTGCCGGTGGGGGCGGCGACGAGCACGGACTGCCCGTCGTCGAGCGCGTCCATCGCCCGCGTCTGGAACTCGTCCAGCGGGAACGAGTAGTGGGCTACGAGGTCCGCCCGGTCGGCGCGCACCGCCCCAGTCTGGCCTATGCCGCCGCAGCCGCCTCGGCAGCGGCACGGCGGCGCAGCACGAGGTGACCGATCAGGATCGCGAGGAAGTAGAGGAACGTCATCGGGAGCGCCAGCGCCAGCATCGAGATCGGGTCACCCGATGGGGTGATCACCGCCGCGAGCACGAAGATGATCATGATCGCGTAGCGCCATTGCCGCAGCAGCGTGCGCGGTTGGATCACATTGACCAGCTGGAGGAACACGACCAGCACCGGCAGCAGGAATCCGATGCCGAACGCGGCCGCCATCAGCCCGACGAGGCTGACGTACTTGCCGACCTGATAGGCCTGCTCGACGTCGTCGCCGCTCCACGAGATGAGGAAGTCGAGCGCCTTGTCGAGCGTCCAGTAGGCGAGGAAGCATCCGAATCCGAACAGCACGACCGAACTCAGGATGAACGGGATCGCGTAGCGCTTCTCCTTGGCGTGCAGGGCGGGGACGACGAAGCGCCAGATCTGCCACATGACGACCGGCAGGGCGATGATGATGCCGCCGTACGTCGCCACGCGCAGCCGGGTGGTGAAGCCGTCGAGCGGGCTGAGGCTGTACAGGGTCCCGTTGCAGCCGAGCGACGGCTTCTCTTGGCAGAGGTCGTAGTAGGGCTGGGTGATGAACTCCAGCACCTGGTCGTAGAACACCAGGATGACGATCATCCCGGCCACGACGGCGAGCATCGCCCGGATGATGCGCGTGCGCAGCTCCGCGAGATGCTCGGTGAGCGTCATCTGGTCGTCGGGCTTGCTGAGCCGCGGGCGCTTGGCGCCGCGGCTCCACGGGAACCTCATTCGGCGGCTGTCCCCTCGTCGGGCTGATCGCCGCGCTCATCGTCGCCCTCGTCGGCGGGAAACGCGGCGGCCTTGCGAGCCAGCTCCGCGGTGTCGCGCAGTTCCCGCATCGGTTCGTCCAGCGCCGAGCGCAGCTCGCTCTGGAACCCCGCGGTCATCTTCTTGACCTCGCCATACGTCTTGCCGAAGCGGCGGATCGCGTCGGGCAGCTTCTCCGGGCCGAGGACGACCAGGGCCAGCAGCAGGATGAAGATCAGCTCGCTGCCCGACAGGTTGAACACCGTGGCGAGTCTAGGCGTGGCCCTTTGCGATGGTCCTGGCATCATCCCTGCATGCAGCAGCGGCTCCCGTCACGCCTCGACCACCCGATCGCGTTCGCTCATCGGGGCGCTCGGGCGCATGCGCCCGAGAACACGCTGGCTGCGTTCGGATTGGCGCTGAAGCTCGGCGCGACGGGGTTGGAGAGCGACGTCTGGCTGACCGCCGACAAGGTCCCGGTGCTCGATCACGACGGCGTCGTGCGCGCTGGCCTGCGGAAACGGTCGATCGCGTCGTTGCGGCGGGCACAGCTGCCGGCCCACATCCCGACGCTCGGCGAGCTGATCGAGCAGTGCGGGTCGAACTACCACCTGTCGCTCGACCTGAAGGACCACGCCGCCGGGGAGGTCGTCGTGCACACGGTGGCCGAAGCCGCCCCCGACCTCCTGCCCCGCGTGTGGTTGTGCCACCCGACGTGGCAGTCGCTGGTGCTCCTGCGCCACCTCTCCCCCGACGTGAAGCTGGTCGACTCCACGCGCCTCAACCGGATCAAGGAGGGCGCCGAGCGCCGCGCGGCGGTGCTCGCCCGCGAGGGCATCGACGCGATCAACATGCATCACACCGACTGGAACGGCGGTCTCGTCGCGCTGTTCCACCGCTTCGACCTGGTGACGTTCGGATGGGACCTCCAGTACGACCACCAGCTCCGGCCGGCGCTGCGGATGGGCCTCGACGGCGTGTACAGCGATTGGGTCGACCGGATGATCGACGCCTACCGGGCCGAGGTCGGCGCGCCGCGCGTCTGACGCGCTACAGCCACTGCCAGTCGCCGAGCGGCCAGATGACGACGAACGCCCGCCCGAGGATCAGATCTTGCGCGATCGGACCGAACATGCGGCTGTCACCGGACGCCGGGCGGTTGTCCCCCATGACGAACACGGTGTCCTCGGGGACGATCTCCGGCGGGCGGTCGCCCTGGCCGCATCGCAGCGCGGGGTCGGTCTCGGCGACGTCGTCGGGGTCGAGGTAGGGCTCGACGAGCAACCGCCCGTCGATGTACACGTCGCAGTCACGGATCTCGATGGTCTCGCCGGGGAGCGCGATGACGCGCTTGATGAGGTCCTCCTCCATCCCCCGCTCCTCCGAGCCCGGACGTTTCAACACGACGACGTCGCCGCGGCGGGGGTCGTGGAGGCGATACGACAGCTTGTTGATCAGGACCCGGTCCTCGGGATGCAGCGTCTGCATCATCGACTGCCCGTCGATGTAGAACTGCTGGAGCACGTAGACCCGGATCAGCATCGCCGCAGCGATCGCCACCGCGATGACGACCAGCCACTCGCGCAGCGGGTTCGACTTGCGCTTCTTGCGACGTGTCGCAGGACCCGCCGGTGTGGCGTCCTCGTCGGCGGCGTCGACGGGATCGCTCGTCTCCGCGGCGATGGTGTCGGCCCACACCGGGTCGGCGTCGAGACTGGGCGCCTCGATCGATTCGGGGCTCGCGCCCATCTGGCCGTCGGTCATCGGGCGGTCACCGTACCGTTCAGGAGCCGCCGGCGCGCTACAGGGAGGCGATCAGGCGCTCGACGCGTTCGTCGCGGCTCTTGAACGGGTCCTTGCACAAGACGGTGCGCTGCGCCTGGTCGTTGAGCTTCAGGTGCACCCAATCGACCGTGTAATCCCGCTTGCGCTCCTTGGCCTTGCGGATGAACTCACCGCGCAGCCGAGCCCGCGTGGTCTGGGGCGGGATGTCGACGGCGGCGTCGATGTCCGCGTCGGTGCACATCCGCTCGACGAGACCGTGCTGCTGGAGCTTGTAGAACGGGCTCCGCTCGCGGCTGATGTCGTGGTATTGGAGGTCGAGAAGCTGCACGCGTGGGCTGCCGAGGGTCAGATCGTGCTTGGCGCGGAACGCATCGAGCAAGCGGTACTTGATCACCCAGTCGACCTCGCGGTCGAGCTTCATCGGGTCGTTCTCGATCGTGGTGACGCAGTGCTCCCACATCTCGAGCGCCTTCTGCTCCAGCGGGGGGAACCCGCGTGTGTCGGCGTAGCGCAACGCCCGGTCGAGGTACTCGCGCTGGATGTCGAGCGCGCTGACCTCGCGGCCGTTCGCCAGGCGCACCTTCCGCCGGCAGGTCATGTCGTGGCTGATCTCGCGGATCGCCCGGATCGGGTTCTCGAGCGTCATGTCGCGCAGCACGACCTGCGGGTCCTCCAGCATCCGCAGCAGGCACGCGGCCGAGCCGACCTTGAGGAACGTCGTGTACTCGGACATGTTGCTGTCGCCGACGATGACGTGCAGCCGCCGGTAGCGCTCGGCGTCGGCGTGCGGCTCGTCACGCGTGTTGATGATCGGCCGACTGCGAGTCGTGGCGCTGCTGACGCCCTCCCAGATGTGCTCGGCTCGTTGGGCGATGGAGTACAGCGGACCGCGGGCGGTCTGGAGCACCTTGCCGGCGCCGGCATAGATCTGGCGGCTGACGAGGAACGGGATCAACACCTCGGCGTAGTGCCCGAGGTCGTCGCGCCGGCTGGTGAGGTAGTTCTCGTGGCAGCCGTAGCTGTTGCCGGCCGAATCGGTGTTGTTCTTGAAGAGGTAGATCGTGCCGCGGATGCCTTCCTCGCGCAGCCGTTGCTCGGCGGACACCAGCAAACCCTCGAGGATGCGCTCTCCGGCCTTGTCGTGGACCACGAGGTCGTAGAGCGAGTCGCACTCCGGCGTTGCGTACTCCGGGTGCGACCCGACGTCGAGGTAGAGCCGCGCGCCGTTCTGGAGGAACACGTTGGAGCTGCGGCCCCAGCTGACGACCCGGCGGAACAAGTACCGCGCGACCTCGTCGGGGCTGAGCCGGCGCTGTCCGCGCAACGTGCACGTGACGCCGTATTCGTTCTCGAGGCCGTAGATCCGGCGCTCCATGGCAGCAACCTAGCCACATTTCTGCGACTGCGTGCGGAGTCCGTGGCGATGCCACGCGAAGCGCAGCGCGTCCCCGGGGCGCGACTGGGCGATCAGCGCGACGTCGTCGGGCTCGACCACCGCGACGACGGGGTATCCGCCGGTGACGGGATGGTCCGCGAGCATCACGACGGGTTGGCCGTCGGGCGGCGCCTGGATCGCGCCGGTGACGAGACCCTCGCTCGGCAGCTCTCCGGGGCGCCGGCGCTCCAAGACCGGGCCGGCGAGACGCACGCCGACGCGATCGCTGTGCGGCGTGACGATCCACCGGCTGTCGCAGAGCCGGCGCACGGCGGACTCGGCGAACCAGTCGACCCGCGGTCCGGGCCAGACGCGGACGATGTCGCGCGCCGGCGTGGGCGGCGCCCCCCCGGTGGGGATCCGCGTGCCCGGGTCGAGCCCGATCGGCAGCACGTCACCGGCGCGCAGCGGCGGACCGCCCACCCCGCTGAGCGTGTCGGTGCTGCGCGAGCCGAGCACCGGCGCCACGTCGATGCCGCCGCGCACCGCCAGGTAGGTGCGCAGGCCGGTGGAGGGCGTCTCGACGCGCAGTGTCGATCCTGCGGGCAGCGCCGTCGGCTGACGCATCGCGACCGTCGCTGGGCACTCCGCGCCGGTGAGCGCCACCAATGCGGCCGTGGTGAAGCGGCACCGGAAGCCGCCCATCGTGATCTCGACCGTCGCCGCGGCTTCAGGGTTGCCGACGAGGCGATTGGCGAGGCGGTGCGCCGAGGCGTCGGCGGCGCCGCTCGCTCCGAGACCGATGTGCGCCCACCCGCGGCGGCCGAGGTCCTGGACCGTCGCCAGGGGGCCGGTGCTCTCGACGACGAGCGTCATCGCCGGGCGACGAACCGCACGAGGTCGCCGGGGGCGACGAGGGCCGGACGATCCGCCCGGGTGGGGTCCCACACAGGCGCGTCGGTGCGCCCGATCAGCTGCCACCCACCCGGGGTCGCGCTCGGGTAGACGGCGGTGTAGCTGCCCGCGATCGCCACCGCGCCCGCGGGCACCTGGACCCGAGGCGTGGCGCGCCGCGGTGTCTCCAACCGTGGATCCAGGCCGGTGAGGTAGGCGAATCCCGGGGAGAACCCGCAGAACGCGCAGACGTAGGTGGGCGCCGTGTGGGCGGAGATGACGCCCTCGACCGGGAGCCCGGTGTGCTCGGCCACCCAGCCGAGGTCGTCACCGTCGTAGTCGACCGCGATCGTGATCGGTTCGCGATGCCGTGTGGGCTCGCTGCGTGCAGCGGGCGGGCCGAGCGCCGCGAGGCGGCGTTCGACGTCGGTTGCGCCGGCGCCGTCGACGAGCACGGTGGCCGCAGCCGGCACGACCGAGACGTCGTCGCCGAACGCGTCGCGCAGCGCGCCGGCGAGCAGCGCAGGATCGCCGTCTGCGGCGAGGTCGATCAGCGCAGCCCGCGGTCCGTAGGGCACGACGCGCATCGGCTCGCCCTATGGCACAGCGCAGCACACGGCCACGCCCGCCGATTCGAGCGCACGGCGCACCCGGGCGGCGAGCGACGCCGCGCCCGGCGTGTCGCCGTGGACGCAGATGGTGTCGGCGGCGACGTCGACGATCGTGCCGTCGACGGCGGTGACGACGCCCTCGACCGCCATGCGCTCGGCTCGCTCGGCCACGACGTCGGGGTCGTCGAGCACCGCGCCGGGCGCGCGGCGCGACAGCAGCGTGCCGTCGGCGGCGTAGGCACGATCGGCGAACGCTTCGCGCACCGTCGCCACACCGGCCTCGGCCGCCTGGAGGAGCAGCTGCGATCCCGGGAGCCCGACGATCGCGAGCCCGCGGCCGTCCTCGCGCACCGCCTGCACCACCGCTGCCGCCTGCGCGGCATGGCTCACCGTCGCGTTGTAGAGAGCGCCGTGGGGTTTGACGTAGCGCACCGCCGTCCCGAACAGGCGGGCGAAGCCGTCGAGAGCGCCGATCTGGTAGAGCACCGCGTCGGTGAGCTCGGCGGGCTCGATGTCCATGAACCGCCGCCCGAAGCCGCCGAGGTCCGGGTACGACACCTGCGCGCCGATGGCGACGTCGTTGGCGGCCGCCAGCCCGCACACGTGGCGCATGATCGTCGGGTCGCCCGCGTGGAAGCCGCACGCGACGTTGGCGCTCGTCACCACCCCGAGGAGGGCGTCGTCGTCGCCGAGGGCCCAGCGCCCGAACCCTTCACCGACGTCGGCGTTGAGGTCGATGCGGGCCACGGCGGAGCCCGATCAGGCGTCGCCCGACGAGAGCAGGGTCTCCAGTTCGCTGTCGCTGAAGCGTCGGAAGCAGCGCCGGCCGTTGCTGCGCGACAGCACGGCGGCTTCGAGGTCGTCCGGCCCGAGCTGGCGGTCGGGGCCGCTCAACGCGGCGGTCGCCGCCTGCACGGCGCGCGCCAGCGTGAAGTGGTCGGCGTAGGCCGCGGACATGCGGCCGTTGATCGCGTCTGCGTCGCCGCCGAGCACGGTGTAGCGGGTCTCGTCCATCACCGTGCCGTCGTAGAGGATGTGGAACATCTGGTCGCCGCTGCTATCCACGCCCACTTCGGCGACGAGGATCTCGACCTCCATCGGCTTCATCTCGTGGGTGAAGACCTGGCCGAGGATCTGCGCGTACTGGTTGGCGAGGCTGCGCGCGTCGACGTCGTCGCGCGAGTACTGGAAGCCCTTCAGGTCCGCGGCGCGCACGCCGGCGACGCGCAGCTGATCGAACTCGTTGTAGCGGCCGACACCGGCGAACGCGATGCGGTCGTAGATCTCGCTGATCTTGCGCAACGTGCTCGACTGGTTCTCGGCGACGATCGCGATGCCGTCGTCGTAGCGGACCGCCACCAGCGCTCGCCCGCGTGCGATTCCCTTCCGGGCGTAGTCCGCCCGGTCCTTCATCACCTGCTCGGGCGCGACGTAGAACGGCATGCTCATCGTCCGCGCACCTCCGCCGCGATCGCCTCGTAGATCGATGCCAGCTCGTCGTCGCCGAGGCGCTGCCACCCCGCTGCGGTGATGGTCGCGACGACGGGATAGATGCCGCGCAGCGGGTCGGGCCCGCCGGTGGCGCTGTCGGCCTCGGCGGCCTCCCAGATCGCACGGCAGCCCAGCCGGACCGCCTCGTCGCGCGGCAGGTCCGAACGCCACCCGAGCTTCACGACCGTGCTGGCGTGCAGGCTGCCCGAACCCGTCGCGACGTAGTCGTGCTCTTCGTAGCGGCCGCCGGTCGGGTCGAAGTCCCAGAGCCGCCCGATCGCCCGTCGCTCGTCGTAGCCGGCGAAGATCGGCACGACGACCATGCCCTGCATCGCGGCGGGCAGGTTGCCGCGCACCATCATCGACAGCTGGTTGGCCTTGCCTTCCAGGCTGAGGCTCTGACCCTCGACCTTCTCGTAGTGCTCGAGCTGGAGCGTGAAGAGCTTCACCATCTCCATCGCCGGGCCCGCGGACCCGGCGATCGCGACGCCGCTGAAGCGGTCCGCCTGCACCACCTTCTCCATCGCCCGGTGACTGATCAGGTTGCCGGACGTCGCTCGGCGATCGCCGACCATCACGACGCCGTCGGCGAAGCGCAGCGCGATGCACGTCGTGGCATGCGGGATCGTGAGAGCTGATGCCCCACTGCCGGAGACCGGCACAGCGCTCACGGCGCCGATGCGGCGGAGGAGCTCGGGAAAGCTCGAGCCGGGATCATCGCCCGGGCGGAAGAACGGCATGGCCATAGTCGCCCGCAGGCTATCCAGCGCGCGGGACGAGACGGCGGTTGCCTACTGTCCGCCCTTTTGGACGTACGACTTGACGAAGTCCTCGGCGTTGGAATCCAACACCGAGTCGATCTCGTCGAGCAGATCGTCGAGGTCTGCCTTGAGCTTCTCGCCCGTGGCGCTGGTGGCGGGGGCGTCCTCGACGACCTCTTCCTCGCGTGCCGGGGCGGGCTTCTGCTTCTGGGTGCGCTCGGCCATGATGTCCGTGCCTCCCTCGGGGCTATGACCCCAGCCGAGTGAGCAGCTCGGCTGCGGTGGTGCTCTCGTCGATCAACCTAGCGACATGTTCGGCGGTGCCGCGTAGCGGTTCCATCATCGGCACCCGGCGCAACGGGTCGGACCCGATGTCGAACACCATCGAATCCCAGTTGGCCGCCACGATCTCGCTCGGCCACTTCTGGAGGCAGCGGCCCCGGAAGTACGCGCGCGTGGTGGTCGGCGGCTGATCGATCGCGGTCGCGACGTCGGTCGGATCGACGATCCGATCCAGCCCCGCACGGGCGGCGAGGCACTTGTCGGGCCGCATGTCGTGGTAGTGCAGGTCGATCGCCTTCAGCCGGTGGTCGCCCGGTGTCAGGTTGTGGCGGTCGGCGAAACCGTCGACCATGCGCTTCTTCGCCACCCAGTCGACCCAATGCCCCACCGATGCCGGATCGCTCTCCAGTCCGGTCAGCACCTGCTCCCACCGGCTGAGCACGTCGACCCCGACGGACTCGCCGACGCACGCCAGGCCGTGCGAGCGCTCGTACTTGCGCGCCCGCTCCAGCAGGCCCCATTGCACCTCGAGCGCTGTCGCCCGCCGCCCGTTGCGCAGCGCCAGCGTCTGCGTGAGCGTGGGGTCGTGGCTCACCTGGCGGATCGCCTGCACCGGCTGGGCGAGCACCCAGTCGGTTCCACAGGCATCGTCTTCGATCATCGCCAGCACGATCGCTGTCGTACCCACTTTCAGGTAGGTGGCGACCTCGCTCATGTTGGCGTCGCCGACGATGACGTGCAGGCGGCGATACTTCTGGGCGTCGCAGTGCGGCTCGTCGCGCGTGTTGACGATCGGCCGCTTCAGCGTCGTCTCGAGTCCGACCTCCTCCTCGAAGAAGTCGGCGCGCTGGCTGAGTTGGTAGGCGACGTCGGCGCCCGACGCGCCGGAGGCTTCGCTGCCCACCTTGCCCGCGCCGCAGAAGATCTGCCGGGTGACGAAGTGCGGCGTGATCTGGCTGGAGATGCGGCCGAAGGGCGTGTCGCGAGCGAGGAGGTAGTTCTCGTGGCAGCCGTAGCTGTTGCCCTTGCCGTCGCTGTTGTTCTTGTGCGTGACGATCTCGGCGCCGGGCGGCAGCAGCGCCCGTGAAGCCTGCATGCTGGCGCGCACGATCTCCTCCGCCGCCCGGTCGTAGCGGACGACCTCGAGCGCAGTGAGGCATTCCGGGGTGGAGATCTCGGGGTGGGCGTGGTCGACGTAGTAGCGGGCGCCGTTGGTGAGCACCGCGTTCACGAGATGTGTCTCGACCTCGGGTGGGTACGCCTCGTCGAGGCTGAACCCGCGGGCGTCGTTGCCCGGCTGCTCGTCCTCGAAGTCCCAGCCGACACGCCGCGAGGTGACGAGCATGTAGGCGTTGATCAGCACCGACGAGGCGGACACCGGATTGGTGTCGGAGCCGTGCACGAAGATGCCGTACTCGGTCTCGATTCCGCAGACCTTGGCCAGCGCCATGCGCGCACCCTATCGCTGTCCTGCGACGTTGTTGCTCGACCGCAAAGGGTCAGAGGTACTGGCCGGTCGCCACCCTCTCGATCGCGCGGCCGCCGACGGGCTCTGGGGCGTCGCGCCCACGGTTGACGAGCGTGCGGATGAACACGATCCGCTCGCCCTTCTTCCCGCTGATCTTCGCCCAGTCGTCCGGGTTGGTCGTGTTCGGCAGGTCCTCGTGCTCCTTGTACTCCTGCTTGATCGAGTCGAGCAGGTCCTGCACGCACACGCCGCGGGCGCCGCCGGCGATGACACGCTTGATCGCCAGCTTCTTCGCCCGCCGCACGATGTTCTCGATCATCGCGCCCGACGAGAAGTCCTTGTAGTACAGGATCTCCTTGTCGCCGTTCTGGTAGGTGACCTCCAGGAACTGGTTCGCCTCGTCGTCGCGGTACATCTCCTCGACGGTGAGGTCGATCATGGCGCTGACGGCGACGTCGGCGCGGCCGTTGCCGAGCGACTCGACCTCCGCGGCGCTGAGCGGGATCTCCGTCGTCAGGTAGCGGGCGAAGATCTGACGGGCGGCATCGGCGGTCGGGCGCTCGATCTTGATCTTCACGTCGAGGCGACCGGGTCGCAGGATCGCCGGGTCGATCAGGTCCTCGCGGTTGGTCGCGCCGATGACGATCACGTTGCGCAGACCTTCGACGCCGTCGATCTCGGCCAGCAGCTGCGGCACGATCGTCGACTCCATGTCGCTCGAGATGCCCGAGCCACGAGTGCGGAACATCGAGTCCATCTCGTCGAAGAACACGATGACCGGCCAGCCCTCCTCGCTCTTCTCGCGTGCCCGCTGGAACACGAGCCGGATCTGGCGCTCGGTCTCGCCGACGTACTTGTTGAGCAGCTCGGGGCCCTTGATGTTGATGAAGTAGCTGCGGCCCTTCTCGTCGCCGGTCTTGGCCGCGACCTTGCGCGCCAGGCTGTTGGCCACCGCCTTGGCGATCAGCGTCTTGCCGCACCCGGGCGGGCCGTAGAGCAGGATGCCCTTCGGGGCGGGCAGCTGGTGCTCGGCGAACAGCTCGTTGTAGAGGAACGGCAGCTCGACCGCGTCGGCGATCTGCTCGATCTGCCCGTCGAGGCCGCCGATGTCCGCGTAGGAGATGTCCGGCACCTCTTCGAGCAGCAGATCCTCGACCTCGGGCCGGGGCAGCTTCTCGAGCAGCAGGTTGGTGCGCAGGTCGAGGCGCACCGTGTCGCCGCTGCGCAGGTGGGTGCCGCGCAGCGAATCGGCGAGCTCGCAGACCCGTTCCTCGTCGGCGCGGCCGACGATGACCGCTCGGACGCCGTCGTCGAGCAGTTCCTTGATCGTCACGACCTCGCCGCTCAGCTCGCTGCTGCGGGCCAGGACCACGGCGAAGCTCTCGTTGAGCACCACCTCGGCGCCGCGCTCGAGCATGTCGTGGTCGATGTCGGGGTGCACGCTCACCCGCATCTTGCGCCCGCTGGTGGACACGTCCACCGTGCCGTCGTCGTTCTTGCCGACCACCACGCCGTAGGCGGACGGCGGCTGGGTGAGCTTCTCGACCTCCTCACGCAGAGCGGCGATGTGCTCGCGCGCCTCACGCAGCGTGTAGCTCAGCTTCTCGTTCTGCGCGACCGCCTGGGCGAGCTGTCCCTTCGTCTCCAGCAGGCGCTCCTCCAGGGCGCGCACGCGCTTGGGGGCATCCGTCAGCCGCCGACGCAGGTCGGCGATCTCGGCTTCCAGTGCGACGACCTGAGCCTTCAGGACGTCAGCGGCTTCGTCGCCGTCAGCGCCTCCATGAGCCACGCTGCACCTCCTGGTTCGGTCCGTCTGGATCGTTCCGTTCGATGTGGAAGCTACACGTCGTCTGGCGGCAAGTGGTGGCTCACCACTCACGTTTTCCTCGGCCTCGCCGTGTAAAGTGTCGGCGGTTTCGTGAACCGATCGTTCCCGTACGACGCGCCCCCAGGAGTGACCGCATGAAGGTCTGGATCGACCAGGATCTGTGCACCGGCGATGGCCTGTGCGAGGAGATCGCACCGGATGTCTTCACCCTGCTCGACGACGGGCTCGCGTACGTGAAGGAAGGCAGCACGATCTTCGCCACTGCCAAGGGCAACCCACAGGGGGCCGACGGCATGGCCAACATCCCCGATGGCCAGCTCGACGCGGTCATCGAGAGCGCCGAGGAGTGCCCCGGCGAGTGCATCTTCATCGAACCGTAAACCCCACGTTCGCTTGGGCGCGATCGGCTGCCGTGCCGGCAGCGGGTCGCGCCCG
>CAZGUH010000006.1:0-99829 GCA_964529005.1 uncultured Ilumatobacteraceae bacterium | reverse complement strand
CGTCAGGCGGCCGGGCGGATCAGCCGGGCGGTCGTGAGGAAGCCGGTGTGGGCCACCATGCGGTGGTCCGGCCGGACGGCTGCGCCTTCCACGTACCAGCCGCGGTGCAGCACCTCCAGCGTTCGGGCGCCGCTCCACGCTCCCGACTGGGCGATGCGCTCGCGGGTCTGGGCCGCCTGGGTGATCGACGGCGTGTAGGCGACCAGGATCCCCCCGGCGCGCAGCGCGCCCTCCGCGTGCGGCACGACCTGCCACGGCTCGGGCAGGTCGAGCACGACGCGGTCGAGATCGCGCTCGTCGATGCCGGCATAGCAGTCACGGATCTCGACCCGATAGCGATCGAGGGGCTCGGCGCCCAGGAAGGTCTCGACGTTGGCGCGGGCGCGGTTGGCGAAGTCCTCCCGCACCTCGTACCCGATGATGTCGGCGCCCCAGCGCAGCATGGTCATGCTCAGCGCGCCGCTGCCGACGCCGCTCTCCAGCACGCGCACCCCCGGACCGATGTCGGCGAGCATGCAGATCGGGGCCAGGTCCTTCGGGTAGATGACCTGCGCGCCGCGGGGCATCTCGACGACGAAGTCCTCGAGCGTCGGGCGCAGGGCGATGTAGGTGGCCCCGCGGGTCGAGCGGATCGTCGAACCCTCCGCGCACCCGGCGATGTCGGCATGGGGCACGAAGCCGGCGTGGCTGTGGAACTCGCCGCCCTCCTTCAGCGTGAGCAGGTACCGCCGCCGCTTCACGTCGAGCAGGAGGACCTTGTCGCCGTAGGCGAACGGCTTCATCGACCGGCCCGCCCGCGCCGGCCGACGAGCTCGACCGGCACCGGCTCGTGCGCCGATGCGGTCTCCACCAGGCGGCAGAACGCGCAGATCTCGCCGGGCGTCGGGGACCCGCACCGGGCGCAGGGCGCGAGCGTCGCCGCGGGCTCGTCGCCGTCGACGTCGCGTCGCAGCAGCGGCCCCATCTTCTCCACGAAGTTCAAGTAGAACGCCGCCTTCGATCCGGGCGATCGCTCCTCGATCGCGTTGAGCGTCTCCTTGTAGCCGAGATGGCGGTTCCCCGCCGCCATCGGGCACTCCTCGACCAGGTAGTCGATGCCGCGCACGACGCACCACGCGGCCGTCTCACGCTCGGTGAGACGCACGAGTGGCTTCACCTTTCGCGGGAAGCCGTCGGCCGCTGGCAGCACGGGGCTCTGGCGGGCGAGATAGTCGACGTCCCACCGCATCGTGTTGCCGAACAGCACGGCCGCCTCGTCGTCGAGGTTGTGCCCGGTCACCAAGACGTCGTAGCCCTCACGCAGCGCGACGTCGTCGAAGATGTGACGCTTGCTCAGCCCGCACGCCGAGCAGGGCACGCGGCGCGTGGCACGCGCGGCGGTGGGAACGTCGTATCCGTAGTCGCCGCGCAGCGACACCACGTGTAGGACGAGTCCGCGCTCGTCGGCGAAGCGGCGGGCGTAGCCCTCGCTCTCGTCGCTGTAGTCGCCGATGCCGAGACCGACGTAGAGCCCGTCGGCGGCGTAGCCGAGATCGAGCAGCAGGTCCCACACCGCGAGGCTGTCCTTGCCGCCGCTGACCGCGACGAGGGCCCGCTCCCCCGGCGAGATCATCGCGAAGTCGTCGATCGCCTTGGTGACCTGCCTCCGGCACAGCTGCTGGAAGTGCTCGGCGCAGAAGTTGGCGTTGTGGCGCGGGAGGTCGATGATCGCCGGAGCGCGGCAGGAACGGCACTTCACGTCACGCCCCTCCGGAGATGACCGGCCGGATCTCGACGACGTCGTCGGCGCTGAGCTGCTCGTCACCGGGCACGAGCGTGCCGTTGCGTATGACGAGGTGCGACTCGCGGGCAAGGTCGAGCTCGGCGAGCAGCGCGTGCACGCGGCGCGGCCCGGCGATGTCGATCTCGCGGCGCGGGTTGCGCAACAGCACCTTCACGGGCGCCAGTTTGCCGGAGAACCGCTCGCGACCCGACCTATGCCGAGCGTCGCCGGCGACGTGACTCGGGCCGCAGCGCGACGATCGTCACGGCCTGGCCGGGCGCCAGCTTCTCGACCGCGGCCACCTCCTCGGTGCGCCCCAACGTGCGGCGTGCGGCGCGCCCGAGCCAGAACACACCGCCCACCGCCAGCCATCCGCGGCTGCCGCCGAACACCCCGCGCGTGATCGCGTTGCGGCGAGCGATGAGCGACGGTGACAGCAGCCCCCGCCGGAAGCGAGCCACCGTCAGACCCGCCGGATCTCGACGATGGTGGTCTTCTTCTTGCCGGCGCGCCGGCCGAGGAGGAACACCAGCAGCACGAGCAGGATGCCGCCGATCACGGCGACGGTGGTGATCGTCGACTTGCGGTCCTCGACCGCGCCCTGGACGTCGCCCTGGACGGCGCGGAACTTCGCCTCCAGATCGTCACGGGTGATGCGGCTCTGTGTGCCGGCCATCAGCGCTCCTTGCCGAGAGATGTCTTCTTGATGCGCGTGAGCGCGGCGACGGTGAAGATCGCTCCGACCGCCAGCGCGATGACGTACGGCACCCAGCTCCATGCTCCGTCGAGGCTGGTGACCTCCGTCTGCACCAGCCGGAGGACGCCGAGGAGGACGAGCACCATGCCGAGCGACAGCATCAGGGCGCCGGCGACGCCGAACGCGAGCCACCGTGCGATGCCCTGCAATGGGCCGATCGTCTCCTGGCGGACGTAGCTCTTCACCAGGTCGACGGCCTCGCCGACGTTGCCGTGGTCGCCCTGGCGACCGGTCGGGGTCTTCGAGGCGCTGTCGGGCATGAGGACTATGTGTAGCACGCGCGGCTGTCAGCCGAGTCGGAACCGCAACATCGCGTCGATGTCGTCGAGCGCTTCGCCGAGGAGCTCGAGGCGGCGCATCGGCCCGGGAGCGCACAGCATGCGGTATCGGTCCGCCGGGCCGAGAGGCGAGACCGCGCACAGGTGATAGCTGGCGAGCAGTGGGTCGTCGCTGATCTCCGGAGGCGTCACCGCGGGGATGTCACCCACCCTCGTCGCCAGCTCGAGGGTCTCGCCGATGCGGGAGTGCATCTCCGCCACCCGGTCGGCGAGGCCCGGCGGATCGGGATCGTCGTCGGGCCATTCGTCGACATCCGCCACGGGGAACGGATCGTCGGGAAGCCAGGCGTTCACGCGGAGCCGTCTCGTTCCCACGGCCGTGATGGCATAGCGGCCGTCGTCGAATCGCCCGACGCGGACCATGCGGGCGATGACGCCGACCATCGCCCGCACGTCGCCGCCGCCCACCTCCTTGCCGCGCTCGATCAGCACCTCTCCGAACTCCGGCTCCTCCGCGGCCAAGCACTCGGCGACCATCGTGCGGTAGCGCGGCTCGAAGACGTGCAGCGGCAGCACTTCGCCCGGCAGCAGCACCGAGCCCAGAGGGAACATCGGCAGGACGGCCATCGGCGGCTCAGCCGCTCGTGAGCGGCGCGACCTCCGCGCTCGACGGACCGCTCGGATAGGTGGCGAGGGCGTCGAACAACGCAGTCCAGATCGGCTCGAACACGCCGGGGTCGGACACGCTCAGGCCCTCGACCTGGCCGTTCAGCACGAGGGCGAAGCGCACCGCGCTGCCGTCGTCGGCGGGCACGAATCCGGACAACGCCTTCACGTCGGTCAGGGTGCCGGTCTTGGCACGCAGCCTGCCGGCCAGTGGGTGGGTGGTGGCCGTGCCGTTCAGCGTCCCCGACGCCCCGAGCACCGCCAGCCCGGCGCCGAGCGCATCCGTCGGGGTGTGCCGGGCGAGCAGCGCCTGCAGCAGCGAGCACGACATCCGGTTCTCGACGCTGAGGCCGGAGCCGTCGACGAGCACGAGCCCACCTGTGGGAGCGCCCATCCCGGTGAGCGTGGCCGCCACGACCGTGAGCCCGGAGTCGCGGGCGCCCGAGCCGGACGTCATGAAGCCGATCTCCTTGAGCACCATCTCGGCCGTGTTGTCGTCGCTGGTGGCCAGCATCTCCGCGACGATCTCCGACATCGGCGCCGACTGGACCTCGGCGATGACGGCCATCTCTCCCGGAACCTGACCGACGCCTGCCCTCCCCCGCACGGAGATCCCGCGCTCGCGGAGCAACCGCGTCAGCTCGCGCGCCGCGCCCTCGGCCGGGTCCTGCGACTTGCGCCGCTCCCCTTCGACCATCGAGTCGTTGACCATCAGCGCGTCGAGCGGGCCGGCTTCGATGCCGCGTACGTCGTCGCCCCACGTCGGCGCGTAGAACTCGTCGTCGTAGCGAGTCCCGTCGCCGATCACCTTGCCGCGGACCTCGGTCACGCCCGCCGCTGCGATCCCTTCGACGAGATCCTCGATCCGGGTGACCGGCGTGGGCGGGTACGGCGACAGCCCCGACTCCGGGTACCACGCCGCCGCCAGCAGCGGGTCACCGCCGCCGACGAGGTACAGGTCGCCGTCGACGACACCATCGGCGCCGATCTCGGCGCGCGCCTCGGTGATGTACCGGTGGTCGGGGCCGAGGATCTGGAGCGCCACCGCGGCCGTGGCGAGCTTCACGTTGCTCGCAGGGATGACGGCGCCGTCGCCGTTGAGGTTGACGACGATCTCGTCGTCGATGGCGACGGTGAGGCACGATCCCGGCGGCGTCATCGCTTGCACCGCGGCCAGCTCCGCGGCGAGCCGCTCGGCGTTGACGTCGTGCGAGACCACATCGGGCGCCCGCCGCATCGACAGGACAGGCGTCGCTGGCAGAGCGCCGAGCGGGCTGTCGTCGTCGACCGACTCGATGACCAACGTCGCGTCCTCGGCGCGCGCGTTGGCGAAGCGCCACAGGCCGCCGAGGGCGATCGCGGGCAGCGCGGAGACCAGCGCGAGCACGAGCACCGGGCTGACACGCCGCTGGGCCATCGTTCAGTCCAGTCCGTGGCGGCGCCGGAAGCGTGCGTACCGGTACAGGTGCCCGAGCGCGGCGACGGCCCGCGTGCCGGACGGGTAACAGAGCCGGCCGCTGGCGCGCACGGCCGCCGGACCGGGGTTGGCCGGATCTGCGACGCTCAGCTCGGTCGCCGTGAGGATCGGCTTGCCGGTGGCGGCCGACAGATCCGCCGCCGCCTGCGCGAAGCGGGCGTCCTGGCTCTCGTGGTACCCGACGATGCGATCGAGCCCGTGGCCCGGATGGAATCCCCCCTCGCGCATCATCCGTGCCTGGTTGCTCTGGATCCCGAGACCGAGATACACGATCGCGTCCACACCGGGGTGGTGAGCGATGAGCGACATCACATCGGGAATCGTGTCACGCGTCTCACCTCCGGCGCAGTCGACAGGATTGCTCCGGCTCCAGCGCGGCGGCAGCTTGCCGTCGATCGCGGCCCGCAGGTCATCGGGAAGCGGCGCCAGCTCGAGGTGGCCGTCGCGCGTGATCGCGTCGGCCGTCACCACGCCCCAGCCGCCGGCCGTCGTCAAGACGACGACGTTGGGGCCCTTCGGCAGCGGTTGGGTGGCGTACGTCGCCGCCACCTCGAACGCCTCTTCGACGGTCTGCGCCCGGGTGATGCCCGCGGCGCGGCACGTTCCGTCGAACACCTTGTCGTTCGCGGCCAGTGCGCCGGTGTGGCTCGAGGCGGCGCGGGCGCCGCCCTCGGTGGCGCCGCCCTTCAGCAACACGAGCGGCATGTGCCGGGCGACCTCCGCGAGGCGCTCCATCACCGCCTGCCCGTCGCTGATCCCCTCGAGGTACGCGAGGCCGACGGAGGTCGCCGGGTCCTGCGCGTAGAAGTCGAGGTAGTCGGCGACCCCGACCGCCGCGGCGTTGCCGGCGCTCACCGCTCGGCTGACCCCGACGCCGGCCGCCCGGGCGTAGTTCATGAAGCTGCTGACGAGGTTGCCGCTCTGGCTCGCCACGCCGATGCGGCCCGGCGGCGGGAACGGGGCGACGATCTGCGCGCACAGCTGCGCAGGCGTGCTGACCAGCCCCTGCCCGTTCGGTCCGGCGACCAGGATCCCGAGCTCGTCTCCCAGCGCGACCAGGTCGACCTCCGCTCGGCGGCCCTCGTCCCCGGCCTCGCCGTAGCCGGCGCTGGTGACGAAGGCGGCGGTGATCCCCTTCGCTGCGCAGCCGCGCAGCAAGTCGGGCGTCGCCGCCGCCGGCGTGCAGACGAACACGAGGTCGATCTCGCCGGCGGGCAGCTCGGAGACGTCGCGCACCGTACGCACGCCGAGCACCTCCTCGCCTTGCAGGTTGATGCCGTACACCTTGCCGGGGAAGCCGCTGGCGAGGATGTTGTGCATGGCGACGAAGCCGAACTTGCCGGGGTGCGTCGAGGCCCCCGCGACCACCACCGCGCGCGGCTCGAACAGCGCCCGGAACTGCGCGGCAGTCGCCCGCGGCCGTGGCGCGGGGCGCTGCTCGGGTTCTGCGTCGTCGGTCAACTCCACGAGCGCGTCGACAGCGACCACCGTGCCGTCGCCGCTGACGATCAGCGGGTTGATGTCGACGCTGGCGACGTCGGGCCGTTCGGCCGCCAGGCGACCGAGCCCGACGAGCACGTCGACGAGCGCCGCTCGATCAACCGGGGCCTCGCCGCGGAACGCTCCGAGCAGCTTCTGCGTCGCCAGGTCGTCGATCATGTCCTCGGCGGTGACCGTGTCGAGCGGAGCCGGCCGGAAGACCACGTCGGCGACGGCCTCGGCGAGGATCCCTCCGACGCCGAGCATCACGGTCGCGCCGAACTGCGGATCGCGCACGACGCCGGCGATCAGCTCGCGATTGCCCGAGATCATCGGCGCCACCAGCAGGCTCACGTCACCGTCGTCGGGGCGGGCAGCGGCGAGCAGCTCGCCGGCGGCGCGCTCGACGGCGGCCGCGTCACCGAGGCGCAGGCGCACGAGCCCCCGCTCGGTCTTGTGGGCGATCGCGTCTCCGCAGAGCTTGACGACCACGGGGTATCCGAGTCCCTCGGCTGCCGCGACCGCATCGCTGGGTGATGTCGCCTCGATCTCGTCCGCGGTCGGGACGCCGTACTTGCGCACGAGAGACTTCGATGCTGCTTCGGACAAGGTGGGCACGGTGGAGCTCCTCGCTGATCGATCTGTCACGCCGCGACGCTGAAGGTGAGCGACGCCCGAGCGAGCAGCGACCCGGACGTTGCGGCCACGGCCTCCGATTCGGCGAACACGAGGCTGCGTCCCCGCTTGACCACCCAGCCTTCGGCGACGGCGTCGTCGTCGACGAGCGCGCCGATGTACTGCACGTGGAAGTCCACCGTCGAATACCGGGCGCCGGGGCCGTACGCCGCGCCGATCGCCGGCACCACGACGGAGTCGAGCAACGTCGCGATCGCCCCGCCGTGCACGAGGCCCGCGGGCTGCATGACCTCACGGCGGTGGGGCAAGCGCATGCGGCAATAGTCGACGCGCAGGTCTTCGATGCGAATGCCGAGCAGGCCGAGGAAGTAGGGCTGCTGCTTGACGATGAACTTCTGCCACCGCTCGGCCCGGTCGGCGTCGAGCGGGGCGTGCAGCGCGGCGCGCCCCGTGCCCGGTTCGGTCGTGGCGGCATCGGTCATCGACGAGAAGGTAGCGAGCACGGTCGTCCGGCGTGGCGCCGGAACCCGGTGGCATCAGGTGAGCGCAGCGCGGAAGAACTCGATGACGTGCTCGCGCCGAGCCTCGAGCAGCTCGGGTGAGAGGGGGTCGGCGTCGAGGAGGCCTTCGAGCAGTGGCGAGTCCGAGAAGTAGCTCAACAGCGCGCCGTAGCCGGTGAGCAAGAGCTGCTCCGGCTGGTGCGAACGGAACGTGCCCGCCTGCATCTCGCGTCGCAGGTACTCTGCGGCCCGGTCGAACATCGGCCGCAAGGCGGCGGCGAGGTCGATGCCGAGGTGGGCGCCGCCGTCGATCGCCTCGCGGCGCACGAGGCGGACGTAGTCGGGGTTGTCGGCGAAGAACTGGAACCCGGCTCGCAGCACGACGTCGACCTTGGCCCAACCCTGTTCGGTGGCCGCGACCGCCTCGGCGAGCCGCTCGTACCAATCCGACAGCAGCTTCTCGAAGACCTCGCCGTAGAGCGCGTCCTTGGACCCGAAGTGGTGCAGCAGGCTCGGCCGGCGGATGCCCACCGCGGTCGCGATGTCGTTGAGGGACGTGCCGTCGTAGCCGCTCTCGGCGAAGCAGCGCATCGCGTGATAAAGGATCGTCGAGCGCGTCGAGTGGTGCTCGCCGGTGTCGACCATCGAGCCCACGTTACAGGCGGCGCTGCCGACGGTCTACCGACCAGTAGGTAGAGCTGCTAGTCTGGAGGGCGCATGCGCGCCATCGTCATCGCCCTCGTCGCCGGGTTCGGTGTCACGTTCCTCGCCAACGTGTGCACCACCGTGTACCTCCACCGAGCGCTCGCCCACCGAGCGCTGACGATCAGCAAACCGGTCGGCGCGGTGTTCCGTGTCCTCACCTGGATCACCACGGGCATCCGCCCGCGCCAGTGGGTGGCCGTGCACCGCAAGCACCACGCGTTCACCGACGTCGAGGGTGACCCGCACTCGCCCGTGCTCCTCGGGTGGATGCAGGTGCAAATGAAGAACGTCAAGCTCTATCGCGCCGAGGCGCAGAACCCGGCGACGCTCAGCCGCTACGCCAAGGACCTGCCCCGCACGACCGTCGACCGCGTGCTGTTCGACCGCGCCCTGCTCGGTCTCGCCATCGGCCTGGTGATCCTGGTGCTGGCGTTCGGTTGGGTCGCCGGACTGCTCGCCGCGTTCGTCCACGTGAACCTCTATCTCGGCGGGTCTGCGGCCGTGAACGCCATCGGGCATCACTTCGGCCGTCGCCCGTACCCCAACTCGGCGGGCAACCTCCAGTGGCTGGCGTTCATCACCGCCGGCGAAGGGCTGCACAACAACCACCACGCGGCCCCCACCTCCGCCAAGCTGTCGCACCGCTGGTTCGAGATCGATCCCGGCTGGTGGGTCATCAAGGTGCTGACGTGGTTCCGCCTCGCCCGCGTGCGCTTGACCGAGTTGAAGTTCACGGCGCGCGCCGCGGCGGAAGTCGCCAAGCCGCCCGTGTCGGTCTGACCGCGGGCCCGCCGCATCGCTAGCTTGGCGGCGATGCAGATCGTCTCCGCGCTGTTCGTCGAGAACTTCGAGCTTCGCCAAGCGCCCGGTCCGTCGACGCGCATCGACATCACCGGTGCGATGTTCTCGATGGCCGCGCCGTCACCGGCGCCCGTCACCGTGGCCCCGCACCTCGTCGCGTTGATCTACTGCCCACCCGCCGAGAACGGCAGCGGCGTGTTCGAGGTGATCTTCCGTCGTGGGCTCGGCGAGGACGGTGAGCAGGTGGCGCGCAACGTCAGCCCGTTCACCGTCGAGCCCGGGAAGTTCACCTATCGCTTGGTGCGCGGCGAGCTCGAGTTCGACGACTACGGCCCGATCGTCGCTCACTGCCGCGTCGATCGTGGGCCGTGGCACCTCGTCCCGTTCACGCTTCTGCCGCCCGCGTAGGACGTCCGCCGCCATGCCGTTCGCCGCCGCATTGAGCCAGCATCCGGACCCCGCCGTCGCGGCCGGCGAAGTCACCGGCCAGGTGCTCGAAGCCGTGGGGAGCGGCCCGTCGCTCGCCGCGCTGTTCGTGTCCGGCGCGCACGTCGCCCATGCGCACGACATCGCCGCCACCGTGCAGACGCTCCTCGAACCGTCGGCGTTCGTCGGATCGAGCGCGGCGGGCGTCGTGTGCGACGCACAGGGGGTCGAGGATGCGGCAGCCGTGGCGCTGTGGGCAGGCACGGTCCGTGGCGCGCTCACCCCCGTTCACCTCACCGCGTCACCTGCCGACGGCGGCTTCGTCGTCGAAGGCATGCCGGTGGCCGCCGCGGGGCAGGCACGAAGCATGCTGCTGCTCCCCGATCCGTTCAGCTTCCCGGTCTCCGACTTCCTCCAGCAGCTGGCGACCGACTTCCCGAACATCGCCGCGATCGGCGGGCTGGCGTCGGCGAGCAGCCGGCCCGGCGGCAACCGGTTGGTGATCGGCGGACGGGTGACGACCTCGGGGGCGGTCGGCGTGTTGCTCGACGCCGACGCCACCCCGCGCACGGTCGTCTCGCAGGGCTGCCGGCCGATCGGCCAACCGTGGGTGGTGACGAAGTCGGAGGGCAACGTGATCTTCGAGCTCGGCGGGCAGCCGGCGCTGGGCCGCGTGCTCGCCATGGTCGAGGGCCTCGGCCCCGAGGACCGGCTGCTCGCCGCCGGCGGTCTGCACTGCGGCATCGTCGCCGACGAGCACAAAGAGGTGTACGAGCGCGGCGACTTCCTGATCCGGGCCGTGCTCGGCGCCGATCGGCGCGCCGGGGCGGTTGCCGTCGGCGAGCGCGTCGACGTCGGTTCGACGGTGCAGTTCCAGGTGCGTGACGCCACGACCGCCGGCGAGGACCTCGAGCACACCCTCGGCGTCGAACGGTGCGGGGGCGCCCTCGTGTTCACCTGCAACGGCCGTGGCGCAGGGATGTTCGGGACCGCCGATCACGATCCCGGCATCGTCCACGAGCGCCTCGGCGCGGCGATCGCCGGCATGTTCTGCGCGGGAGAGATCGGCCCCGTGGCGCGGCGCAACGCGCTCCACGGCTTCACGGCCTCGGTGGCGCTCTTCGACGACTGAGCCGCCGCCGGGCAAGGGTTCCTTGGCGGGGTATGCCGGGTACAGTCGAGAGCGTGCCCTCCACGCTGTCGCCCGAGCAGGAACGAGCCGCGATCTCCCTGATCCGAGGCTTTGCGATGGATGCGCCGTTGCTGGCCAAGAGCGGGCACCAAGGCACGGCGATGGCGCTGGCGCCGCTGGCGCACGTGCTCTACAGCCGGGTGATGAAGCACGACCCCGCGGACCCGCTGTGGCCCGACCGTGACCGGTTCGTACTCTCCAACGGGCACGCCTCGATCCTCCAATACTCGATGCTGTACCTCACCGGGTACGGCCTCGAGCTCGACGAGCTGAAGGCCTTCCGCCAGTGGGGCTCGCGCACGCCGGGCCATCCGGAGGCCGGCCACACCCCCGGCGTCGAGGTCACCACCGGTCCCCTCGGCCAGGGCTTCGGCAATGCGGTCGGCATGGCGATCGCCGAGCGCATCTTGCGCTCCCGCTTCGGCGACGAGGCGCAAGACCACTACACGTACGTCATCGCCGGCGACGGCTGCTTCATGGAGGGCGTCAGCCACGAGGCGGCGTCGCTGGCGGGCCACCTCGGCCTGGGGCGGCTGATCTGCGTGTACGACGACAACCACATCACGATCGACGGCGCCACCGAACTGGCCTACAGCGACGACGTCGGCCGGCGCTTCGAGGCCTACGGCTGGCACGTCGAGCGCCTCGGTGAGATCGCCGACGACGTCGACGCGCTGGAGGATGCGCTCCTGCGGGCGAAGGAGGTCGTCGATCGTCCGAGCCTGCTGATCCTGCGCAGCCACATCGGCCATCCCTCGCCGGACCTCACCGATCATCACGAGGCGCACGGGAACCCGTTCACGGCCGAACAGGTCGCCCGGACCAAGCAGGTGATGGGCATCCCCGACGAGCCGTTCTGGGCCCCGGTCGACCTCGTCGAGGCGTACCGTGGCCACGCCGCGGCCCGCGGCGGCGCAGCGCGGAGCGCATGGCAGCAACGGCTCGACGCCTCCGCCATCGACCGCGCTGCGTGGGACGCGTGCTGGCAGGGCGGCGGAACCCCCGGGTGGGAAGCCGCGCTGCCGACGTTCACAGCCGGCGACAAGCTGGCGACGCGCCAGGCGATCCAGAAGGTGCTCGACGCCGTGCGCGCGGCGACACCGGGGCTCGTCGCCGGCGCCGCCGATCTCACCGGCAACACCGGGACCAAGCTCTCGGGCGAGACCGCGCAGTCGGCTACCGATCCGGGCGGGCGCCAGATCTTCTTCGGCGTGCGCGAGCACGGCATGGGCGCGGCGATGGTCGGCATGGCCCGCCACGGCGGCATCCTGCCCGTCGGCGGCACGTTCTTCGTCTTCGCCGACTACATGCGGCCGGCGATCCGGCTCTCCGCGCTGTCTCATGCGAAGGTGGTGTTCGTCTTCAGCCACGACTCGGTCGGCGTCGGCGAAGACGGCCCCACCCACCAGCCGGTCGAACACCTCGCCACGCTGCGGGCGATCCCGGGGCTCCAGGTCATCCGGCCAGCCGACGCCAACGAGACCGCGGCCGCGTGGAAGGCGACGGTCGGCCACGCCGGTCCGACAGCGCTCGTGCTCACCCGCCAGGGGGTGCCGGTGTGCACCGACGGATCCGCCGTCGAGACCGGCGCTGGTGTCGTGCGGGCGGTCGACGACCCCGACCTGGTGCTGCTCGGCACCGGCAGCGAGGTGCACCTGTGCATCGCCGCGGCCGACAAGCTCGTCGCCGAGGGTGTGCGCGCGAACGTCGTCTCGATGCCGTCGTGGGACCGCTTCGCCCTCCAGCCGCCGGAGTTCCGCTCGACGGTGCTGCCGCCGGCGGCGCCGGTGCTGTCCGTGGAAGCAGCGACGACCTTGGGCTGGGAGCGCTACGCCGACGACAGCATCGGCATCGACCGCTTCGGCGCCAGCGCTCCCGGCGACGTCGCCCTCGACCGGCTGGGCATCAACGTCGACCACATCGTCTCCCGGGCGCGCGCCCTGCTGGCGCGCTCGGCGCCCACCTGAAACCCGTCGTCGGAGGCACGCAATGGATCGTCTCGTCCGGCTGTACCGAGAGTTCGGGCAGAGCCCGTGGCTCGACAACCTGAAGCGCGGCTACCTGACCTCGGGTCAGCTGCGGTCGCTCATCGATCGAGGCGTCCGCGGGCTGACCTCGAACCCGACGATCTTCCAGAAGGCGATCCAGGGGTCGTCCGACTACGACGAGCAGTTCACCGAGCTCGCGCGCGACGAGCACGGCATCGTCGACGACTACTGGGCGCTCGTGCTCGCCGACATCTCGGGCGCGCTCGAGCAGTTCGCGCCGCTGCACCAGGAGAGCGACGGGCTCGACGGGTTCGTCAGCGTCGAGGTCGATCCCGGTCTCGCCCATGACACGGCGGGAACCGTCGCGGCGGCGCGGGGGCTGCATCAGCGCATCGCCCGCCCGAACCTGATGGTCAAGATCCCGGCGACCAGCGAGGGCGTGCCGGCGATCCGCGAGATGATCAGCGAGGGGCGCAGCATCAACGTGACGTTGATCTTCAGCCTGTCGCGATACCAGGACGTCATCGACGCCTACATCGACGGCATCGAGGAGTACGCCTCTCGTCCTGGCGCCGCCCTGGGCGCGACGGCGAGCGTCGCCAGCTTCTTCATCAGCCGCGTCGACACCGAGGTCGACCGCCGGCTCGAGGCGATCGGCTCGCCCGAGGCGCTCGCGCTGCGCGGCACGGCCGCGGTCGCCCAGGGCAAGCTCGCCTACCAGATGTTCCGCCGGTCGTTCTCCGGTCCCCGGTGGGAGGCTCTCGCCGCTCGCGGGGCTCGTGTCCAGCGGCCGCTGTGGGCGTCGACGAGCACCAAGAACCCCGCCTATTCCGACACCCTCTACGTCGATGAGCTGATCGGTCCGGACACCGTCAACACGTTGCCGGACGCTACGATCGAGGCGTTCGTCGATCACGGAGCGCTCGCACGGCGTGTCGACGCCGACGTCGATCGGGCCGAGGAGACGTGGGCCGCGCTGACCCGTGTCGGCATCGACCTCGACGACGTCGCGGCGCAGCTCGAGCGGGAAGGCGTGTCGTCGTTCCAGAAGAGCTTCGACGAGCTGCTGACCGCGCTCGAGGCCAAGGCCGCCTCCCTACGTTGATCGAACAGACCGCGGCGGCGATCCCCGACGACGTCCGTGCGCGGGCGCGGGCGTTGATCGAGGAGCTCGGCGAGCAGATCGCCCCGCGCGACCAGCGGCTCGCCGAGGAGCTGCTCGCCTCCGCGCTCGGATTGGTGACCGACGGGCCGGCGACGCTCGACATGAAGATCGCCGCCGCGGCGCTGCGCGAGATGCGCGAAGCATTCAGCGTGTTCGCGCCCTACCGCGACGTCCCCAAGGTCACGATCTTCGGCTCGGCCCGGACGCGCCACGACGATCCGCTCTACGTGCACGCCAAGACGGTCGCCCAGCACCTGGCGGGCCGGGGGTGGATGGTGGTCACGGGCGCAGGCCCGGGGATCATGCAGGCCGGGATGGAGGGCGCCGGTCGCGACATGAGCATCGGCGTGGCGGTGCGGCTGCCGTTCGAGCAGGGCGCCAACTCCGTGATCGCCGGCGACCGCAAGTACGTCAGCATGAAATATTTTTTCACCCGCAAGTTGATGCTGATCAAGGAGTCGAAGGGCTTCATCTCGTTGCCTGGCGGGTTCGGCACGCTCGACGAAACCTTCGAGCTGCTCACGCTGACGCAGACGGGCAAGGGTCTCCCCGTCCCGATCGTGTTGCTCGACTGCCCGGGCGACCAGTACTGGGAACGGGTCGACGCCTTCGTGCGCGAGGAGCTCGTCAGCCGTGGCCTGGTGTCCGCCGCCGACACCGACCTCTATCTCGTGACCGACGATTGCGAGCAGGCGGTCGACGAGATCACTCGCTTCTACGCCAACTACGAGTCGTTGCGCTACATCGGCGATCTGCTGATCATCCGGTTGCATCGGGCGCCGACCGACGCGCGGCTCGCCGAGCTGAGCGAGCGGTTCGCGCCGTTCATCGTGTCGGGCGGGATCGAGCGCATCGAGCCGCACGCGCTCGAGGTCCGCGAGGGCGACGCGCTCGGGCTCGATCGCGTCGCGTTCCGGTTCGCTCGCCACGGTTACGGCGACCTCCGCCGCCTGATCGACGAGCTGAACGAGGTCTAGTCGAACGAGGTCTCGTCGCCGCGGCCGGCGCTGCGCAGAAGATGCGCGGCCTTCTCGACGGCACGCCGGGCCTGGGTCAGTCGCTTGTCGATCTCGGGTCGCGATCGGCTGCCGTCGCCGGCCGCGGCGCGCAGCGCGCTGAAGGCCAGGTCGTCGAGCTCGGCGACGATGTCGTCGAGCCGGTCGGCGAGGAGTTCGGCGGTGTGGTCGAAGTCGCCCGTCACGCGTCCCAGTGTGGCAGCCGGCGGGGCGTAGCCTCCGGCCGTATGAGCTCCGCGTTCGTGGCCGCGACGCCTGTCGCCGACATCCCCGGAAAGGTCGCCGCTCTGCGCGACGCGCACCGCGCAGGAGCGATGCGCGACCTCCCCTCACGCCGTGTGCAGCTGGAGCAACTGAAGCGCCTGTTGGTCGAGAACGAGGGCGCGATCGTCGCCGCGCTCGAGGCGGATCTGTGCAAGCCGCAGATCGAGGCGTACGCGACCGAGGTCGCCTTCACCGTGTCGGAGATCGACCATGCGCTGCGGCACCTCGAGGAGTGGTCGAGGCCGCAGAGAGTCAAGGTACAGCTGACGTTGAAGCCGGCGCAGGCGGAGATCGTCCCCCAGCCGCGCGGGGTCGTGTTGATCATGTCGCCGTGGAACTATCCGTTCCAGCTGACGTTCGCCCCGCTCATCGGCGCGCTCGCCGCCGGCAACACGGCGATCCTGAAGCCCAGCGACGTCGCGCCGGCCAGCGCGACGCTGATCGCGGAGCTGACCGATCGCTATCTCGACGCCCGCGCGGTGCAGGTCGTGAGCGGCGGGCAGGAAGAAGCCGCGGCGCTGCTGGAGGAGCGCTTCGACCACATCTTCCTCACGGGGAGCGCGGCGGCCGCCCACACCGTGATGGCCGCCGCGGCTCGCCACCTCACGCCGGTCACCCTCGAGCTCGGCGGGAAATGCCCGGCGATCGTCGCCGCCGACGCCGACGTCGAGGTGGCCGCCCGGCGGCTGGCGTGGGGCAAGTTCATGAACGCCGGCCAGACGTGTGTCGCTCCCGATTACGTCCTCGTCGAGGAGGCGGTCGAGGACGAGCTGCTCGGCGCCCTGCTGCGGGCGGTGCACGACTTCTACGGCGACGAGCCCAGCCACTCGCCCGACTTCGCCCGCATCGTCAACGCCGCCAACCACGACCGCCTCACAGCCCTGCTCGACGGGGGCGGCTACGACGCGACGGTCACCGGTGGCGATCGCAACCGTGACACCCTCTACATCGCTCCCACCGTGCTGTGCGGCGTCAGACCGACCGCCGCGGTCATGCAGCAGGAGATCTTCGGTCCCATCCTGCCGGTGATGCCGGTGCCAGACGTCGGCGCGGCGATCGACTACGTCAACGGCCACGGCCAGCCGCTGTCGGCGTACGTGTTCACGCGCTCGGATGCCACCGCCCAACGCGTGATCGAGCAGACGACCTCGGGCAGCGTGGCGGTCAACCACGTCGCGGTGCACCTCGCCGTCAGTGACCTGCCGTTCGGCGGAGTCGGCGCGAGCGGGTTCGGCGCCTACCACGGTGAGGCGGGGTTCCGCACGTTCTCGCACATGAAGAGCGTGCTCTCCAAGCCCACCCGCCCCGATCCGCCGGTGCTCTATCCGCCATACAAGAGTTGGAAGACCCGGATCGTGCGCTCGCTAACGTGACGCCGAGCGGTCACGTCGATGGCGGTCAGCGAGAGCGGCGGCGATGCTGGCGGCGCGCGTGCCGCACTGCCGGATGGTTCTGCGCCGTGGTGTCGGATCGCTCGGGGTGCAGGACGATGACCTGACCGGGCGCCGCGGGGCGTCCGTCGACGAGCACCTCGGACCCCGTCGCGAGCGTCTCGTGGACGTCGGCCGCGCGGCCGTCTCGCAGGGCGCGCAGTTCGGCTTCCTTCGCCCGCATCGCCGCACGACCGTCGCGCACCGCTTCGCCGATGTCGTGGGCCCGGTCGCGCACCCGGCGGCCGACCGTGCGGGCGACCTCCACCGGCGCCAGTTGCGCCGCCGTCCGCTTGACCTTGCGCGAGGCGTACGACACGCCGGCCGCGCCTGCGACGGCGCCGGACACGAACCATCGGGCGCGCTTGATCATCGTGCGCTCCTGCGCAGTCGGCGGGCCGCCCGGCCCGTTCCTGCCGCCAACGCCGTGGCCTTGATCACCGGGGCCGAGAACGCGGCCCGGGTGACCCGCCCGGTTCCCGACATCACCCCCGAGATCGCCTCCGCAGAGCCGAGCACCCGATCGAACCGCACGAGGTCGGCTCTGGCCTCGTCGACCGCGACGCGGGTCTGCTCGGCGCTGGCGCGCATCTCTGCGAGCAGCGGCCGGGTCTCGGCACGCAGGGCTTCGATCTCGCCGCGCAGGGCGCGCACGCCGTCGAGCACCCGCACGAGCACGACGATCAGGGCAGCGAAGCCGATGCTGCACAGCACGGCGGCAAGCAGCACGGCGAGCTCTCCCGCGGTCATGTCGCGACCTCGCCGGTGGTTCGCTCTCCCCCACCCCGATCGTCTCGGGAGTGCTGCTGCATGCGCGTGCCGACCTCCTGTTCGAAACCGTGCGCGGAGGGTTCGTACCAGCGGCGCCCCCGTGCCGAATCAGGGAGGTACTGCTGGGGGACCCATCCACGAGGGTCGTCATGAGGGTACTCGTAGCCGGCGCCGTGACCGATGGATGCTGCGCCGGAGTAGTGCGCGTCGCGCAGCCACGGCGGCACCTCCCCCACCAGGCCGTTGCGCACCGCCTCGCGCGCGTTCCAGATCGCCAGGGCAGCACGGTTGCTCTTCGGCGCCGTCGCCAGGTGGATCACAGCCTGGGCGAGGTTCAGCTGCGCCTCGGGCAGCCCGACGTGCTCGACGGCCTGCGCCGCTGCGACGGCGACCACCAGCGCGTGTGGGTCGGCGAGGCCGACGTCCTCGCTGGCGGCGATGACGATGCGCCGCGCGATGAAGCGAGCGTCCTCGCCCGCTTCCAGCATCCGAGCGAGGTAGTAGATCGCGGCGTCGGGGTCGCTCCCGCGCATGCTCTTGATGAACGCGCTGATGACGTCGTAGTGATCGTCGCGGCCGTAGCGCAAGGCGCTGGTTCCGAGCGCCGCCTCCGCGTGCTCGACCGTGACGGCGCCGGGGCGGGCGAGGGCGACGGCCACCTCGAGCGACGTGAGCACCTGCCGGCCGTCGCCGCCTGCGCGGTCGACGAGCAGCTCGACGGCGTCCGGGTCGGCGGTGGCGGACTCCGCGGCCAGCCCTCGCGTCACCAGCGTCGTCACCGCCTCGCGATCGAGCGGCTCGAGACGGAACAGCGTGCTGCGGCTGCGCAGTGGCGGGTTGACCTCGAAGAAGGGGTTCTCGGTGGTCGCGCCGATCAGGGTCAGCGTCCCGTCCTCGACGGCCGGCAGCAGCGCGTCCTGCTGGGCCTTGGAGAAGCGGTGGATCTCGTCGAGGAACAGGATCGTCCCCCGCCCGTGCTCGCCGAGGCGCTGGCGGGCGCGCTCGATCACCTCGCGTACGTCCTTCACGCCCGCGGTGACCGCGGAGAGCTGTTCGAAGGCGCGGCGGGTGGTCCCTGCGACCGCCAGCGCGAGGGTGGTCTTGCCGGTGCCGGGCGGGCCCCAGAAGATCGCCGAGGTCAGCCGATCCTGCTCGACGAGCCGCCGCAGCGGCCGCCCGGGCCCCACGAGGTGCTCTTGGCCGACGACGTCGTCGATCGTGCGCGGCCGCAGCCGGGCAGCGAGCGGCGCCTGGTCGCGCAGCCGCTGCTCGGCGGCGGCGCTGAACAGGTCGTCGGGCATGGCGCTGACCGTAGTTCGGCCCGCTCAGAGCGTCCCGAGCACCTGCGCGTACGACGGCTGGCGGAACGTGACGACGTTGTCGATCAGCCAGCGCGGCTCGACCCATCGCCAGTCGCGCAGCTCGGACGCGTCGAGACGCACCGGCGGGTCCTCGCTGCGGGCGTCGAACAGGAACCAGCGGTGCGCCTGTCCTCTGCGCTGCGCGAAGCGGCCGCGGATCTCGTCGGGGTATTCCGACACCAACCACTCCGGAAACTCCGCCACCACGCCGACGTGGTCGGGTCCGAGCCCCGTCTCCTCCGCCAGCTCGCGCCAGGCGGCCTGCTGGGGCTCCTCGCCGGCGTGGATCCCGCCCTGGGGCAGCTGCCAGCTTCCCGGCGTGTCGGCACGCTCGACCGCCATGACCTGGCGGCGGTCGAGATGGCGCACGACGATGACCACCCCCGCTCGGAAGTGCTGACCTGGCATCGCCGTGGAGTCAGGTCGGCGGTCGGACGGCGATGCCCAACTCGGCGAGTTGCTTGAGATCGGCGGGCGTCGGCGCGTTCGTCATGGGGTCGGCGCCGCTCTGCGTCTTGGGGAAGGCGATGACCTCGCGGATGTTCTCCTCCCCCGCCAGCAGCGCCGCCAGCCGGTCGATGCCGAACGCGAAGCCGCCGTGCGGGGGCGCGCCGTAGGTGAACGGCCGCAAGAAGAACCCGAACTTCCGCTCGGCCTCGTCGTCCGCGATGCCCAGCACGTTGAACACACGCCGCTGGAGCTCCGGCTCGTGGATCCGGATCGAGCCCGAGCCCAGCTCCCAGCCGTTCAGGACGAGGTCGTAGGCCAGCGCCCGCACGGAGAGCGGATCGGTGTCGAACAGCTCGATGTCGTCGGGGTGCGGCATGCAGAACGGGTGGTGCCCCGGCTTCGGCCGGCCGGTCGTGGTGTCGATGCCGACGAACAGCGGGAACTCGGTGACCCACACGTAGCGGAACGGGCCCTCGTGCACCGGTGGGCGCCCGATGTCGTTGCGCAGCTGGCCGAGCACCTCGCACGTCGTCATCCACTCGTCGGCGACGATCAGCAACAGGTCGCCCGGCGCGGCGCCGAGCCGCTCGACGAGCGCGGCCTGCTCGTGCGCGGAGAGGAACTTGACCACCGGCGACTCGAGCGTCCCGCCGGCCGCGACCTTGATCCACACCAGACCCTTGGCCCCGAGCCTCTTGGCTCGATCGGTGAGCGCGTCGAGCTTGTTGCGCCCGAACTCGTCGGCCTTGCCGGCAGCGCAGATGCCCTTGATGCACCCGGCGCCGGCGAACGCCTTGAACTCCGTCGTGGCGAAGGCGTCGGTCAGCTCGACGAGCTCCATGCCGAAGCGCAGATCCGGCTTGTCGATGCCGAAGCGATCCATCGCCTCGCGCCACGTGATCGTGTCGATGCTCTCCGGCCGCTCACCGGTCACCGCCTCGGCGGCCGACAGCACCGCGTCCCCGATCGCCGCGAGCACGTCCTCCTGCGTCACGAAGCTCATCTCCGCGTCGAGCTGCATGAACTCGTACTGGCGGTCGGCGCGCAGGTCCTCGTCGCGCAGGCAGCGCGCGATCTGGTAGTAGCGGTCGAGCCCGGCGACCATCAGCAGCTGCTTGAACAGCTGCGGGCTCTGCGGCAGCGCGTAGAACGAGCCGGGCTCCTTGCGCGACGGCACCAGGAACTCGCGTGCCCCTTCGGGGGTCGACGGCACCAGCATCGGCGTCTCGACCTCGACGAAGCCCTGCCGCTCCATCGAGGCTCGGATCGCCGAGTTGACCTTCGCCCGGATGCGCAGGTTGCGCTGCATGCGCTCGCGGCGGATGTCGAGGTAGCGGTACTGCAAGCGCACGCCCTCGTCGACGTTGTCGGCGCGCTCGTCGATGGGAAACGGCGGCGGCTCGGCGGTGCGCAGGACCTCGACGACGCACTCGCCGACCTCGACCTCGCCGGTGTCGAGGTTGGCGTTCACGGTGCCCTCGGGGCGAGGGCGCACGACGCCCGTGATGCGCACGACGTACTCGCTGCGGACGTCGACGGCGTTGTCGACGACGCACTGGACGAGGCCCGAGTGGTCACGCAGGTCGACGAACGCGAGCTTCTCGCCGTGCTCGCGGCGGCGGGCCACCCACCCGCACAGGCTGACGGTCTGGCCGGCGTGGGCGCTGCGGAGCTCGCCGCACAGGTGGGTGCGGAGCGACGTGGCTGCGGTCATCGGATCACTTTCTGACGAAAGTCTGGGAGACGAGGAGGGACTGGACGGAGTCGATCAGGCGGTCGCGGGCGACCACGGTCTGGCCGTGGCCCTCGCCGCGCAACGGGCGTACGACGGCCGTTCCCTCGGCGAGCTCGTTCGAACCGACGATGACGGCGACCGCTGCGCCGCTGCGGTCGGCGGCCTTCATCTGGCTCTTCATGCTGCGGTTCTCGTAGGCGCGATCGGCGCGCATCCCGGCGCCGCGCAGCTGCGCGGTGAGCACGAGCGCCTCCTGGCCTCCGGTGGTGTCGACGACGAACACGTCGACGGCGCTCGGCGGCGGCGGGAACACTTCCTCGTCGTCGCACGCGAGCAGCGTGCGGTCGACGCCGAGAGCGAAACCGATGCCCGCGGTGGCGGGCCCACCGAGGTCTTCCACCAGGCCGTCGTAGCGGCCTCCCCCACCGATGGCGTTCTGCGCCGAGTCGAGCACGCCGCTCTGGTACTCGAACGTCGTGCGCCGGTAGTAGTCGAGGCCGCGCACCAGCTTCGGCTCGAGGCGGAACGGCACGCCGAGGGCGCGCAAGCCCCGCTGCACCGTCTCGAAGTGCGCCGCGGCGGCGTCGCTGTGGAACTCGACGATCTGTGGGGCGGCGCCGATCACCTCGGCGTCGCCCTCACGCTTGGAGTCGAGCACGCGCAACGGGCTCTTCTCCAGCGTCTGGCGCGCTTGCGGCGTGAGCGCATCGGCGTTGGCGGCGAAGTGGGCTTGCAGCGCGGCGACGTAGCGTCCCCGATCGTCGGGTTCGCCGAGGCTGTTGAGCAGCAGCGTGACCTGGCGCAGGCCGAGCTTCTGGAAGAACCGCCAGCCGAGCGCGACGACCTCGGCGTCGAGGTAGGGATCGTCGGCGCCGAGCACCTCGATGCCGACCTGGTCGAACTGGCGGTAGCGGCCGCGCTGGGGCTTCTCGTAGCGGAAGTTCGAGCCTGCGTACCAGACCTTCCACGGTGTCGGCGGCGCATGTTGGACGAACGCCCGGCAGACGCTGGCGGTCTGCTCCGGACGCAACGTCACGTGGCGATTGCCCTTGTCGACGAAGTCGTACATCTCCTTCGTCACCACGTCGGTGGCCTCGCCGACGCGTTTGAACACCTCGAGGTCCTCGAGCAGCGGCGGGATCACCTGACCGAAGCCCGCTGCGCCGACAAGGTCACCGAACGTGTCGACGAACGCCCGCCAGCGCGCCGACTCGGGCGGCAGGATGTCGCGCATCCCCGGGCTGGTCTGGAACTTCGGCACGGCCTTGCAGGCTAACGGGCGATCCCGGGCGGGCTCGGGTCCCGTCGGCGTGGTCCTCACGGCGCTTCGTCGGCAAGGTCTCGTCAACCCGACTCGTCGACTTGGCGCGCGGCGTACGATCGACATCCCAGACCCCGAGGTGCGCCCGATGAAGAAGACCGGTCCCGTGACCAAGCTGTGCCACCACATCGTCGAGGCTGTGCTGGTGGCCGCCGGCCTTGCCTGGCGGTTCGTACGGTTGGTGGAAGGCTTTGGCTGGCGGCTCGGTGTCGTCGTGATGGTCCGCCGGCTGCTCGGCATCGGAATCGCGCTCAGCGAGGTCAGCTGGCCGGGCTACCTCGAGCCGTTCCTGATCCGCAGCGGCGACTGGCAGACGTTCTTCCACGTCATCGCGGACGACGGGTACGACTTCCCCTACGTGGGTGACGCGAGCACGATCATCGACGCCGGCGCCAACGTCGGGTTCGCCAGCATCTGGTACGCCACCCGCTTTCCCAAGGCGAAGATCGTGGCGCTCGAGCCCGACAGCGCGAACTTCGCGCTGCTCCAGCGCAACGTCGCCGCGTACGCGAACATCACGCCCGTTCGCGGCGCTCTGTGGAAGGAGAACGGCTCGATCGTGCTGACCGACCCGGGCGTCGGCCCCGACGGCTATCGCACGGCGTCGGCGAGCGACGTGCCAGCCGAGGCCCAGAGCCTCGGCGAGGTCGACGCATACACGGTCGACGCGTTGATGGACCGCTTCGGGTTCGACCACGTCGACATCCTGAAGGTTGACGTGGAAGGCGCCGAGGTCGAGGTGTTCGAGCGGCCGCAACCGTGGATGTGGAAGATCGGCGCGATCGCCATTGAGCTGCACGACCGCTTCCGCTCCGGGTGCAGCCGGGCCTTCTACCGCGCGACCGAGGGCCAGTTCGGGTTCGAGCAGATCCGCGGTGAGGACACGTTCGTCCGCCGCGCCGCCGCCTGACGGGGTCGCTCAGCGCGGACTGACCGCACAGGTTTCGTCGGCGTCGACGACGCCTACGACGCCTTGCCCGGGACCAGCCGGTACGCGTCGTAGACCGCGTCGATGGTCTTGATGGTGCGCAGGACGGCTTCGAGGTGGTTGGGGTCGGCCATCTCGAACTCGAAGCGCATCTTGGCGACGCGGTCGTTCCCGGTGTGGGTGCTGCACGCGACGATGTTCACGTGGTGATCGCTGAGCGCGTTGGCGACGTCGCGCAGGAGGCGGGAGCGGTCGAGGGCGACGATCTCGACCGCGGCGCGGAACAGCGCATCGCCTTGATCCCCGTCCCACTCGACGTCGATCAGGCGCGCCGTCTGGTCGACCATCAACGACACGGCGTTGGCGCAATCGGCACGGTGGACGCTGACGCCGCGGCCGCGGGTGACGAAGCCGATGATCTCGTCACCCGGCACCGGGGTGCAGCAGCGTGAGAGGCGAACGAGCAGATCGTCGAGGCCCTCGACGTGGATGCCCACCTGGCCGCGCCGCCGCCGGCGGCTGCGGTGCTCGCGGACCGTCGTCGGCAACTGGTCCTCCGACCCGCCGCCGCGGAACGCCCGTGCGATGCGCTGCGCCACCGAACGGCCCGACAGGTGGTGCTCACCGATCGCCGCCAGCAAGGCGTCGAGATCTGCGTAGCTGAAGTGCTCGATCTCACGGGCGAGCACGGGGTTGTCCCACATCTTCTGGACGGGCAGGCCCTCCCGGCGGAACTCCTTGATCAGCTCCTCGCGGCCGGCTTCGACGGCGTCGAGCCGCCGCTCGCGGCTGAACCACTGGCGGATCTTGTTGCGCGCTCGCGGCGAGGCGACGAACTGGAGCCAGTCGCGCGACGGCCCCGCCGTCTCGACCTTGGACGTGAAGATCTCGCACGTGTCCCCGCTGCGCAGCACGTGGTTCAGCGGGACGAGCCGGCCGTTGACCTTGGCGCCGATGCACGCGTGCCCCACCTCGGTGTGCACCGCGTAGGCGAAATCGACGGTGGTGGAGCCGACGGGCAACGTGATGACCCGTCCCTTGGGGGTGAACACGAAGACCTCGTCCTGTTCCAGGTCCGTCTTCAGGCTCTCCATGAACTGGGCCGGGTCGGCGACGTCGGCCTGCCAGTCGATGATGCGGTTGAGCCAATCGATGTCCGCGGCGCTCGAGCCGTCCTTGTACGCCCAGTGCGCGGCGACGCCCCACTCCGCGCGCTGGTGCATCTCGCGGGTGCGGATCTGCACCTCGATCGTCTTGCCGCCGGGCCCGATCACCGTCGTGTGCAAGCTCTGGTAGAGGTTGAACTTCGGCATCGCGATGTAGTCCTTGAAACGCCCCAGCACCGGGCGCCAGCGACCATGGATGCAGCCGAGCGCGGCGTAGCAGTCCTTCACCGAATCGACGATGACCCGCACCGCGACGAGGTCGAAGATCTCGTCGAACTCCTTGCCCTTCTGGACCATCTTGTCGTAGATGCTCCACAGATGCTTCGGGCGGCCGGTGACCTCGGCGTTGATGTTCAGCTCGGCGAGCCGGGCGCGCAGCTCGGACAGTGAGGTCGCGAGGTAGACCTCGCGCTCGCCCGCTCGCGTCGCGACGAGGTGGTCGAGCTCGGCGAAGCGCTTGGGATACAGGGAGGCGAAGGCGAGGTCTTCGAGCTGCTGCTTGAGCTCCTGCATCCCCAGGCGATGCGCCAGCGGGGCGTAGATGTCGAGCGTCTCCTGCGCGATGCGGACCTGCTTCTCGGTCGGCATGCCGGCGAGGGTGCGCATGTTGTGCAAGCGGTCGGCGAGCTTGATGATCAGCACCCGAAGGTCACGTGCCATCGCCACCAGCATCTTGCGCATCGTGGCGGCCTGCTGCGCTTCCTTGGAGTCGAACTGGAGGCGTTCGAGCTTCGTGACCCCGTCGACGATCCCGGCCACCTCGGCGCCGAACTCGGCTTCGACGTCGGCCAACGTGATGTCGGTGTCCTCGACCGCATCGTGCAGCAGCGCCGCGGCGAGCGAGATCTCGTCGAGGCCGATGTCGGCGACGATGCGGGCGACGGCGATCGGGTGGTTGATGTAGCTCTCACCCGAGCTGCGGGTCTGGTGGCGATGTGCTTCGCGGGCCGTCTCGTACGCCCGGTTGATCATCGTCAGCGGCGCCTTGGGGTGCCGCCGGCGATACGTGCTGAGAACGGGCGTCAGCTCGTCGGCCGCGGCGGATTGGTGGCGACGCCACGGCAGCACCCGGTCGACGGTTCCCACGGTTCAGTACACCGCCAGGCTCTCGACCATCCTCTCGCCGAGCGCGGCGCGACCGCCGAGAGCGGACAACTCGATCAGCACCCCCACCCCGGCGACGACACCGTCGAGCGTCTCGACCAAGCGACATGTCGCCGCCGCGGTGCCGCCCGTCGCCAGCACGTCGTCGATCACCAGGATGCGCTCGCCGGGATGGATGGCGTCGCGATGGATCTCGAGCTTGTCGGTGCCGTACTCCAGCGCATACTCCTCGCGGGCGACCTGCCAGGGCAGCTTCCCGGCCTTGCGCACCGGGACGAACGCGGCGTTCAGCAGGTAGGCCACCGGCGCGGCGACGATGAAGCCGCGGGCCTCGATGCCGAGCACCCGATCGACCGCGACTCCGTCGAAGCGGCCGGCCAACTCGTCGACGGAGCGCTGGAAGCCCTTGGCGTCGCCCAGCAGCGGCGTGATGTCGCGGAACGTGATGCCCGGCCGGGGGTAGTCGACGATGTCGCGGACCAGCTCGCGCAGCCAGCCGGCGTCGGGTGCTGCGGCCTCGTGCGTCATGGTCGGAGGATACCGCTACCTGCGGCGCTTCTTGCGTGGGCGCGGGGCGTGGGTCAGCACGGTGGCCGGGCTGGCCTCGACCACCGGCGTGTGCGCGGCGGCGGTGTCGCTCGCTGCCTCTGCAGTCCGGGCGCGCCCTGCGTGGCGGCTGGGCGGAGGTCCGCCGAGCACCATCCGTTCGAGCTCCTCGCCGACGGCGTGCTGGCCGCGCATCGCCCGGAACCGGCCGGAGCGCTCCTTCAGCAACGTCAGCACCGGCGTGGCGATGAACACCGACGAGTACGAGCCGGTGATCACGCCGATGAGCAATGCGAGGGCGAACTCCCGCAGCGCGACCGCTCCCATGATCCCGGAGCCGAGCACCAGCAGCGACAGCACCGGGAGCATCGCGGCGAGGTTGGTGTTCAGCGACCGCATCAGCACCTGGTTCATCGAGATGTTGGTGATGTCGGCGTAGCTCGCTCGCCCGCCGGAGTAGCGCGCCGTGTTCTCCTTCACCTTGTCGAAGACGACGATCGTGTCGTACAGCGAGAACCCCAAGATGGTGAGGAACGCCGTGACCGTCGCCGGGGTGACCTCGAAGCGGAAGACGCTGTAGACGCCGACGCTGATGAGCACGTCGTGGACCATCGCCGCGATCGAGGCGATCGCCATGCGCCACTCGAACCGCCACGAGATGAACGCCGACACGATGATCAGGAAGACCACGAGCGCGCGGATCGCCTTGCGGGTGATGGTCTTGCCCCACGAGGCGCTGACCGCGTTGACGCTGACGTCGTCGACGCCGACGTCGGCGGCCGCGGCGAGATCCTCCTGGACCGCGCGCTGCGTCTCCTGATCGAGCTCGCCGACCTGCACGCGCATCGACTCGTTCTGGCCGAGCACCTGGATCTTGGCGCTGTCGCCGTCGACGCCGTTGTCGCTGAGGATGGACCGCACCTCGTCGGTGCTGAGGTTCGCCGCGGGGGCCTCCCACGCCACGCCGCCCTCGAAGTCGATGCCCAGGTTGAGCTGCTGGGCGAAGAGCGACACGACCGTGACGACGACCAGCACGCCGGAGAAGACGATCCCCCACCATCGCATCGCGTAGAAGTCGATCGCGGTCTCGCCGTGGTACAGGCGGCCGAAGACGCCGCGCCGCTCGCGATTCTCGACGGCCTCGCGGCGCTCTGTCTCCGGCGCGACCGTACTCATGGCGTGACCCCCCGCGGCTCGGCGGCGTCGGGTTTGCGGGACACGGCGATGCCCATCACCTTGCGGTTCGTGAACCAGCCGCTGCGCGCGATGAGCAGCACGAGCGGGCGGGTGAAGAACCACGCGACGATCAGGTCGATCACCGTCGACAGGCCGAGGAACAACGCGAAGCCGCGCACGGAGCCGATCGACAGGTACCACAGGACGGCGGCGCCGATCAGCGAGACGCCGTTGGCCGCCAGGATCGTGCGCCAGGACGCGTCGAACCCGCGCTGGACCGAGTTGCGCAGGGTGCGGCCCGAGCGCACCTCGTCCTTCAGGCGTTCGAAGAACACCACGTAGGAGTCGACCGTGACGCCGATCGACACGATGATGCCGGCCGCGCCCGACAGCGTCAGCGCGAGGTTCCCCTGCGCCGACAGCAGGCACACCACCGTCCACAGCAGCGCCCCCGACAGCGCGATGCCGCCGACGGCGACGATCGCCAGCCACCGGTAGTAGAAGAACATGAACAGCAGCACGAGCAGGATGCCGACCGCGCCGGAGATGATCGCGGCGTCGAGCGAGTCCTTGCCGAGCGTCGCCGACACCGCCGACACGCTGGCGTTCTCGAGCCGCACGGGCAGAGCGCCGGAGCGCAGCACGTTGGCGATCGCCCGTGCCTCGCGCTCGTTGTCCATGCCGGTGATCGACACCGTGTCCTGGAAGCTGGGCGTCTGGACGACCGGCGCGGTCTGGATCACCCCGTCGATCTCGATCGCCAGCTGCCGGCTCGGGCACGTCGACGTCCCGCTGTAGCACTGGAAGGCGAGGTCGTTCCAGACGCTCTGGCCCTTGCCCGTGAGGCCGACGTTGACGGCCCAGCCGCCCTCGAGGATGACCGCATCGGCGTCGTCGTCGAAGACCTCGCCGGTGCTGCTGGGGGCTCCGGTGAGGGGGTCGAGCGACGCCGGGCCGATGTAGCACTGGCCGCCGTCTTTGGTGGGCAGGACCTGGGCGGTCGTCGGGTCCGAGACCACGACATCCGATGGCCCTTCATCCGACGACCCTTCGTCGCTGGGCGTCGTGCTGGACGTGGTCGTCGTCGACCCGTCGGCAGGCTGCGTCGTCGTGGTGGTCGTCGTGTCGTCGGGCGGCTGTGACGTCGTCGTGGTCTCGCCGGGCGCCGAGAGCACGCGGGACTCGCCGCCCCCGCCGCCGGGCAGGCTGCCGGTGGGCGCCGTCGTGGTCGCCCCGGCGACCGTGCTCGAGGTCGTCGTCGAGTCCGTGCCGCCGGTGTCAGGCGCCGCCGCGAAGCACTGGAACACCGGGCGGATGTAGACCTGGCCGCTGACGTTCGTGATGTCGATCGCCTGCTGCTGATCGCGCACGCCGGGGAGGTTGATGACGATCGTGTCGCCCTGGAGCACCACCTCGGTCTCGGCGATGCCCAACGAGTTGACCCGCTCGTCGATGCGGTCGCGGGTGACCTCCAGGCCGGAGCGGTTGTAGTCGCCGACGGGGACCTTGGTGACCGAGATGCCTCCCTGGAGGTCGAGGCCGAGCGACGGCGTGTTGCCGGCCAGGGCGTTCCCGGCGACGCCGACGACCCCGACCGCGACGATGAACAGCAGCGGCAGCAGCAGCTTGCGGCGCATCAGTCGCCGTCGGCGTTCTCAGGCTCGGTGATCTCCGGATCGTCGGCCGGCGCCGGCGGGCTGGTGGTCGTCGTCACGCGGCGCTGGATGCCCGCGCGGGCGATGCGGATCTGCACATCGTCGTCGATCTCGAGCCAGACGACGTCTCCCTCGATGCCGGTGATGAAGCCGTAGACGCCGGCCGTGGTCATCACCTCGTCGCCCACTTCGATCTGGCGCTGGAGGTTCACCTGCTCGCGCTGGCGGCGCCGCATCGGCCGGATCATCAGGAAGTACGCGCCGACCAGGATGAGGCCGAGGAACAAGATGCTGATGATCGACCCACTGCCGTTCGAGTCGCCGCCGGACGCTATGAGGATGGAGAGCAGCATCGTTCCGTTCGCTTCGTGTCAAGGCCCCGACCGGGCCACCACAGCCCGAGGCAGGGCGGCGCGCAGCCTAGCGAGTCGAGCCCGCCTCCGGCAGGACGCCCCCGCGACCCCGTCCCTCGTCTCCCCACGCGGCGAGGATCTCGCGGCGCAGCGCGCCGAACGTTCCTGCTTCGATCGCGGCGCGCATCCGCTGCATCAGCTGCAAGGTCCAGGCCACGTTGTGCAGGCTGAGCAGGCGCGAGGCGGTCGGCTCCCCCACCTGGAAGAGGTGCCGCAGGTAGCCCCGGCTGTGGCGGGAGCAGACTTCGCAGCCGCAGTCGCTGTCGAGCGGCTCGTCGGACTGCGCGTGCGACGCGTTCTTCACGTGCAGCTTCCCGGTCGACGTCAGGGCGGTGCCGTGGCGGCCCAGCCGGGTCTGCATCACGCAGTCGAACTGGTCCACGCCGAGCGCCACCGCTTCGACCAGCGACGCCGGGTCGCCCACGCCCATCAGGTAGCGGGGGCGGTCGTGCGGGAGGTGCTCGAGCGTCGCGGCGAGCGCAGGCAGCATCTCCGCCCGGGTCTCCCCCACGCTCAGCCCGCCGATGCCGTAGCCGTCGAACTCGAGGGCGACGGTGCGCCGCGCGCTCTCGGCACGCAGCGCGGGCTCGATCCCGCCCTGCACGATGCCGAACAGCGACTGGTCCGCCCGACGGTGCCGTGCCCGAGCCCGCACCGCCCACGCCGCCGTGCGCTCGACCGCGGTGACGATCACGTCGTGAGGCGAGGGCAGCGGCGGGCAGACGTCGAGCACCATCTGGATGTCGGCGCCGAGCAGCTCCTGCGTGTCGACCGCCGACTCGGGCGTGAAGCGGCGCCGCGAACCGTCGTAGGTGCTGCGGAACGTGACCCCGTCGTCGTCGACCTTGGGCTCGAGGGAGAACACCTGGAAGCCGCCGCTGTCGGTGAGGGTCAGGCCGCCCCACCCGGCGAACGCGCCCAACCCGCCGAGCTTGGCGACGGTCTCCGCGCCGGGACGCAGCATCAGGTGGTACGTGTTGCCGAGCACGATCTCGGCGCCCAGCCGTTCGTAGTCGGCGGCGCTCAGGTACTTGATCGCGCCCCGCGTGCCCACCGGCATGAAGCACGGGGTGCGGTAGGCGCCGCGCGCCGTCGTCGCCTCGGCGCTGCGGGCCGCGCCATCGGTTGCCCGGACGGCCAGCTCAACGGGACGCATCGGCGTGCACCGTACCGGCGTGCTGGCAACACCGGCGATCACGTGCGTTCATGTCGCGCTGACGCGTCCGAGAGATGCATCTCCGCGGGGAGCACAGGCGGGTCATCGGGCGCTCCGGGCGAGGAGCATCGCATCCCCGAACGACAGGAACCGGTACTCGCGGGCGATCGCCTCGGCGTAGAGCCGCCGCCAGCGCTGCCCGACGAACGCGTCGATCATCATCAGCAGCGTCGTGCGTGGCATGTGGAAGTTCGTCAGCAGCAGGTCGACCAGCTTCCATTCGTAGCCGCGGTGGATGAACAGCGATGTGCGCCCGCTGAGAGAGCCCGTCGTCGCGGCCGATTCGAGCGCCCGGACGGCCGTGGTGCCGACCGCGACCACGCGCTCGGCTGCGTGGCAGCGCTCGACGACGTCGGCGGGGACGTCGTAGCGCTCGCTGTGGATGTGGTGCGCCCGCGGATCGGCCTCGGTCACCGGTTGGAACGTGTCGATCCCGACGGCGAGATCGACGCGGGCGACCTCGACGCCGGCCGCGGCGAGTTCGTCGAGCAACGCAGGGGTGAAGTGCAGGCCGGCGGTCGGGGCCGCGGCGGACCCGGGCGTCTCGGCGTAGACGGTCTGGTATCGGGACGGCTCGTCGAGCCGGGTGTGGATGTACGGCGGCAGCGGCATCTCCCCCAGGGCGTCGATCGTCGCCTGTTCGTCGCCGTCGCCGAGCAGCCGCACGTGGAACGTCTCACCGTCGTCGGCGCGGCCGATCAGCTCGACCGCTGGCGCGCCCGCGGCGTCCACCAACGCCTCGCCCGCACGGATCTTGCGGCCCGGACGGACCAGCGCCTGCCACTGCCGCGGCGCGCCCGACGGCTCGAGCAACAGCACCTCGGCCGCGCCGCCCGTGGCGCGGCGAAGGCGCAGGCGGGCCGGGATGACCTTCGATTCGTTGACCACCAGCAGATCGCCGGGGCGCAGCAGCGCCGGAAGATCGCGGACGTGCGCGTCGAGCGGCGCGCCGTCGCCCGTGTCGACCAGCAGCCGCGCCGCGCTGCGATCGGCCAGCGGCTCCTGGGCGATGCGCTCGGCGGGCAGGTCGTAGTCGAAGTCCTCGAGACGCACGGATCGCCAGGCTACGGGCCGCTCCCGGCGGGCGGCCCTGGCTCACTCGAACAGCGACGGCGGCTGGTCGGTCGGGGTCGGCGGGGTCAGGCCGAGGTGCTCCCAGGCGAGCGGCATCGCCACCCGCCCTCGGGGCGTGCGTGCGAGCAGGCCTTGCTGGATGAGGAACGGTTCGTAGACGTCCTCGACGGTCTCGGGCTGCTCCCCCACGCTGATCGCCACGGTCGACAACCCGACCGGCCCACCGCCGAACTGGTGGCAGATCGCCGTCAGGATCGCTCGGTCGACCTTGTCGAGCCCCAGCCCGTCGACGCCGAACAGCGCCAAGCCTTCGCGGGCCGTCGCCTCGTCGATGTGGCCGGCGCCGCGCACCTCGGTGAAGTCGCGCACGCGGCGCAGCAGCCGGTTGGCGATGCGCGGGGTGCCCCGGCTGCGGCGTGCGATCTCCCACGCGCCCGCCTGATCGATGGCGACGCCGAGGATCCCCGCGGCGCGCAGCACGATGGCTTCGAGCTCGTCGGCGTCGTAGAAATCGAGGCGGGCGACGAGCCCGAACCGATCGCGCAGGGGGCCCGTGATCATGCCGGTGCGGGTGGTGGCGCCGACGAGCGTGAAGCGCGGCAGAGGCAGGCGGATGCTCGACGCCGCTGGGCCCTTGCCGACGACGATGTCGAGCTGGAAGTCCTCCATCGCGGGATAGAGGATCTCCTCGACGGCACGAGACAGCCGATGGATCTCGTCGATGAACAGCACGTCGCTCTCTTCGAGCTTCGTGAGGATCGCCGCCAGGTCGCCGGCGCGCTCGAGCGCTGGTCCCGACGTCACGTGCAGGTGCACGCCCATCTCGTTGGCGACGATGCCCGCCATCGAGGTCTTGCCGAGTCCGGGGGGCCCGGCGAGCAGCAGGTGGTCGGGCGCCTGGCCGCGCCGGCGCGCCGCCTCGAGCACGATCGCGAGGTGCTCTTTGAGCTCGCGCTGGCCGATGAAGTCGGCCAGGCGGCGCGGACGGAGGCCCGCTTCGTCGCTCTGCTCGATGGGATCCTGCGGCTGCGGGTCGAGGAACTCGTCACGCACGCCGCGCCCCCAGCAGCTTCAGCGCCTCGCGCAACAGCGCCGGAGCGTCGCCGCCGGCGGGCAGCTCGCGGATCGCGTCGCGGATCTCGTCGGGGCCGTACCCGAGGCCCGACAGGGCCTCGCGCACGTTGGCGATCGGGCTCTCCCCTGCCGCGCTGCCCGTTCCGGCGGCGGCAGCCGCGCCGTCGAGCACCGGCAGCGACAGTCGGCTCTTCAACTCGACCATCAGCCGTTCCGCCGTCTTCTTCCCGACGCCGGGCACCATCGTCAGCGATGCGTGGTCGCCGGTGGCGACGATGTCGACCAGCGCCGAGGGTGTGTGGGTGGCGAGGATCGCCATCGCCAGCGCGGGGCCGATGCCGTGGGTGGCGATGAGCACCTCGAACGTGGCGCGCTCGTCGCGCGACGCGAACCCGTACAGGGTCTGCGCGTCCTCCCGGATGTGGTGGTGGACGTAAAGGAACGCGGTGGTCGTCGGCTCCAGCTCGGCGAGCGTCCGCGGTGTGACCGCCACCAGGTAGCCGACCCCGCCGACTTCGAGCAGGACGACGCCGTCGGCAGCGCGTTCGAGCACCGTGCCGCGCAGCGAGCCGATCATCGGGCGGATCCCGTGACGGCGCGCACCTGCGCCCGCATCGGCGCCATGGCGAGGTGGCAGAGCGCGAGCGCTGCGGCGTCCGCGGCGTCGGCCGGCTGCGGCGGCGCGGACAGGCCGAGCCGCAGCTGCACCATCTTCTGCACCTGTGCCTTGTCGGCGCCGCCCCAGCCCGCCACCGCATCCTTGACCTGGTTCGGGGTGTACTGCACGACCTCGCACCCCGCCGCCGCGGCCTCGGCCAGCGCCAGGCCGCTCGCTTGGCCCACGCTCATCGCGGTGCGCACGTTGACCTGGAAGAACACCTGCTCGACCGCCACCACGTGCGGTCGATAATCGCGGATGAGGGCCGCCAGTTCGCCGCGCAGCTCGGCGAGGCGGGTGGGCAGCGCCTCGGCCGGCGATGTGCGCACGACGCCCATCGCCAGCGGCCGCGGCGTTCCTGGGCCCTGCGCGCCGAGCGCCGCGTACCCGCAGCGGGTGAGGCCGGGATCGATGCCCAACACGACGAACACAGGTTCGCACGCTAGCCGACCGCGCCGGCCCGGCCGTGGACCCCACGGCGGGCAGGGTCACGAGCGCGTGAGCAGCCAGCGTCGCGTGAGGTCGGCGGCCTTGGTGATGCCGATGCGCGGCGTGTTGTGGACCAGCCACGCCGGCGCCGTCCCGTCGTCGCAGATCGCGATGCGGTCGCCGCGCAGGTCGGCTCCGTCGTCGGCCGGGCCCACCCCGAACGCCTGGCACAGCTTCCCGGGACCGTTGGCGAGGCGGCGATCGTCGATGCTCGGCGCCCGGCGGGCGCGCATCACCTCCAGCCCGGACAGCGGCTCGACCGCGCGCAGCAGCACCGCTTGACCGTCGCCCTCGGCGCCGGTGACGACGTTGGCGCAGTGGTGCATGCCGTAGATCAGGTACACGTAGAGCCGCCCCGGTGGGCCGAACATCGCCGCGTTGCGCCGCGTCGGCCCACCGAAGGAGTGGCTGGCGGGATCGTCGGCGGTGTACGCCTCGACCTCGACGATGCGCCCCGAGCACTCCGGGGTCCACAGCACCTTGCCGAGCAGCTCGGGGGCCACCACGGTCGCGTCGCGGGCGAAGAACGACAGCGGCAGGCGCTTCACGGGCGTCACGCCTCGACGAGCGCCCGCCATCGATCGAGCGCGGCGGAAAATCGCGTGCGCTGCTCGGCGACCGCCGCCGGTCCGGCGCCGCCGCGGGTGGTCCGCCGGGTCACGCTGACGCCGGGAGCGACGAGCGCGGCCGCGTCCGGGCCGAGACGGTCGTCGGCGGCGACCAGGTCGCGCAGCGGCGTGCCGCCGTCGAGCGACGTGCGCACGAGCGCGCCGACGATCGCGTGCGCGGCACGAAAGGGGGTCCCCCGCTCGACCAGCCATTCGGCGAGGTCGGTCGCGGCGGTGGACTCCGCATCCGCTGCCGCCTGCATGCGTTCGGGCACGAACGTCGCCGTGGCGATCATCCCGGCGACCGCGGCGAGCGCCAGCGACACCTGGTCGGCGGCGTCGAACAGCGGTTCCTTGTCCTCTTGCAGGTCGCGGTTGTACGCCAGAGGCAGCCCCTTGAGCATCGCCAGCAGCCCGGTGAGGTCGCCGATCACGCGGCCCGCCTTTCCCCGTGCAAGCTCGGCGATGTCGGCGTTCTTCTTCTGGGGCAGCATCGACGAGCCGGTGGCGAACGCGTCGTCGAGGCGGGCGAAGCCGAACTCGTCCGACGTCCACAGCACCCACTCCTCGCCGAGGCGGGACAGGTGGATCGCGATCATGGCGAGGTCGAACAACGCCTCGGCCACGTAGTCCCGATCGCTCACCGCGTCGAGGCTGTTGTCGAAGGCGCGGGCGAAGCCGAGGTCGGCCGCGGTGGCCTCCGGGTCGAGCGGCAGCGACGACCCGGCGAGCGCGCCCGCTCCGAGCGGCGAGACGTCGAGCCGGGCGACGGTGTCGCAGAGCCTCTCGACGTCGCGCCCGAAGGCCCACGCATGGGCCAGCAGGTGGTGCGCGAGCAGCACCGGCTGCGCTCGCTGCACGTGCGTGTAGCCGGGGAGGTAGACGTCGCCGGCGGCATCCGCGCGCTGGGCGAGCACGTCTTGCAGAGCGAGCACGCGGCGGGCGACGTCGCGCAACGAACGCTTGGTCCACAGCCGCAGATCGGTGGCGCACTGGTCGTTGCGGCTGCGGCCCGTGTGCAGCTTGGCGCCGGCGGGCCCGGCGAGCTCGGTCACACGGCGTTCGATCGCGGTGTGGATGTCCTCGTCGGTCGGAGCGAATGTGAAGCGCCCATCGCCGAGCTCGCTGGCGACGGTGTCGAGCGCAGCGAGCACGGCGTCGCGCTCGTCACCGGAGAGCAACCCGGCGCGAGCGAGGCCACGCACGTGCGCGCGTGAGCCGGCGATGTCGTCGGGCCACAGCCGCTGGTCGAAGGGCAGGCTGACCGTGTAGGCCAGCAGCTCGTCGGCTGGCCCGCTGGCGAACCGGCCGTGCCACAGCGTCGTGGCGTCGCCCGACCCCGGCGCGGTCATCGTGCGCCGTCCTGCGCCAGTCCGGCGAGCGATCGCAGTCGCTCGGCGAGCTGCGCGCCGCCGCTGCGCTCGTCGGCGACGCACAGCAGCGTGTCGTCCCCGGCCACCGTGCCGAGCACCCCGGGGAGGCCGGCCCGGTCGAGCGCCGAGGCCACGACGTGGGCGCACCCCGGCGGTGTGCGCAGCACGACGAGGTTGCCCGAGGGGCGCACCTCCGCGACCCACTCCCCCATGACCCGGCGCAGCTGGTCTTCGGGCGCGACGCGCGCCGGCTCGTACTCCGGGATGGCGTAGACGGTGTCGCCGCCGGGCACACGGACCTTCACCGCGCCGAGGTCCTCGAGATCGCGCGACACCGTGGCCTGCGTGGCGCTGATGCCCTCCGCGTCGAGCAGTTCGACGAGCTGCGGCTGGTTGGTGACGGCGTGGCGGGCGATCAGCCGGGCGATCGCTTGCTGCCGCTGCACCTTGCTGCTCACGGTTGTCCACCACCTGTGCCGACCAGGAACGCCAGCGCGCCGCGCGCGGCGTGGAGCCGATTGTGACCTTGACGGATCACGCGGCTGCGCGGCCCGTCGATGACCGACGCGGCGACCTCCTCGCCGCGGTGCGCGGGAAGGCAGTGCAGGAAGATCGCGTCCGGCGCAGCGGCGGCCATGACCGCGTCGTCGACGACGAAGCCGTCGAACGCCTGCCGGCGCAGCGCGGCCTCGTCCTCCTGGCCCATCGAGGTCCAGACGTCGGTGTGGACCGCGTGCGCGCCCTCGGCTGCTTCCTTGGCGCCGGCGACCCCGACGACGCTCGCCGCGCCGAGGCCGCGCAGGCGGTCGAGCTCGGCCGCGGACGGCCCGTAGCCCGGCGGGCAGCCGAGCCGCAGATGAGCGCCGAGCATCGCGCACGCGTCGGCGAGCGAGCGGGCGACGTTGTTGTAGTCGCCGATCCAGGCGACCGTTCGGCCCGTCACCGGGCCGAGGTCCTCCTCCATCGTCAGCACGTCGGCCAGCGCCTGCAGCGGATGTGAGCGATCGCTCAGCATGTTGACGACCGGGACGGTCGCCGCCGCGGCCAGCCGCTCGACGACGTCGTGGCGGAACACCCGTGCCGCCATGAGCGCGTGGTAGCCGCTCATGATGCGGGCGACGTCCTCGACGGGCTCACGCACGTCGAACCCGATCTCCTCCCCCCGGGTGTAGACCGGGTGACCCCCGAGGTGCACGACGGCGATCTCCATCGACTGGCGCGTGCGGTTGGAGGGCTTCTCGAAGATCAGTGCCACCCCCTGCCCGCGCAACGGGGCGCCGAGCGCGTCGATCGGCTGCACGGACAGCTCGAGAACGGTGCGCAGCTCGCTGGCGGTCAGATCGGTGACGTCGAGCAGGTGCCGCACACCGGCGGTGCGGTCACCGCTCATGACGCTCGCCCGGTCAGCACGGACCCGAGGATCGCGACGGCTTCGTCGATCTCCGCCGCGCTGACGGTGAGCGGCGGGGCGAGCCGCACCGCGGTGGCGGTGACCGCGTTCGCCACCAGGCCCGCGGCGAGAGCGTCGGCGACCACGGTCTTGGCGTCGAGGCCGTCGGACAACTCGACGGCCAGCAGGAGTCCCTGGCCGCGCACCGACGCGACACCCGGCAACGCGGCGAGGCGGGCGCGCAGCTGTGCCCCGCGCTCGCGAGCCAGCCGTGGCGCGTCGATGCGGCGCATCTCGGCGATGACCGTGCTGACCACCGCGCCGGCAAGCGCCGTGCCGCTGTACGTGCTGCCGTGATCGCCGGGCTGGAACAGCCCCGAGATCTCGACCGGCGCCCACACCGCCCCGACCGGGAACCCGTTGCCGAGACCCTTGGCCATCGTCACCACGTCGGGCGTGATGCCCGAGTGCTCGAACCCGAACCAGCGACCGGTGCGCGCCATGCCCGTCTGCACCTCGTCGACGATGAGCAGCGCGTTCCGCTCGTCGCAGAGCCGGCGGACATCGCGCAGGTAGTCGTCGGGCGCCGGCACGACACCGCCTTCGCCCTGCACCGTCTCGAGCAGGACCGCGGCGACCGACGGATCCATCGCCGCGGCGAGCGCGTCGATGTCGCCGTAGGCGACGTGGCGGAACCCGTCGGGCATCGGATGGAACGGCTCGTGCTTGGCCGGTTGGCCGGTGGCGGCGAGCGTGGCGAGCGTGCGGCCGTGGAAGCTGCCGTAGGCGCTGACGACCGTGTGCCGACCTCGCCCGCCGAAGCGCCGGGCGAGCTTCAGCGCGGTCTCGTTGGCCTCGGCTCCGCTGTTGCAGAAGAACACCTGCCCGCGCCGCCCGGTGACCTCGTGGAGCAGCCCGTCGAGGTCGCGCGCCGCCTGCACGGCCTGCGGGTTGGCGAACAGGTTGCTGACGTGCAGCAGCGTGCCGGCCTGCTCGGCGATCGCGGCGGCGATCACCGGGTTGGCGTGCCCCAGCGAGACGACCGCCAAGCCGGTGATGAAGTCGAGGTAACGCCGGCCGTCGCCGTCCCACAGCTCGGTGCCCGAGCCGCGCACGAACGTTGCCGGCGGCGGCGCGAACACCGGCATCATCGGCCAGTCGGTTCCGGCAGCGGCGCTCACGATGTCATCTCCTCGTTGTGGACCATGGTGCCGATCCCGGCGTCGGTGAACAGCTCGAGCAGCAGCACATGGGGGATGCGCCCGTCGAGGATGTGCGCTCGGCGCACGCCGTGACGGACCGCGTGGACGCAGCTGGCCACCTTGGGGATCATGCCGCCGACGATCACGCCCGCGGCGACGAGCGCATCGAGCTCGTCGGGGTTGGTCTGGCGGATGAGGCTCGCCGGATCATCGACGACGCGGCGCAGGCCTTCGATGTCGGTGAGGTAGACGAGCTTCTCCGCCTCCAGCGCCTCGGCGATCGCCCCGGCGACGGTGTCGGCGTTGATGTTGTACGGCTGGCCCTCCCCGTCGGTGCCGACCGTCGCCACGACGGGGATGAACTCGTCGTGGAGCAGGTGGCGCAGGATCGTCGGGTCGATGGCTTCGACGTCACCGACGAACCCCAGCTCGGCGTCGCGCGCCGAGGCGCGGATCAGCCCGGCGTCCGAACCCGAGACCCCCACCGCACGCCCGCCGTGGACGTTGATCGCGGCGACGAGCTGCGGGTTGACCTGCCCGACGAGCACCATGCGGGCGATGTCGACCGTGTCGGCGTCGGTGACGCGCAGCCCGTTGCGGAACTCGGGCTGCTTGCCCAACCGGCTCATCAGGTCGCTGATCTGCGGCCCGCCGCCGTGCACCACGACCGGTCGCATGCCGACGAGGCGCATCAACACCACGTCCTGGGCGAACAGGCCGAGGGCGTCGTCCTCGGACGCTCCGGCGAGCGCATTGCCGCCGTACTTGACGACGACGATCTTGCCCTGGAAGCGCCGGATGTACGGCAGCGCCTCGACGAGGATGCTCGCGGTGTCGGTCACGGCAGCAGCCCGACGTTGCTCAGCCCGGCGGTCTCGGCGAGGCCGAGGGCGACGTTGGCCGCTTGCACCGCGCCGCCGCTCGCGCCCTTCGTCAGGTTGTCGAGGGCGCACAGCGCCATGACGTAGCCGGTTCGGGCGTCGTAGCGCGCGGTGAGATGGACCGCGTTCGACCCGAGCGTCGCCTTGGTCGATGGGGGTGTCTCGCGCACGACGACGAACGGCTCGCCGGAATACGCCGCGCTCAGGTGCGCGATCAGCGATTCCGTCGTCGGAGACGTGCCCGCCGCGGGGCGGGCGTAACACGTCGCCAGGATGCCCCGGTTCATCGGCGCGAGGTGTGGCGTGAAGAGGATCCCGGCGCCGGTGACCTGTTCGATCTCGGGCGTGTGGCGGTGGCTGAGCAAGCCGTAGGCGCAGAAGTCTTCGTCGACCGTGCAGAACAGCGACGAGTTCTTCAACGCCCGGCCCGCTCCGCTGACGCCGCTCGCCGCGTCGACGACCACACCGGACCGTTCGATGAGGCCGGACGACACGAGCGGCGCGAGGGCGAGGCTGGCCGCGGTGACGTAGCACCCGGGGGTGGCCACGAGGCGCGCGTCCTTCAGCTCCGACCGGTACAGCTCGGGGAGCCCGTAGACCGCCTCGGCGAGCAGCGCCGGCTGGTCGTGCTCGAAGCCGTACCACGCTGGGTAGGCGCCGGCGTCCTTCAGCCGGTAGGCCGCGGAGAGGTCGACGACGCATCCGACGGAGCCGACGAGGCGCGGCGCCATCGCCATCGAGGCCTCGTGCGGCAGCCCGAGGAAGACGAGGTCGAGACCGTCGGCCGCGTCGAAGTCGAGTTCGGAGAAGCGCAGATTTCCGTATGCCCCCGCAAGGTTGGGGTAAAGGTCGGCGACCGGTGTTCCCGCTTGTGTATCTCCGGTCGCGATGACGACGTCATAGTGCGGATGGGAGGCGCACAATCGCAACAGCTCGGCGCCGGTGTAGCCGGAGGCGCCGATGATGCCGACGCGGACGGGTCGGGAAGTCACCGCATGATCATACGGTTGCGTGCATCGACATGCAACGACTCATGAACTCCCGCCCGGGCGCCGATGATCGTGTCGTTCTTGAGGAAAACAACACGAACCATGGTTCCACGGCCCATCGCCATGTTGGTACCGTCGCAGCGAGGGAGAGGGCGAGCGTGAACACAAGCGGGCGCGAACTGAGACGGCGGCTGATCATCGCCGACGTTGCGACGCTCGCGATGGTGTGGACCGCCGTGCTGATGCTCAGCCCGCACGGCTCCAAGCGCTCTCGCCTCGACACGCTCGTGATGGTCGGCGTGATCGTCTGCCTCTCGGCGGTCATCATGCGCCACCTCGGCCTGCTCCTCGCCCGCCGCTGCGCGGTGCGCTCCACCGAGATGCGGCTGATCCTGCGCACGTCCGTCTGGGTGACGACGATCATGCTGCTGTTCGACCGCGTCGTGCTCAGCCGGCGCGGCGACGTGCGCTTCTACGTCTCCGAAGCGGTCGTCGGCGCATGCGTCATGACGGTCGCGCTGACGATCGAACGCGGCGTGTGGCGCGCGCTGTTGCGCAGCACCCGCCAATCCGGGCGGCGCGGCCGGCCGGTCGTCATCATCGGCTGCAACCCCGACGCCGTGCGGCTCGTCAAGCTGTTCCGCGACCACCCGGACTACGGCGTGCAGGTCGTCGGCGTCGTCGGCCACCCCGAGGAGGCCAAGCGCAACGGCCTCACCAACCAGTGGCTCGGGCACCTCACCGACACCGAGCGGCTGCTCGAGATGTACTCCCTCACCGGTGTCGTGCTCGCCGCCGGTCGCCCGATGGAGGACCCCGAGGTCGACGATCTCGTCCGCCGCCTGCTCGAGCGGAAGCTGCACATCCACCTGTCGACGGGCGTCGCCGGCATCGACATGAGCCGCATGCGGCAGCTGCCGATGGCCCGCGAACCGATCCTCTACGTCGAGAACCGCGAGCTGAGCTCGGCCGATCTGTTCGCCAAGCGGTCCATCGACTTCCTCGGCAGCCTGTTCGGCCTCATCATCCTCTCTCCCCTGATCGCCGCGATCGCGCTGGCGATCAAGATCGGAGACCGCGGCCCGGTCTTCTACCGCCAGGTTCGCGTCGGCCAGCACGGCAAGCACTTCAAGGTGATCAAGTTCCGCACGATGGTGCCGAACGCCGATCAGCTCGTCGCCGAGCTGGCCGAGGGCAACGAGCGCAACGGCCCGCTGTTCAAGATCGAATCCGACCCTCGGGTCACCAAGATCGGGTCGTTCCTGCGGCTGTCGAGCCTCGACGAGCTGCCGCAGCTGTTCAACGTCCTCGTCGGGCAGATGAGCCTCGTCGGGCCGCGCCCGGCGCTGCCGTCGGAGATCGAGGAGTTCGACGAAGAGCTGCGCGCCCGCGAGCTCGTCCGGCCGGGCATCACCGGCCTGTGGCAGGTCGAGGCGCGCGACAGCCCGTCGTTCGACGCCTACCGCCGGCTCGACCTCTTCTACGTCGAGAACTGGTCGCTCACCGGCGACATCGCGATCCTGCTCGACACGGCCGAGCACCTCATCGGGCGCATCTTCCGCTCGCTGCGCCGGCGCACGCCGATCGAGCCCGCAAGCGACGGTGTGATCACGGCCAACCCGGCTGGCTTCGAGCCCGGCGCCTGAGCGTCGGCGCACTGCCGACCGTATCCTTGCGCCTCGTGACCCCGGCCGACCCGCCCCACGTCGGTTTCTTCCTGGAGCCGATCCTCGGTCACGCCAGCCACGCCGCGAACCTCGAGCGCTTCGTGCCCGCCGTCGACGGGATCGACGCCGAGCTGGTGCGCGTTCCGTTCGAGCGCGAGGGCCTGGCGGCGCGGATCCCGGGTTACGGGAACTGGACGGTGCGGGCCGGGGTGCGCACCGCCCGGCGGTTCGCAGCGATGCACCGCCGGCGCCGGCTCGACGCCGCGTTCCTCCACACGCAGGTGCTCGCGGTGCTCGGCCAGGCGTTGGCCGCACCGATCGCCCGCGTGCCGACCGTCGTCTCGCTCGACGCCACGCCGATCCAGTACGACGAGCTCGGGCAGTCCTACGACCACGCCGTCGGACCGCGATGGGTGGAGTCGCTCAAATGGCGGCTCAACGTCAGCTGCTTCCGGCGCGCCGCGCACATCGTCACCTGGTCGGACTGGGCCAAGCGCGGGCTCGTCGACCGCTACCAGGCGCCCGCCGAAAAGATCACGACGATCGCTCCCGGCGTCGACTGCGAGCAGTGGAGCCGCCCCGACGACGTGCGCCACGACGACGAGCCCGTGCGCGTGCTGTTCGTCGGCGGCGACTTCGGCCGCAAGGGAGGCCCGCTCCTCCTCGGCGCCGTGCGGACGTTGCGTTCGGAGCCGGCGGCGCCGCCGGTCGAGCTGCACGTCGTCACGCGGTCCGACGTGCCGCCCGAGCCAGGGGTCGTCGTCCACCACGGCCTCGGCCCCAACGACCCCCGGCTGGTGCAGCTGTATCGCGACGCGGACGTGTTCGCTCTTCCCACCGACGGCGACTGTCTCCCGATGGTGCTCGCCGAAGCGGGAGCGATGGGTCTGCCGCTCGTGTCGACCGACGTCGGGGCGATCTCCGAGGTCGTGCGCGACGGGGAGACCGGCATGCTCGTGGGAGTGGGCGACGCGCGAGGGCTGACCGACTCGCTCCGAGCGTTGGTCGTCGAACCCGCGCTGCGCGCCAAGCTCGGCGCCGGCGCGCGCACGCTGATCCGGCGTGACCACGACGCGGCCACGAACGCGGGACGCATCGTCGAGATCCTGCGCGACGTCGCCGCGTCCAAGGACCGCCGATGACGGCTGGGGCGCCGCGGATCCTGCTGACCGTGTCCGGGGACATCCCCGCCGACGTGCACGAGCGGATCGCTGCCGGCGATCGGCCCCGGGCGGACTACTTCGAGATGGCCCGGGCGATGGGCGCCGACCTCGTCGACCACGCCGCGGCCCGCCGGGACACCGGTCGCCTCGGACGGCTGATCGACCGGCTCGCCGGGGCCAACGCGCTGCTCGCCTGGGAATGCTTCCGGCGGCGGCGTGACTACGCCGTGATCGTCACCGACGGCGAGCAGGTCGGCATCCCGCTCGCCGCGCTGATGCGGGTCGGCGGCCGCGGGGCGGTCCGCCACGCGATGATCGTCCACGTCCTGTCCACGCCGAAGAAGACGTCGCTGATCCGCGCGCTGCGCCTGGCGTCGCTCGTCGACCTCTTCCTCGTCTACGCGTCCGCCCAGCGCGATCACGTCGCGCAGCGCCTGCGCGTGCCGGCCGAGCGCATCCGTCTCACACCGTTCATGGTCGACACGAAGTTCTTCTCCCCCGCCGCCGTCGAACCGCGGGCGCGCGCCCGCCCGATGGTGTGCTCTGCGGGGCTCGAACGGCGCGATTACTCGACGCTCGTCGAGGCGGTCGCGGGCCTTCCCGTCGACGTGGTGATCGCCGCCGCCAGCCCGTGGTCGAAGCAGCGTGACAATTCCGGCGACCGGCCGCTCCCGGACAACGTCACGATCGAGCGCCTCGGGTTCGTCGACCTGCGCCAGCTGTACGCCGATGCCACGGCCGTCGTCATGCCGTTGCTCGACGTCGACTTCCAGGCCGGCATCACGACGATCCTGGAAGCGATGTCGATGGGCAAGCCGACCGTGTGCACGCGCACCGCCGGCCAGACCGACACCATCGTCGACGACGTCACCGGGCTGTACGTCGGCGTCGGCGACGTGGCGGGCGTGCGTGCGGCCATCGAGCGGGTGATCGCCGACGACGAGCTGCGCTCGCGCCTCGGGTCGGCGGCGCGGCGCCAGGCGGTCGAGCAGTTCGACGTCGCGGTCTACGCCGCGCGTCTCGCCGACGAGATCACCCGACTGGCTCGTTCGTCGCCGCGTCCGCGGCGATGACGATGCGTTCCCCCTCGCGGCGCACGACGCGCCGAGGCGGGGCGCTCGGTGGCGAGCGGCGCTCGCTCCACCACTGGCGCACGACGCGCGGGCCGAGGACGATGAAGTCCTTCGCGTAGCGCGGTCCCAACCGGCGTGGCTCCTGGAGCGCTCGGTAGACCCACTCCAGCCCGGAGCGCTGCATCCAGCCCGGCGCGCGCTTGCGCCCGCCGACGAGGAAGTCGAACGTGCCGCCCACGCCGATCAGCACCGATGCCCGGAGCTGCGGCCCGTATCGAGCGATCCATCGCTCCTGCTTCGGGTTCCCGAGGGCGACGCAGACGACGTCCGGCGCGGCGCGGCGGATCTCGTCGACCACCGCAGGGTCCATCGACTCGATCGAGCTCATCATCGGCCCGCTGTTGCCGGTGATCCGCGCCCCGGGATGCAGGGCGCGCAGCCGGGCCGCGGCCTCCTCCGCGATCCCCGGCGCCGAGCCGAAGAAGTACAGGGACAGGTCGGTCGCCGCCGACCGCGCGGCGAGCGCCGGGATCAGGTCTGCTCCGGCGACGCGCTCGCGCAGCGAGACACCGAGCGCGCGCGCTGCCCAGAGCAACGGCATGCCGTCGGGGATGCTCAACGACGTGCGCTGGAGGATGGCGAGCACCTCCTCGTCGGCCAGCGCGTTGACGACGAAGTCGACGTTGACGGTGGCGACCTGGTGCCAGCGCCCCGTCGCCCGCCCGTCGGCGATGAGCGCTTCGATCGCGGTGACGGCCTCGTCCATCGTGACGTCGTCGACCGGCACCCCACACAGCACCAGCGGCCGCGTCATCGAGCTTCCACCTCGTCTCGTTCTGTCTCCTCGTTGCGCGCGGTGCGCACCCAGCCGACGTCGGAGGGGCGTCGAAGCACCCGCGCCCACAACGCCACCTTCCACAGCACGAGGCGCGGCACGTCGAGCAACGACCGGTAGACCGCGCGCGGCGCCCGCACCATCACCAGACCCGACACGACGTGGGCGGTCAACACCGCGGCGTTGAGCGCGCCCAGGCGCGCCGCCCGCCGGCCCACGCGTCCCCGCGAGACGACCGCCAGCAGGGTCCCCGACGCAGCCCCTGCGACCGTCGCCGCGGCGACGACAGACAGGGGCGGGACGAGGTGATCGGCGATCGCGTCGGCGTACGCGACCCTGTTGGCATCACGCTTCGCGTCACGATTCGCGTCACGTGGGCCGAGCACGCGCCGCGCCAGCGTGGGCATGAAGCGCCGCCCGACCTGCGCTCGACCGAGCTCCCACCGCTCGTTCTGGGTGCGTGCTGCCGCGAGGGTCGCGGGCATCTCGGCTTCGACGACCGCGTCCGGAGCAAACGCCACGCGGACGCCGTCGAGCAGGAGCTCCATCTGGAGCTCGGCGTCTTCGGTCAGGTGGTTCGAGAAGCCGTGGCGGGCCAGGACCTCGGTGCGGAACACCATGCCGTTGCCGTAGAGACCGCACGAGCCGCCGATCGCCGTGCGCCCCAACGGTCGCAGGTAGTGGCGCAGCGCGAGCGCGGCGTAGCGCAGGCCCGTGGCCGGCGACGTCGCCGGATCGCGCACCGAGTAGAAGCCCTGGACGACGTCCGCGTTGTCGAGCGCCGCGTCGGCGACGCGCAGGAACGTCGGCGACAGCGACGAATCGGCGTCCATCACGACGACCGCGTCGGGAACGTCGGCGCCCGACATGATGCGCGACAGCAGCCATCCCAGCGCAGGGCCCTTGCCGGGGTTGTGCGGGTCGCGCCGGTCGTGGACGGTGGCGCCCGCCGCGCGAGCGATCTCGGCGGTGCGGTCCGCGCAGTTGTCGGCGACGACGTGCAGCGAGACGAGCTCGCCCGGATAGTCGAGCGCGAGCACGCTAGCGACGGTCGTGGCGATCAGGCGTTCCTCGTCGTGCGCCGGCACCAGCACGGCGAAGCGATGCCGCGGGCTCGGGCGCAGCGGCGTGCGATCCCTGCCACGCGATCGGGCCCACCAGGCGGCGCCGGTCAGCACGCCGAGGTAGCCGACGATCGCGCCGACGCCGGCGTTCAGCGCGGTGACCGGCGAGGCCAGCGCTGCCGCTGGGCGTCCGGGCGCGGCGCTCATCGGCTCGACCCGGCGGGGCGCCGGTTCGCCACGGCGGGCTCGAGGACCGCTCGCAGCTCGGCGCCGACGGCCTGCCAGGTGAAGCGGCGCTCGACGACGGCGCGCCCGTTGTCGCTGAGCTGCTGGCGCAACGACGGATCCGACAGGGCTTCGACGACGCGGGCGGCGAACTGCTCAGGGCTGTCGCCGATCAGGATCTCCTTGCCGTCGACGAGATCGAGCCCCTCCGCGCCGACGGAGGTCGACACCGTCGGCAGGCCGAAGCTGAGGCCCTCCAGGATCTTCAGCCGCGTGCCCCCGCCGGTGCGCAACGGGACGACGTGGATCACGGCGCGATCCATGAACGGCCGCACGTCGGGCACGAATCCGGTGACGGTGACGTGGTCGTGCGCGTCGAGAGCCGTGATGTCGGGCGGCGGGCCGTTGCCGACGATGGTGAAGTGCACGTCCGGCGCCTGGGCGCGGATCAACGGGAGGACCTCCTGGGCGAACCAGCGCACGCCGTCGTGGTTGGCCTCGACGCGCATGATGCCGACGAAGACGAGCTCGTTGCCGTCCGGTGCGGCGGCGCGCATCGCGAACCGCTCGGCGTCGATGCTGTTGTGGATCGTGTGGGTCGGCCGCCCGCCGCGCCAGCTGCGCACGACCTCGGTCTCGCGCTGCGACGGCGTCAGCACCACGGGGAACGATCGGCAGATGCGCTTCTCGTCGCGGCGCGTCTTCACGCCCTCGAGCCACAGCGCGCCACGCCGCAGGAGGTTCGACTGCACGGCGGCGCGCCGCAGCAGCAGCTCGTGTTCGATGTTGTGCATGTCGAGCACCAGCAGCGCGTCTCCCGCGGCGGAGTAGTCGAAGTACCCCATCTGCGTGAACTCGACGACGACGCAGTCGAAGCGTTCGCGCGCGAGGAGGGCGTCGAGCTGGCGCTGGAACCCGGGCGAATGGTGGACCGCGCGCTGGTACGACGACAGCGACAGCACCGACCGTGCGCGCGCTGCGGTGGTCTCGGCGGGCTTGCCCGGCACGAGCTGCGGCGTGCAGAACGCGGACAGGTGGGCGACCGGATCGTCGCCGGGTTCGGACCAGCTCTCGTACGCCAGCAGCGTCACGTCGCTGAACTCGGCGAGCATCTTGAGCACGTGGTACGTGCGGATCGCTCCGCCGAAGATCAGCGGGTACGGGCAGAACGGAGCGACGACGAGCGTCTTCATGCGCTTGTCCCCACGAGGGCGCGCTCGCGTGCGGGTGAGATCCGCCGGCGTGGTTCGGCCGGTTCGTCGGGGTGCTCGTCACGCCACACCCGCGTCGCGTTGGCACAGATCGCGAGCGCGGCTCCGAAGAACAGGGTGCTGCGCGCGTCCCAGGCGATGTCGACGTAGGCGAAGACGATGTACATCGGGATGTACGCCAGCGCCATGAGGGTCAGCGCCGCGTGGTCTCCCCCCGGCAGCCGCATCACCGCTCGCAGGCCGGTGCGGATCGAGTTGGCGACCAGCACCAGCATCGACACGAACCCGACGAAGCCGACCTTGATCCAGATCCACAGGATCGAGTTGTGCGGGATGTACTCGTAGAAGATGAAGAAGCTGATGTCGGGCAGCGGGATCGGGCGATGGAACTTCTGCCCGAAGCCGAGGCCGGTCAGCGGAGACGACCGGATCGTCGAGACGAGGTCGTAGGACTCGATCTCGCGGTACAGGTCCGAGCTCTGGTCCTCGGCGCCGAGCTGCTCGGGCGCGATGACGCCTTTGATCGCCTGAGCGCCGAAGGCGAACGTGCTCTCGGAGTTCCAGAACGCCGCGGTGTAGCCGGCGCCGGCGAGCAGCGCGATCGGCACGAAGATCCAGAACGCCCGCCGGTTCTGGACGAACAACGCGATCGCCAGCACGACGAAGCCGATCAGCAAAGCGATGACGCCGGCACGGCGTTGCGAGACGACGAACACCCACCCGACCGGCAAGATCGCCAGCGTCAGGAAGAAGCGCTTGACGATCGAGCAGCGCCGGAACGTCAGCAGCGCGAACGCGAAGACGAACATCGCGTTCATCTGGATCGCCGAGGAATGCTCGGTGAGGCTCTCCAGCTGGTCGCGCTCCACCGCGGTGAGGCCGCGCAGGTAGTCCAACGACAGCAAGGCCTGGCCGATGATGCCGAGCGCCAGGCACCAACCCAGCGTGTTGTAGTGCTTCGTGGTCGTGCACAGGTTCGTGATGAGCAGGTAGATGGGAAGGATGTAGAGGAGCGGCCGCACCTCCCACACGGCGACGACCATGTCGCCGCCGCGGCCGACGCCGTACACGAAGCCGACCATCACGAACGCGGTGAACACCGCCACCGCGGCGAACAGGTCGCCGCGCCGCATCGTCCATTGCCGGCGCGCCGCGACCTGGAGGAGCCACCCGCACACCGTCGCGCCGAGCGCGATCTCCAGCGGGCTGATCGTGAACGCGTCGGCGACGAACAGCACCGACTCCCGGCTCGACAGGTTCTTGGTGAACGGGTACCACGGCACGGTGGTCGCGTCGCCCAGCAGGGTGAAGAAGGCGATCGAGTAGATCCCCGCCCGCGGGCGGAACAGCCCCAATGTGCAGACGATCAGCAACCCGGCGAACGCAACCGCGAACCAGCCGCGGTTGTTCGCCATCCGCATCAGGAACGCCATCAGGACGATCACCCCACCGAACGCCATGGCCGTGGTGATGTCGTTTCGGCGGCGCTGCTGGCGGACCGTCAGCGGCACGGGCGGGCCGGCGAACCTGAGCATCGGTCAGACCAGCGAGTACGACGCGAACAACAACGCGATGCCGCAGCAGCCGGCGACGACGAGGGTGCGGCTGATCGTGCGACCCGTGTGGATCTCCCACACCGCGACGAGGCACACGCCGATGAGGAACGTCAGCAGCACGTTCACCGCGGCGCCGCCTGACCGACGCTCACCACGACGACAGCGCGTCGAGCAGCCGCTTGGAGACCCGCGACGTCGAACGGTTCAGCACCACCCCCAGCGGAGCGATGCCGTCGAGCTCGTGCATGGCCCGCTTCACCTGGCTGGCGGTCGTGACGCGCTGGCGGACGACGAGCGCGTACGAGTCGGCATGCTCGGCGAGGGTGATCGTCTCGCTCACGGAGATCACCGGCGGCAGGTCGATCACGATGTGCTCGTAGCGCTCGGAGATGCGTTCGAGCACCCGCTCGACCTCCTCGCTGCGCGCCAGGATCGGGCGGTGCGACGGCTCGGCGTGCCCGGCCGGGACGAACGCAAGGTTCGGATCGTTGGTGCGAATGATGACGTCGTCGAGCGCATGCTCCTTGCCGATCACGTCGGAGAGCCCCGGACGCGCGACCGGCGCCTCCTGCTTGCGGCCGCGCGACGGCCCGCGCGACCACCAGTTCGTCTCGACGATGCACACGCTGCGGCGCAGGTCGTGAGCGATGACCGCCCCGAGGCAGCGGGCGACGAACGTGACGCCCTCTCCCGAGAGCGCCGCCGTGACGGCGAGGCGCGGCGGCAGGCCGCGGTCGTTGGCGCTGTGGACGCGGGCGAGCAGGTATCGCAGACCGGCGGTGGCAGCCGGCGGGGCGACGTGGAGCGGCTCGCCCGTGTGGTCCAGCACGAGCAAGCCGCCGCGACGCTCGCTCGCCGCGCGCTCGTACTGGGCGAGGTCGGGGGTCGACTTGCGGATCATCGGGCCGCCTCTCAGAACACGCGCAGCCGCGCAGGCAGGCGGGATTCGGGGATCTCGGCGAGGAGGTTCATGCCGAGGCGTTCCTCGACCTCGAAGGGGAACCGGATCGTGCGGTCGAGGACGACCCCGAGGAACAACGCCCCGGCGGACAGCAGGAAGCCGAGGACGACGAAGATCGCGACGGTCATGATCGTCTTCTTCAAGCGCGGTTCGGGCGCCGTGGGCAACTCCGGCTCGTCGAACACGAACAAGCGCAGGCTGAGCTCGCTCTCGGCCTGATCGCGAGCGAGGCCGGCGGTCTCGATCTTGCCCTGGAGGTCACGCAGCGTCGCTTCGGCGGACTCGACGGCGGACCGGAGTCGCTCGACCTCGATGCGCTGGTCGATCGGGCGAGCTTCCTCGGTGGGCACCGGCGGAAGGGTCGCGACGTAGCTGTTGAGGTCCAGGCGGGCCTGGTCGACCGCCGCCTGCGCCTCTTCGATGCGCCCGGCGAAGAACTCCTCGGTCTGGGTCGCCTGGCGGACGCTGCGCTGGAGCTCGTAGCCGATGTAGCTGTCGATGACCGCCTGGGAGAGGTTCTGCGACAGCTGCGGAACGGTGGTGCTCGCCTGCACCTTCATCAGGGTGTCGCCGTCCGGTGTGGCCCAGACGAGGTTGCGCAGACCCTTCAGCGTGACCGCGCCCGCCTGGACGGCCGGCCCCAATCCGGCGGCCTCGGCCACCGTCGACATGAACCCGTCCGTCTGGAGCAACGTGTTGAGCTGCCGGCTGGTGAAGCCGGCTGGGGTCTCGTAGCCGAACGGGGTGCCGCCGCGGATCGACGTGAGGTCGGAGATCAGGCTCTCACCGGTGACGTTGACCACGCCTGCCGAGACGTATCTGTCGGTCGCCCGCGAGGCGTTGACCACTCCGAGGCCGGACACGAGCACGAGCGGGATCAGGTACAGCCACCAACGCTGAAAGAACGAGTCCAGCAATCTCAGCGCGAAGCTTCGGTTCACGGTGTCCTCTGATCGGGATGAATCGGACCTGTACTCGACGCTCGCACCGGCGCTCCGATCTGTGGGCCGATCCCTTCGTCCAGGCTAGATCGGCATGAAATCTACTCGTCTTGAGCCGGGCGGGGGCGCGCCCGCCACGGTCGGTGAGCGCTGGCGGCCCACCGGTATAGTTGCGGCCGATGCGCCGCGGACGGTCCTCTCTTCGCGCGGCGGTCGAGCGTGTCGACGCCGTGCGCCAGGTGGTGACGTCGCGCTGGCTGCTCCGCAGCTGTGATGCGGTCGGCGCGCTGAGCCGTGTGACGAGCGGCCGTCCGGTGATCGAGAACCGGGGTGAGATGACGCTGGCGTCTCGTGTGCACCTTCACTGCGGCGACGGCGCGGTGATCCTGCGGACCGCGCGTGGGGGGCGCCTCGCCATCGGCTCGCGCAGCGTCGTCAACCACGCGTCGATCATCGAGGCGCTGGAGTCGGTCGAGATCGGCGATCGGGTCAGCATCGCCCCCCACTGCATCATCTCCGACGCGGCGAGCGGCTCGATCGACGACCCGACCGGCATCCCGGCGCGCCCGATCGTGATCGAGGACGGAGCCTGGCTCGCCAGCCGCGTCACCGTGCTGCCGGGCAGCCGGGTGGGCGCGGGAACGGTCGTCACAGCCGGCAGCGTCGTCGACGGTGAGCTCCCTCCCGGCGTGCTCGCCGGCGGCATCCCGGCGCGCGTGCTGCGACGCCTCACCGACGCCCCTGAGGCCGGCGCCTCGGGTGGTGACGTCTCCCCCGCCGCCGACGAGCCGGGTCACGGTCGCGACGAGCCCGCGCCGAGCCACCACGCAGAACCGTTTGCCCGCGGCATCGTCCTCGCCGACTTCACGGTCGATCCCCTCGCCGACGCGTTGCGTTCGGCCGAGCCGTCCCTCGCCGCCGAGATCGCGCCCTACGGCACGGTCGTCCCCACGCTGCTCGAACCGCCGGCCGAGCCGGCGGACTTCGCCGTCGTGTGGACCCAGCCGCACCTCGCCGTCCCTGCGTTCGCGCGGCTCGCACAGCTGGAACCGGTCACCGAGGACGAGCTCGTCGCCGACGTGGACCGCTTCGTCGAACTGGCCCGCCGTGGCCTGTCGCACTACCGCTGCGCGGTCGTGCCGACCTGGACCGTCCCGCCGTGGCAGCTGCGCCTCGGCCTGAGCGATCTGCGGCCTGGCGGGATCGCCTGGGGCCTGGCGATCCTCAACCGCCGGTTGGCCGACGGGTTCGCCGATTCCACCAACGTCTACGTGCTCGACGCGTCCTCGTGGATGGCGCAGGCGGGGGCGCACAGCGAGCGCCTCTGGTACCGGGGGAAGGTGCCGTTCGTCGACGGGGTGTTCGCCGCCGCCGCGGCCGACATCGCCGCCTGTGCCGGCGCGGCGTTGACGGCGCCGCGCAAGCTGCTGGTGCTCGACCTCGACGACACCCTGTGGGGAGGGATCGTCGGCGACGTCGGTTGGCAGGAGCTGCGCCTCGGCGGGCACGACGGCGTCGGGGAGGCGTACGCCGACTTCCAGCGCGCCCTGCGTGCTCTCGGCCGGCGGGGCGTGCTGCTCGCCGTGGTGAGCAAGAACGAGGAGGACGTCGCCCTGGCGGCGATCGATCAGCACCCGGAGATGGTGCTACGCCGATCCGATCTCGTCGGCTGGCGCATCAACTGGTTCGACAAGGCCCGCAACATCGCCGAGCTCGCCAGCGAGCTGAACCTCGGCCTCCAGTCGGTGGTGTTCATCGACGACAACGCGCGCGAGCGCGACCGGGTGCGCGCCGCGCTGCCCGAGGTCCTCGTTCCCGACTGGCCAGACGACCCGTTCCGCTACGCGGTCGCGCTCGCCTCGCTGCGCTGCTTCGACTCGCCGGCGCTGAGCGCCGAGGACGCTCGGCGCGGCGACCTCTACGCGCAGGAGAGCGAGCGGAAGGCCCTGCTGGACGCCGTCGGCTCGTTCGACGAGTGGCTGCGCGAGCTCGACGTCCGCGTGATCGTCGAGCCACTCGGCCCGCACAACGCGCAGCGCGCGACGCAGCTGCTCAACAAGACGAACCAGCTCAACGCGCGCACGCGGCGCCTCACCCAGGACGAGTTCCTCGCCTGGGCCGCGGCGCCGGGGAACGCGACCGTCTGCATCACCGTGTCGGACCGTCTCGGCGACGCCGGCCTCACCGGCATCGCCAGCGTGACGGTCCGCGGTGGCGACGCGACGCTCGAGGACTACCTGCTGAGCTGCCGGGTCATGGGGCGGCGGATCGAGGAGACGCTGCTCAGCGTCGCCACGCAGGTCGCCGCCGACCTCGGCGCCGAGCGCGTCGTCGCCCACGTCGAGCCGACCGAGAAGAACGCGCCGTGCCGGCGCTTCTTCGCCGACGTGGGCCTCGAGGCCGTCGGCGAGCTGACGTACAGCTGGGCGGTCGCGGATCGTCTCGCGCCGCCCGCCGACATCCACGTGGAATGGCGACGCGCCCTCGAGCAGTCGACCGCGTGATGCGCGCGCTGCGTCCTTGGCGGCGCGGCGCGGCCGCGGGTGTTCACATCGGCGACGACGTCGCGTTCGTCGGCCGCGCGTCGGTGCGCTCCGCCGGGCGGGTCCGCGTCGGCGACCGCACGGTGATCTCCTCGGTGCCCAACCGCACCCACCTCGTCACCGCACGCGGAGCGCAGCTGCTCATCGGCGACGACGTGCGCATCGGCAGCGGCGCGGCGATCTCGGCCGCGGCGAGCGTGACGATCGGTGATCGCAGCGTGCTGGGCCACTCCGTGATCGTCATGGATTCCGACTTCCACGTCGCCGGCGATCCGTCCGCCCGCCCCGAACCGCTCCCGGTCGTCATCGGGCGCGACGTCCATATCGGGCACCACACGGTGGTCATGCCGGGGGCCGTCGTGGGTGACGGCGCCGTCGTGGCCGCGGCGAGCGTCGTCACCGGCGCCGTCCCCGCCGGCGCGACGGTGGCCGGCAATCCCGCCACGGCGAGCGGCCATCGCCGCCACGGCGCGACGGTCGCGGAGGTGGCGCAGCAGGTCTTCGGTCTCGACGAGCCGCCCCCGCTGGCGACCGGTCCGGGCGACATCGCAGGATGGGACTCGCTCGGCACCTTGCGGCTGCTGGTGGCGCTCGAGCAGCAGTTCGCGATCTCGCTCGACGAGCGGCGCATCGCCGGATGGATCACGCTGCGCGACTGGGACGCGGGTGTGCGCGCCGCCCTCAGTCCAGCGGACGGATGACCCGAGCGGGCGTGCCGGCGGCCAGCACGTCGTCGGGGATGTCGTGCGTGACGACCGACGCCGCGGCGACGACCGTGCCGGCGCCGATGGTGACGCCGGGCAGCACGGTGACCCCAGCTCCCAGCCAGGCGCCGTCGCCGATGGTGATCGGCTCCGGACGCGTCGGCCCCGAGCGGCGCTCGTGCCCGCCGATCTGGTGGCCGCTGGTGATCAGGGTGACGCCGAAGCCGAACTCGACGCGCGACCCGATCGTGATCGGCGCCGCCGCATCGAGCGTGCACCCGCTGTTCATAAACACGTCGTCGCCGACCGCGATCGCGAAGCTCTCCTGCACACGGATCGGCCCGCGCAGGACGCAATTGCGGCCGACCTTGGCGCCGCACAGGCGCAACAGCGCGGCCCGCCGCGGTCCGCTCCTGCGGTTGTCGGGCAGGACGAACGACAGCGCATGCAGCAGGCGGATGCGAATGAAGACGGTCGAATGCAGCGCTCTGCCGACTGTTGCTCTCAGATCCACCGGTCCTCCCGCAGGCCCTGCCCGCGGCGGCCAGGGTGCCCGCCGGTTCGAACCTACCGGCTCGCGGGCCAGGCGCCACCGATGGTACGTTCAGCCGGTGTTCACCGGTTCGGGCGTGGTCCACGGCGCGACGCCGCACGCGAGCGCCACCCGCCGATGAGCGCGCCGACGCACCACGCCGGCGACAGTGTCGTCGTCATCGGCACCGGGCCATGTGGCGCGATGGCCGCCGCCGTGCTCGCCGGGGCGGGGGTCGACGTCACGCTCGTCGACTCGGGCATGCGCCCGCCGCGCGGGCTCACCGTCAAGGCCGCGGGCAACACGCTGTTCCGATGGACGCCGAAGGGCGATCTCCAGTGGGACGGGTTCGTGCGCGGTGGCCATCCGCACACCGAATGGCACCGTGACCTCTCGCCCGGCGGTCTCTCCAACCACTGGACCGCGGCGGTCCCACGGTTCGCGCCGGAGGACTTCACCGAGGGCGAGCGCATCGACGTCCGCTACCGGTGGCCGATCGGCTACGACGACCTGGAGCCCCACTTCGAGACGGCCGAGCGCTACCTGAAGGTGTCCGCGTCGGGTCGGGCGGCCCGCAACCTTCCGGCGAACCGTGTCGCCCACGCGCGCGACCTCGCGCCGGAGTGGCGCGCGGTCGCGGCCGGCGCCGATCGGCTGGGACACGGGGTGACCCCGATGCCCATGGCGGCCGGCGCCCGGTGGGGCATCCGCCGCAGCGGCACGGACTTCAACAGCTACAGCGACGTGGTGGCGCCGCTGCTCGGGCAGCCGAACGTGCGGATGGTCGACGGGGCGCATGCGCTGCGCCTCGTGTGGTCCGCCGCGCAGGGCCGTGTCACGCGCCTCGAGTACCTCGACCGCCGGTCGAACACGGTCGTCGGCCTGCACGGGCGGGCGTTCGTCGTCGCCGCCGGCACGTTGAGCTCGACGCGGCTGCTGCTGGCATCGAGGTCGGACGACTTCCCCACCGGTCTCGGAGACACGCACGGCGTGCTCGGCAAGTACCTGCACGACCACCCGCGCGAGTGGTGGCTGCTGCGCACCGACCGCCCGCTGCGGCTGCCGATGCTGCCGGTGTACATGACCCGCCACGATCCGGCCGACAGCGAACCGTTGCTGGCGACGTCGTGGACGATCGGCCTGCCGTCGACGAAGCATCGGCTGCGCACGTTGTACCGGGGCCGGGGTCGCCTGTTCGGCGTCGGCACGTTCGGCACGATGGTCCCCACGCCCGACAACGTCGTGTCGTCCGGCGAAGGCGATCTCGACCGGTTCGGTCAGCCGCGGCTCCACGTGCGCATCGCGTTCGATGACGTCACCGTGAAGAACCTGCTCGGCGCGCGCGACCGCATGCGCGACGTGATGGGCGAAGCGGGCATCTCCGCCGCCGTCGATGCCCCCGACGGCGCAGACCACGTGTACCCGGGGACGTCGAAGCACTACGGCGGCACGGTGCGGATGCACGACGACCCGCAGTTCGGGATGCTGGACCGGTGGAACCGGATGCACGCCGCGCCCAACGTCGTCGTGTGCGACCCGAGCTCGTTCACCACGGGACCGGAGAAGAACCCGACGCTGACCGCGATGGCGATCGCCGCACGAGCGGCGCGGCGACTGGCCGACGAGAGCCGCTGAGTCGCCCCTGAGCCGTCGCAGGGGCCCGGTACACTCGGGCGGCGGTCTCGCGGCCCACTCCCACGCTCGATCCGAGGAACCTCCGTGCTCGTCTCCATCTGCATCCCGACAGTGCGCACGGGCTCGGTCACCAGCGCGATCGGATCGATCCTCGCCCAGACGTGCCCGGATTGGGAGCTGATCCTGGTGCCCCAGGGTGACGACCCGGCCCTCGTCGAGGCGCTCGAGCAGTACCGGCGCCGCGACGAGCGCATCACGATCGCGCACGCCGGCAAGCCCAACCTCAGCAACGCCCGCAACGTCGGGGCCGCGGTCGCGCGCGGCGACATCCTGGCGTTCACCGACGACGACTGCGAGGTCGCCCCGAACTGGGTCGAGGTGATGATCCGCGAGTACACCCGCCACCCCGAGGTCGAGTTCCTCGGCGGCGCGGTGGTCGCGCCGAAGAACACCCAGCCGTGGCGGATCTCGACCTGCCCGGCAGCCCACGTCATCGACGCGATCTACAAGCCCAGCGACAGCGACTACCGGGCGCCGGACGGCTTCTACATGATCGGCGCGAACATCACCATGCGGCGCTCGGTGTACGACAAGGTCGGCCCGTTCGACGTCGTCCTCGGCGCCGGAGCGCCGTTCCCGAACTGCGAGGACCAGGACTTCGGCCTGCGCGCCGAGGCGCTCGACGTCTGCTTCATGTCGTCGACCGAGCTGGTCGTGCACCACACCTACGGTCGCAGGTATGGGCTGCGCAGCTTCCTGCGCCATCAGCGCAACTACGCCGTCGGCCGCGGCGCGTGGGTGATGAAGCTGAGCATGTGGGGCCACCGCCTCGGGACCGAGTGGAGCGCCCGGCCGACGCGGCGCGCCCAGCTGCGCACCCTCGTGCGCAGCCCGCACCGGTTCGCGCTCGCGCTGTACGCCGGGCGCCACGCGCGCCGGGGGGCGCAGGAGTACGCGCGGCACTACCGCCTCGGCGACGACCTGCTCTCGCACCCGCGTCATGACCAGCGCTCGCCGTCTGCTGGCGAGCCGCCGGCGGGCGAGTAGGGCATGGCCGCGGAGGCGAGCGACAGCTCCGACGAACACGACGCTGCCGGCGAGCCGGCGCACGAGCGGCCGCGCTCGATGGGGCGCAACGCCATCGCGCTGATCACCGGCCAGGTGGTCACGTCGATCATCGCCATCGTCACCAACGTCGTGCAGCCGCGCTTCATCGGCCCCGACGGCGTCGGTCAGTTGCGCATCGCGGTGTCGCTGTGGCTGATCGCCGAGATGCTCTTCGGCCTCGGCACGGCGACGCTGCTCGCCCTCGACACCGCACGCGACCACGAGCGCGGCGCGGAGAGCTTCGGCTCGATCCTGCGCGTGCGTCTCCTCGCGTTCGCAGTGTGCTGGATCGGGGTGCTCGTCCTCGCCCTCGCGTCGGGCTACGAGCGCGACGTGATCATCCTCATCGTCATCATGAGCGCCTCGTCGCTGGTGTCGATCCTCGGCTCCGCGGCCCGCGCGGCGCTCACCGGGTTCCAGGCGATGGACTACCCGACGCGCGCCGACGTCGCCTCGAAGTTCTTCACCCTCGCCGCGGTGCTCGTCGTGCTGGCGCTCGGCGGCCGCACCCGGGCGATCGCCACCGTGTACGTCGCGGCCGCGGTGTTGAACGCGGCGATGATGGCGCGCTACCTCAGCCGGTTCCCCGGCGTGTCGTACCGTGGACGATGGCTCGACTGGCCGCTGCTGCGTCGCAGCCTGCCGTACCTGATCAGCTCGGCCGCGTTGGTCGTCTACATCCAGGTCGACACGTTCGTGATGTCGCTGCTCGTCGACGAGCGCGCGATCGGTTGGTACGCGGCGGCGGACACCCTGTTCGGGTCGATGCTGTTCCTTCCCACGGTCATCGTCGCGCCGATGTTCCCGGTGCTCGCCAAGATGCACAAGGACGGCGAGGACGCCCGCGATCTGCTGGTGCGACGCCTGGCGCTGATGCTGTTGGTGGCCACCCCCGTCGGCCTCGGCACGATCGTGGTCGCGCGCCCTGCCACCGACTTGCTGTTCGGCGACGAGTTCCACGGCGCCGCGCCCGTGCTCGCCGTGTACGGCGTGGTCCTGATGCTCGAGTTCGGCACGATCCTGCTCGGCAGCGTCGCGGTGGCGAGCGACGGCGTCGGCTACTTCAACCGCGTGATGCTCGTCGCGATCGCGATGACGATCGTGCTCGATCCGATCCTGGTGCCGCTGACCGACGACCGCTACGGCAACGGCGCGATCGGCGGAGCGCTGTCGTACGTCATCACCGAAGGGTTCATCCTCACGGCGGCGATCGTCCGGTTCGGCCGCTGGGTCGCCTCGCCGATCGTGGCCATGCGCGCCATCAAGGTCGCCGCCGCGGGGGCGTTGATGATGCTCGCCGCCTGGCCGCTGCGCGGTCGGGTGCTGGCGGCGCCGGTCGCCGTCGGCGCCGCGGTGTACATCGTCGTGCTGGTGGCGTTGCGGACGCTCAGCGACGAGGAGCGCCAGATGACGCGCCGCGTCGTCAACCATGCGCGCGGGCGGCTGGGTCTCAACCGACGGAGCGCTCCCGACGCGATGTCGGGCATCGACGAGCTCGGGTAGGTGCGCGGATGCTGCGGATCGTCCACTTCTTGGTCTGCACCGGGCACGGCGGCGACGCCCTCGCGGCCCTCGCCATCGCGGAGGAGCAGCGCCGGGCAGGCCACCAGGCGACCATCGTGATCGAGCGCAGCGAGCACTCCGCGGTGTTCGTCGCCCGCGCCCGGGCCAACGGGGTGCCGACCGTCGAGGCGCCGCTGTTGCGCCACGGCGCCTCGCCTCCGACGCATCGGCGTGCGCTGTCGGTGTGGCGCACCTTGCACGGGCGCCCGGCCGACGTCGTCCACGCGCACACCGGCGGGTTGTTCTTCCGCATCGCCGACGTCGTCGCGCTGCGGCTGCTGCGTGCGCCCGCCCTGGTCGGGACCGTGCAGGCCCCGATGGGGTGGGATTGGTGGGAGGACTCCGCGCAGGCTCAGCAGAGTTGGCGTCGTGCTGCGCGCGGTTTCGACGAGATCGTCGCGCCGGGTGCGAACGCCCAGCAGATCCAGCGCCAGGCGGGCATCGACCGCTGCCGCGTGATCCACAACCCGGTCGCCGTCGATCGCATCCGCGCCGGCGATCGCAGCCGCGCTCGAGCCGAGCTCGGCCTCGGCGACGACGATCTGCTGGTGCTGTTCATGGCGCGCCTCGACGAGGAGAAGGCGCCGCTGGAATGCATCCGCGCGTTCGCCGCGGTCGCCAAGGCTCATCCCCGCGCGCATCTGGCGTTGGCGGGCGCCGGCGCCCTGGCCGGCGCGTGCGCGGATCTGGTGACCGAACTGGGGATGGAGGGACGGGTCCGGCTGCTCGGCTACCGGCGCGACGTCGCCGACCTGTACCAGGCCGCGGACATCTACCTCCAGCCGTCGTGGTGGGAGAGCTTCGGCATCTCGTTCATCGAAGCGATGGCCGCCGGGTGTCCGGTGATCGCCACGCCGGTCGGTGTCATTCCCGAGCTCGGCTCGGGCGCTGTCCGGCTGGTCGAGCGCGACGACATCGACGGCATGTCGTGCGCGCTGGACGAACTTCTCGGGTCGGTGGAGCTCCGCGCCGCGTACGCGGACCGGGGGCGTACGATCGCCGATCGGTTCGACCAAGCGTCGATCGCGCGCGACTACTTATCCCTCTACCAGAGCGTTCTGTCGACGAAGCGGAGGACACGATGACGCCGCCCCTGCCGAGCGGGCCGCTCCCCGACCCCACGATCGGCGTGGTGATCGGCATGTACAACGGCGCGGCCTACATCGGCCCGACGATCGAGTCGGTGATCAGCCAGACCAGGCCGGATTGGCGGTTGGTCGTCGTCGACGACGGTTCGACCGACGACGGCCCCGAGATCGTCGCTGGCTACGTGGCCGATGATCCGCGCGTGTCCCTCGTCCGCCAGCCGAACCAAGGCGTCTCCGTCGCGCGGAACACCGGGGTCGACGCGATGGATCCGACGATCGACCGCTTGGTGTTCCTGGACGCGGACGACCTGCTCGTCGACGATGCCCTCGACGCGTTCTGCCGTGCGCTCGACGCCCACCCCGACGCCCCTGCGGCGCATGGTCTGATGACGCCGATCGACCAGCACGGTGCGCCCCTTCCGTCCGACGCGTATCCGTTCTTCTTCGATCGTCGCCGGGTGAACGGCCTGCGGCTCCGCCGCCTGGGCGACGGCGAACCGACCGACCTCGCCGTGCTCTCCTACATCTGCTGCATCGCGCCGCCCGCCGCGGTCGGTGTGCGCCGCTCGAGCTTCGAGCGGGCAGGCCGCTTCGATTCGAAGGTCCGCTACTCCGCCGACTGGGACATGTGGCTGCGGCTCGCGCTGCTCGGTGACCTCGTCTTCATCGACAAGGCGGTCGTGCGGTATCGCATGCATCCGCAGAGCATGTCGACCAACGCGACGAACATGCGCCTCGACGAGCGGCTCGTGCGGTCGAAGCTCGTCCAGCACGCGACGACGCGACCTGCCCGGCGACAGCTGTGGCTCGGCTGGATGCACTACGAGGCACGCAACAGCGCGCGCAAGCTCTCCTACGCATGGCATCACCTGCGGCGCCGCCGTCTGCGCGACGCGCTGCTGGAGCTGAAGCGGGCGGCGAGCGCGATGGCGTACGCCGCGCGGGCAGCGCTGTTCGTCGTGGTTGCCCGCGGCTCCTAGGGACGGACCTCGCGCGGGTAGGCCCATTCCAGGTATGCGCGCGTCAACGCCATGCCGGACTCGAAGTCGTAGCGCGGGTCGTAGCCGAGCAGCTTGCGCGCCTTGTCGATGCGGCAATGCGCAGTCGAGGCGTAGTCGAACTCGTCCGAGATCTGCCGCGGCGCGATCTTCTTGTAGCGGCCGTACGCGCTGCGCAGCGGGCGCTTCACCTGCTCGGGCAACGCCTCCTTGGCGCGCCCGAGCATCCGCGGCGACACGACGCGACGGACGAGCTGCTTCGGATCGGCGAGGGTCCGGCGCAGCGCTGCGGTCGCGCCGCCGATGCGGTCGTCGGGTTGCGTGGTCGGCTGGAACCGCAGCGCCTTGATGCCGATGCTGTCCTCGATCGCTTCGTAGAACGTCTTCCACGTGACGGGCTCGGGACCGGAGATCAGGAACGCCTCGCCGGCGATGTTCGGTTGCGTCGCGGCGAGGAACATCGCATCGACGAGATCGTCGATGAACACACCGTTGCAGAGGCCGCTGCCGTCGTCGGGCAACACCACGTTCCCCGCGCGTAGGTCCTCGACGCACCGATCGATCCAGTAGCCGCCGAACGGCCCGTAGACGATGGTCGGCCGCAGGATCACGGCCTGGAGGCCGCGCGAGCGCACGGCCTCGACGACTCGCCGTTCGACGGCGATCTTCGCCGCCGCGTACCGGCTGGTCTGCGGGTTCGTCGGGCTGTCGGCGTCGAGGTCACCGTCGGGGAACGGCTCGTGGACCGTGTACGAGCTGACCTGCACCAGCCGGCTCACCCCGTGCCGCAGGCAGGAGTCGATGACGTGATCGATCGCCGCGACGTTCTCGTCGACGTCGTTGCTCATCACGTACGCGAGGTTGAACACGACGTCCGCGCCGGACACGGCGCGCTCGAACGCGTCGGCGTCCTCGATCGCCCCGTTCGGCATGGCGATGTCGAAGCGGGCGATGCGCGCCGCGCCGGAATAGCGACGCACGAGGGCGCGCACGTCGGCGTGGTGGTCGAGGATCAGGCGCTCGACGAGGCGCCCGCCGACGAAGCCGGTCGCCCCGGTGACGAGGACCGTGCGTCCTTCGAGCGACTCCACGAACCCGTCACTCATCGCTGCCACCTCCTGGAGCGACCGGCCGCACCCACGGCAGCTCCCACGCCTCACGCGCCGCGTAGCAGCGCTCGATCAGATCGACCGAGGCGATCCCCTCTCGCCCCGAGACGGCGGGCTCCACGCCCGCGGTCAGCACGTCGCGCCAGTGACGGACCTGAGCCTCGAACAGATCCGGATACGACTGGGCCGGGAACGGCCGGGCACGCGGACGCGTCCAGCGCGGACCCAGAAGGTCGGGCGACGACGCCCGCACCACGTTGGTGTCGACGCCGACCTCGATCCACCCGCGCGAGCCTCGGATGATCGCGGTCTGGCGGAGGTTGCGGGTGCGGCTGAGCTCGACGACACCGCGGGCGCCGTTCGGCAACGACAGCTCCATGATGCAGTCCGCCTCGACCCCGCCGTAGTCGTCGTCCTTGTACGACACGACGTCGGCGTGACCAACCCACCACAGCAGCAGGTCGAGGATGTGGGTGCCGACGTCCATCAGCACTCCCCCGCCCGCGGTCTCCTTGCGCCAGATCGCGTCCGACGTGACCATCCACTGGTAGACGAACCCGTCGCGGACGTCGAAGCTCGTGATCTCACCGATCGCGCCGCTCTCCAGCACCGACTTCGCCCAGCGGGCGGCTTTCAGGTGCCGGCGCATCAGGCCGACACCGAGCGGCAGACCGACCGCGTCCGCGGTGGCGACCATGCGCTCCCCCTGGGCCGACGTGTTGGCGATCGGCTTCTCGACGAGCACCGCCTTGCCGTGCTCGAGCAAGGCGCAGCTCAGCGGCGCGTGCAGCGAGTGAGGAGCGGAGACGAACGCCGCGTCGAACTCGGAGAGGTGGTCGTGGAAGTCGGACGCCGCGTTCGCGCCGACCGTCGCTGCCAGAGCCCGGGCGCGTTCGAGATGTGGGTCGACCAGCAGTGTGGGCCGCCATCCGATCCGTCCGAGAGCTGGAAGGTGGTTGTGTTCGACGACCGCTCCGCACCCGATGAGGGCGAGACGGTCGCCGCCCGCCTCACGTCGCATCCATGTCCTCCATCCAGCGAGCCTACCCTGCCAGGCATCACACCAACGGGCTGGATCCGGCGCTGCGCACGGCGAGCGCCAGCAGCCGGCGCGCGTTGGCGCCGGCGTCGAACTCCGCTTCGGCGCGCGTACGCGCTGCGGCGCCCATGCGCGCGCACAGCGCGCGATCGTCGGCGAGCTTGCGCAGTGCGACCGCCAGCGCCTCGCTCGATCCGGCCGGCACGGCGAAGCCGGTCACACCGTCGACGACCAGGTCGCGCAGTCCCCCGACATCGGTGACCACGAGCGCGAGGCCGCTCGCGGCAGCCTCCACGGCAGCGATGCCGAACGCCTCGGCGCGGCTGGCGAGGACGAAGACGTCCGCCGCGCGGTAGAGCTCGACGAGCGCATCGTCGTTCGGTGACAGTCCACGGTGGACGCGGACGCCCGTGGTTGCCGGGACGTCGTCGCGCGTGACGACATCGACCTCCACCGACCCTGCGGGGAGCCGGTCGAGCGCGGCGAGGAGCACGTCGCCGCCCTTGCGGGCGAAGTGGCCGCCGACGAACAGCACCCGCAGCGGGCCGTCGTGCACGCGCGGGCTGTCTGCGGGTCGCCAGCGTTCGATGTCGACGCCCGGAGGCACGACGTGGATCCGCTCGGGCGGCACGCCGTAGTCGGTGATCAACGACTCGCGCACGAACGAGCTCCACGGGGCGTGCGCCGCCGCTGCCCGGAACACGCGGCGGTTCCACCGGTCCTTCGCCCACGCGACGAGCCGATTGCTGGTGGCGTGGTCGTAGTCGGCGGCCATCTCGTCGTACTGCCGCGGCGTCACGTCGCTGCACAGCACGTACGGGCGCCGGCGCGCGGCGCGCGGGCCGATGACCGCGGGAACCTGCGTGTTGAAGACGATCGCATCGTGCCGATCGCGCAGACCGTCGGACACCTCTGCCCGGCAGCGCAGGATCGCGCGCACCCCGGCGATCGGAACGCGCTCGATCCACGAGCGGCGGCCGGCGGCGTATCGCACCGGCGTCCACGCCGTGTCGACGTCGGGGTGATCGTGCAGCGCCGCGTGCAGGTTGGCGGCATACGTGGCGTGGCCGAGATGCTGCTCGAGCACGAAGACGACGCGCGGCCGTCGCGGAGTTCGGCTCACGGGCGCCCGGTGGCCACCATCTGGCGGGCGAAGCGGCGCATCACCGGCATCGGCACGTCGGGATCGAGCGACACGCTGCACGTGCGCTCGAGGATGTCGAGGGTGCGGGTGCACGCGTCGAGCGGGTACTCGACCTTGCTGTCGGCCCAGGGATCGATGCGCGCGTCGAACGTCCGCCGCGCCAGCAGCGGCTGCCAGTTCGTGTACACGTGCCGGCCGGTGTCGATCAAGCGGTTGGCGAGGCGGCTCGCGGCGAACCTGCTCGCCTCCTCGCCGGTGGCGAACGACACCGCCAGGCCCACCGCGTTCGGCTCGTCGTGATGCGGAACGATCGTCACGTCGGGGCGCTCGGCGAGCAGCTCGATGATCATCTCGCGGCGCTCACGCCGGCGTGCCAGCTGACGATCGAGGCGGCGCAGCTGCGGCCGAAGGATCGCGCTCGCCAGCTCGGGCATGCGCATGTTGAACCCGATGAACGGCGGTTCGTCGAACGTCGACTTGTCGGATCGGATGTAGTGCCCGACGTCGTGGAACATCGTCGCTCGGACGTGCACCCGCTCGGAGTCGGTGAGCACCGCTCCGCCCTCGCCCGACTTGATGTTCTTCGCCTGCTGGAAGCTGTAGGCGCCGGCGTCACCGATCGTGCCGACCCGCTGCCCCCGATACGTCACGCCGACCGCTTGGCAGGCGTCCTCGACGACGACGAGGTCGTGCTCGCGGGCGATCGCCATGATGCGATCCATGTCGCACACGAGGTTCAGCATGTGCACCGGCACGATCGCCTTCGACCGTGGCGTGATCTTCCGGCGGAGATCCTCGGGATCGATCGTCAAGCTGTCGTCGATGTCGACGAGCACGGGCACGGCGCCGACGACGACCGCCGCGGTGGCCGACGACACCCACGTGTACGCCGGCACGAGGACTTCGTCGCCGGGTCCCACACCGAGCCCGACGAGCGCGCAGACGAGCGCGTTGGTGCCGCTGTTCATCGCCCGCACGTACTGCGCGCCGGTGAACGCGGCGAGCTCACGTTCGAACCGATCGGTGTTGCTCGTGCCGACCGCGGCGTAGCGCGCCAGGCGTCCGCGGCCGAGCGTGTTGACGGCCGCAGCCATCTCTCTCACTCCGATGGCGACCATCGAGCCTCCTTGTCGTTCACCGGCGCGCGCGTCACCGGGTCACCGTGGATCGAGTGCGTCGAGCGCGGGGCGCAGGGCCTCGGCGAGCGCTGGTGCGTTCTCGGGGAAGAACATCGAGTCGTGGTCGCCTGGCGCGGTGCGGATCTCGATGCGCCCGGTGATGTGCTCGCCCCACCCGTAGTCCTCGCTCTGCACCGGCCACACCAAGTCGGCCTTGATCAACAGCGCGTCGACGTCGATGCGCCCCACCTCGTACTTCGCCGCCGAGGCGGTGAAGTAGTAGTAGAGGTTGACGAAGCCGTGGACTTCGGTGTCGATGTAGCCGAGGTCGCGCTCGTCCTGCTCGATCTGCGCCGTGCGGTAGGCGCGCTGCGGGACGACGCGGTGGAACATGCCCGCTGCTTGGTAGCGCAAGTAGGGCTTGATCGCGCGGGGACCGTGACGCAACGCGTGGCGTGCCAGGTTCGTCCACCGGCGCAACGGTCCGGGCATCCCCTGCCCTGACGTCGGGCTGTCGAACAGCACGACCAGGTCGACGGTCTCACCAGCGGCCTGCAACTGGCGCGCCATCTCGATGGCCACCATGCCCCCGCCGGAGAAGCCGCCGAGCAGGTACGGACCGGGCGCGTGGGCGCGCAGCTCGGCGACGTACCGGCCGGCCATCGCCTCGACCGTGGGGTCCGGCATGTCGTTGCCTTCGATGCCGTGCGCCTGAAAGCCGTAGATCGGGCGCTCCCCCGCCATCGCCCGCGCCAGGCTCCACAGGAACAGCACATTGCCACCGGCGCCGTGGACGATGTAGAGCGGTCGCTTGTCACCGTTCGTGACGATCGGGACCAGATGTCGCGTCATGCCACCGCTCGACGTCGCCGCATCGCTCGCCGTCGCGGTTGTCGTCCCCGTGGTCGCGGTCGCGGCGCCCGACGCGGCGGAGGCCCCTGCGAGCTGCGCGTCGAGCTCCGGCCGCTCGGCGCGCAGGCGCGCCGCGAGCAGCGCGATCGTCGGCGCTTCGAACACCGTGGCGAGTTGCAGTCGCACCCCGAGCGTCTTGTGGATGCGTGTCATCAAGCGGATCGCGATCAGCGAGTGCCCGCCGAGCTCGAAGAAGTCGTCGTCGTCGCGCGGGTCGTCCACGCCGAGCAGTTCGACGAACATCGACCGCACCGCGGCTTCGACGCTGGCGACCGGGCCGGCCGCGCCGGCTGCGGCAGGCGTCGGCTCTGCGACCGGACGATGCACATAGCTGCGCAGCGCGTCCAGATCGATCGTCGACCCGACGATGCGATCGTGGGGTCCGCGGACCAGCCGCTCGACGAGCGCGGCGCCATCGGCGGGGCGCAACCCGAGCTCGTCGGCCAGCTCGACGAGCGTCGGCGCGTGGTGCGCGGGACCATCGACGACGTCGACCTCGGCGGCTTCGAGGAACGCTCCCTTGGGGACGGGCAGGAGATCGAGGCCGCGCACGTCGAGCACGACGGCGCCGCCGTCGTCGACGCCGAGCAGGTCGACGCGCAGCAGCTCCGCGCTCGACGCCGGGTCGCGCACGGCGCGCACCGTCAGCGACGGAGGAACCGGTCCCGCCGGGGTGCGCACCGCGCGGTAGCCGACGGGGACGTGCAGGATCTGCGGGTCGGGGTGCTGGCTGAGCGCGACGCCGACCGCGGTGGCGACGTCGACGAGGGCGGGATGGGCGCGCCAGCGGGCGGCCTCCTCCGCGTAGGGCGGGGCCAGCGCGAGCCGGGCGACCGCGTGGCCGTCGGCGCGCTCGGCGCTCGCCACCGCGTCCCAGCGGCCCCCGAGCTCGAGGTTCTGGCGCGGCACGGCGAGCGGATCGAACGCGGCGCCGCCGTCGACGTCTCCTGGCACGGCCGGCGCCGGTTCGCCTGCGGGCGGCGCGAGGCGGCCCTCGCTGTGCAGCCGCCAGCCGCGGCCGCGGCCACCGTCGCTCTCGATGCTGATCGGTGGGCGGTCGCCGGTGCCGACCGTGACCCGCACGGTCGTCGGCCGGTCGTCGGGGACGACGAGTGGCTGAAGCAGAGCGACGGACTCGAGGCTCGAGCCGTCGTGGCCGGCGAGCGCGGCCGCGGCGAGCATCAGGTCGAGGTGCGCCGTGCCGGGGAGCACGGCTTGGCCGGATGCGCTGCGGTGCTCGTCGACGACCCAGTGGTGGCGCGCGTCGAGGCGTCCGATGACGTGCACCGATCCGTCGGCGTCGCGCACCAGCTCGCCGAGCACCGGGTGGTCGACGGGCTCACCTTGGCCGATGCCGAGGCGCATCCGGCGTGCGGACGCGGAGGCGACACCCACGTCGGCCCACAGGCCGAAATTGATCGTGGCGACGCGCAGGCCGTCGTGACGGCCGGCGAGCGCGTCGAGCACCGCGTTGGCGGCGACGTACGACATCTGTCCCTCGGGGGCCAACGTCGTGCTGGTCGAGGAGACGAGGACCAGCAGCTCGACGCCGCGGGCGCGCAGCTCGTCGGCGAGGACCACCGCGCCGCGCGCCTTCGCCCCGATCACGTGCTCGTGATCCCCGGGCGCGCTGAGCGCGATCAGCTGATCGCGCAGGTTCCCTGCTGCGTGGATCACGCCGTCGAGGCGGCCGGCGACCGAGTGCGCCTCGTCGAGAGCGCGACGCAGCGCGGCCGGATCGGCGGCGTCCGCGGCGACCACCCAGACCTTGGCGCCGAGGACCTCGAGCGCCTGGAGTTGACGGATGCGCCGCGAGGTCGGGTCGTCGAAGGCGTGCTCGTGGAGCCAGCGCGCCCGATCAGCGGGCGCCGGCAGCTCCGAGGAGGAAATCAGCACGAGGTTGGCGTGGTACGCGGTGGCGAGGTGCGTGGCGAGCACATGGCCGACGCCGCCGAGCCCGCCGGTGACGACGTACACGCCGCCGTCGCGGAACGCGGGCGCGGCGTCGTCGATCGGCACGGCCGTCTGCTGGAGGTCGGTCGTCAGGCGTTCACCGGCTCGGAGAGCGACAACCCGATCGCCGTCGGAAGCCACCTCGTCGACGATCGCGGTCACGTCGGTCCTGTCGTCGACGTCGATCAGCCGCGTCGTCACCTCGGGATACTCGCCGGGCGCGACCAGCACGACGCCGAGCGCGAGCGCGTCGCTGGGACGCGCGGCGGGCCCCCCGGTCGAGAGCGCGCCACGGGAGAGGGCGACGACACGCACCGGCTGGGCCGACGCGCCGGCGGCGCGGACCGCCGCCGAGGCGTCGTCGAGCCAGCGCGCCGCGCTGGCGTCGAAGGCGTCAGCGGCATCGTGAGACCCCGCCGGCGCGACGACGACCACAGCGGCGACGTCGCCGATCTGCTCGTCGAGGTCCGCCGGCGTGGCGCTGGCGCGCCGGACCGTCGCGCCGCGGCGGCCGACCTCGGCCGCGATCCGATCGGCGAGCGGATCGGCGTCGTCGGCCACGACGAGCCACTGACCGGTGATCGCCACGGGCTGGACCGGCGCGGCGGGCTTCCACGCGGGCACCCATGTGGCGCTGTCGATGTCGTCGACCCGCACGAGCGTCGCCGGCTGGTCCGGCTGCGTCGCCTCGACGGCCGCCGGTTGCGTCGTGACCCCGGCGATCGTCATCGGGCCCGAGCCCGGCTCGATCCAGTAGCGCTGATGCTGGAAGCGGTACGTCGGCAGCACGAGGCGCCTGCGGCCCTGCCCGGTGAACTGGCCGACGTCGACGCGGGCCCCGGCGGCCCACTGACGGGCGAACGCATGGAGCGCGAAGCCGGTGTCGTCGACGTCCTGCTCGGGATGGCGCAGCACCGGGATCGCAGCGAGCGGGCGGGTCGGGCAGCGTCGCGCGTAGGACGACAGCGCTTGGCCGGGGCCGAGTTCGGACAGCACGGTGGGGCCCGCTTCGAGCACGGTGCGGACGCATTCGTGGAAACGGACCGTGTTGCGGAGATGGTCGACCCAGTACTGCGGGCGGGTCGCCTGCTCCACGGTGATCCAGTCGCCGGTGAGGTTCGAGGGGTACCGAATGGTCGGCGCGTGCAGCGTGATGCGCTGCACGGCCTCGAGGAACTCGGGCAGGATCGGGTCCAGCAACGCGCTGTGCGCGGCGGCCGCGAGGTGGATGCGGCGGCCGGAGAGGCCACGCTCGTCGAGCTGCGCAGCGAAGCGGTCGATCTCGTCGTCCACGCCGGCGACGACGCATTCGTCGTCGGCATTGATGACCGCCAGCGACAGCGACGGCGGCAACACGGGCAGGAGTTCGTCTTCCGACATCGGCACGACGAGCATCGCCGCGCCCTCGCCGCTCGCTTGGCCCATCAGCCGAGAGCGCGTGACGACGAGGAAGATCGCGTCCTCGAACGACATCACGCCGGCGAGGTGCGCGGCGACGTACTCCCCGAGCGAGTGACCGAGCAACGCGTCCGGCTGCGCGCCGAACGCAATCCACTGGCGTGCGAGCGCGACCGACGTGACGAACACCGCGGGCAACGACGCGGCCGCCTGGCGCAACGCGTCGGCATCGCCGTCGCGTTCGAACAGCGGCAGCAGATCGGGGCCGCCGGCGTTGCGCACGAGCGCCGCGCCCTCGCGTCGCACCGCGTGGAACACCTCGAAGCGGGCGTCGAGTCCGGCGCCCATCCCGGGGAACTGCGAGCCGCCTCCCGGGAACATGAAGGCCAGGCGAGCGCGGGTCTCCGCATCGGCCGATGCGGTGGAGGTGCGATCGCGCTGGGGTGAACGCAGGAGGGCGACGGCGTGCGCGGTGTCGGCAGCCGCGACGACCATGCGCTGCTCCATGTCCTGGCGGCCGGTCGCCAGCGTGTGGGCGACGTCGGCGAGGTCGACGTCGGGCTCGGCGTCGAGGCGGTCGGCCAGCGCGGCGGCTGCCGCGGACAGCGCGCCGCTGTCGCGCGCCGACAGGACGAGAACGTGCTCGCGCCCGCCGGCCTTCGTCGGCGCCGGCTCGGGCGCCTCCTCGACGACGACGTGCGCGTTCGTGCCGCCGACGCCGAGCGAGCTGATGCCGGCCCGCCGGGGCGCATCGCCGGGCCACGGCGCGGCCTCGCCGGACAGGACGAACGGCGAGGTGGCGAGATCGAGCAACGGGCTCGGCGCGGTGTGGTTGGCGAGCGGCGGCAGCGTGCGGTGGCGCAGCGCCTGGACCACCTTGATCAGGCTGGCGACCCCGGCCGCGGTGTCGAGGTGGCCGATGTTCGGCTTCGTCGACACCAGGCGGCAGAACTGGCGATCGTCCGTCCAACCACGGAACGCCTCGGTCAACGCCGCGACCTCGATCGGGTCGCCGACCGCGGTGCCGGTGCCGTGCGCTTCGAGCAGCTGGATGTCACGCGCCGACAACCCCGCGACGGTCAGCGCTTCGCGCACGACGTCGGCGTGGCCGTCGACGCTCGGGGCGAGGAAGCCGACCTTGCGGGCGCCGTCGTTGTTGATCGCCGTGCCCTTGATGACGGCCAGCACCGGGTCGCCCGCCTCGAGCGCGTCACGCAGCCGGCGCAGCGCCACGGCGCCCGCGCCGCTGGTCAGCACGGTGCCGCCGGAACGGGCGTCGAACGCCCGGCAGTAGCCGTCCGGGGAGAGGATCTCTCCCTCCTGGTACTCGTACCCCCGCCGATGCGGCACCTCGATCGTCGCCCCGCCGGCCAGCGCGAGGTCGCACTCGAACGCGAGCAGGCTCTGCACGGCAAGGTGCACCGCGACCAGCGACGTGGAGCACGCCGTCTGCACGTTGACCGCGGGGCCGTGGAGGTTCAGCCGGTAGGCGACGTTGTTGGTGAAGAAGTCCTTGTCGTTGCCGGTGTGGCGCAGCAGGAACCAGCCGAGCTGGTTCATCACGCCGGGGTTCGTCAGCAGGTTGTTCAGCAGGTAGGTGTTGGCGCCGCACCCGCCGAAGACGCCGATCGCGCCCTCGAACCGGCTCGGCACGTTGCCCGACGCTTCCAACGCCGACCATGCGCACTCGAGGAAGTGGCGATGCTGCGGATCCATCACCGCCGCGTCGCGTGCGCCGATGCCGAAGAACGCGGCGTCGAAGCCTTCGACGTCGTCGAGGACGCCCGAGCGGGTGACGTACTCGGGCGAGCGCACGACCTGTTCGGGGACACCGTCGGCGATCAGTTGGGCAGGGTCGAGATCGGTCAGGCAATCGTCGCCGCGCACGACGCGCTCCCACAGCGCGTCGACGTCGGCCGCGCCGGGGAACCGGCCGGCCATGCCGACGATCGCGATGTCGGTCTCGGGGATGTCGTCGGTGTCCGCCACGTTGCTCTCCGTCACGTCGAACCCGTGTCCGGCGACCCTGTGCGCCGTCCCAGCGCCCGTCGCCGGAGGTCGCCGCGCGACGTGCCCGCCGGGCGCGACGGCTCGCGCGCCGTGCCGGTGTCGCCGTCGGCCGACGCCTCGCTCCCCTGGAGCGACTCGAGGTGCTCGGCGAACGTGCGGACCGTCGGATAGCGGAAGACGTCGGTGAGCGACAGGCGCGCGCCGGTGGCCTCGGTGAGGCGCCGGAACACCTTGACGGCGAGCAGCGAGTGACCACCGATCTCGAAGAAGTTGTCGTTGCGCCCCACGGACCGGCCGAGCTCGGCCGCCCAGGCGGCGGCGACCACCCCTTCGAAGCCCTCGGCGGGCGCGGCGTCGACCGGCGGCGCCGCGGCGTGGGTGCGCAGCTGATCCACATCGGCGGGCAGGCGCTTGCGGTCGACCTTGCCGTTCGGGGTGAGCGGGAACTCGTCGAGCGGCACGACGGCCGACGGCACCATCGCGTCCGGCAAGACCGCGGCGACGTGCTCTCGCAGCGCCTCCGGCGTGACCAGGGCGGCGTCGTCGACGATCACGAAGGCGAAGAGCGACGGCTCCGGCTCGCCGCGCGCCACCACCACCGATTGCGCCACGCCGGGATGGGCGTCGAGGACCGCTTCGATCTCACCGAGCTCGATGCGGTGGCCGCGGATCTTGACCTGGCTGTCGAGCCGGCCACCGAACTCGATCACGCCGTCGGGTCGCACGCGCACGAGGTCGCCGGTGGCGTAGACGCGTCCCATCCCGGGACGGTCGACGAACCGGGACGCGGTCAGCTCGGGGCGGTCGTGGTAGCCGCGCGCCACACCTTCGCCGCCGATGTGGAGTTCGCCGAACACGCCGACCGGCAGCCGGCGCCCATGCGCGTCGAGCACGAACACCGTGTTGTTGCCGATCGCCGCGCCGATCGGGACGCTCGAGGTCGGCGGGTCGGTGATCTCGTAGGTGAGTGACCAGATCGTCGTCTCGGTGGGGCCGTACATGTTGGTGAAGCGGCCGGGCAGCACCTTGCGCAGATCGGCGGCCAGCGCGACAGGCAGCGCCTCGCCGCCGAGCATCAGGTGGCGCACGGAGCGCAGCGCCTCTTGATCGTCGGGGTCGGCGTAGAGCATCGACGCCAGCGACGGGGTGCACTGGAGATGGGTGACGCCGTGCTCGGCGACGAGCGAGGCGACCGTCTCGACCGCGTCGTCGGCCACCGCAGCGCCGTCGGCACGCGCCGCGCGGACGCGCTCGTGCACCTCGCCGAGCAGGCTCAGCGAACCGAGCACCTTGTCGGTGTCGATGCCGAAGTCGATCAGGCAGGCGACCTCGTCGGCGCCCGCGGCGCTGAGGCGCTCGATCATGTCGACGGCGTCGTCGGCCGTGCCGAACACACCGCTGGTCGACAGGTAGCGCTCGGTGGCCATGTCGAGCAGCTGCGACATCTCGTCGTCGGAGAGCGAACGGAACGCCTCGTCGGCATCGGCGCCCGCGTTGGCGAAGATCGGGAACGCGGAGGCGAAGTTCTTCAACAGCCCGACCGCGGTGCCGAGGTATCCCTTCAACGGCAGCCGCGCCGTCTCGCGGGCGCGGGCGGCGTCGGTGTCGACGTAGGTGTGCACCATCACCGTGACGTGACCGTCGCCGGCGTGCCCCGCCGCCTTCCACGCCGAGCGATACCGAGCGATGTTCTCCTCGAGCTGCTCGATCGACTGGCCGAGGAGGTGCGTCAGCAGCGACGTGCCCATCGTGCCGGCGCGCTCGAACGTCGACGGGGACCCGGCCGAGGTGATCCACACCGGCAGTTCGGGTTGTGCCGGGCGCGGCAGCGTGCGCACGGGGACAGGAGTCCCGTCGTGACCGGGCAGCTCGACCTCCTCGCCGCGCCACAGCCGCCGGACGACGTCGATCTGCGTGGGAAGCGCATCGCGGGCGTTGGCGAAGCCGGACGGGTTGAGCACGAAGTCGTTCGGCTGCCAGCCGGCGGCGAACGAGATCGCCACGCGGCCCCGCGAGAGGTTGTCGACGACCGCCCACTCCTCTGCCACCCGCACCGGCGAATGCAGCGGAAGCACGACGCTGCCGGCGCGGATCGAGATGTGCTCGGTGCGGGCCGCGAGCGCGGCGGACACGACGCTCGGGTTCGGGTACGGCGCGCCGAACTCGTGGAAGTGGCGCTCGGGTGTCCACACCGCCTCGAACCCGTTCCGGTCCGCCCACTCGGCGCTGTCGAGCAACAGGCGGTAGCCGTCGGACGCCTGGGAGCTGGCGGCGGCGAAGTAGAACAGCGACATCGTCGTCGGTCGCCGCGGACCGGGCTGTGCGCCCGCGGCACGGAACCCGCTGTCGCGCTTGACGACCACGTGGAAGCCGCGGGTCAACGTCCAGAGCAGTTCGAGCACGGAGATGTCGAACGAGAGGCTGGTGACCGCGAGCCACACGCCCGGTGGTTCGGGATCGAGCACGGCGTCCATCGCGACGAAGAAGTTGACGACGTTGCGGTGCTCGAGCTCGACGCCCTTGGGCAGCCCGGTCGAGCCGGAGGTGTAGATGACGTACGCCAGATCGGCCGGGGCGTGCTCGCCGGGCGCGGCCTGGTCGCCGGCGCCGGAGGCCGCCGGGGTGACGACCGTCAAATCGGAGCCGGGTTCGGTGAGATGACCGACGGCGCCGGGCTCGGCGACGACCACCCGTGCGCCGGAGTCGGAGATCATGAACCGCAGCCGATCCTCCGGATAGGTGGGATCGAGCGGCAGGTACGCGGCGCCGCGCGACAGCACAGCGAGAACGCTCGCGACCATGTCGATCCCCCGCGGCAGGGCGATGCCGACGATGTCGCGCGGCCGCACGCCGGCCGCCGCGAGGGCGCCCGACAGCCGGTCGACCTCCGCGGCGAGCTGCGCGTAGGTGAGCGTGCGGCCAGCGCTGGAGATCGCAGGAGCGCCGGGCGTGCGGGCGACCGTGGCGCGGAACAGCGCGTCGATGGTCGCGCTGCGGTCATGGTCGATGCCGGTGTCGTTCAGCGCATCGAGGACCGCCGCGTCGGCAGCGCCGATGAGCGGCATCTGCGACACGGGACGGTCGGGCTCGGCTGCGCCGGCGGTCACGATGCTGACGAGCTGGTCGAGCAGGCGCCCGCCGAGTTCGGCGTCGAGGCGATGCCGGAGGCGCAACGAACCGTCCGCGCCGGCGAGGACCCGGACGATCCCGTCGGCCGGGACATCGGCGCCCGGCTCGGCGTCGAGGTCGACGGCGACCGTTGCGTCGACGCTGACGCCGGCCAGCGCGGGATCGCGGCCCGTGAGGTCGCGCAGGAACGGTCCCGCCGCGAGCGCGGTCGCGACCCGGCCGCTCGCCAGCGTGGCGAGTTCGGCGAACGTCGCGCCGGCATCGACCCCGAGGCCCACGAGCGGCGCGGTGGCGAGCGGCGCCAGGCGCTCGAGCGTGGCGCGCGCGGCCCGATCGGTGACCGCCAAGCCGACGTCGTGAGAGCCGGTGAGAGCCTGCAACCACACCGCGACGGCGGCCACGACGTCGTCCGGCCCGGCGGAGATCGCCTGCTCGGCGACGACCTCGGTCCACCCGTTGGCGGCGATCTCGGACAGCAGCGCGGGCTCGCTCGGCGTGATGGCCTCGAGCCGCCCCATCCACGCCGGCTCGCGGGCCGCGAGCGACGGGTCCAGCTCGGCAAGGGCGGCGACGAGCGCGGCGGGTGGCCCGGAGACGACCGAGCCGGCGGACAGACCGTGCGCGGCGGCGACCTCTGCGACCGGGCGCGACCTGCCCGCCGGGGTGCGCAGGTCGCCGATGACGAGATCACCGTCGGCCGTGCGCAGCCGGATGGTGTCGTCGACGGCGATCACCGTGCCGGGGGCGCCGGGGGCCTCCGCCGGCAGCGCCCGCACGAGGCCGGGGATCAGCACCTCGTCGCCGAGGAGCAGCCGTGGCGAACCGACGTCGTTGCGCACCCGTGCGCCCACGTCGAGCGCGCGCACGCCGCGCTCGACATCCCGAGCGGCGACCGCAGGGTCGATCCAGATCAGGGGGCGCTCGGTGCGCTTGTACAACCGGCGCGGCCCGCCGGGCTGGGCTGTGGTGACGAGCGATCGCCCGGCGAGCGCTGCGGCGATCTGGCCGAACGACGCCAGACCGGCTTCGTAGCAGCGCGCGTTGAGCGAGAAGGCGGTGTCGTCGGCCTCGATCGGGAACGTCTCCGCCAGCACCACCTCGCCGCGGTCGACCTCGCGTGTCATCAGGTGCCACGTGATCCCGTGGGCGGCCTCGCCGTTGTGGATGGCCCAGGTGGTGACGTTCAGCCCGGCGTAGCCCGGCAGCGGCCCGTCGTGGAAGTTGATGCACGTCGACGCCTGGGCGAGGACGTCGTCGGGGATGATCCGGCGGTACGCGATGCTGAACAGGGCGTCGAACTCGTGCTCGCGCAGCTCTGCGGCGAGATCGCCGCGGAGGCGCCGGTCGATCGTGGCGAACCCGCTGCTGGAAGCGAATTCGAGCACCTGCGGGTTCGTCGAGGCGACGACGGCGACCTCGAGGCCCGCCCCGGCGGCGATGGTCGCGCACTGTGCGACGAGCGACTCGTCACCGATGAAAGCGCACCGGAGCACGCCTCCGTGCTCGTTACCCGACATTCGTCCTCCAGCACGAAAGGGAGTGTTCCGGAACCTGCGTCAGACTACCCGAGGCTGCGAACGACGGCAGAGGGGTCATGACGCGTCCATCGGCAGATGTGTCGCTTCTCTCAAGGTCTCTGCTTTTCGACCCGATGGAGTACTGTCATGGTTTCGCAACGTTGTCGCCACTCCCCAGGCGGTGCGGCGACAACGCGCAATCCGTGGCGAGCATCCGGACGGGCCACGAACCGACCGACAGGCAGGCGCCGCTGGGCGCGGTCCTGCTGCCCAGAGGAGTTCCCCATATGAAACGTCTGGTGTTGCCTGCGGCGCTGGCCACGGTGTTGGCCGTCGGGTATGGCGCGACGCTCACCTCCGGTTACCCCCAGGTCGTGCGGCAGGCCGGAGCGGAAGTACAGGTGCAGGTCGCCGGCCGGGCGGGCGTGCCCGACAACGCCACCGCGGTGGCCGTGAACATCACCGCGGCGGACGCCCAGGGCGTGGGATACATCACCGCGTACGCATGCGGCGACGCTCGCCCGACCGCGTCCAACCTCAACTTCTCCCCCGGCGCCCCCGTGGCGAACGGCGCGATCGTCGAGGTCGGCGCGGGCGGCAACATCTGCCTCTACGTCGGCGAGGCCGCCACCGAGCTGATCGTCGACGTCAACGGGTGGTTCACCGACGCCTCGGGGTACACCGGCGAGTCCCCCCGCCGCCTGCTCGATTCGCGCCCCGGCGCGTCGACCAGCGACGGGCTCTTCCTCGGGATGAACCCGCTCGGGCACGGATCGCTGACGACCCTCGACGTGGCCGGCCGCGCTGGCGTCCCCGGCGACGCCGATTCGGTGGCGCTCAACATCACCGCGGCCGACGCCAGCGGCGTCGGGTACGTCACCGCGTACCCCTGCGAGGACGCGCGGCCCAACGCCTCGACCCTCAACTTCTTCCCCGGTCGCCCGGTCGCGAACAACGCCATCATCGACCTCGGTCCGAGCGGCGACGTGTGCCTCTACGTCTCCGACGCGTCGGCGCAGCTGATCGTCGACGTCAACGGCTGGTTCGCCGACGGCTCGGCTCTCGACAGCCGGTCGCCGCGGCGGCTGCTCGACACCCGTCCGGGGACCAGCACGGCCGACGGCTCCGACGCCGGCGGCGGGCGTCGGCAGGCCGACACGGAGCTCGCGCTCTCCGTGGCGGGACGTCTCGACGTGCCCGACGATGCGACGTCGGTGGCCCTGAACATCACGGCCGCGGATGCCTCCGGCATCGGATACGTGACCGCCTACCCGTGCGGCGAGCAGCGCCCGACGGCGTCGCACCTCAACTACGGACCCGGCGCTCCGGTCGCCAACGGCGCGATCGTCCGGCTCGGCAACGGAGGCGACGTCTGCCTGTTCACCGGCGACGCGTCGACGCACCTCGTCGTCGACGTCAACGGTTGGTTCGCCGACGGCGCCGGATTCACCTCGGTGACGCCCGAGCGGCTGATGGACACCCGCTTGGAGCAGCCCAGCATCCAGCCGGGCGGCGGCTCGTTCATCCCGTCCGGCGCGGCGTTCGCGGCGACGTTCGACGGCAACACCGGGCTCGACGCCTTCGACACCGAGATCCACCACCGCAACCTGCGGCTCGGCGACACCAGCGGTCACGGCTTCGACGCCACATGGCCCGGCGACCACGACATGAACTGCTCGCCGCCGGACCAGAGCCGGACGGTGCACGCCGCCAACCCGTCGGAGTCGTTCTACTTCTGCCGCGATCACATGATGACGTCGCTCGGCGACATCGACGCCTACTCGATCCTGTCCTTCTCGCCGAAGCAGGTGTTCTCCACCGTCAGCCGTGTGTGCTGGGACCAGAACGTCACCTGGTCGACGCTGCGTGGCCGCCAGTGGACCGAACTCGTCGTGCGGCCCGCCGCCGAGCTGCCGGGCGATGGCCGCATGTCACACACCAACGCCACGTTCCGCTCGGTCGACGACACCGCTCTGGCGCACGGCCCGACGACCGTCGGCGTGATGCTGCAAGGCCCGGCGGGCGCGGGGGCGTTCTACGGCGGCGTCGAGCGCTGGTACGACGACTTCTACTTCCAGGACACCGAGGGGTTGAACTCCAAGGCCATCCGGCGCCAGCACTGCGTCACCGACAACAAGGACGGCACGCTGACGCTGTCGATCGACCAGGGCGCCGCCGGCACGTACTCACGCTCGTTCGCCGGATCGTTCCCGCGCAATGCACGGGTGATCTTCGAGGACCACAAGTACACGCCGAACAAGCGGGACGACGCGAGCGCGCCGCCGACCACGTCGTACACGTGGCACTGGGACAACATCTTCGTCGAGCCCTGAGCGAACAGCGCCCGGCGCGACGGCTAGCGTTGACGGGCGCGTTCGACGACGCCGGGGAGGGTGGAGCATCGTGAAGAAACGTCACCGGCAGATCGTCGTCGCCAGCGCCATCGTCGTGGCGGTCGGGGCCGCATTCGGCGTCGGCGTCGGGGTGGGCTCGCGCTCCGACGACGACGCGCATGGCGCCGACGACAGCGTCGCGGCTGCGCAGGAGGCCGACGATCACGCCCCGCATGACACCGTCACCGACGGCGGCGCCGGCACGGATGCGGCGACCCCGGCCGACGAGACCGACGGCGCTGCCGACGGAGCCAGTGAGGTCGACGCGGCCAGCGACGGCCAGAGCGCCGCGGACGGCGCGGTCGTCGCTCCGCCCCCGCTGACGGAAGGCGGCTTCGTCGCCACGTTCGACGGCAACACCGGGTTCGAGGCGTTCGACACCGACGTCCACCACCGCAACGTCGTCCTCGGCGACGAGGGCGGCCACAACTCCGAGGCCACCTGGCCCGGCGACCACGACATGAACTGCTCGCCGCCCGACCAGACCCGCGTGGTGCACGCCGACCACGAGGACGAGTACTTCTACCTCTGCCGCGACCACATGATGACGTCGCTCGGCGACATCGACGGCTACTCGATCGTGTCGTTCTCCCCCAAGGAGGTGTTCGCCACGATCAGCCGGGTGTGCTGGGACCAGAACGTCACGTGGTCGTCGCTGCGCGGCCGGCAGTGGACCGAGCTCGTCGTGCGGCCGGCCGACGAGCTCCCCGCGGACGGCAGGCTGTCGCACACCAACGCGTCGTTCCGCTCGGTCGACGACACGGCGCTGGCCCACGGGCCGACCACGGTGGGGGTGATGATGCAGGGCCCCGGCGGGGTCGGCGCGTTCTACGGCGGCGTGCAGGCGTGGTACGACGACTTCTACTTCCAAGACGAGGAGGCCTTCAGCTCGAAGGCGATCCGCCGCCAGCACTGCCTCACCGACAACAAGAACGGCACGCTCACGCTGTCGATCGACCAGGGCGCGGCCGGGATCTACGAGAACTCGTTCGACGGCTCGTTCCCCGAGAACGCGCGCGTGATCTTCGAGGACCACAAGTACACGCCGAACAAGATCGACCACGACGGCGACCCGCCGACGACGTCGTACACCTGGCACTGGGACAACATCGTCGTCGACCCGTGAGCCGCCGCCCAGCGCGCCCCGCTCAGGCGATCCAGGCGGCGATCTCCGGGGCCTCCCAATGCCATTCGTGGGTCGTGAAGGGGCTGGGCGTCACGCTGACGCCGAGCGCGTCGGCGTAGGCGTCGATCCCGATGGTCGTGCCGCCGGCGCAGGTGTAGTCGATCGCCGCGCAGTCCGCGCCCGGCCCTGTCGCCTCTTCCAGCGCGGTCGTCCAGTACAGCGCGGCCGGCACCTCCGGCGCCGGCATGCAGCCCTCGACCGCGGTGTCGGGCACCGGGTCGTCGATCACGACGCCGCGCAACCGGCCGCCGAACGTCTCGCCGGCGCAGTAGAGGGCAGCGACGAACGACGCGCCGTTGGAGAAGCCGTCGAGCACGATCGCGCCGCACCCCGCCTCATCGACGGCCGCGGCCACGATCGCCCGAGCCTCCTGGAAGCGGTCGTCGGGAAAGTACAGCCACTGCCGCCCGCCCCACGCCTCGTCGTTGCCGGCGGGCGCAACCTCGGCGACGCCGTCGGTGACCGACGTCTCCCACCCGTCGCCACCCTTGCCGTGGAGCCGGACCACGCAGGGCCCGGCCTCGGTCGCGGCGGTGGACGCGGCCGTGTCGTCGACGGGTTCGGAGCCCGCGGCGCTCGGCGGCGGATCGGGGCGTTGTGGCGTCTCCGGTGGAGCCGTCTGCCCGGCGGTCGGCGGGGAGGCGTCGTCCTGCCCGCAGGCGGCGAGGACCGCGACCGCGACCGCGGCGATTGACACACCACGGGTTCCGCGCCTGCGGGCACGCTCCACTGGTCGCACGCGGCGCGATCGTACCGGCGTGCGGTGGTCCGGCTTCCGCGGGCCGGGCGCAAGTAGCGTCACGTCGGATGCGACCGACGAGACGCGACGGCGGTGCTCCTCGACCCCCTCGCAGCGTCCTCGACGTGCTCATCGCCGCCACCGCTGCGGCCGGGCGGTGGCCCGTCGCCGACGGCGTGGTGGCAGCTGCGCGCGAACTGCCCCCGGCCAGGTTGCTCGACGCCGCCCGCTTCCACCGCGTGGAGGGATGCGCGCACGCCACGCTCGGCGACGTCGCCCTCGCCGAGGACGCGGTTGGCGAACTCGCCCGGGCCCGGCGCGCGGCGACCGCCGCGCATCTCGTCGCGGTCCGCGCGCTCGCCGACATCGCCGCGCTGCTGGCGCCGGCCGACATCCCCGTCGTCGTCGTCAAGGGACCGGCGCTGAGCAGTCTGCTCTACGGCGACCCAGGGTTGCGGACCTACGGCGATCTCGATCTGCTCGTGCCGCAGCAGCGCTTCGCCGAGGCGATCCGCCTGATGGAGTCGCACGGATATCGCCACGTGATCCGCAACTGGGTCGCGGTCGAGCGCTTCCGCGCCGCCGAGCTGACGATGACGAAGGGCGGCATCGGCGTCGACGTCCACTGGGACCTCACGTACGCCCACTACACGCGCCGTCGCCTGCGGCTCGATGCCGCGGCGATGATCGAGCGCGCCCGGCCCGTGCGCATCGGCGGCGTCGAGACGTCGACCCTCGACCCGGTCGACACGCTCGTGCACCTCGCGGTGCACGCGGCGCTCGCTGGGTGCGATCGGCTCGTGTGGTTCAAGGACATCGAGCGCGCGCTGCACGTCGGCCGCCCCAACCTCGACGAAGTCGTGCGGCGGGCGACGACCGGCGGGTGCGGCGGCGCCGTCGGCATCGCGCTGCGGCGCGCGGCCGCGTCGATGCAGATCGCCCTTCCCGACGACCTCGTGCCCCGCCTCGCCGGGACGCCGCTCGCCGCGGTCGACCGCCTCTGCACCGCCGGGCGGTTCCTCGCGCCCACCCGGCACGGCAGGGTGACCGGCCGCCTCCTCGCCCGATCGGCCACGTCCGACCTCCGCTCGACGGCCGTGGAGGCCGCAGCCACCGCGGCCTGGTCGCTGAAGGCGGTCGCCCGCGACCGCAAGCTCTACGACCGCATCGATCCCGACAACCCGAACTCGATCGTGCACCCCCGCGGGGACGAGCGCGACAAGGACGCCTTCCTCGACGCAGTCGCCCGGTGGTGATCCTCTCCGCGCGCGCTCGGCCGTCGCCCGCCAGAATGGAACGGTGCTCCCGTTCACCGCGTCGACGAAAGGGCAGCTGCTGATCGCCACGCCGCCGCTCATCGACCCCAACTTCGACCGGTCGGTCGTGCTCGTGCTGGAACACAACGCGGACGGCGCGCTCGGTCTCGTGCTCAACCGGCCGGAGCAGGCGTCATACGAAGGCCTCGTCGGATGGCTGAGCCGCTGTAGCCCACCCCAGCAGCTGTTCATGGGCGGTCCGGTGGAGACCGACGGCTACATCGGGCTCGCCCGTGTCGCCGGCGGCGTCGAGACCGACGGCTGGACCACGGTGCTCGACGACCTCGGCACCGTCGACCTGAGCCGCGAACCCGACGAGGTTCCCGACGTGTTGAACCTCCGCATCTTCCGCGGGTACAGCGGATGGGGCGCGGGGCAGCTCGACGCCGAGATCGCCGAGGGCGCATGGATCGTGGTGCCGCGCGCCGACGACGATCCGTTCGCCGCGCGCCCCGGTGGGCTGTGGCGCGAGGTGCTGCGCCGCCAGGGCGGACGGCTAGCGTGGCTCGCCGCCGCGCCGGACGATCTCTCCACCAACTGACCGCGCTCCCGCCGGCCCTGCATCGATGGACATCATCCCCGCTCGAATCCGCTCGCTCGCGCCGATGCGCATGCCGCAGGTGGTCGCGGGCATGCGTGTCGAGCCCGTCTCCCGAGCGGACCGCCTCGTCTCGTGGATGGAGCGTGACGAGCCGCGCAGCTCGCGAGCGCTCAGCGATCTGCTCGCCAACCCGCTGTCGTGGGGATCGTGCCGAGCGTGGCGCATCGAGCACCCCGACGGGACACCGGCGGCCGCGATCGTCGCCGTGCGGACGTGCTTCGACATGTGGCACGCCGTCAGCTACCTCCCCGACCCGAGCGGCGCGCCCGCGGTCGCGCACGTCATCGACCACAGCCCCGTGCGGCAGGTCATCGGAACCTTCGCCGACGTCCAGCCGTTGCTCGCTCACCTCAGCCGCTTCCGCCGAGCGCACACGGCGCCCAGGATCGTCGTCCCTCCCCCGGTCTCGGTCACCGGCGAGGTGGACGAGCGCACGCGGCTGGCGACAGCGGCCGATCTGCCGCGGCTCGTCGAGCTCTACCGCGGGTACGAGAACGCCTCCGAGGCCACCACGTGGCAGGCGGCGCAATCGATCCGGCACATCGTCCATCGGCACCTCGTGCTCGTGACCGAGGAAGGCGGCGCGTTGATCGCCGCGATGGTGGTGTCGGTGCTGACCCGCCAGTACCTCGGCGTCGACATGCTGACCGTCGCTCCCGAGCACCGGGGCCGGCGGCTGTCGTGGGGGCTCATCGGCCGTGCGCAGGCGCTCGCCAACGCGCTCGGGCTGGGTGGCCTGGCGACGATCGCGCCCACCAACCCGATGACCGCCCCCGCGGAGCATGTCGACCCGGAGCAGACGTGGATGGCGGCGATGCTGCGCCCACCCGAGCGCCTGCCGGGCGAGGCGGCCGGTCGCCGCGCCTACGAGAAGGTGATGCGACGGCAGGCGCGGGCGTTCGAGCCGGTGCGGGAGTTCACCACGATCTCGCGTCGCGACCTGCGCTCAGACGCGCAAGAAGGGCCGAAGGCGTAGCTTCGGCCCTTCTCGGCTCGGTCGGTTCAGCTCGGCGAGGGGCCGTACGAGTCGCCGCCCTCGGAACCGGGGAGGTCGGGGAACTTGTCGCACAGGCGAGCCTCGATGCTCTCCCGCCGCTCGATCGCCGGGCTCTCGTATCTCATCTGCGTCACCTCTCTGCGCCGCTGCTGGGACGAGACGGTAACCAACCGCGGCACGCGCATCAACGACCGCGACGGTTCTTGATCGTTTCGAAACGACGAAGGGCCGCGCGAACATCGAGGACACAGCGGGCGGCCATGCGCTGAGCGTGGCCGAGGCGGCGGATGCGGCCGCCGTCGCGCCAGGCGACGACACGGCCCACCAGGTCGTCGGCGGTCACCGGCACATCGGTGCGCGAGTTGGCGTCGCCCTTGAACCACAGCTGGTCGCCGCGGGCGCCGAGGAAGCGGTGGACGACGAGATGGCCCTCGCGTGCCCGAAAGGCCCAGACCTCGCCACGCCGCGGCGCGTCCGCGGCGGTGACCAGCACCTCGGCCCCACCCCGGATCGCCCGGCCCATCGACGCACCGGAGACCTGCACCCAGATCGGCCGGATCGTGGCGCCGTGGCGCAACGTCGCCGCGGACATCGGCGTCGGCGTCGGTGACGGTGACGGTGTCGGCTCGCTGGGGGCCATCGATGCCCAAGGGTAGGGTGAGCGAGCCATGCAATCGACCGTGCAGGTGTCGCGTCTGTGCATCGACGTCGCGGCCAGCGATCCCCAGCGGTGGTCGATCGCCGACGGCATCTTCGGCGCCTGCGCCCGCGACGACCGGCCTCTCGGCGAGCGGCACGCCGCCTTCGCGGTCCGTTTCCAGCAGGAGGCGCCGGCGCTGCCCGCCGAGCCGCCGGACCTGTCGTTTGAGGAGATCGACGTCTGGCTCCGACCGGGCGCGTGCGTCGCGTCGCACGCCGGAGGCGTCGTCGCACACCGCGACGCCGCCGGCGGCGTCGCGGTCGGCGGGCCGCTGCGCGGCCCCGATCCCGACCGCGCCTACCGCCGCGCGGTGCAGTACCCACTGTGCGATGCGCTCGCCGACGCCGGCCACCACGCGCTGCACGCCGCGGTGCTGGCCCGTGACGGGCGGGCGCTGCTGGCGTTCGGCGCCACCGGCAGCGGCAAGTCCACCCTCGCGCTCGCCGGGGCTCGGCACGGGTGGGACGTGCTCAGCGACGACATCGCCCTGGTCGCGCCGCCGCCGACCGGTGGCATAGGCGCATGGGCGACGGGTCTGCCGAAGCCGATCACGGTCGATCTGGTCGATCTGACGGAGGACACGAGCGAGGCGCAGGCGGTGCCCGCCGACCCGCGGGGACGGTGGCGGCTCGGCGGCGTCGCGATGGTGTCGAGCGGACCGCTGCCCGTCGCCGGTGTGGTCGTCGTGCTGCACTCCTCCGACGACGGGGCCCTCGCCCCGATCGCGCCCGGCCCCGTGCTGCTCGAGGTCGTCGCCGGCTACCTGTTCCTCGGGCGCTCACCGGCGCGGATGCGGGCGTTCTTCCCGCACGCGGCCGCGCTCAGCCGCCTGCCGGCGGCGTTCCTCACCCACGACGCCGACCCGGCGCGGCGCGTCGGGGTCGCCGGCCGCTTGCTCGACACGGCGTGGCAGCGGTTCACGCGCGGCCATCGCTAGTAGCTGCCGAGCGTGCCGGTGCGGCGGGCGAGCGTGAGGCTGCGCGCGAACACCGCCAACGACAGCGGCAGCAACACCGCGCAGAACCCGAGCAGCACGAGCAGGTCGGGGCCTGCGTCCGCCCACCCCGCGCCGCCGAGGAGCGTCTCGCGCAGGCCGTTGATGCCGTAGTAGGCGGGAAACGCCCGGGCGAGCAGCTCCAGCGGCCAGGGGAACGTCGACACGGGAAACAGCGCGCCGCTGAGGATGCCGGTGATCTGGCCCAGGGGCCTGCTGAACGGATCGCCGCGCTTGGACAGCAGCACGACGCTCGCCCCCATGATCCCGAACGCGCAGAACGTCCCGAGCGTTGCCGCGAGCAGTGCGATCGCCAGCGGAAGGCCGGCGAGGTCGAGCCCTCCGCCGATCACACCGACCCCGATCCCGAGGTAGAGCACGAGGTCGAGCGCGGTGAGCATCAACGGGAACATGAAGGATCCGGCGAGCAGGACGCTGATCGGTGTCGGCGTGACGAGCAGCGCTTCGAGCGTGCCGAGCGACTGCTCGCGCATGATGTTGGCGTTGAACGCGCCGATTCCCAGCGTGGTGACCGACATGATCGCCAGGCCGACCAGCACGAAGTCGAAGTAGCTGCCGCCGTAGCGAGTGAGCTCGGGACGATCGACGACCAGCTTGCTCACGTTGTGGGCGATCACGACGGTCATCACGAAGCTGAACAGCCGCAGCCCGTGCCGCCAGTGGTAGGTGCGTTCGGCGAGGAGGTCGCGACGGGCGAGCGCTCCCACGCGGCGCAGGTCGGCGCTGACGCTCACCATGTGTCGACCTCGGAGTCGGTGAGCAGCGCGTGCAGCGCGTCGGCGAAGCGATCGTGGCCGGCGAGATCGGCAGCGGTGCCGTCGTAGCGCACGGCGCCGCGCACGACGACCGCGATGCGGTCGCACACGTTCTCGATCTCGTCGAGGCGGTGGCTCGACAGCAGCACCGCGACCCCGCCGTCGGCGGCATCGCGCAGCAACCCGGCGACATCGGCCGTCGCCAGTGGGTCGAGCGCCCGCGTCGGCTCGTCGAGCACGAGCAGCGGTGGGCGGCTGAGCAGCGCGCGGGCCAGCGACAGCCGCGCCCGCATGCCCGACGAGTAGCCGAACACGAGCTTGTCCCGAGAGGCGAGACCGACGCGCTCGAGCAGCTCGCCCGCCCGGCGGCGTGCGTCGCTCGTCGACATGCCGTTCATCACACCGAAGAACTCCAGGTTCTCCCGTCCCGACAAACGCCAGTAGAGCGAGCGATCGTCGGCGAGCACCAGGCCGATGCGGCCACGGACCAGCGCCGGCTGGCGGCGGACGTCGAGCCCGTCGACGTGCACCGAGCCGAGGGTCGGCTCGAGCAGCGTGGCGATGATCTTGATCAGCGTGGTCTTGCCGGCGCCGTTCGGCCCCACGAGGCCGACGACCTCGCCCGCCGCGACCGACACGCTGACGTTGCGCAGCGCGTAGACGGATTCGCTGGAGGCGCCGCGGATCAGCAGCCGCTGGAGACCACGGGGCCGTGGGTAGAGCTTGGAGACGCGCTCAACGACCAGCATCGCCGTCAGTGGACAGCAGATGGAGATCGCCCAACTCGTCGAGGAACCTCCGCACGTCGTCGACGAGCTGTGCCGGGTCGACGTCGGGGAACTCCGACGCGAGCACGCGTGCCAACGCATCGACGTCACGCGTGCCGTCGAGCGCGTTCCAGACGATCGTCCCGACCGGGTTGAGGGTGATCAACTCCGTGCCGCTGGCGTCGAGCAGCACGGCCCGGCCGTCGGTGACCTCGAAAACCACCAGGTCCGAGCGGCGCGGGGGGTCAGGAGACATCGGGTGGCACGCTAGCCGGGGCCGCTGACGCGGACGCGCGCAGCCTGCCGCCGACCTTGCCCACCGCGGCGATGCACCGGTCGCGCAGCGCCGACACCTCGGCGTCGGTGAGCGTCCGGTCGTGTGCCTGGAAACGCAGCCGGTAGGCCAGGCTGCGCGCTCCGTCTGCCACGCCGGGGCCGGCGTAGACGTCGAAGAGCTCGATGTCGGCGAGCAGCGCGCCGGCTGCCTGCCGCAGCGCCTTCTCGATCCGCTCGGCGGCGATCGACCGGTCGACGACGAACGCGAGGTCGATGTCGCTCGACGGGAATCGACTGACGGGCTTGGCCCGCGGCGGCGCCGGCGAGCGGTCGAGGATCGTGGTGAGGTCGAGCTCGACGACCGCGACGCGCTCGCTGATCCCGAACGCGTCGAGCACGTCGGGATGGATCTCACCGACGACGCCGATGCGGTCCCGGCCGGCGGTCAGCGTCGCCGACCGCGTCGGGTGCAGGCCGGGGGCGACGATCGACTGGTCGATGCGAGCGCCGATCGACAGCGCCGCCGCGATCTCGCGCCAGATCGCGACCGCTGCCATCGCGTCGGCGCCGGCGAGCACGATGCCGAGCGCCTCGTACTCGTCGGGCAGCGCCCCCGTGCGCGATCCCGGCGGGTACACGTGGCCGATCTCGAAGAACCGCACGCCCGTGGCGCGGTGCGACGCGTTGAACGCCACGGTGGCCAGCAAGCCCGGCCGCAAGGATGTGCGCAGCAGGTCCTCGTCGGCGACCACCGGGTTCGTGATGCGGATCGCGTCGCCGTCGATGCCGGCGCGAGCGACCGTCTCGGCTGCGAGGAACGGGCTCGGCATCGCCTCGCTGAGGCCGGCGCCGAGGAGCACCTCGCGCAACAGCCGCCGGCGCTGCTGCACGGTGGACAGCGCGCCGTGCGTCGTGCTGGTCGGCAGGACCTTGCCGATCGTGTCGTAGCCGCGGTGGCGAGCGATCTCCTCGACGACGTCGATCTCGGCGGTGCTGTCGGGCCGCCACGACGGGATCGACACGGTGAGCGTGTCGCTCTGCGGGTCGGGGGTCGTCGTGAAGCCGATGGGGTCGAGCAGCCGCTTGGCTTCCGCGCCGTCGATGCCGTCGCCGAGCACGCGGCGCACCAGCGGCAAGCGCACGGTGACCGCGGCGCGCTCGCCGGGCAGGTGCTCGCTGCGCGCGTCGTCCGCGCCGGCGTGCACGACGAGCCCTGGGCTCGTCTCGCGCAGCAACTCGGCGAAGCGGGCGATCGCCAGGTCGATGCCGTGCGGGTCGACGCCGCGCTCGAAGCGCGCCGAGGCCTCCGATCGCAGGCCGAGGCGCGCAGCCGTCTGCATCACGCCGACCGGCTCGAACCAGGCGACCTCGAGGGCGATCGTGGTCGTCTCGTCGGTGATCTCGGTGTCGAGGCCGCCCATCACCCCGGCGACACCGATCGGCGCGTCGTCGGCGTCGCAGATCAGCAGGTCGTCGCCCGACAGCGATCGCTCCACGCCGTCGAGGGTGGTGATGGTCTCGCCGTCGGCCGCGGCGCGGACGCGGAACCCGCCGCCGCCCAACGTGTCGAGGTCGTAGGCGTGGTTCGGCTGGTTCAGCTCGAGCATCACGTAGTTGCTGACGTCGACGACGTTGCTGATCGGCCGCATGCCCGCGGCGCGCAGCCGCCGCGCCATCCACGGCGCCGACGGGCCGACCGACACGCCGCTCATCACGGTGGACGTGAACCGGCCGCAGCGCTCGCCGGCGGCGATCGTCACGGGCGCGGACCGCGCATGGCCGAGTTCGCCGACCACGGGCATCGGGGCGCGCAGCGGACGGCCGAGCCGGGCGGCGAGGTCGCGGGCGATGCCGACGTAGCCCCACGCGTCGGGCCGGTTGCGGGTCACGTCGATGTCGAGCACGACGTCGGGTTCGATGCCGAGAGCCTCGCCGTACGGCACGCCGAGCGGCGTCCCGGGTGGCAACAGCATGATGCCGCTGTGGTCGTCGCCGAGCCCTAGCTCGCGCGCCGAGCACAACATGCCCTCGGAGTCGATGCCGAGGATGCCGCGCCGTTCGATCGTGCGTCCGTCCGGCATCGTGGCGCCGAGCGTCGCCAAGGGCACGACGTCGCCCGCCGACATGTTGAACGCGCCGCACCACACGTGGCGCTCGGCGCCGTCACCGGCGTCGACGTAGACCCGATGCACCTTCGCGGCGTCGGGGTGGCGCTCGGTGCGCACCACGCGGGCGGTGACGACGCCCGGCACGGTCGCTCCGACGTGGATGACGTCGTCGACGGCGAGGCCCAAGCTGGTGAGCGCGGCAGCCACCGCGTCGGCGTCGTCACCGGCGTCGACGTAGTCGTTGAGCCAGCTGAGGAGGACCTTCATCAGAACTGCTCCACGAAGCGGATGTCGTTCGAGTACATGTCGCGGATGTCGTCGACGGCGTGCCGTTCCTTGGCCATGCGGTCGATGCCGAAGCCGAACGCGAAGCCGCTCCACTCCTCCGGATCGAGGCCGCCGGCGCGCAGCACGTTGGGATGCACCATGCCGCACCCGCCGAGCTCCAGCCAGCTGCCGTCGGGCGTCTGGATGTCGAACTCGGCGCTCGGCTCGGTGAACGGGAAGTACGAGGGTCGCAGCCGCGACGTGAAGTCCCCGCCGAAGAACGCCTTGGTGAACGCCTCGATCGTGCCGGCGAGATGCGCCATCGAGATGCCCCGATCGACGACGAGGCCCTCGATCTGGTGGAACACCGGCATGTGGGTGGCATCGGTGGTCTCGCGGCGAAACACCCGCCCGGGCATCACCATGTAGATCGGGGGCGGCAGCGTCTGCATCACGCGGATCTGCACCGGCGAGGTGTGCGTGCGCAGCACGACGCTGCCGGGCTCGCCGTAGTCGAGGAACAGCGTGTCCCACATGCTGCGCGCCGGATGGCTGGGCGGCATGTTGAGGGCCTCGAAGTTGTGCCAGTCGGTCTCGACCTCGGGCCCTTCCGCGACCTGGAAGCCGAGCCCGACGAACACGTCCTCGAGCCGCTTGGTCGCCTGCGTGACGATGTGCTCGTGCCCGCGCTGGGGGCGCGTGCGGATCTCGGTGAGGTCGAGCCGCTCGGCCTCCAGGCGGCGCGCCCGCTCGGCGCGGGCGAGCTCGTCGCGGCGCGCCGACAGCGCGGCGCTGAGCTGCGCGGTGGCCTCGTTCAGCGCCTGGCCGGCCGTCTTGCGCGCCTCGGTGGGCAGCGAGCCCAAACGCGCCTTCGTCGTCGCCAGGCCGCCGCGTTTGCCCAGCAGTTCGGCGTCGAGCGCCTTGACCTCGGCCAGCGTGGCCGCGGCGGCGACGCGAGCGAGCGCCGAGTCGACGACGGCGCGCACGTCGGCGACGATGACATCAGAGGGGTCGTTCACGAGGATCCTTTCGAGCGATTCCACACCGGGCGCCCCCGGGACCGCTCGGTGAGCACGCGTCAGCCGTGGCGCTGCGCCTCCCCGAGCAGGACCCGGGGGCGGCGAAATCGACGAGCTGCGACGGCCGTGAGCATCAGCCGGGCAGCGTACCGGCCGCGGCGCGACGCTGGCGAGAAACTTCGAAGCACAGCACGGTCGCCGCCATCGCGACGTTCAGGCTCTCGCTGCGCCCGGCGTGTGGGATCCGGACCCACGACGAGACCGGCACGCTGCTGGGAACCCCGTGCGCCTCGCTGCCCATTACGAGCGCGACCGGTTGCGTCAGATCGAACGCCGTGTGATCGACCGGAGCCTGCTCGGGGTGCGAGCTGGTGCCGACGAGCCGCAGGCCCGCCGAGGGCAGCAGATCGACGTCGTCGTCGTGGTCGCCTTGGCCGCCGAGCTCGACGATCGGGACATGGAACACCGCTCCCGCCGAGGCACGCACCGTCTTCGGGCTCCACACGTCGACGGTCCCGGGGGTGCACGCCACCGCGTCGGCGCCCGCCGCCTCCGCCGAGCGGACGATCGTGCCGAGGTTGCCCGGATCGGACACGCCCGCGCACACGACGACGAACGTCGCGCCGGCAGGCAGCGACGCTGGTCGCTGGCGCACGATCGCCATCACGTCCTTGGGCGACTCCGTGGTCGCGACACGCTCGATCACGCCGGCGGCGAGCTCGTGGCGCGCGACCCCGGTGACGTCGCTCGCCACGTCGGACCCCGCGGGGACGAACACCGCCTCGACCGGCCAGGCGGCGCGCAGCGCCTCGGCGAGCAGCACCCGCCCTTCGACCACGAAGCAGCCCTCGTCCCGACGCGCACTGCGGCGCCCCGCAAGGCGCCGCAGTCGTTGGACGTGTGGGTTCGAGATCGACAGGCCGGTCAGGCCAGCGCGCCCTTCGCAGCCGTGACCAGCGCGGCGAACGCGGTGGCGTCGGTGACCGCGAGATCGGCGAGAATCTTGCGGTCGACCTCGATGCCGGCCTTGCTCAGCCCCGAGATGAAGCGGCTGTAGCTGATGTCGTTCTGCCGGCACGCGGCGTTGATGCGCTGGATCCACAGGCGACGGAACTCGCCCTTGCGCGCCCGGCGGTCGCGGAACGCGTACTGGCCGGAGCGCATCACCTGCTCGTTGGCGGCGCGCACGGAGCGGCTCTTGTTGCCGTAATACCCCTTCGCCCGTTCGAGCACCGCCTTGCGGTGCTTCTTCGAACCGACGGCTCGCTTCACCCTGGCCATCGGGAACCTCCTGTCTTCTCGGCGTGTCGTTCAGTCGTCGTGGTGCGGGTGGCGCTCAGCGCTCGGCGAGCAGGCGCTTGATCTTCTTCTCGTCGCCGGGATGCACGTCGACGGTTCCGTCGAGGCGGCGGGTGCGCGTCGAGGGCTTCTTCTCGAAGAGATGCTGACGCATGGCCTGCTGGCGGCGCAGCTTGCCGGTTCCGGTCTTGCGGAACCGCTTCGCCGCGGTCTTGGAGGTCTTCATCTTGGGCATGTCGGATCGCCTTCTGGGAGGTGGTCGGACGGGGTCGACGAGCGGTCGACCAGAGCGCCGGCGTGCACGCTCGGACATCCGTCCGAGCGTGGCGTCACGCCGATTCCGAGGCGGGGGTGGTGGGTTGCGCAGCCGCTGCGTCGGCGTCGCCGTCACCGGACGGTTTCGCCTTGACGGGCGGCTTGCGGTCGGGTGCGAGCACCATCGTCATGTTGCGGCCTTCGAGACGGGCCTGCGTCTCGACCTTGCCGAGACCGCCGATCTGTTCGAGGACCGCGTCGAGGATCTTCGAGCCGAGCTCCGGATGGGCCATCTCGCGCCCACGGAACTGCAAGGTGACCTTGACCTTGTGGCCTTCGCCGAGGAACTCCTGCATGTGGCGGACCTTGGTGTCGAAGTCGCCCTTTCCGATCTTGGGGCGGAACTTCACTTCCTTGATCGACACATGGGACGTCTTCTTGCGGGACTCCTTGGCCTTCTGTGACTCCTCGTAGCGGAACTTGCCGTAGTCCATGATCCGACACACGGGCGGGGTGGCCAGGGGGGCCACCTCGACGAGGTCGAGATCGAGTTGGCGAGCCAGCTGGAGCGCCTCGGGGAGCGCCTTGATGCCGATCTGGCTGCCGTCGGCCCCGATGAGGCGCACCTCACGAGCACGGATGCGCTCGTTGTAGCGGGGCTCGTTGGTCTGTGGCGGTGCTATGACTGCTCACTCCTGTGCAACGTGGTTGTGCCTCCTCTGGCGGTCGCCACTCGTGTCGGTTCGGGATGTCGGGGTCTCCCCCGCGATGCGAAGCCACGAGCGACGCCCGACGTGCACGCACGGCGGCCGTTGCCGGAGATGTGACCCGGACGCACCAACCCGGTCATCGCACGCGATGTACCGCAGTGGCCGGGTGGGGTGATCCGCCGCATGCGCTGCGGTCTCCCACTTCGCCTCAATTGTCGGCCGATAGGGTAGCGCACGTGGAGCCCGAAACGCCGCAAGCTGGGAAGACACCGGGCGCGACGGAGACACAGGTCGATGACGCACGCGAAGCCGTGGAAGCGGCCCGCCGCCGCCTCGCCGAGGCGCCGGCCGAGATGGTGGTCGTCAACCACGTGATGGGGCTGTACGAACTGGCCGCCATCCACCTGTCGTCGGAGCCGCCCGACCTCGCCGGCTCGGCGCTGGCGATCGACGCCGTGGCCTGCCTGGTGGAAGGGCTCGGCGATCGTCTCGGGCCCGACGTCGCCACGCTGCGCGACGCGCTCGGCAACATCCGCCTGGCGTTCGTGCAGATCAAGGCGTCGGCCGGCGGCTGAAGCGCCCCAACGGCGCGTCGTGCACACGCGCCGCGCGCACGACGACGCCTTCGCTGCGCAGCAGCCCCGCTTGCTCACGCTCGTGACCCGGCACGAGACGCCCGGCGCTGGTGACCACGCGCCACCACGGCAGCTCGGCATCGATCTCGCTCAGCAGGCGACCGACGAGCCGCGATCGTCCGGGATATCCGGCGACCTCGGCGACGTCGCCGTACGTCACCACCTCTCCGGGCCGGGTGGCGAGCAGCACCTCGCAGATGCGCCGGTCACGCTCGCTGAGGGCGTCGAGCACCGCGACTCCGCCCCGTCACGCCCGCGGGCGGATGTTCCAGGCCTCGTAGCGGCCGATCGTGGGGATCAGGTCGAAGCTGACGCGGGCGCCGACCGCGATGGAACGGCTGCCGTCGGCGATCGCCAGGCACTGGAACGGCGTCGTCGCGCCCTCGTCGTCGGCGAGGGCGCCGAGCCCGCGCGCCTCGTCGAACTCGATGACCACGCCTGTGCGCATCGCGACTCTGTCTAGCGCACGATCTTGCTGATCGGAATCTCCAGGATGTCGGTGGCGCCGGCGTCCTTGAGTGCCGGGATCAGCGTGTTGATGCCTCGCTTTTCGACCACCGACTCGACGGCGAACCCGCCGGTGGCGAGCTGGGAGATCGTCGGTGACTTCGCCGAGGGCAGCATCGCCAGCACGGCCTCACGCCGGTCGGCCGGCACGTTGATCTTCACCAGCACCTTGGTGCGCGCATCGAGGGTGCCGGTGAGCAGGGTCATCAGCTGGCCCATGGCGTGCCGCTTGGCCGCGTCGGCGTAGGCGGCCGGGTTGGCGATCAGCTCGGTGTAGCTGGTGAGGATCGTGTCGATGATCCGCAGACCGGCGGCGCGCAGCGCGCGGCCGGTCTCGGTGATGTCGACCACGCAGTCGGCGATGTCGGGGATCTTGGCCTCGCTCGCGCCGTGGCTCAGCCGGACGTCGGCGGCGATGCCCTTGCTCTCGAAGTACCGGCGGGTGAGCTGCGGATACTCCGAGGAGACGCGCAGCCCGGGGCGCAGATCCTCGGTATTCTGGGCAGGGTCGTCGTCGGCGACCGCGACCACGACCCGCACCGGGCAGCTGGTCGCCTTGCTGTAGCGCAGCTCGCCCAGGCTGACGATGTCGCTGGCGGTCTCCTCGACCCAGTCCCGGCCGGTGATGCCGATGTCGAACAGGCCTTCGGCCACGTAGGTGGGGATCTCCTGCGGCCGGAGGATGCGCACGTCGATCACCCGCGGGTCGTCGATCGTGGCCTTGTAGTCGACCACCGACGACCGCACCACCGGGAGGTCGGCCGCCTCGAACAGGTCGAACGTCGCCTTCTCCAGCGATCCCTTGGGCAACACCAGGCGCAACACGCCGGCCGACGCTACCGCCTGCCGTGCGAGCCCTCCCAGGCCGATTCCGCGGCCTGCTCCGGGCCACCGGCGGGGCCGCTGCCGGCCGCGCGCGGCCCACCTCGCCACGCGCGTACACTGGCTCCGTGGGGGGCAACCACGCTGGACACGGACCCGAACGTTTCCGGACATCCGGAACGTTGGCCGAAGCCACCGGCGGCTAACGCCGAACGCCCGCCGCAACAACAAGGAGGGTCCCGGGAGGACTCCCGGGGCCCTCTGAGCGCCTCGGGCGCACTCGGGCTGGTCAGTGCGACGTCGGCGCCTCGTTCAGCAGCCGCAGGGCGTGGGGCAGGACGTCGAGGATCGCGCCGAGCTGTTCGACGCATCCCTTCGGCGATCCTGGCGTGTTGCACACGATCGCTTGCCCGACCACCCCGGCGATGCCGCGCGACAGGCGGCCGAGCGGGCTCGCCAAGCGCATCGCCTCGGCGAGGCCGGGGGCCTCGCGCTCGATCACCGCCCGGGTGCCCTCGGGCGTCTGGTCGCGGGGCGCGAAGCCGGTCCCTCCGGTCGTCACGATCAAACCGGCGAACGACGCGGCCATCGCCCGCAGCTCGGCGGCGACGTTGTCGGCGCCATCCGCGGTGACGCGATGGTCGACGACCGCGAACCCCGCGTCGGTCAGCTGGGCGACGAGCGCCGCGCCGCTGCTGTCGGTCCGCGTGCCATGCACCACACCGTCGCTGACGGTGAGCACCTTCGCCGACAACGCGCTGCGGTCTTCAGACATGCGCCCGACGGTATCGGAGCACCACCATCCCGTCGGTGTCCGCGTCCTGCGGCAGCAGCCGATGTCCCGAGCCGTACGACCGCCACGGCGCCGGCAGCGCGCGGGCGTCGATCTCGAAGCCGTCCGGCACGGCGTGGTCGATGGACTCCGCGGCGGTCAGCGTGCAGACGCTGTAGACGAGCGTGCCTCCAGGGCGCACCAGCGGCGCCAGCTGTGCCAGGAGTCGCGCTTGCACGCGGGTCAGCTCGGCGACGTCGGAGGCGGTGATGCGCCATCGCGCGTCGGGACGCCGTCGCAGCGCGCCGAGGCCGCTGCAGGGGGCGTCGATGAGCACGCGATCGAACGTTCCCGGCCGCCACGGCGGCGCGCCGCCATCGGCTGCCACGACGGGGATCGACCGTCCGAGGCGGGCCGCGTTGTGCGCCACGCGATGGGCGCGGTGGACGCGGGCGTCGCCGGCGATGACGTCGGCTCCCCCGCTCGCCAGCGCCGTCGCCTTGCCGCCCGGGCCGGCGCAGGCGTCGAGGACGAGGTCGCCGGCGCGCGCCTCCACGGCGTCGGCGACCCATTGCGAGGCGCGGTCCTGCACGTAGCCGTCGGCGCGGGTCGTGACCGGCGGGGCGACGTTCATCCGCTCGAGCGCCGGCATCGCTTCGTCGCCCAACTCGACGGCGAGGCGCTCGACGATCCAGTCCGGATAGCTCAGCCGTGCGCCGATGCTCGGCCACTCGATCGGCGTCGCCGCCACGCGGCGGAGCACCGCGTTGACGAAGCCGCGCGCCGCGTTCGGCGCCAACCTCACCGTCTCCGACACGGCAGCGTGGGCGGGCACGGCGGTGAACAGCAACTGGTACGCGCCCAAGCGAAGCAACGTGCGCACCGAGGGCTCCGGCTCGCGCAGCACGAATCGGTCGATCGCCACGTCGCATGCGCGCCGCATGCGCGTCGTGCCGTACACCAGCTCGGTCGTGAACGCGCGGGCCTGCGGATCGAGGCCGGTGCGGGCGAGCATCGGCGGCAGCGCCAGGTTGGCGAACGCGCCGTCGTGGTCGATGCGCCGCATCGCGTCGTAGGCGACCGACCGCGACGTCGGCGCGGCGCGACGGTGGCGGGTCCGCGCCGCGCTCACGTGCCGAGCCGCTCGCCCGCCGCGGGGCGGCGCCCGTTGGCGAAGTCGCGCCACGACATCGGGCCGCGGCCCTCGGGCTGCACCGTCAGCAACCGCAGCGCGCCCTCGGCACAGCCGACACGGTCGCCGGCCAGCTCGCCCGGCGCCAGCGGGTCGCCGTCGGCGACGACCTCTGCCGCGTGGATCTTCAGCCGCTTGCCGCGAAACGTCGTCGACGCCCCGCCGATCCGAACCCGGCCGAGTGCCTCGCGGGCGCTGGTGTCGAAGCGCACCACCCGGTCCTCGGGCGTGATCTTCTCGGCGTAGGTGACTTCGCCGTGCTGCGGCGTGGGCGCGCCGAGTCCGGCGCGCAGCTGCGTCACGAGCAGATCGCTGCCCAGGCGCACCAAGCGGGCGCGCAGCGCATCGGCGGTCTCGTCGGGCCCGATCGGGGTCGACACGCAGCCGTACACGTCGCCGGTGTCGAGGCCCTCGGCGACGTGCATCACGCAGACCCCGGTCTCGGTGTCGCCCGCCAGGATCGCTCGCTCGACGGGCGCCGCGCCGCGCCAGCGCGGCAACAGCGAGAAGTGGACGTTGACCATCGGCACAACGGCGAGGACGTCCGGCTTGATGATCTGGCCGTAGGCGACGACGACCCCGAGGTCGACCCCGGCGTCGGCCGCGTCGCCCGTGCGGTGGGAGACGGGGAGCCCGTGCCGCTCGGCGGCGGCCTTGACCGGGCTCGGGACGAGGGCGCTCCCCCGCCCGCGCCGCTTGTCCGGGCGGGTGATGACGAGCGCCACGTCGAAGCCAGCGCCGACGAGGTCGTCGAGCACGGTCGCGGCGGCCTGGGGGGTGCCGAGGTAGACGATGCGCCGGGGCGTGCCCGACGGCAGCGGGAGGTCGCTCACGTGAGCCGAAGGCGTCGCCTCGGTGCCTGTGCCGGCGGCGCTGCCGCCGACCGCTCGTACTCGGCGAGGGCCTCGGCGCGCTGCTCCGGTGTCATCCGATCGAACATCAGCACGCCGTGGAGGTGGTCGAGCTCGTGTTGCAGCATGCGGCCCATCAGCTCGTCGGCCTCGATCTCGATCTCGTCGCCGTCGACGGTGAAGCCGCGCATGAGGACTTCCTTCGGACGCACGATCTCGACGTACAGGCCGGGGATGCTGAGGCAGCCCTCGTCGTACACCCACTCGCCGCGGCTCTCCACGATCTGGGGGTTGATGATCGCGGAGGGCCGCTCGTCGCCCATGTCCCAGACGAAGATCTGCCGTTGCACACCGATCTGCGGGGCGGCGAGAGCGAGGCCGTTGTCGCTTCTGTACAGCGTGTCGAACATGGCGTCGACCAGCCGCACGACCTTGCCGTTGATCTCGTCGACGGCCGCCGCCTCGGTGGTGAGCACCGGGTCGCCGTAGGTGCGGATGTCGTATGCCATTGCTGCAAGGCTACCGAGCGCCATGGGATCGACATCGGACGGGCCCGCGCCCGGCGACCACTACTTCAGCGCCCAGCCAGCTGCCCGCTCGGCGCGCCGCGAGATCGAGCTCGCTCTCCCCGACCTCTCGCTGCGGCTCGTCACCGACGCCGGCGTGTTCAGCGCCGATCGGATCGATGCGGGCACCAAGCTGCTGCTGATGCGGGCGCCGGCGCCGCCCGCGCATGGCGACCTGCTCGACCTCGGCTGCGGTGTCGGCCCGATCGCGCTGACGATGGCCCGGCGCTCCCCCGGCGCCACGGTCTGGGCGATCGACGTCAACGAGCGGGCGTTGGCGCTGTGCCGGGAGAACGCTGCGGCGAACGGCATCGACAACGTGAGGGCCGTCCTGCCCGACGACGTGCCCCCAGGCGTGCGTTTCGACGCCATCTGGTCGAACCCGCCGATCCGTGTCGGCAAGGCGGCGTTGCACGAGATGCTGCTTCGCTGGCTCGGACGCCTGCGCGACGGCGCGGCGGCGACGCTCGTGGTCCACAAGAACCTCGGGTCGGATTCGCTCCAGCGCTGGCTGTCGGCGCACGGTCATCCGACGGAACGGCTGGCGTCGGCGCAGGGCTACCGCATCCTGCACGCCGTGACGTCCTAGTGTCGTGAGTCTGTAGTTCGTTGGAATTTTCGGGTGGTGTCTCGCGTTGTCGCTGTGGTCAGCGACGATGGGAGGCACCGATGGGCCAGCGAGGACGACCGACAGCGCAGATCGTGTTGAGCGCCGACGAGCGCGAGACGCTCGAGCGGTGGGCCCGGCGACCGAAGAGCTCGCAAGCGTTGGCGTTGCGCTGTCGGATCGTGCTGGCCGCCGCGCAAGGGTTGACGAACCAGCAGATCGCTGCCCGGTTGGGGTGCAACCCCGCTACGGTCGGCAAGTGGCGGTCCCGGTTCGCGGCCAAGCGCCTGGACGGGTTGATCGATGAGCCGCGGCCGGGTCAGCCGCGCAAGATCACCGACGAGGTCGTCGAGCAGGTGATCGTGACGACGTTGGAGACGCTGCCCGATGACGGCTCGACGCATTGGTCGACGCGGTCGCTGGCCCGCAAGGTCGGGTTGAACCAGACCGCGGTGAGCCGAATCTGGCGCACGTTCGGGCTCAAGCCGCATCGGGTCGAGGACTTCAAGCTGTCCACCGATCCCCAGTTCATCGACAAGGTCCGTGACATCGTCGGGCTCTATCTCAACCCGCCGGACGCGGCGATCGTGTTGTGTGTCGATGAGAAGACCCAAGTTCAGGCGTTGGACCGGACGGCGCCGATCCTGCCGATGCTGCCGGGGGTGCCCCAGCGCCGCTCGCACGACTACGTCCGCAACGGCACCGCTGATCTGTACGCGGCGTTGGATGTCGCTTCTGGCCAGGTGATCACCAAGATGACCGACCAGCATCGCGCTGTCGAGTTCCGATCGTTTCTGAACCTGATCAATCGCAGCGTCCCCGACCACCTCGCAGTCCATGTGATCTGCGACAACGCCTCGACCCACAAAGCCCCCGAGATCCAGCGCTGGCTCGCCCGACATCGACGGTTCACAATGCACTACACGCCGACATACAGTTCGTGGCTCAACCAAGTCGAGCGCTGGTTCGCCGAACTGACAACGAAGAAGCTCCGTCGTGCCACGCACCGCTGCGTGAACGAACTGCGGCGGGACATCACCGCCTGGACTGAACAATGGAACAACAACCCGCGGCCGTTCGTCTGGCGCAAGACCGCCGACGAGATCCTCGACACACTCGCTGCATATCTCCATCGAATCAACGACTCAGGACACTAG
>CAZGUH010000005.1:113251-132227 GCA_964529005.1 uncultured Ilumatobacteraceae bacterium | reverse complement strand
TCCCGGTGGGAGCCCTGCCCGACTGTCGGACTCGCTTGCGTATGACCTGAAGCTCCAATACGCCGCGGGAGTTGCAGACAACCGCCGTCTGCAAGGGACTTCGAGTGGGGCTAACAAGAATCGAACTTGTGACCTCATCCTTATCAGGGATGCGCTCTAACCGACTGAGCTATAGCCCCGGGGCGACCCAAGAGCGTACAGCGTCCGGGATGGCCGCCAAACTTTGCCAGCTCGTCCGGCGCGGTCGCCGATCCCACCCAACCCTGACGACGACTCGGCTCACGGCCGCGATCGCGGCGGTGGCTAGCATCCTGCGGCGATGACCGGCGACATGAGCAGGCTCGACGAGCTGACGCGCGCCGAGAAGCGGTCGCTGCGCGATCTGCTCGTGCAGGCGACGATCGCTGCCGCCCATGACGCCGATCCCACGCGGTGCGCGGCCATCGAGCGCCTCGTCGCCTCGGCGCCGATCGAGGCGCTGCCCGCGGCCGCCCGGCTGCATCGGTTGAGCGGCACGGTGTGGCGTGGGCTCCTGCCCGTCACGGGAGTCCCCGACGAGGTCCGCAAGGAGCTGGGAGAAGCTCGGCAGGTGACCGCGATGCGGCACCTGATGATGATCGCTGCGCTGAGCGAGGTCACCCGGGCCTTCCGCGACGCCGACCTCTCGTGGGTGGTGATGAAAGGCCCGGTTGTCGCCGCCCGCCTCTACCCCGAGGTCGGAGACCGCACGTACAACGACCTCGACCTGCTCGTGCACCGCCGGGACTACCCCGCAGCGATGACGATCCTCGAGAAGCTCGGCTACCAGCATCTCATCCACAACTGGGCGCTGGCCGAGCAGATGCTGGCCGGCCAAGCGGAGATGGCGAGAGGGCCGATCCACATCGACCTGCATTGGCACGTCCATTACTCGCGCCAGGACCGCCGAGCGGACCGGATCGACCCCCGCCCGATGCTCGCCCGGCGCCGCCTCGTCGACGTGTCGAGCATCGAGATCCCGACGCTCGATCCGATCGACACGCTGCAGATGCTGTGCCTCCACGCGGCGCGCTCCGACGGTCACCGTCTCCTGTGGCTGAAGGACGTCGAGCGGGCACTGGCCGTCGAGCGTCCGGACCTCGACGAGGTCGTGCGCCGCTGCCGTGACCACGACGTCGCTGCCAGCGTCGGGCTCGTTCTCGCCCGCACGCGCACGATCCTCGGCGCCGACGTGCCGGACCGCATCGTCGACGCGCTGCTGCCGCGTTCTCTTCGCCTTCTCGACCGGGCGGTCTGCGCGCTCTCGCCGCCCATCCAACTGCACGAAGACCCGACGCTCGCCCGCGCGTTCACCCGCTCGGTGCGCCCGACGCTGCGAGCGACGCTGACCCAGACGCCGGGTCGGGTCGCCCGCCGGCTCCAGCGGCGCCTGTGGCCGCCACCCGAGAACGAGACCGACGACATGGCCGAGAAGCGGGCCTATCTCGAAGCCGTCGCAGGTGAGACCTCTCGATGACCCGGTTCGGGAATCGCAAGGCGTTCGGGACGATTCGTCTGGCGATCCACCTGGTCGTCTCGGCGGATCGTCGCCGGCTGTTCTTCATCGTCGGCGCAACGATCATCACCTCCTTGGCCGTGGCAGCACAGCTGCTGATCGGACGCAAGCTCCTCGATCTCATCTCCGCCGAGAGCGGCGCCACGGCCCGCGAGCTGGCGCCCTACCTCGTGCTCTTGGCGGCCACCTTGCTGATCGGCTCGATGGGCCAGGCGATGGCGACCGAGCACCGCGTCCTGCTCGGCGAGAAGGTGCACCGGCGGACGATGAACGAGGTGCTCGACACCGCCACCGAGGTCGACCTGGAGGAGTACGAGCGGCCGGAGTTCCACGATCGCCTCGGTCGAGCGACCGCCGCCGCCGGCGGGCAGTCCTCGGCCGTGGTGTTCGGCCTCGTGACGATGGTGTCGACGTTCGCCGTGTCGCTCGGTGTCGTCGGGGTGCTGATCACGGTGACGCCGACGCTGATCCCCATCGCCGTCGCCGGCGCGATCCCGGTTGTGGTCGTCAACGTGCGCAACAACCGTGCTCGCTACGAGATGGAACGCAGCCAGACCGAACTGCTGCGCGAGCGCGGGTACTTCGAGTACCTCATGACAGGGCGCGGTGAGGCAAAGGAGGTCCGGGCCTACGGCACCGCGCCGACATTGCGAACGTGGCACGACGCGCTGTGGGACACGCGGCTGACGGCCCTGCGCCAGCTGGTTGCCCGCAGGCTGCGGTTGTCGCTCGCCGGGTCGTTCGTCACCACGGCGGTGCTCGTGGGGACCCTCTCGTTCACGTTGATCCTCGCCGGGCGCGGAACGATCTCGATCGGCGACGCGGCGATCGCCGTCGTCGGTCTGCAACAGCTGAGCAACCGCCTCCAGTCGGCGGGAGCGGCATTCACGGGCGTTCACGAAGGGATGACGTTCCTTCGTGATTTCGAGTCGTTCCGAGCCACGCTGCCGACCATCCGCGAGAGTCGGCCCACAGGTCTTCCGCCCAGCCCTCCGACGTCTGTCTCGGTCCGGGGTCTCACGTATCGGTACCCGGGCGCGACGACGGACGCCCTGAAGAACGTCAGCTTCGAGGTTCGGCGCGGCCAGATCATGGCGATCGTCGGCGCCAACGGATCCGGCAAGACCACGCTGTCGAAGCTGCTCTGCGGCCTGCTGACGCCGACCGCCGGCGCGATCGCGTGGGACGGCGTCGACCTCGCCACGTGCGATCCGGAACGGGTGCGTCGCCAGATCGCCCCGGTGTTCCAGGATTTCGTCTGCTACATGCTCCCGATCGACAAGGCGATCGGGCTCGGCGACACCGGGCGCCTCGACGACCGCGCAGCGATCATGCAGGCCGCCGTCTACGCCGGCATCGACGATGTCATCGCCAGCCGCGACGGGCTGGACGCCCGACTGGGGAAGATGTTCGCGGGCGGGACCGACCTCTCCATCGGCCAGTGGCAACGTCTCGCCGTCGCACGGGCACTGTTCCGGGACGCGCCCCTCGTCATCCTCGACGAACCCTCGGCAGCGCTCGACCCGCGAGCCGAAGCCGACTTGTTCGACCTGCTCCAGAAGCTCGGCGACGATCGCATCGTCATCTTCGTGTCCCACCGGTTCGCGACCGTCCGCACCGCCGACGTGGTGCTGGTGATGGACCAGGGCGAGGTCGTCGAGATGGGCTCGCACGACGAGCTGATGTCGACAGGGGGCCTGTACAAGGACCTGTTCACCTTGCAGGCCGACCGGTACGGGATCTCGGGAACCTGACGCCGAACACGAAAGATCCCGGGCGTCGCCCGGGATCTTTCAAGCGTCGATCGGACGCGTCGTTCAGCTGACCGACGGGTTGCCCGCCGGCGGGTCGTACGTCAGCGGGATGATGACGAAACGCTGACCGTCGTAGGTGGAGCCGTCCCAGCTGCCCTGAGTGAACTCGCTGACGCTGCCGAGCGGGGTGATCGAGGGTGCCTCGTACTTCATATCCACATGCCTCCTGTGTGTTCTGCATCCGCCGACGGATGCCGTGCCCAGGTCATCTCTCGATCACCAAAGGAGGCTTGTGCGCCCGTCGCCTTGAGCGAACAAGGTAACGAAGGGGCCTCCGGAAAGCCAGCAAAACCGCTCAAGACAACGTCAAGAACGTGCACTGAGCGTTAGGCCTCATGGCCCTGAGCTGGGATTTCAGACGGAGCGTGACGGTGACGCCACGCAGACTGGAGAAGCGCCGCCGTGAGAGCCATCGGCGCCCCCGATCGCCACACGCGGGCAAGTTCGTCGGGGTCGACCAAGTCGGTGTCGACGCCCTCGCCCGTCCATCGTTCGACGAACTCGCGGGTGTGCCGGCCTTCGAACGCGTCACCGAACGTCGCCTTGGACGTTCGGCTGATGATCGCGTCGGGCAGCAGGTCGGGCACCAACGCTCTGAGAGCCGTCGTCCGGTCGAGCGGACCGAAGAACCCGGCTTCGCGGGCCCACGCGTGGACGACGTCGGGTTCCTGGAGGGGACTCACCATGCGCACGTCGCGAGCGCGGGCGAGAGCCTCGCGGTTGCGTTCGAACGCCCTCTGCTGACGCAGCGTCGTCATCCGTCGCACGCTTGCGCCGAAGCGCAACGGCTCGCGCCGCTGGTCTTCGACGTAGGCATCGACGAGGGCCTCGAAGGCCTGGGATCGCAACCACGTGCGATTGGTGGCCGCGGCTCGCTGCCGTGCCCTTCCCGCGCGCACGACGGACGGAGCGAGCGCCCCGGCGGCGCGACGGATGCGATGCCGTCGAAACGGGCGCGGGTGGCGGACGATCGCGGTCAGCGGACCGACACGGTGGAATCGGCAGTCGAGCAGCTCGTCGCCACCCTCGCCGTCGAGCAGCGTGCCCCCGCGCACGACCTCCTGCACGGGGACGTAGGCGTGGAGCGTGGGAGGCCAGAGAACGCCGTGCTCGAGGATGGTCTCCTGCGCCAGCGGCCCGAGCAGATCGATCTCGTCGTGCAGCTCGATGCGCTGCCAGTCGGTGGCGCCGAGATGCCGCAGCACCATCGTCTGCCACTCCGTCTCCTCCGCATCCGGCGCGTCGGGAAACACCCGGGTGATCGGGATCGGATGCGGCAAGCCTTCCCGGCGGGCCACGTGCATGGCGATGGCGAGGACGGCGGACGAGTCACGACCGCCCGAGAACGCCACGCCGCACGGCGGGCGTTGAAGGGCGTCGCGGATCACTCGCTCGAGCGCCGTCCGTGCGCTCGCCGACGGATCACGCGGCGGCGGGATGCTGCCCTCGTGCCCGAACACGTAGCCCCAGGCGACTTCGACCGGACTCATCACATACAGCGAGTCCGCCATGGATTGGTAGCCTACGGGCCGATGGCGGACCGGACGCCACATTCGCGGACATGCGCTCTGCATGAGCCGCAAAGGAACTGGTGATCATGCAGCTCAGGCAGAGCGACCTCACGTGGCAGGTCGCGGGAGACGACGTGATCGTGCTCGACCTGTCGGGGTCGGTCTACCTCAAGCTCAACGGAAGCGGCCGCGTGCTGTGGGAAGAGCTGCGCGAACCGCGCTCGGAGGCCGACCTAGCCGCGGCGTTGGTGCGTGAGTACGGGATCGACGAGAGCCGCGCCGCCACCGACGTCGCAGCGTTCGTCGCCGACCTGCGGGCACGCGACCTGCTGCTCGACTAGGGCTCGTTCGACGCCGAGCCGCCTTCATGCCTCGACCTCCGCTCCCCGCGCTGCTACGCACGATCGCGCGAGTCGGACGCGTCACGATGACGACCGCTCATGTCGCCGCCGTCCTGGCGGCCGTTGAGGTCGGCATTCGGTGCATGCCGCTTCCGCGCCTCAGCCGCCTGCTGCGGGTGCGCATCGACCTCGAGCCGGCCACATCGGAGGGCGAGCGGCTGCGCCTCGGCGAGCTTCCGCCGCGGGCGCGGCGTCAACTGCGATGCACGTGGCGGGTCGCCGACCTGTGGCCGTTCAGCAAGGGACCGTGCTTGCGCCGTGCGTTGGTCGGCGCACACCTGATCCGCCGCCACGACCCCGCGATCCGTCTCGGCCTCACCGGCGCCGGCGACACGCTGGTGGGGCACGCCTGGATCGAGATCGACCACCGAGCTGTCCTCGAGCCGAGCGCGACCTACAGCCGGTTCGAGGCCGACCCCGCGCGAGCCGCCGGATGAGGGCGATCTACCTGCAATGCGGGATGAAGGTCCGCTCGCCGATCGAGCTGCCGCTGCCGATGGCGCCCGACGGTCAGTGGGACGTCGACGTGCACTGGGCGTCGGAGATCGGTGATTCGGCCATTTCGCCCGACGGCGAGGTCGTCGCCACATACGTGGTCGACGACGTCGCGTGGTACACCGCGGTGTGGACGGGCAGCGACTACGTGATGCGTTTCCGCAACGTCGGCGAGTTCGTGATCAGTGGCGATCTGGCGCGTGTCGCTGTGCGCCCGCAGACGGGCGGGCAGGCCGAGTTGATCCCCGTGCTGCTCGCCGGGACGGTGAGCGCCTTCGTGCTCGCCGTGCGCGGCGCCACGGTGTTGCACGCCAGCGCCGTGCTGGTCGATGGCCAGGCGATCGCGTTCGTCGGGCAATCAGGCCGCGGCAAGTCGACGGTCGCCGCGCTGCTCTGCGTCGACGGCGGGCGCCTCATCACCGACGACGTGCTGGCCGTCGACCCGGGACCGCCGATCACCTGCATCGGCGGCGCGGCGGAGCTCCGTCTGCGTGAAAAGGCCGCGCCGATCGCTCACGAACACCGCGGCGCGGTGACCCGCACGACCGAGGACGCACGCCTCGGGTTCGCGCCGCCACCGGCGCCGCCTAGTGCTCACCCGTTGGCCGCGATCGTCGTTCCGTCACCGAATCGCACGGAGCCCGAGCTGTCGGTCAGCCGCATTCCCCCGACGCAGGCGGTGCTGGCGTTGCTGGCATTCCCCCGCATCCACGGGTGGAAGCGGGCCGAGGTGCTCAGCCGCGATCTCGCGACCTTCGGCGCCATCGCCAACGACGTGCCCGTGTACCACGCGCAGATCCCGTGGGGGCCGCCGTTCGATCCGCAGATCGCGAAGGGGTTGGCAGCGCTCGTCGCCGGCGACGGGAACGCTCAGCCAGCCGTCGGCGCCTGACGGTCGGCGTCGATCCCGCCGTCGCTTCCGCTGACGATCTCGTCGTCGGGCTCGACCTCGGGGATCAGCTTCGCCCGCACCGCCTGCCAGCGACCGGGACGGCGGGTCTGCTCGTGGATGACGACCTCTTCCTCCAGCACCGTGACGCGCACACCGCCGACGAGGTCGGTGATCAGGTTGAACAGCGTCGCCGTCAGCACCGCCAGACCGACGAGGCCCGCGGCGGCGAACAGACCGCCGATCCACATGTGGTGGAAGATCTCGCCACCTTTGAACTCGAACGTCTCCCACCCGCCGGACTCCAGGAAGCGCTCGACGTTGTCGACGGTGCCGGTCGACTGCGCCACCTCCCAGAGCAGGACTCCGCTGGTCAGGCACACCCCGTAGAGGACGGCGCTGAAGACGAGGGAGATCTTGAAGACGCTCCACGGATCGACGTGACGGACGACGCGCGTGACCCGCCGCACCCGCGGGCGGCGCCGCCAGAGGATGGGGCTCTGCGCCGGGCGGAACGCCGGCGCGGGCTCGGCAGCCAGCGGGACATCCGCGGGCGGGCGCGACACCGGCACGACGACGCTGGCCGTGCGGGGCGCGTCACCGCCGTCGATGCGCTCGATCGGCTCGGTCACCAACCCGACCGACGACGGGGCCGCGGAGGCCGGGGGCGGCGGGGCCCCGTTGTCGTGGTGCGCATCGGCGTCGCCGTCGTACAGGCTCGGGATCGGAGTGGTGACGGTCACCGACGGCGCCGACGGCGGCGAGCCATCCACGGCGGCCTCCGGCGCGGCGTCCTGGTCCGTTGGTGAGGCGGGGATCGCGGCGACCATCGTCGTGATCTCGCCGGTTTCGTCCGTCGGCGCGGCACGACCCGGCGTTCGCCCATCGAGCGGCCTGGCGCGACCGTTCGCTGCCTTGGCGCGCGCCCGCGTGCTGGGGGCCTCACTGGACGTCTGAGGACTGGGCCGGCGACCGCGAGACCGCACGGTCGGCAGCGACGTGGTGTCGTCGCGGCGCGGGTCGGGGACGCGCCCGGCCGAGCGGCCCACCGGCGCGGTGGGGCCTGCTGGGGTTGACGATGCGCTGTCGTCGAGCGTGTCACCGTTGCGGTCGCTCGGGGTCACCGGGACGAGTGTAGAGAACCAGGTCTCGGAGATGCCCGCGCCCTGCCCATCACCGGGGGCGGAACCGCCCCCTGCGCGCGTGCCGACGCGACGGCTGAGCCGACGCGCACGGTGACCGACACCGCTGCTCCCCCGCCCGTGACGGAGACGTCCACGAGCTGCGCGCCGTTCGCCGAGGCGATCTCGGCGGCACGCGCTGCCCCTCCGTGCGCGACGGCGAGCGCGGTCGCGTCCGCGGCGGCTTGCGCCCGTTGGCGATCGACGAGGACCCGTCCCGCGTGTCCAGCGGTGACGGCGACCATCACGGCGACGGCGACGACGACGAGCGCCAACGACGACGCACTGCCTGCATCGTCTCCTCGGCGCACGGCGCACCTCCGAACGACGACATCGGTCGGTGGCCGAGCCACGAGCACATCGCCCCGGCCGCGACTGCGGCCGGCACGTGCGAGAGTCGGTTCGTCGGCGACAGCCCGTCAGTCGTCGGAGTCGGACGCCAGGATCGGCGCCACAGACGCCACGGTCTGGCCGTCGTCGAGGCTCATCACCCGCACGCCGGTGGCATCGCGGCCCTGCGAGCTGATCTCGCGCACCGCCATGCGGATCGTGACGCCACCCGAGGAGACGGCCACGATGTCGTCGTCGAGGCCGACCATGAAGGCCGCCACGACATGGCCCTTCTTGCCGGTGAGACGGATGCCGATGACGCCTTGGCCGCCCCGACCCTGCTGGTTGAACTTGTCGAGCTGCGTGCGCTTGCCGTAGCCGGCCTCGGTGACCATCAGGATCGCCGCGTCGTCACGTGCGACGTCGACGCTGACGACCTCGTCGCCGGCCTTCAGCTTCATGCCGCGCACGCCGGACGCAGCGCGGCCCATCGGCCGCACTTCGTCCTCGCTGAAACGGATCGTCATTCCTTTACGGCTGACCATGAAGATGTCGTCGCCGCCTGCCGTCTCGATCACGCGCACGAGCTCGTCACCGTCGCGCAGGCCGAGCGCGATCAGACCGTCGCGGCGGCTCGAGTCGTACTCGTGGAAGGACGTCTTCTTGACCGTTCCTTGCCGAGTGGCGAAGAACAGGTAGCGCTCGCCAGCGAAATCGCGGGTGTCGATGATCGCCTGGATCGTCTCACCGGCCTGGAGCGGCAGCAGGTTGACGATCGGCATGCCCTTGGCGGTGCGCTCGCGCTCGGGGATGTCCATCGCTCGCAGGCGATAGACCTTGCCCCGGTTGGAGAAGAACAACAGGAACGCGTGCGACGTCGTGAAGATGACGTGGCGCACGAGATCGTCAGCCTTCAACTTGCCGCCGCTGACGCCTCGCCCGCCACGTCCCTGCGTCTTGAACGACCCGGCGTCGACCGCCTTCACGTACTGCGCCTCGGTCATGACGACGACGAGCTCTTTGTCGTCGACCAGGTCGAGGTCGGTGATCTCACCGGTGTCAAGCTCGATCCGGCACACCCGCGGCGTCGCGAAGGTCTCCTTCACCGCGAGCAGCTCGTCCTTGATGACGGCACGCAAGCGCGCCTCGTCGGCCAGGATCGCCTCGAGCTCGGCGATGCGCTGACGAACGTCGTCGATCTCGGTCTCGATGTCGATGCGGCTCAGCCGGGTGAGCTGACCGAGGCGCATCTCGAGGATGTCGACCGCCTGCACTTCGGTGAACGCGAACGGCTCCGCCATCAAGCCGGCCTTCGCCGCCGCCGCGTCGTCACTGGCGCGGATCAGCGCGATGACCTCGTCGATGACGTTGAGCGCCTTGAGGCGACCTTCGAGGATGTGCTCTCGCCGCTTGGCCTTGGTGAGACGGAACTCGCTGCGCCGGGTGACGACGTCGATCTGGTGGTCGATGTAGCCCTGGAGCACCTGCGCCAGGTTCAGCGTGCGCGGCACGCCGTCGACCAGCGCCACCATGTTGACCCCGAAGCTCGTCTGGAGCTGGGTGAGCTTGTAGAGGTTGTTGAGCACGACGTTGGCGTTCGCGTCGCGCTTCAGCGAGATGACGAGGCGCGTGCCCGTCTTGCCGCTGGTCTCGTCGTTCACGTCGGCGATGCCGTCCAGGTCGCCGCCGTCGACCAGCTCTTGGATGCGGCCCGCGATGGCGCTGCAGCTGACCTGGTACGGCAGCTCGGTGACGATGATCTGCATCGCGCCCCGACGCCCCTCCTCGATCGCCGCGGTGGCGCGCATCTTCACGCTGCCGCGGCCGGTGCGATAGGCGTCGATGATGCCGGCACGGCCCAGGATCGACCCGCCCGTCGGGAAGTCCGGGCCCTTGACGAACTGCATGAGGTCGTCGGGGGTGGCCGCGGGGTTGTCGATCAGGTGGATCGTGGCGTCGATGACCTCGCCGAGGTTGTGCGGCGGGATGTTGGTCGCCATGCCGACGGCGATGCCTTGGCTGCCGTTGACGAGAAGGTTCGGGAACCTGCTCGGCAGCACGACCGGCTCTTCGCGCGAACCGTCGTACGTCGGCTTCATGTCGACGGTTTCCTCGTCGATGTCGGCGAGAAGTTGCATCGCCAACGGGTCGAGGCGGCATTCGGTGTATCGGCTGGCCGCAGGTCCGAAGTCCGGTGAGCCGTAGTTGCCGTGGAAATCGATGAGCGGATGGCGCAACGAGAACGGCTGCGCCATGCGCACGAGCGCGTCGTAGATCGCGCCGTCCCCGTGGGGGTGGTACTTGGCCATCGTGTCGCCGCTGACGCGGGCGCACTTCACGTGGGGACGGTCGGGGCGGAAGCCCTGCTCCTCCATGTCCCAGATGATCCGGCGGTGCACTGGCTTGAGCCCGTCGCGCACGTCCGGAAGGGCGCGCGAGACGATGACCGACATCGCGTAGTCGAGGAACGAGCGCTCCATCTCGTCTTGGAGCTGGATCGCCTGGATCGGATCGTTCTCGACGCCGTCGTTGGGAGTGGGCGGCGTGTCGCCGGGACCGTTGGGGGTATCAGTCATCGAAGTGTCCTGTGGTCATCAGATGTCGAGGAAGCGGACGTCGCGCGCGTTGGTCTGGATGAAGTGCTTGCGGCTCTCGACGTCTTCACCCATGAGGATGCTCATCACGCTGTCGGCCTCGGCGGCCTCTTCGACCGTGACTTGCAGCAACGTGCGGCGGCTGGCGTCCATGGTGGTCTCACGCAGCTCGTGCTCGTCCATCTCGCCGAGACCCTTCAGGCGCTGGAACTCCTTCTTGTGGTTCGGCCGCTCGACGAGGAACGCCGCCTTGGCGACGTCGTCTTTGAGGTAGACCTTCTCCTTGCCGACCTCGGTGGAGTACAGCGGCGGTTGCGCGATGTACACGTGGCCGAGCTCGACCAGCGGGCGCATCTGCCGGTAGAAGAACGTGAGCAGCAGCGTGCGGATGTGGCTGCCGTCGACGTCGGCATCCGCCATCACGATCACCTTGTGATATCGGGCCTTTCCGGCGTCGAACTCCTCGCCCACGCCGCCGCCGATGGCGGTGATGAGAGCTTGGATCTCGTTGTTCTTCAGCATCTTGTCGAGCCGGGCGCGCTCGACGTTGAGGATCTTGCCGCGGATCGGCAGGATCGCCTGCGTACGTGGGTCGCGCGCCGACACCGCGGTGCCGCCTGCGGAGTCGCCCTCGACGATGAACAGCTCGCTCTCGCGCGGGTCGTTGCTGCCGCAGTCCTTCAACTTGTCGGGCATGCCGGCGCCGCTGAGCGCGGTCTTGCGTCGGATGGCATTGCGGGCGTTCTTCGCGGCGACGCGCGCCTGGGCGGCGGCGAGCGCCTTCTTCACCACCTTGTTCGCTTCGGTGGGATTCTCTTCCAGCCATTCGGCGAGCCGCTCGTTCGTCGCCTTCTGCACAAACGAACGCATCGACACGTTGCCGAGCTTGGCCTTGGTCTGCCCTTCGAACTGCGGCTCGCGCAGCTTCACGGCGACGATCGCGGTGATGCCTTCCCGGATGTCCTCGCCGAGGAGGTTGTCGTCCTTCTCCTTCAGCAAACTCTTCGCACGGGCGTACTTGTTCACCACCGAGGTGAGGGCTGTCTTGAAGCCCTCGACGTGCATGCCGCCTTCGGTGGTGGAGATGCCGTTGGCGTAGCCGTGGATGCCCTCGTGGTAGCCGGTGTTCCACTGCACGGCAACGTCGAGCACCTGTCCCTCGTCGTCGAAGTCCTCGAAGTGAGCGACCTTGGAGAACAACGCTTCCTTGGACGCGTTGAGGTGCTTGACGAAGTCGACGAGGCCGCCCTTGTACTGGTACGTGACGGACTGCTCGCGCCCGGGACGCTCGTCGGTGAACACGATCTCGAGCCCACGGTTCAAGAACGCCATGGTCTGAAGGCGTTCGAGCACGGTGCGGGCAACGAACTCGGTTCCCTCGGCGACGAAGACCGTGGGATCCGGCCAGAAGGTGATCGTGGTGCCTTCCTTGCGGCCCTTCGCCGGCGTGGCGCCGACCTGCTCCATCTTCCCTTGCGGCTTGCCGCCCTTGGCGTATTCCTGGCGGTAGCGGTGGCCGCCGCGGTCGATCTCGACGATCAACCGCTCGCTCAGCGCGTTGACGACGCTGACGCCGACGCCGTGCAGGCCGCCGGAGACCTTGTAGCCCTCGCCGCCGAACTTGCCGCCCGCGTGCAGCACGGTGAGCACGACCTCGGTCGCGCTCTTGCCCTTGTGCGGCCCGGACGGATACGGGTCGACGGGGATGCCGCGACCGTCGTCTTCGACGCGGCAGCCACCGTCCGCGGTGAGCGTGACGGCGATGCGGGTGCAGAAGCCCGCCATCGCTTCATCGACCGAGTTGTCGACGACTTCCCAGATCAGGTGGTGGAGACCGGCGAGACCGGTCGACCCGATGTACATGCCGGGGCGCTTGCGCACCGGGTCGAGACCCTCCAGGACCTGGATGTCTTTAGCGCCGTAATCGGCAGCTGGCTTGTTGGCGTCAGCGGACACACATACCTCGGGACATCGGGAGGGGAACCATGAACACAGTCGGCGTGGTCTGGGGTACTGGCCCGGTGGCGACAGCGGATGCCGGATGGGGTACAGCGAGCCCGCGTTGTGGCCCCGCAGATCGGCAGCGGGGCAGGCGTGGACACGCTCGGAAAGCCCGGATCACGATGCCTCCAGCCTACCAACGGGGTGTCGCAGACCCCCGCGATCAGCACCTCAGGACCGGCGGACGCGGACCTCGATGGTCTCGACCGTGACCCCTGCGACCGCCGACAGGCGTCGCTTGATGTCGGCGTCGAGGAACCGCAGCTGGGTCGCCCACCCCGGTTCGTCGACCTCCACGACGAGGTGCGTTCCGTCGAGCTTGCGCGGCGCCGCGTGCGCGGCGACGGTGGGGCCTACGGCGTCGGCCCAGCGTCCGAAAACCCCCCCGACCGAGGCGCGGCTGGAGCCGCGCAAGGACCGCATCAGCCCGTCGAGGCCGTCGCCGATCGATCTCGGCTCGCGCTCCATCGCCTCAGTTCATCACGTCGGCGCGGATGCGTACGACGTGATCCGGATGAGCCGCGTCGGGCAGACGCCCAGCGGTGGTGATCAACACTTGCCCGGGCGGAAGGTTCGCCAGCAGCGCTGCGCATCGCGACGGGTCGAGCTCGCTCAGCACGTCGTCCAACACCAGCACCGGAGACATCTCGGTGCGCTCTGTGACCAGCCGGTGGGCGGCCAAGCGCAGAGCGAGCGCGAGCGTCCGCTGCTCGCCCTGCGACGCGTGGGTGCGCGCCGGCATCGCGTTGATCGACAGGTCGAGCTCGTCGCGGTGCGGTCCGACCGTCGACACGCCGCGCCGCACGTCGTCGACGCGGGCCGCCGCCAGCGCGGCCGCCAGCCCACGCTGGCGCCACGCCGGTTCGTACACCGCCTCCACTGCGGTTGCGGCGCCGGCCAATTGCTCGTACGCCGCCTGCAACAACGGCGACAACCGCGCCACGAACGCGGCGCGTGCCCGTCCGAGCTGCTCGCCCACTTCGGCGAGCTGCGCGTCCCACACGTCGAGCGTCGTGCCGATCTCGTCCGAAAGCCGGCCTCCTGCCTGCTTCAGCAGCGTGTTGCGCTGCTTCAGCACCCGTTCCAGGTCGAGTCGCAGCCGATCGTTCTTCAGCGCCAGCGCGACCAGCGCCGCGTCCATGAACCGCCGTCGACCCGCGGGGCCAGCCTTCACCAGCTCGAGATCGTCCGGCGAGAACACGGTCACTCGGACGACGCCCAGCAGCTCGCGCGTCCGCGCCAGCCGCTGCTTGTTGATCTGCACACGATTGCGTCCCGTGCGCTGGATCTCCGCTTCGACGGTGATCTCGCGACCGTCCTCGTGCACGACGACGGCGCGCACGATCGCCGTGTCGCTGCCCGATCGCACGAGCGCATCGCTCGGCGCGTCGCGGAAGCTGTCCAGCGTGGCCAGATACGACAGCGCCTCGACGAGGTTCGTCTTGCCTTGGCCGTTGGCCCCGACGATGGCGGTGACGCCGTCGGAGAGGTCGAAGGTGGCGTTGCGGTAGTTGCGGAAATCGACGAGCTCGATGCGGGCGACGTGCATCAGTCGAGACGCGCGAGCGCCGGCCTCACGGCACGCGCACCGGCATCAGCAGGTAGAGGTAATCCGGGCGATCGACCCCGCGCACGACCGCCGGCTTGAGCGCATCGAGGGTCGACAACGTGACCTCGTCCGCAGCGGCCGCCTCGACGCCGGCGGCGAGGTAATCCGGGTTGAACGCCACGGTGAGCTCGGATCCCTCGAGCTTGGCGTCGATCTCCTCGACCGCGTTGCCCACGTCCTGCGTGATCGCGGTCAGGCGGACGCTGTCGGAGAGCATCTGGAGGCGTACCGGCGTGGCGTCGCGCGCCAGGATCTTGACCCGGCGCACCGCTTCGAGCAGCGCCTCGCGGCCCACCGTGAGGACGTTCGGGTAGCTGCTCGGGATCAGCTGCCGGTAGTTCGGGAACTCGCCTTCGATCAGGCGGGTGGTGAGCCGCGTGCCGCCGACCTCGAACGTGGCGTCGCGCTCTCCGAGGCGCACTGCGAGCTCGCCTTCGCCGCCGAGAAGGCGCTGGAGCTCGCTCAACGCGCGGCTGGGGATGAGCACCTTCTGGTCGGCGCCGAGCACGCTGGTGCCCGGCAGGTCCCGCACGGCGAGCCGGTAGGAGTCGGTCGCCACCATCCGCAGCCCATCCTGTTCGGCGGCGAGCAGCACGCCGGTGAGGATCGGTCGGGCCTCATCGGTGCTCGCCGCTCGCACCACCTGGCGCAACGCCTCTCCGACCTCGGCCGCCGGCAAGGTGACGGCGCTCGACGTGTTGGTGACCAGCCGTGGATAGTCGTCGATCGACAACGGCCGAACGCTGAACTGCGACCGCCCGCTGCTGATCGTGACGTCGTCGCCCGCGGCGGCCACGTCGACTTTGCCTGGAGCGAGCGAGCGCACGATGTCGGCAGCCAGCCGTGCGGGGAGAACGATCGCTCCGTCGTCTTCGCCGCCGACGGCGACGTCGAGCTGAATCGTGAGCTCGAGATCGCTGCCGGTGACGGTGAGCTTGTCGCCACTCAGTTCGAGTCGAACGCCGGACAACACGGGAAGAGCGCCACTGCGCCCCGAGGCGGCACGACCGGCCGTGGCGAGAGCATCGGCGAGGACTTCACGCTCGCAGCGGAACTTCACGGTGCGACCTTTCCCATCAGATGGTGATGAAGAGGTAATAGCGGTAATAGGCGCTGTGGATTGGGGAGAACGCGTGTCTGCGCAGCGTAGAGCCGACGACGGCGTCCACAGTGGTGCCGGCGTGATCCACCGCGCGTCGAATGGCGCCGGTGTCGTTCGGTGGACAACGTGCGCTCGTCCACGGCCCGGGCCGCGTTGTGAACACCGCCGTCCACACCCGCATGTGGGCAGCCTTGTGCCCTCGTGCGCCCTTCCCGTCCCATCACGCCATCTTCAGTCGTTGGATCAGGTCGGTCACCTGGTCGTAGATCTGCTTGCGCTCTTTCATCAAGCGCTGGATCTTCTCGACGGCATGGATGACGGTCGTGTGGTCACGGCCGCCGAAGAGCCGGGCGATCGCCGGATAGCTCAAGTCGGTGAGCTCACGGAACACGTACATCGCCATCTGCCGGCCGGTGACCAGAGGCCGCTGCCGGCTCTTGCCGCGCAGGGCCTCCACGCTGTAGCCGAGGATGATGGCGATCTCGCCGAGCAACTCTTCGTCGGTGCGGGCCTTGGGCGTGCTGTCGGACAGCAGGTCGCCCAGCAGCTGCTCGGCGAGGTGCGTGGTGATCGGCACGTGGTTCAAGCTGGCGTACGCGGTGACACGGATCAGCGCGCCCTCGAGTTCGCGGATGTTCGTGGTGATGTGGGTAGCGATGAACTCCAGCGTCTCGCCGGGCAGCGGGCTGTGGTCGCGCTCGGCCTTGTTGCGCAGGATCGCCAGACGGGTCTCCATGTCCGGCGGCTGCACGTCGGTGATCAGGCCCCACTTGAAGCGGCCGCGCAGGCGCTCCTCCAACGTCGGGATCGCATCGGGCATGCGGTCGCTGGAGATGACGATCTGCTTGTTCGCGCCGTGCAGCGAGTTGAACGTGTGGAAGAACTCCTCCTGGAGCCCTTCCTTCCCTTCCATGAACTGGATGTCGTCGATGAGCAGGACGTCGATGTCGCGATAGCGACGCTTGAAGTTCGCCGTGGTGTTGGTACGGATGGCGTCGACGTACTCGTTGAGGAACGTCTCGGTGGAGACGTAGCGCACGACGTCGTGTTGGTAGTTCTGGTGCACGTAGTGCCCGATGGCATGCAGCAGGTGGGTCTTGCCCAACCCTGCCGAGCCGTAGATGAACAGCGGGTTGTACGAGCGCCCGGGTGTCTCGGCGACGCGCAGCGAGGCCGCGAGAGCGAACTGGTTCGACTGCCCCTTGACGAACGTCTCGAACGTGTAGCGCGGGTTGAGCCCCGCGGTGTCGATCATCGGATCGGCCGACCGCCCGGCGGCGGGCCCGCTTGCCGTCGCCGTGCCGTCGTCGGCGCCGGCGACTCCGTCGTCGGCGCGCCATGTTTCGACGAGATCGTCGACCGCAGCCTCGAGTGGCTGCACCTCGACCAGCAGCTGGCGATGGCCGGCGCCGATCTCCGTCAGGGCGTCGCGCACCAGGGGCAGATACCGGCTGAGGATGCGGTCGCGCACGTGGGTGTTGGGGGCGCTGACACGCAGCGTCGAGGGGTCGCTCTCGAGGGCGAACACGTCGTTGAAGGTGGCGAACCACACCGCCTGTGACACCTGTGCACGAAGGAGCTCGGCGACCGCTGTCCACACCTGTTCGTGGTCGCTCACCTGCACCTCCGATCGTGCGACACTCAATCGTCCACAAAATTATCCACACGATGTGGACAACGGAGCCGGGCGAGTCCGACGCCAAATCGGACACGCTAGCACCGGCCGTTTCGGCCCCGTTCACGAGCCCTGGGACGGGACGTGCATGTCTCCGTGCGGCGTGGCCGACGGCGATCCCCCGCGTCGGTTGCCTCGCCCCCAGCAGCGCCGTAGCCTGTCCCGGTTGGCGCATCGCGGCCGTGCCGCGGGCATCGCGCTGTCGCGACGTCGTGCGCCCCACGTCTGTGCATGGCCCCCCGGGCCTCGAGGAGGATCGCGTGAAGCGCACCTTTCAACCGAACGAGCGTCGCCGTGCCCGCAAGCATGGGTTCCGGGCGCGGATGAGCACGCGCGCCGGGCGCGCCATCCTCAAGGCTCGTCGCGCCAAGGGCCGTAAGCGCCTCTCCGCTTGATCGGTCGAGTCCGGGGACACCGGGCGTTCGCTCGCCTGCTGCGAGAGGGGCGCCGAACCCGGGCCGGAGTTCTCTGGTGCACGTTCGTCCACGATCCATCCGATTCGCCGCCACGGGTGGCCTACGCGATCGGCCGCGCCATCGGGACGGCGGTCGTGCGGAACCGGTTGCGCCGGCGGTTGCGCGAACTGCTCGCGGCGCGTGCATCCGACCTGCCTCCCGGGGCCTACCTGATCGGCGCGCAGCCCGTCGCCGCCGCACGGTCGTATACCGAACTCCAGTTCGATGTGGATGCGTTGATCGCACGCGTCCGAGCGATGTCGACCTCGACCACCTCACCCCGCTCCAGCGGCGGCTGATCGCGATGATCGCGTGGTACCAGCGCGACGGCGCCGGCCTGCCCTCCCCCTGTCGCTTCTTCCCGTCGTGCAGCGAATACGCCATCGACGCCCTCACCGAGCACGGCGCCGTGCGCGGCCTGTGGCTGACGGTGCGGCGTCTGGCGCGCTGCCGACCCTTCGGTCCGTCCGGGTTCGACCCGGTTCCCGAGAAAGGCGTGTGATTCGCCGTGTTCCAAGCTGGCGCCTGGCTGATCAGCCAGTACTACGCCCTCACCCACAGCTACGGGTTCGCGATCGCGCTCGTCGCCGTGAGCGTGATGGTGCTGCTGCTGCCACTCACCCTGAAGAGCACCAAGGGCATGCTCGAGATGCAGCGGCTCCAGCCGGAGATGCGACGCCTCCAGCAGCAGCACCGAGGCGATCGGCAGAAGCTCAACGAAGAGATGATGAAGCTCTATCAGGAGCACAAGGTGAACCCGCTCGCCTCGTGCTTGCCGATGGTGCTCCAAATCCCGGTCTTCATCGTGATGTTCCGCGTGCTGCACAAGCTGACCGACAAGGGCGCGGACGGCACGTTCGATCCGAGCTACCTCTCTCACACGAGTGAGCTCTTCCGCAGCCTCGACCCACGCGACGAGATGCTCTCGTTCGGGCTCGACCTCGCCAAGTCGCCCGCCGAGGTCGTCGGCGACAGCCCCGGCGTGGGCATCATCTACGTGTTGCTGGTGGTGGCGCTCGGCGGGCTCTACTACCTCCAGCAGCGCATGGTCGCCGCCCGCGCGACGATGAGCCCGACGATGTCGGCAGGCCAGCAGAAGCTGATGCAGTACCTGCCGGTGGCGTTCGCGCCGATCCAGCTGTTCTTCCCAACCGGTCTGGTCATCTACTACATGACGCAGACCGTGTGCCGCATCGGCCAGCAGTGGTACATCACCCACCGCTTCTACAAGGGTGAGCACTCGCTCGGCCGGCAGGCACAGGCTGCCAGCCAGCGGGCGCGGGAGCTGGCCAAGGCTGACGGCGGTGGCGGTGGCCTCCTCGCGCAGGCCAAGCGCGACGCCGCCGCTGCCCGGGAGGCGAAGGCTGGGCCGGCGGCGAAGGCTG
>CAZGUH010000005.1:0-113151 GCA_964529005.1 uncultured Ilumatobacteraceae bacterium | reverse complement strand
GGCGAAGGCTGGGCCGGCGGCGAAGGCTGCGCCGGCGGCGCAGCCGACGACGAGCAAGCGAGTTACCCCGCCGAAGAACCGACCGACGCCGTCCGGGCGCGTACAGCGTCCCCAGGGATCAGGCCGACCCGGCGGGTCGCCGGCCCGTCCGAAGAAGAAGAACTGACAGACGGCCGCGCCACGCGCGGCCCGAGGTGAATGGATCACGACATGGAATGGGTGGAGACCACCGGACGCTCGGTGGACGAGGCGAAAGAGCGCGCGCTGGACCAGCTCGGTGTGGCCGAGGATGACGCCGAGTTCGAGATCTTGGAGGAGCCTCGCCCTGGCCTGTTCGGCCGGGTCCGCGGCACCGCTCGTGTGCGGGCTCGGGTGCGGCCGATGCGGCCCCGACCGAAGATCGATCGACGCGATCGTCGCGGACGTAAGTCGACCGGCGGCAACGGCGCGTCGAGTGTGGCGGTCGCAGAGCAGACGCCCGCCGGGGAGTCGCACAGTGCTTCGCCGCCCGCTTCGGGCAACGGCGCCGAGACGTCCGGCGAGCGGTCGTCGCAACGGCGATCCAGCAACAACCGCAGCCGGCGAGGACCGCGTCCCAGTGATCGAGCTGGGTCCGAACAAAAGGAGCAGCAGGTGGACGCACAGCAGGTGGGCGCCGAAGCGCAGAAGTTCGTTCAGCAGCTGGTCGATGCGTTCGGCCTCACGGGGACCAGCACCGTGCAGACCGACGGGGCCGAGATCGAGGTGACCGTCGACGGAAGCGACCTCGGGCTCCTCGTCGGGCCTCGTGGCAGCACGCTGCTGGCGATCCAGGACCTGACCCGTGTCGCTGCCCAACGCCGCCTCGGTGACCACGAGACGCGGCTGCGGGTCGACGTGGCCGGCTACCGCGAGCGCCGGCGTGAAGCGCTCAGCCGCTTCGCCGCGCGCGTCGCCGACGAGGTGGTTGCCTCCGGCACGGCCCGTGCCCTCGAGCCGATGCCGTCGGCCGACCGCAAGGTCATCCATGACGTCCTCACGGACGACAGCCGGGTCGTCACCCGGTCGGAGGGAGACGACCCGTTCCGGCGTGTCGTCATCGCTCCGGCGGATGCCTGACGCCGACCCGGACCTTCTCGCCGCGCTCGCCCTTGCCGTTCGGCAGGGTGCGATCGGTGAGCGCTCGCTGGAGAGCGCGGTGCGCCACAGCGAACAGTTCCTCGCTCCCCTGCCCTCCGCGACGCGCCATGTGGTCGATCTCGGATCGGGTGGGGGACTTCCCGGCGTCGTCATCGCGGTGCGGCGCCCCGATCTCGTCGTCCGGCTCGTGGAGCGGCGGGCGAGTAGAGCGGACGTCCTGCGTCGCATCGTCAGCCGCTTGGGGATCGACGACCGCGTGACCGTCAGCCAAGTCGACGCCACGCTTCTCGGACACGACAGCGCGTGGAGCGGATGGGCGGACGTCGTGACGGCACGAAGCTTCGCGTCGCCGATCGAGACCGTGAGCATCGCCCGTCCGTTGCTGGCCGACGGCGGACTGCTGGTCGTCTCGGCTCCCCCGGCGTCGGACCGACGTTGGGACCTTGTGGGGACCGACTGGATTCAGTCGTCTGGCTACCCGGGCGTGGTAATTCTGCGCCGAGGCTGACCTTGGCTGAGCCGATGTTTCACGTGGAACATCGGCTCGTCTGAAGCTGAGGTTTCACGTGAAACATCGCGGCCATCCATGCACGGAGCAGGATGGTGGGGATACAGTCTCGGCGGCCGCGTGTCGATGCGCGGACAATCCCCGATCGGAGCGCACCCCTGATGACGTCTGAGTACACGACGTCGGTCGAGCCGAGCACGCCGACGGAGCCCACGCCCACCGCACGGGCGCTCCCGCGTGTCATCGCCGTCGCCAATCAGAAAGGCGGCGTCGGCAAGACGACGACGACGATCAACCTCGGCGCATGCCTTGCTGAGCTCGGATACCGCACCCTGGTGATCGACCTCGATCCCCAGGGCAACGCGTCGACGGGCCTCGGGATCGAGAACCGGGGTCTCGAGACGTCGATGTACCACGTGATCATGCACGAGGCCCCACTCGAGAACTGCATCGAACCGACGGCCATCCGCAACTTGTTCGTGGCGCCAGCAAGCCTCGACCTGGCAGGCGCGGAGATCGAGCTCGTGCCCGCCTTCAGCCGCGAGAACCGCCTGAAGCGGGCGATCGACGCGGTGGTGGCGGACTACGACTACGTGCTGGTCGATTGTCCGCCGTCGCTCGGACTGCTGACGGTCAACGGGTTGAACGCCGCGCGGGAGGTGCTGGTCCCGATTCAGTGCGAGTACTACGCGCTCGAGGGCCTCGGTCAGCTGCTGCGGAACGTGGATCTCGTCCGACGCAACCTCAACCCTGCGCTCGAACTGAGCACGATCGTGTGTGTGATGTACGACGCCCGGACCAAGCTGGCGGACCAGGTCGTGCACGAGGTGCGGGAGCACTTTGGCGAGAAGGTGTTGCGCACCGTGATCCCACGAACGGTGCGACTGAGCGAGGCGCCCTCGTTCGGAAAGCCGATCATCACCTACGACCCCACCTCGCGGGGTGCGGTCGCGTATCGAGAGGTCGCAAAGGAGGTCAGCCGTGGTACGGCCCGGAGGTTTGGGTAAGGGATTGGGTGCGCTGATCCCGTCGGACGCGCTGCCGTCGTCGGGGGCGACGGATGCGGCGGGCGCCGCTGGCGCGCACTTGGAGCATCTGCCGATCGACGCGATCCACGCGAACCCACACCAGCCGCGCGTGCACTTCGACGAGGAGTCGCTGGCGGAGCTCGCTGCGTCGATCAGCGAGGTGGGCGTTTTGCAGCCGGTCCTCGTGCGCCCGCGCGAAGGCGGCAGCTATCAGCTGGTGGCTGGGGAGCGTCGTTGGCGCGCTGCCCGCCGGGCGGGGCTGACGGTGATTCCCGCAGTGGTGCGCTCGACCGACGACATGACCGCCGTGGAGCAAGCACTGGTCGAGAACTTGCATCGGCAGGATCTCACGCCGCTCGAAGAAGCTGCGGCATACCAGCAACTGATCGAGGATTTCTCTCTGACGCACGAGCAGGTCGCCACCCGCGTCGGACGCAGCCGTTCGGCTGTCACCAACACGTTGCGGTTGATGTCGCTGCCGCCGTCGATCCAGCACCTGCTGGCCGACGGCCGCCTGTCCGGTGGACACGCACGAGCTCTGCTGGGAACGCCTGACCGTGCCTTTCAGGAGGCGATCGCGCGCCAAGCGGCCACGGAGGGATGGAGCGTGCGTGCGGTCGAGGAGGCGGTGCGCGCGCGGGGTGGCGGGGTGGCAGCAGCGCAGGAGGCCGAAGACCCGGCTGCCGGAGACGGAGCGTCCCCCAAGCCTGCGCAGCTTGCATCGGCACGCCTGCGCCCACCGGGGTTGCTGGAACTGGAGAACCTGTTGTCCGACCACCTGGACACGCGGGTCTCGGTGACCATGGGGGCCAAGCGTGGCCGCGTCACGATCGAGTTCGCCGACCTCGAGGATCTCGAGCGCATCTATCGGGCGATGACCGACAGCGGAGGTTCCGTCGCCTGAGGCGACGCCTTACGTCAACACGGCGACGCCTCACAATGAGGACCGCCCAGCCGCACACCGAGGCGGGCGCAGCGGCAGATTTCCGTCGCCCCATCCTGAAGCGTCGAGCACAGCCTCAGGTCGAGCCCAGACCCCGAGCGTCAGGTTTACGCACATACTGGGGACAGAGGTGTGGAGAAAGCGTCGATTCAGGGTTGAGTGTCCACAAGCGGAGACGCTGACCAGCTGGTGAGCGCAGACACCACCGAGGACGTCAGCGCCAAGCCGTGATCGACCCACCGCCGCACATCGCTCAACGAGCACAGCACCGCCGTCATCCGGGTCTCGCGCAGCACAGGCAGACGCATGCCCTGCACCTCGACCAGAGGTGCGCCGTCGCCATCGAGAGCGCGGATCGCGCCGGCCAGGCGTTCGGCCAGCGAACGGCCCCCGGCTGATTCGAACGTCGGCACGGCGTAGTACGAGATGACGGATGTCGGGCCGGTGCTGCCGGCGAAGCCGATGTACACCTCGGCCCCGAAACGATTGGCGACGTTCGCTTGTGCCACCGCGTCCGGCTCGTCGACGGTGATGACGTGAGCGCCGCTGAAACGCAGCTCGCGGCTGATGCTGCGAGTGATGGCGCTCAAGCCGCCGAACTGTCCGACCACGATGCGGCGGCGGGCGAGGGAGCCGACGATGACCCGCAGTGCCTCGACCTCGCGCAGCCGGGCGACGCCTGGCCCGCTGCCGGTCTGCCTGCTGAGCAGTTCGAGTGCACGGATGGTCTCGGTTCCGCACACCCCGTCCGCGTGCAGACCACAGTTGTGTTGGAAATCCTCGAGGGCCGAGGCCGTTCTGGCGCCGAAGATGCCGTCGACGCGGCCGCAGTCGAATCCGAGGCGACCGAGGCGTGACTGCAGATCCGCCACGTCGTCGCCGCGCAGGTTGGGGGACGTGAGCAAGAGAAGCCGGTCGCCCAATCGCCACGACGCCTCGACCAGCGCCGACCATGTGTTCTCGTCGCAGGCGCCGGTCACCGTGAGACCGCGAGCCGACTGGAACGACGAGACCGCGGCGACGGTCGCGGAGCAGTAGACGCTCGGTTCCGCGCCTGGGTTGGACAAGAACCCGGCGGCGGCGAGGCGGCGCTGCAGGTCGCGCACCGCCTCGCCGCGTTGACCGGCCGTCAGTGGGAGGTGACGAGGAATTCGTCGAGCTCCTGCAGAAGTTGACCCTTGCCTTTCGCTCCGACGAGGCGCTTGCGCACGTCGCCCTTGTCGAAGACCAGCAACGTCGGGATGCTCATCACGTTGAAGCGCAGCGCGAGGTCGGGGTTCTCGTCGACGTTGAGCTTGGCGACCGTCAACTTGTCGCTCTGTTCGCTGGCGATCTCGCCGAGGATCGGCGCGATCATCTTGCACGGCCCGCACCACTCAGCCCAGAAGTCGACGAGGATCGGCTTGTCCGACCCGGCGACGATCTCGTCGAACGTCGAAGAGGTGAGTGTCAGGATACCGTCGGCCATGGGGAGGTCCTTTCGATCAGGGCAGCAATGCTACCGAGGCATGCAACACGTACCAGGGCCGACACATTCCCCGAGACGACCACGCAGAGTGACGCTGGAACAGCACACCGTGGTCTCACGCTCAGTGGTCGCCGACGTTGGCCTCGAGCCAGCGCTCGGCGTCGATCGCCGACATGCATCCGGTCCCGGCGGCGGTGATCGCCTGCCGGTACGTGTGGTCCTGGACGTCGCCGCAAGCGAAGACGCCCGGCACGTTGGTCGCGGTCGAGCCGGGGAGTGTGACGAGGTAGCCGTTGTCGTCCATGTCGAGGATGCCCTTGAACAAGTCGGTGTTCGGGCGGTGCCCGATGGCGACGAACAGCCCGGTGACGCCCAGCTTCTGCGTCTCGCCGGTCTTCACGTTGCGCACGATCGCGCCTTCCAGCTTCTCGTCGCCGACGAGCTCGTCGACCACCGTGTCCCACATGATCTCGATCTTCGGGTTGCTGAGCGCCCGCTCCTGCATGATCTTGCTGGCGCGCAGCGAGTCGCGACGGTGGATCAACGTGACCTTCGACGCGAATTTGGTGAGGAAGGTGGCTTCCTCCACGGCCGAATCGCCGCCGCCGACGACCGCGATCTCGTGGTTGCGGAAGAAGAAGCCGTCGCACGTGGCGCAGGTCGAGAGGCCGTGGCCGAGCAGGCGGGACTCGGCCTCGAGCCCGAGCATCAGGCTCTGCGCCCCGGTCGACACGATCACCGCGTCGGCGGTGTACCTCTGCTCGCGGACCGACACGGTGAAGGGGCGCTGGCTGAAGTCGACGCTGGTGGCCTTCTCGGTGAGGAACTCGGCGCCGAACCGCGCCGCCTGCTCACGGAAACGCATCATCAACTCGGGCCCCATGATCCCCTCGGGGAAGCCGGGGAAGTTCTCCACCTCGGTCGTCAACATCAGTTGACCCCCGGGCTGGTCCGACGTGCTCGACGGCTCGCCCTCGATCACGAGCGGGGCGAGGTTGGCACGGGCGGTGTAGATCGCGGCGGTCAGACCGGCGGGACCCGATCCGATGATGATGACCTTCCGATGCGTCATACGACAGGCTCCTTGGAGTGGCGCTTCGCCATCAACAACGCTCCGGCGAGGCAGAAGATGCCCCCGAGTCCGAGGTAGGTGAGCCACACCGCCGTGGGGTGGGTGAACGGCCACTCGAGCGCTGCGATGATGCCGCGCACCAGCGCCACGACGGCGAGGATCGCCACCGCTAGGCCGCCCACCGCACCGATGATGCCGAACACGACGGCACGAGCGATGGTGATGACCGGCTTGGTCGTCTTGTCGCGGACCATGCCGACATAGCGGACGACCGTGTCGGCGAGGTTCGGCGCCCAGTCCGGGTCGGTGAGGGGATTGCCAGGCATGCAGGGGAGCCTAAACGGGCCGGTGGCTGCGCGGCGCTACGGCGCGTCGGCGCGGAGTTGTTCGGCGCAGGTCACCGGGTCGACGGCGATCACGTCGTCGCCGTCGACGACCACGACGGACGGCGCGCCGCGGTGCGTGGCGTCGCCGAGCACATCGCTGGGGGCGTATCCGCACGGGCCCGCCGTCGCCAACGACCCGGTCGGAGATCCGGCCGGCGGCTGAGCCTGGCGGGCGCGCGCGAAGTCCTGGAGGTCGGCCTCGGTCACGAGCTCGGGCGGCGCGGCGCTGGTGGTCGCGGACGCATCGCCGGGCTGGGCCGGGGACGCCGTGCCATCCGAGCCCACCTCGCCCGGTCCGTTGATGTCGAGGGCCTCGCTGGTGCGTTGCTCGTCCGCCATCACCGACGAATCCTCGGCGCCGGCGGCGGCAGGGACGGGGTCGCCGTCGCCTTGCTGCATCTCGGTCGCTGCTTCGATCGAGCCCGCCGCGCTCGACGTCGCCTCCGGGATTGCCGCGTCGGATGCCGTATCGTCACCGGAGCCGGACGTCATGCGCACGACGCCCACACCGACGAGGGTGGCCACCGCGGCGGCAGCCAGCGCCGGGAGCCAGCGGGTGCGGCGGCGGGGCTCTACCACGGGCGCGACCGGCGGGTCGGCGGCGTCGGCGTCGGCATCGGCGTCCGCAGGGCGCGTGCCGCCGAACGCAGCGATCGCCGCAGCGATCGCCTGCTCGCGGCGGGCCGGGTCGATCGGAGAGGGGCTGGCGAGCGCTGCCCGAGCCGCACGGATCTGGGTGACGCGTTCCATGATCGACGCCGAAGCTTCGACCCGGGCGCGCTCATCGGCGGCCAGATCGCCGTCGACGTAGGCGCTGGCCTGGAGCACGTCGGGATCGACGTCCGCGTGCAGGGGATCGAGTCCGTCACTCATGGCGCAGACCTTGGACGTTCCCTGTCGTCGCTGGAGTTCCCGACGAGAGCTGCGCCGAGCATGGCGCGGCCGCGTGCGATGCGTGATTTGACGGTGCCAAGAGGGACGTCGAGGATCGCCGCGATCTCGGCATAGTCCAGGTCAGCGACGTCGCGCAGGACGACCGGCACCCGGAATTCCTCGGTCAGCTGGGCCAGACCGAGGTCGAGCTCCGACCGCGTCGCCACCGCATCCAGCTGTGCCGACGAGGCGTGATCGACCGGTTCGGGTTGCGGCGACTCACCGCCCGCTTGCGTCAGCAGCGGCCGCCGGCGTCGGCGGCGCAGCTCGTCCAGGCTCGCGTTCGTGGCGATGCGGTACACCCACGTGCCGAACGACGAGCGGCCGTCGAAGCGCGGCAACCCGCGGACGACCGCCATCAGCGCCTCCTGGGCGGCGTCGGCAGCATCGGCGTCGTGGCCGGTGACACGGCGGCAGACGGCGTAGATCCGGTCGTAGTGGCGGCGCAGCAAGCGGTCGAGCGCCGCGGCGTCGCCGGCGCGTGCGGCCGCGACGAGCGCGAGATCGTCGTCGGCGCCCAGCATCAGGCCGCCGGGGTGAACGAGATCTCGCCGATGCGACCCTTGAAGGGATGCGCGTCGCCGCATGCCGAGCCAGCCTTGCCGAGCTCGCGGAACAGCACGAGGACATAGCGAGCCGGCGCGTTCGTGATCTCCGCGGTGACCGTCGTGGGTTCGTTGCCGGCGAACTTCTCGACCACGGGGGTTCCCCACGCGTCGATCGACCCCGGGATCGCCGGCGTCGCAGCGGTGTAGACCTCCACCTGGTAGGGCGCGCTGGCGATGTCGACGCTCAACGTTCCCGTGGTGGTCTCCTCGAGCGTCAACACCAGCCCGACACCTTGCTTCGCGCCCATGTACTTGTTGCTGTAGCACTCCGTCGTCCACGCTGTCGACGGGTCGCCGTCGCGGACGTTCGGGATCTGCTGCTCGTTCTCGGCGCTCGTCTCCCGATCGCCGGGATCGAAGCTGGAGATCGATTCGATCACCGTCGTCCCCGTGGGCACGGGCGGCGACGACGCGACCGCCGTGGTCGACGTCGCTTCGGTGGCGCTCGCGCCGTCCGTCTGGTCACCGTCGTCGAGGCTCAGCCACAGCAGCACCGACACGATGAGCGCGAGCAGCAGCAAGCCTCCCACCACGACGAGCGACGGGCCCCAGCGCTGCTGGTCCTGGCGGCTCGGCCGTCCGAGAGGGATGGACGTCGACGACGGCGTCATATCGCGAGGCTGGCCCGGGATCATCGGCACGCGCGGCGCCGGGCTCGCCGCGGCCGCATTCGCCGGGGCCGGGCGGGGCCGCGCGTCGCCGCTCGGAGTCCGCGACGGCGCCGGGGTGAAGCCACGCGGTGTCGCCGGCGCGGGGGTCGGGGCCGAGCGCGCCGCGCCCCGCGGCGGGGTGAGGGTGGTCGTCGGGTCGTCGACGCCACTGCTGATGCGCGCGAGCGCAGCTTTCAGCTCGGCGCCGCTCGCCGGTCGATCCTCCGGATTGCGTGAGAGCAGCCGGTGGATCAGCGGGGCCAGACCGTAGGGGAGCGTCGGCCGAAGGCGGCTGAGGTCGGTCGGATCGCGCTGGAGGCGGGCGAGGGCGGTGTCGGCATCGGTCTCGCCGAGGAACGGCACGCGGCCGGCGAGACACTCGTAGAGCACGAGGCCGAGCGAGTACAGGTCGGCGCGGCCGTCGAGCTTGCGGCCGCGCACCTGTTCGGGCGACAGGTACTTCGCCGTTCCCATCATGACGTTGTCGCTCGTCAGGTCGTCGCCGGCGGTGACGCCTTTGGCGATCCCGAAGTCGGTGAGCATCACGCGGCCGTCGGGCGTGACGAGGATGTTGCCAGGCTTGACGTCGCGGTGCACCAGGTCGGCCCGGTGCGCGGCATCGAGCGCCGATGCGACGCACGTGCCGATGTGGATCGTCAGCTCCGGGCTCAGGCGCTTCTGCTCGTCGAGCAGTTGACGCAAGCTCTTGCCGTTCACCAACTGCATGACGACGGCTTGGCGGCCGTTCTCCTCGATGGTGTCGTGAACGGCGACGATGTTCGGGTGGCTGAGCCCGGCGACCGCGATCGCCTCGCGCCGGAACCGCTCGGCGACGACCGGATCGGCGGCCAGCACGGGCTTCAGGACCTTCACCGCAACCTGGCGCGACAAGGCGGTGTCCGTCGCCAGCCACACCTCGGCCATGCCTCCCTGGGCGAGACGTCGCTGCAGGCGATATCGCTGCGCGAGAAGAGGGGCGGTTGCCGGAGAGGACATGTCCGTGTCAGAACGCTACTGAACCCCGCCCTCTCGGACGGGTCATGGTCACGCTCTGACCTGGAACGCGACGCCGATCGTGCCCCGGCCGGCGTGACTGCCGACGACCGCGCCGATGTCGCCGACGACGATCTGCCCGGAGTAGTGCGGCGCGAGCATCTCGACGAACTGGTCGACGTCGCTGCAATCAGCGTGGAGCACCGCGAGGTTCTCGATCTCGCCGTAGGAGGCCACCTTCTCGACGAGGAAGGCCAGCGCTTTCGAGCGCGTGCGCTGCTTTCCGCCCTGCTCGACCTTGCCGTCGCGCACCTCGATGATCGGCTTGATCGCCAGCGCCGATGCCAGCAGCGCCTTGGCGTTGCCGATGCGTCCACCCTTCTTCAGGTTCTCCAGGGTGTCGAGAGCGCCCCACACCCGGGTGCGGCTGCTGAGATCGCGCGCCAGCGCCTCGATGTCGTCGAGCGTCGCGCCGGAGCGGGCGACGCGGGCGCACTCGACGGCGATCATGCCTTGGCCGAGCGTCACGCAGCGGCTGTCGACGATCCGCACGGGGATGTCGTCTGCCACCGCGCGGGCGGCAAGTTCGGCGGACTGCATCGTGGCCGACAGGGCGCTGCTGATCGAGACGACGACCACGCCCGTCGCGCCCTCCGCGGCGAGCTGGCGATAGACCTCTTCGAACTGTCCGGGCGACGGCGCCGCGGTCGACGGCAGCACCGGCGAGGACGCGCAACGCGCCCAGAAGTCCGCCGTGGAGAGCTGGACGCGATCGATCAGCTCGGTGTCACCGAAGCGGATCGTGAGCGGCACCACGCCGATGCCGAGGTCGCGGACGACGGACTCAGGGAGGTCGCAGGCGCTGTCGGTGACGATGCGGATGGCCACGGGTCGGGCAGGCTACCCGGTCGGTGGAACGGCGTTCGCGGTCGAGGCGGCGGCCTCGTTCGCCGTCGGATGCCGGCCCTTCGCCTCGCCGTTGGCCCGCCGGCGGCGGGCGCCGCGTAGGTGGTGCACCCACCACGTCGCCAGCAAGCCCAGCGCGCCGAGCGTGACCACCTGGGCGAGCCCGGTCAACGCGTTGACGTTGGCCGTCAGCGGGATCGGCTCGGCGAGCAGAGGGCCACCCGCGGGCGTCCGCACGTCGAGGGACACCGGCGCCTTGCCGTTGGAGAGCGCATCCACCTCGACCGACACCTCGTTCACGCCCGGCTCGAGCACCTCGATCTGGTCGTGGTTCGGAAACCGCAGCTTCGGCGACGACAGGCGCAGCATGATCGTCAACGGCTCGTCGCCGTGGTTCTCGAAGCGCAACGGCACCGTCGAGTGGTTGCCGCTGAGCGTGAAGGAGAACGGCTCGGGCGGCTGGATCGCCGACTGGATGGCGGCGAACTCAGCCTCGAGCTTTGCCACGGTCGCATCCGCCTGGTCGTCGGGCAGCGCGGTCGAGGGAAGGCGTTCGATCAGTTCGTCCCACGCCAGCGTGCGCGGGTCGCCGCTGGGCAGCATCGAACTGGTGCTGAGGGCCTTCAGCGCCACGTCGCTGACGAGTTGCATGCGATGGCTGATGTCGGGTCCCCCGGTCGTGGGCACCTCGAGCACGACGGGCTCGGGCTTGATCATCGGAGCGGTCGACGCCGCGGCCGTCGACAGCGTGACGGGTTCGACCGTCGGGGTGGCGCGCAGCAGCTCGAGCACGCGGCCCGCGAACACCGGGTCCGGCACGCCGAGGTCGGGCATCGCCAGGGTCATCGTGTGGATCCGGTTCGGAGGATCTTGAGCGGCGAACATCGCTTGCCATGCCACGAGGTCGGCGGCGTACGACACGGCGGCGGCTTCGGTGTGCGCGCCGGTCGCCGTCAAGCGTTCCGAGAAGCTCCGGTCGATGACCGCGGTGGGAAGGGTGGAGCCGTCGGGAAGGCGGGTCCTCGTGTGCAGCGTGGGGTCGGTGAAATCACGGATGTTGCCTTCCGACGCGTCGTAGCGGTCGCGGCTGATGACGAGCAGGCGCACGCCGAGGTTGCGCAGCATCGCCGCGCCCGTCTGCGTGATCTCCGCGTCGCCGCCGATCCAGCTGGTCCGCACCGTCGCCGCCGAGATGGTGTCGCTCAGCGCCTCCTCGCCCGCGATCAGAAGGCGGGCGAAGACCTCGGATCCGGCAATCGTGTCGGTGCTGATCGTCACGGCCGAGGACGGATCGAAGGGCACGTACGGCACGGAGAGCAGCTCGTCGTCGTCGAGGTTGCGGGCCAAACGCTCGACGAGCGCCGGCTCCTGGTCGGCGAGGGCCATCAACATCTCCGGCGGGAGAGCGACGGTCAGCGGCGCGTCGGTCACCGCGACCAGGTCGGCGAGGCGCTCGAGCGACTCGAGCGCGGTCGCATCGATCGTCACGCCGTCGGGCCCGAGCGCTGGGGGGCTGGTGATCGATGCCACCATGCTGACCTGCATCACGGCGCCGATGTCGTGGGGATCGTCGGCCTCGACCGGCAGCCGATGGACGAACGTCTGGAGATCCGCGACCGAGTCGCCGTCGACCCGCACGTCGAAGACGACCGGGTACAGGCCCGGCCGCCGCAGCTGGAGAGCAGGCGCCGTGTCCTCGCCGATCTCGAGCGGCACCGTGACGAGCCGGCTGCCGTCGTCGGTCAGCGCGGGGAGCGCGAGGTCGACGGAATCGAGCGCGTTGCCGAGGCGGCCGTCGGCGACGGCGTCGAACTGGAACGGATCGGTCACGCGCTCGTACGCCGTGACGACCACGGTGACCGATTCCGGGGAGACGCCGGGCTCCAGCACCGGATCGATCGCGATCTTGGCGGTGAAGACGGTGTCGCGGACGTCGAAATCCTGACGGACCAGCACGAGGTCGACGCGCTGCGCCTGCCCCAGAGCGGCCTGCGCGGGGGCGACGACCAGCGGGCACGCCAGCGCCGCCGCGGCAGCAGCGCCGATCAGACGTGGCATCAGTCCCACGCGCGCTCCAGGACGCGCAGGCCCTCCGGCAGGGCGACGAAGCCGGCCCCTTCATACAGGCGCAGCGCCGGTTCGTTGTCGACCTGTGTGTTGACGAAGACCTGATGGACGCGCCACCGGCGCAGCCAGCGGAGGCCGTCACCGAGCAGGGCCCGTCCGAAGCCCCGGCGGTGCACGTCCGGGTGCACGGCGAGTCGTTGGATGAACCCGTGCCGTCCGCTGCGGCCCGAGATCGCGTAGGCCTCGATCGAACGGTCGTCGGTCGAGGACATCCAGCGGGCCCGATGGAAGGGGGTCGCCTCGAACGTGTCGGCGATCATCCTGGCGTCCATGCTCCAGCCGGCCGGGAACGCGGCCATGTCGACCCCCGCTGCGTCGTCGTACTGTCGCGGCGTCAGCCGATGCGATCGCGCGCGGTCGTCGGGCTGCCAGGCGGCGAGGTCGAGCGACAGCAGCGTGAGCTCCTGGGTGACGTGGAAACCGTGACGTTCGAGCTGGCGTGCAGCCCGCTCCGTCACGGCCCCGGTGCGCACCGAACGAAAGCCGTGATCGTTCAGCTGCCCGACCCACGCATCGAGGACAGCGCCGCCCGGCACCCGGTTCGAATCGAGGATCGTGAGGTGCGCCATCGACCGCTCGCTCGACCACGCCCGCGCTCGGCCACTGAACCCCGCTGCCGACAGCAGGAGCGGCTGGTCCACGTCGCGGGAGTCCGGAGTCGCGCTCTTCACCGGCGATGAACGGTAGTGCTGGCCAGGGCGCCTCGACAGGCGCGTCAGTATGGTGGCGTCGTGACGGTGCTGTTCCCGACTCAACCGCGGTCTGTCGACCACGTCAGCCGGCCATGGGACCGGACCGTCGATGTCGTGACCGGGCGGGGGCAGCTGTGATCCCGCCGCGCTTCGCGCCCGTCCTGCGCGACCTCGCGGCCCTCACCGAGCGCTTCGAGGCCGCCGGTCACCGGCTGTACCTCGTCGGCGGCACCGTCCGCGACCTCATGTTGGGGCGCGAATCGGTGGACATCGACTGCACCACCGACGCTCGCCCCGCCGACATCAAGCGTTGCTTGCAGGGGTTGGCGAGCGCGGTGTGGACCCAGGGCGAGCGCTTCGGGACGATCGGCGCCCGCATCGGCGAGCACACCATCGAGATCACCACGCACCGCGCCGAGGCCTACACCCCCGACTCGCGCAAGCCGGACGTGGTGTTCGCCGACGCGATCGAGCAGGACCTGTCGCGGCGTGATTTCACCGTCAACGCAATGGCGCTCGAGCTGACCGCGACGTCGCCGGTGCTCGTCGATCCCTTCGGCGGCGCCGCGGACCTCGCCCAAGGCGTGTTGCGGACGCCGATCGCCCCGGCGGAGAGCTTCAGCGACGACCCGCTGCGGATGATGCGCGCGGCGCGGTTCCTCAGCGGCTACGGGCTCACTCCGGTCGACGCCCTCGTCGCCGCGGTGCGGGCGATGGCCGACCGCCTCTCGATCGTGTCGGCCGAGCGGATCAGCCAGGAGCTCGACAAGCTGATCGTCGTTCCGTCGCCGAGCGGCGGGCTGTGGTTCCTCGTCGACACCGGGCTCGCCACGCAGTTCCTGCCCGAACTGCCCGCGATGCGCCTCGAGCAGGATCCGATCCACCGTCACAAGGACGTGCTGACCCATACGATCGCGGTCGTCGAGAACGTCCGCCCGCCGTCGGAGTGGCCCACGCGGCCGCACTTCGACTTCCGTCTCACCCGTCTCGCCGCGCTGTTCCACGACGTGGGCAAGCCGCGCACGCGCGGCTACGCGCAGAACAAGGGCGTCACGTTCCATCACCACGAGATGGTCGGAGCGCGCATGACGCGCAAACGGATGACGGAGCTGCGCTACTCGAACGACGACGTCGAGGCCGTGACCGAGCTGGTCGCCTTGCACCTGCGCTTCCACACCTACCAGATGGGGTGGACCGACGCCGCCGTGCGCCGGTACGTGCGCGACGCCGGCCCCCTGCTCGCCGAGCTCAACGTGCTGACGCGCTGCGACTGCACCACGCGCAACGAGCGCAAGGCCGCCCAGCTGGCGCGTCGCATGGACGAGCTGGAAGAGCGCATCGCTGCGCTCGCCGCGCAGGAGGAGCTGGACAAGATCCGGCCCGAGCTCGACGGCCGGGCGGTGATGGAGCAGCTCGGCCTGGCGCCGGGGCCGCTCGTCGGCAAGGCGCTCGATCATCTGCTGGAGATCCGCCTCGAGGAGGGGTTGCTGGGCGACGAGGAGATTCGTCGCCGCCTCGATGAGTGGTGGGCCGAGCACGGAACGCAGGGATAAGCCACGTTCGGTGGTACGCCGCGCGATATAACGGCCGCGTGCCCCGAACCGTTGCCGACGAATGGAGACCGCGGCGGGCCGCCCGTGACAGCCCGTGACCGTCGCCGTCGCGGTGCTCGCGTGTGTCGTGGTCGTCGCCGTGATCGCCGTCATCGCTGCGACCGCGGTCGCCGTGCTGGCGGGCCGCGGCCGACGGGCCGGCCCGCCTGAACGGGATCCGTTCAGCGTCGACCTGCTCGACCATCTGCCGGAGGCCGTCGTCGTCGTGTCCGCCGACGGCATCGCGCTCGAGGCCAACGCCCTCGCCGCGGAGCTCACGCGACGGCGGCGATCCGAGATCGTCGGTCACAGCGTGGTCGCGCTGATCAGCCCCGACGATCGGGATCGGGTTGTCGACGCGTTCGCTCGCATGCGCAGCGGCGACGAGGTCACGCCGCCGCTGTTCTCGGTGCTGCGCGCCGACGGCAGCGAGGTGCGGGTCGAGGCCAACGCCGCGTTTCCCTCGCCCGACACGGGCCGGATGGTGGTGTCGCTGCGCGATGTCACCGAGCGGGAGGAAGCCGCGCAGCGTCTCGTGGTCGCGCAGGAGCGCTTCCGGCTCGCGTTTCGCTCGGCGCCGACGGGCATGACGATCGCCAGATCGCCGGACCTGACGCTGATCGACGTCAACGCGTCGTTCTGCGCGATGGTCGACCGGACGCGCGACGAGCTGATCGGCCGAACGATCGCCGAGATCACCCATCCCGACGACGCCCGCCGCCCGATCGCCCTTCCGCTGGCCGACGACGACCCGTTGCGGCTCGAAACCCGCTATGTCCGCGGCGACGGAGAGGTCGTCTGGGCGCGGGTGTCGCTGACGGCGCTCGACGGTGGCGACGGCGAGGGCCTCGTCATCTCGCACGTCGAGGACATCACGGAACAACGCAAGAGCGCGCAACGTCTGGAGTACGCGGCGTCCCACGATCTGCTGACCGGGCTGCCCAACCGTGCGCACTTCCTCGCCGCGCTGCGCGAACGCCTCGTCTCCTCGCCCGTCGGGTCGGTGGCCGTGCTGTTCATCGACCTCGACAACTTCAAGGTGATCAACGACAGTCTCGGTCACGCTGCCGGCGACCAGCTGCTGCGCGAGATGAGCGAGAGGCTGCGCTCGGTCGTGCGGGACCGCGACATGTTGGGACGTTTCGGCGGTGACGAGTTCATGGTGATGCTCGAGGGTGTGTCCGAGCACGGGTCGGCGTCGGATGTCGCCGAGCGCTTGCGTCAGGTCGTCGGCTTGCCGCTGCACATCGACGACACCGAGCTGTTCGTGACCGCCAGCATCGGCGTCGCGATCGCCCAGCGGCGGGGCGTCACCGCCGACGAGTTGCTGCGCGACGCCGACGCCGCGATGTACCGGGCGAAGACGCGTGGGCGCGATTGTGTGGAGGCGTTCGCTCCGGGATTACACGAGTCGTCGGTGCTCGCGCTGCGCACCGCCAACGAGCTGCGTCACGGCTTGGAGCGCGGCGAGATCGTGCCGTACTACCAGCCGATCATCGAGCTGCCCGACGGGCGGTTGACCGGCTTCGAGGTGCTCGCCCGCTGGCGGCATCCCGATCGCGGACTCGTCGGGCCCGACCAGTTCTTGCCGATGGCCGAGGAGACGGGCCTGATCACCGACGTCGGCCTCGCCGTCCTGCGGTCCTCGCTGGCGCAGGTCGGCATCTGGCGGGCCCGCACGCCCGCGTTCGCCAACATCACCGTGAGCGTCAACGTGTCGGTGCGCCAGCTCGTCGACGGCCGGTTCCTCGGCCAGGTCTCCAGCGCGCTGGCGGAGAGCGGGCTGGAAGCGGACGCGCTGTGGTTGGAGATCACCGAGACGGCATTGATGAGCGACGTCAAGGTGGCCGCGGTCGCGCTGCGCGAGCTGCGCAATCTCGGCCTGCATCTCGCGGTCGACGACTTCGGGACGGGATACTCGTCGCTGACGTACCTGAAGCGCTTTCCGGTGGAGGCGATCAAGGTCGACCGCTCGTTCGTCAACGGCCTTGGTATCGATGCGGAGGACACGACGATCGTCGAAGCGGTCGTCAACCTCGGCCACTCGTTGGGACTGACGGTGGTCGCGGAAGGGGTCGAGACGCCGTTGCAGCTCGCTCGGCTCCGCGAGCTCGGATGCGACCGCGGCCAGGGCTACCTGTTCGGCCGCCCGCGGCCTGCCGAGCTGATCGAAGCGGAACGTCTGGAGATCGGCTAGACGCCGAGCTTGCGCGCCCGCACGACGAGCACGGTCGGCGCGGCGGCCTCCGCGCGGTCGCGCGGGACGAGCTCGTGCAGCACTTCCGGACGGAAGTCGGTGCGCTGGAAGGCCATGAACCACTCGCTGAACGGTCGGGCGGCGACGCCGTAGCCCGCTGTGACCGCGCTGCCGGCGGAGGCGACGTCGTCGAACATCGCCGCGACCGGATGGCGCAGCGCGAGCACGAACAGCGCGTCGGGGCGGAGCACGCGATGCACCTGGCGCAACAGCCGGGGCAGATCGTCGACGGAATCGAGGGTGTGGGCGGCGAGCACCAGGTCGATCGACGCGCTCGTGGCAAACCCGAGGTCGGCGAGCTCGCCCACGTGGCACTCCACGCGCACCTCGGCACGTTCGGCAGCGGTGCGAACCGTCGCGATCACGTCCGCGGACGGGTCGAGCACGATCGCCTTGGCGCCGCGCTCGGCGATCGCCACGGCGTTGGTCGCGCCGTCGGGGCCGACGCCGAGGACCAGGGCCCGCCGCCCGCTGAGCTCGCCGCACAGGCGCAACTCGGAGTCGTCGGCGACATGGGAACCGTAGGAGACCGCTGTGCTCACCGCGACAGTGTGCCCCGCGCGTCCCCCACCGCACACTGATGCTGTCGTGGTGATCGCTCGGCGCACGGTGCGCAACCGGCCGGGCGGGCCGGGCGGGTAGCCTCTGCGGACATGACCTCGACGCCGCGGCCCTTCGGTGCAGGGACGTTCCGCGGCGTCACCGGCGGGCGAGGGGTGGTCGACCACCGGCTGGCCCGCATGTCCTTGATCAACGAGTACCGGCGCGGGCGACTCCGCCGCGATCAGGTGTGCGACGCGCACCCCGAGCTCATCCGTGCGGCGAGCAACGTCGGCGCGCAGACCGCGGTGCGCTGTCCCATCTGCGCCGAGGCCGACCTGAAGTTGGTGACCTACGTGTTCGGGCCGCGCCTTCCGGCGCACGGCAAGGTGGTCACGACCGCGGCCGAGGCCGCTCAGCTCGACCGTCGCTCCGACGAGCTGGCCGCGTACGTCGTGGAAGCATGCGTCGAGTGCCGGTGGCACCACCTCCGCCGCGTCGTGCCGATGGGCGGGCGCACGCGCCGCGGCGTCGACGCCGCTGGGTCGCGAGCACGCGGGTGACGCACGCTCACACGGGATCGTGCGGGTACTGAGCGCAACAGGCGAAGCACCACTGCTCGATCTCGTCGAGGGTGGTCGACGAGGCAGGAGCGCCAGCGTCGTCGAACGTGAGGTACACACGCCGAACCCGGAAGACCGTCTCCTCGGCAGCGCCACAGCTGTCGCACGTCGCCATCGGTGGCGACGCTACCGGGCGGCACGCGCCGCGCTCGCCTGCATGGCCATCGTCGTCGCGTCGTGTGGCGGTGGCGGAGATGACGATGACGGCGTCGGCGACCAGACGACGACGGCTGCGTCGAGCTCGTCGTCGCCGGTGACGTCTGCGCCCGTCTCCGACGCGGCATCGACCCCACAAGGGTTCGGCATGGTCGGCGCGACGGTCACCGCGCCCGACGGAACGGTGTGCGAGCTCTGCCTGTGGTGGGCGGCGACGGCACAGGATCGAGCGCGTGGGCTGATGGGCGTCACCGATCTCGGCGCCGCGGACGGCATGGCGTTCGTGTACACCGAACCCGTCCAGAACCGTTTCTACATGTACCGAACGGTGATGCCTCTGTCGGTCGCGTTCGTCGACGGCTCGGGCTCGGTCGTATCCGTGACCGACATGGAGCCGTGCCGGCACGACGACGCGTCCGCGTGCCCGCGGTATTCCGCGCAGGCTCCGTACGTCGTCGCCATCGAGGTCGAACAGGGTCGCCTCGCCGAGTTCGGTCTGGCGCCCGGTTCGGTCGTCGACCTCGTGCCGCAGTGCCCGTTGGGGACGTCTGCGGACGTGACGACCGGATGACCGTCAGAACGGGCTCAGCCCCAAGCGGTTGCGCACGCTGACCATCTCGCCGAGGTGAGTGTGGCCATGGCCGATGCATTCCCACTGCACGAGCCACGACACCGGCTTGCCGTCCCACATCGCGTGCAGCCACGGGACGTCGTCGCGTCCGACCCCAGCGAGCCTCGCGAGGCGCTCGCTGCTCTCCGGCACCGAGTCGAGCGCGAGGACGCTCATCGTGTCGATCCACGCCGCGGTCGCGGCATGCACGGCACGTGCGTACCCGTCGAGCGCGATGACGTCGATGCAGTCGACCAGGGTCGCGTTCTCGGACTCCGTCAGCCCCTCCCACGGCGCAAAGCCATCGAGTCCGAGACGGGCGCGCCACTCGAGCACGATCGGGGGGTGCTTGCGGATCGCGGTGTTGAGCGCCAAATCCTGGTGGTAGGCGGTGTGGAAGATCAGCCAGGCGATCGTCGAGCCGCCGCTGTCGGCATGCTCGGTCCAGCGTTCCGTCGGGACGATCGCAGCGATCGACGAGGTGAACCGTCGCTCCAGCGATGCGTGGTCGTCGGCGACCCACGTGCGCAGATCCACGGGCACACTGTGCCACGTCTGCCCGGCCGCCGGCGCGCCGGCTGCTTCGCTGGGGCGATCGGTACGCTGCGACGGCGTGCCCGGTCGACCTCTCCTCGCTGCCGCGGCCGCGGTGCTGGCGACCGGCATCGTCCTCGGAGCCCCAGCGCCTGCCCGTGCCGACGGCGGCCATGGCGGCGCCGCCAGCGACTACCGCATCGAGATCGTTGCGATCAGCGGCCCTGCCGACGGCATCGACCTGGACGTGATCGAGCTCGGCGACCGGCTCGAGCTGCGCCGCGACGGCGCGTCCGAGGTCGTCGTGCTCGGCTACGAAGGCGAGCCGTATTTGCGCCTCGACAGCGACGGGGTCTTCGAGAACGTCCGCTCGCCGGCGGTGTACCTGAACCGCGACCGGTTCGCCACCACGACGCCGCCGTCGAGCGCGGACGCCTCGGCTCCCGCGGAGTGGAACAAGGTCGCCGACGGTGACGTCGCCCGCTGGCACGACCATCGCGCCCACTGGATGGCCTCGATCCCACCGCAGCAAGCGCAGGACGAGCCCGGCCGCGAGCACGTCGCCAAGACCGACGAGGTGCAGTTGCTGGTCGACGGCGCGCGCGTCGCGGTGACGGTGCGTGTCACCTGGGTCCCACCGCCGGCGCGCACCGCATGGTGGGCTGCCGCCGTCGCTGCCGCGGCGGCCGTCGGGGTCGTGCTGTCGCGCCGCCGCACCGCTGCGGCCGGCGGTCTCGTGCTGCTCGCGGGGGTCGGCGGATTCGCTCTCGCCGATGTCCCGACGCTGCCGCGCGCCCTCATCGCGGCGGGGCTGGCGGTGATGGCCGTCGCCGTCGTGCGGGTGCGCCGCCCCGACGCCCTGGCCCTCGCCGGGGCGGTGGTCATGGCATTGGGGCTGACCAGGCTCACGGTCTTCGACCATCCCGTGCTGGCCGGTCGGGTCGACGCCAGCGTGATGCGCGTCGGCCTCGCTGTGTGCCTCGCCGCCAGCGGCGCGGCGGTGATCGCCGGCCTGGTGGAGTCGTTCAGGCCGACGAGGCCGTCCCGCGAGCCTGCGGCTCGCTGAGCATCGCCACCAGATCGGCGCGGGCTCGGGCGACGCGACTGCGGATCGTTCCCACGGGACACCCGCAGATCGCCGCGGCCTCCTGGTACCCGAGGCCGAGGACCTGCGTCAGCACGAAGGCCTCACGCCGGTCACGCTGGAGCGCGGCGACGTTGTGCCAGATGTCGGTCGCGTGATCCGCCGGGGTGACGTTCCCGTCGCGCGCCGTCCGGGAGGCGAGCCGATCGAGCAGGCTCCGCCGGCGCACCGCCGCCCGGACCTGGTCTGCGCACGCCCGACGAGCGATCGAGAGCAGCCAGCTCTTGGCGTCGACCTCGCCCCGGTAGCGCCGCATCGAGCCGATCGCCCGAGCGAAGGTGTCCTGCGTCAGATCGTCGGCGTGATCGACGCCGTTGAGATGGGCACAGAAGCGCCAGACGTCGCCCTGGGAGTGGCGGACGAAGTCGGCCAGCGCAGCGCGATCTCCCGACTGGGCGGCGCGAGCCAGGCGGGTCAACTCATCCACGGGGCACGAGTCTGGCACGCGTCGGGAACCGAACGGCGGCGATGTGCGACTCTCTGATCGTGGAGTTCGACCGTGGAGTGTGACGCCGCGCGCGACGCCTACTCGGCGTTGCTCGACGGCGAACTGAGCGCGATGGCGACGCGGTCGCTCGACGCGCACCTCGCCGAGTGCTCGCGCTGCGCAGCGTTCGCCGCTGCCGCTGACCAGGTCCAACGGTCGGTGCGAGTGCGCCCGGCGGAGTCGGTGCCCGACCTCACCGACGCAATCCTGGCGCGGGTCCACCCTCCCCGGCTGGGGCGGGGCGAGTGGATCCGGTGGGCGCTCGTCGCGGTGGCGTTGACACAGCTGACGCTGGCTCTGCCAGCTCTGGTCCTGGCGGACGAGACCGGCACGACGGCACACGAGGCCCGCCACATCGGCGCGATGTCGGCTGCTCTGGCCCTCGGTCTGCTGTACACGGCCTGGCGTCCGCAGCGCGCGTACGGCGTGTTGCCGATCGTCGCCGCCCTCGCGGCGATCATGGTCGCGACCGCGGCGATCGACGCCACGCGCAACGTGACCCCGCTGCTCGGAGAGTCCACACACGTCGTCGAGTTGGTCGGGTTCGTCCTCGTCTGGTTGCTGGCAGGTTCACCGGGCGCGCCGACGTTCCGGCGTCGCCGACGGCTGGCCGACGCCGATGGACGAAGCGCCGCGTCGTGGGAGCGTGCCGCGTGACGCGGCGACGTGTCGCCGTCTGGATGGCCGCCTGGCTCGCCGCCGCGGCGGTGGTGCTGGGGTTCGCCGCGCGGCCCGCGTCCGCGCATGCGTCCCTAGAGGCGAGCGAGCCGGCTGCTGGAGCCGTGCTGACGTCGTCTCCGGGGGAGATCCGGTTGACGTTCGACGAACCGGTGTCCATCGGCCTCGGCGGCATCCGGCTCTTCGACGGCGACGGCGTGGAGGTGAGCATCGAGCGGGCGCGGCAGCCGGCCGCACGGGAGGTCGTCGCCGAGGCGCCCGCGCTCGGGCCGGGTTCGTACGTGGTCGACTGGCAGGTGGTGTCGGCCGATTCGCACCCGGCACACGGCGCCTTCACGTTCCAGATCGGCGATGTCTCCGATCTGACTCCGGGGGTGCTCGACTCGGTCGTCAATCGCGACACCACGGATCGAGGCGCGCAGATCGCACTGGGGTTCACGCGCGGCGTCGTGGTCGCGGCCATGGCGATGGTCATCGGCGCAGTGCTGGGCGCGCTCGTCGGCGCGGCGCCGCCAACGCGACGCCTCGGCGCCGCGGTCCGGGTGGCCGGCGTGGTGGGCGCGATCGCCGGGGCCGTCAGCGTCGGGATGGAAGCGGGGTACGCGTCCGGCGACGGGTTCGAGGCGCTCGTCGACGGCGACGCCTGGCGAGCGGTCCTCGACACGCGGCTGGGCATCGCCTGGGTGGCGCGGGCGGCGATCCTGCTCCCCGCGGGTCTGGGGCTCGCGCCTGTGGCCGCGCACGGCGCCAGCCGCGCACGGGGGGCGGCGGGGCAACTCGCGGTCGTGGCCGCTGCGGCGGGGATTGGCGTCACCTCCGCGTTCGGCGGCCACGGCGCGACAGGACGGTGGGAACTGGTCGGAATCGGCGCGACCGTGGTGCACGTCGTCGCCATGGCCCTGTGGATCGGTGGTCTGGCGGCGTTGCTGATCGGCTTCGGGGTCGCGACGGCCGATCACGTCCGGCGCTTCTCGCGCCTTGCGATGGCCGCAGCGACGGTTGTCGTGGTGAGCGGGGTCGTGCAGATGGTGCGTCAAGTCGGTGGCATCGACGAGCTGACCGATACCACCTACGGCCGGTTGCTGATCGGTAAGACGGCCGCGGTCGTCGCCGTCCTCGCCGTCGCTGCCGTCAGTCGGTACGCGATCCATGGCTCGTTGGTCCGGGCCGGCGGGCGCCGTCGATCAGCGCCGGCGCATGCCGTCGGCGCGGCGGTGGCGCCCGACGTGTCGCGCGACCGCGAGGTCGACCGGCCGGTCCTGCGGCGCGCGATCGGCCTGGAGGTGGTGCTCGCCGCGGCGATCATCTCGCTGACCAGTGCGCTGATGGGGGCGAACCCCACGGCGACGGCGGCCAACGGGCCGTTCTCGGCCAACCTCGTCCAGGCGGACTACCTGCTCACGGTCACCGTCGATCCGGCGACGGCGGGGCTCAACCAGGTCCATCTGTACCTCTCCAGCCCGCTCGGCGCGCTCGACCGGCCGCGTGACGTCGCGCTGCGCATCGCCAACCCTGCCCGCGGCGTCGCGCCGATCGATATCCCCGTGTTCGAGAGCGGCGCCGGCCACTACCAGGCGCTGGAGGCCTCGATCCCGTTCGGAGGCGCCTGGGACCTGGAGGTGGTGGCGCGCTTCGGCGAGTTCGACCTCGTGTCGTTCCGCACCAGCCTCGACGTCGCCGGCTGAGCGCGTCCGTCAACCGTGCAACACCCCCGCGCCAGGCTTCGAACCGTGCAGTGCCCGCTACACTCGCCCGGTCCATATCAACCCTGCTCCAACGTGGGGCCCCGGGCGCTGCTCGGGTCCGAAGGGAGGTTCACGCATCGATGCGTGCCTATGAACTGATGGTCATCCTCGACGGTGACCTCGACGAGCCCGTCGCCCAGGGCTGGATCGGCTCGATGACCGAGTCCGTCAAGAAGGTCGGCGGCGCCGTCCACGGCAAGCCCGACTGGTGGGGGAAGCGCCAGTTCGCGTATCCCATCAACAAGAAGCAGTACGGCTACTACGTCGTGTTCAACATCACCGCTCCCGGCGGTGCGCTGGACGAGGTCGAGCGGTCGTTCCGCATCGCGGACGAAGTCGTCCGCCACAAGCTCGTTCGCCTGCCCGACGCCGAGGCGGCACGCCGCGGCCTGGCGGGCGCCGCGGCCTGAGCCGCGCCTCCATCAAGGAGCTAGCACCATGGCAGACAGCACCGTCACCCTCGTCGGCAACCTCACTCGCGATCCCGAGCTCCGCTACACCAACGGTGGGCAGGGCGTCACCAGCTTCGGCCTCGCCGTCAACCGTCGTTACCAGGCGAACGGTGAATGGCAGGAGAAGACGTCGTTCTTCAACGTCACGGCGTGGGGGCAGCTCGGCGAGAACGCCGCCGCGTCGCTCAACAAGGGCTCGCGCTGCATCGTGTTCGGCCGCCTCGAGCAGCGCGAATACGAGACCCGCGAGGGCGAGAAGCGCAGCGTCGTCGAGGTCGTGGCCGACGAGATCGGCCCGAGCCTGCGGTGGGCCACGGCCCAGATCGAGCGGACCACCCGCTCGTCGGGCGATGGCGGCGGCGCCCCCAGCGGTGGTGGCCGCGCTCCCGACCCTGTGTACGGCGACGAAGAACCGTTCTGATCGAGAAAGCACCGCGATGACCAGCAAGAAGAACCGCGCTCGCACTCCCAAAGAGGCGAACCCGAAGAAGTTCAAGAAGAAGACCAGCGTGCTCGTCACCGAGAAGGTCGAGTACGTCGACTACAAGGACGTCAACCTCCTCCAGCGGTTCGTCAGCGACCGCAGCAAGATCCGCAACCGCCGGGTCACCGGGAACAACGTCCAGCAGCAGCGCGAGGTGGCCAACGCCATCAAGAACGCACGCGAGATGGCTCTGCTGCCCTACACCAAGCGCGTCTCCACCCAGCGTGCCGGCCGCCCGCCGCGCGACGGCGATGGCGAGCGTCGTGGCCGCCCCGGCAACGAGCGGCCGCCCGTCACCGACGAGGCCGCCAACCAGAGCGCGCCTGAGGTCGAGGTCGAGGGTCAGGGAGGCGAGGAATGAGCGTCAAGGTCATCCTTCGCCAGGATCTCAACGGCGTCGGCAAGCGTGGCGACATCGTCGACGTCAGCGACGGGCACGCCCGCAACTACCTGCTCCCGAAGGGTTTGGCGTTCGTGGCGACCCCGGGAGCAGTGGAGCAGGCCAATGCGATGCGCCGCTCGCGCGACCTGCGTGACGCCAGCGACCGGGAAGCGGCGCAGACGGTGGCCACCTCGCTCGTGGCGAAGGTGATCACCATCGCGGCCAAGGCGGGCGCGGAGGGCCGGCTCTACGGATCGGTCGGCCCCGCCGAGGTCGCCGAGGCCATCGAGAAGCAGACCTCGATCGTCATCGACAAGAAGAACCTGCACATGGAGCCTGCCAAGGTGCTCGGCGAGCACACCGCCACGGCCCGCCTCCACAGCGACGTCGCGTTCCCGATCACCATCGAGATCGTCGCTCGCTGACTTTCCCCAGGTTTCGCCACGCAGGATGTCCGTGTGGTGAACGGAGAGCAACGTTTCGGTTGAACTCCACAGTCCTAGGCCCTGTTCCACAGGGTTATGCACAGCCCCGCTGTCCACAGCGGGGCTGTGTTGTCCACAGGAAGATCAACAGGGTCGTCCTACTAGCGATCCCCAGGCGAACTCCGCGAGGGTGCAGCGAACGACCAGACGGACGAGACGGACGAGACGGACGAGGTGGTGATCACACAGGTGCCCAACGAAACGCGTGGCCGGCGCTCCGCGCCACCCACGGGGAGGCGGGTCGAGAGCCGCGTGCCGCCGCACAACCTCAGCGCGGAGGAGTCGTTGCTCGGCGCTCTGCTGCTGTCGAGCGACGCCGTGGGTGTCGCCGCCGAGATGAACGTCGCCTCGTCCGACTTCTACAAGCCCGCTCACCAGCACATCTACGACGCCATTCGCGGGCTGGCAGCCACCGGTGAACCGGTCGACGCGGTCACGGTGGCCGACGAACTGCGCCGGGCCGGCTTGCTCGAGGAGATCGGTGGCGCCGAAGCGCTGATCGCGCTCCAGAACGCCACGCCGGCGATCTCCAACGCCGCCCGCTACGTCAAGATCGTCCAGGACACGGCGATGCTGCGGCGGCTGATCGGCGTCGCCAGCGAGATCGCCGAGATCGCCTACCTCGAGCCCGACGACGTCGCCCGGGCGATCGACGACGCCGAATCGAAGGTCTTCGCCGTCGCCGACGACCGGGTCACCGACAGCACCAAACAGCTCGGCGAGCTGCTCCCGCTGGCGATGGACAAGCTCCAGGAGACCTACGACAACGGCAAGACCATCACCGGCACGGCAACCGGCTACAACGACCTCGACGAGATGCTGTCCGGATTGCAGCCGTCGACCTTGAACATCGTCGGCGCACGTCCTGCGATGGGCAAGACGGCGTTCGCGCTCGGCATGGCGACGCACGTGGCGCAGACGACACGCGAGCCGGTGCTCGTCTTCTCCCTGGAAATGGGCCATGCCGAGCTCACCCAGCGTGTGCTCAGCAGCGAGGCACGCGTCGACTCGCAGAAGCTGCGCACCGGCCGGCTGAGCGAGAGCGATTGGACCAAGATCGGCCGGGCGATCGGCCGCCTCGAAGTGCCGCTGTTCCTCGACGACAACCCGAGGGTCACGGTGATGGAGATCCGGGCCAAGGCCCGCCGCCTGAAGCAGCGCTACGGCGGACTGGCGCTCATCGTCGTCGACTACATCCAGCTGATGACCGGCGGCGGCTCGGCCGAGAACCGCCAGCTCGAGGTCAGCGAGATCAGCCGAGGGCTGAAGATCCTGGCACGCGAGCTCAACGTGCCGATCGTGGCGCTGAGCCAGCTCAGCCGTGGCCTCGAGCAGCGCGCCGACAAGCGGCCGATGCTCGCCGACCTCCGAGAGAGCGGCTCGCTCGAGCAGGACGCCGACGTCGTGATGTTCCTGTACCGCGACGAGGTCTACAACAGCGACTCGAACGACAAGGGATCCGCAGAGGTCATCGTCGCCAAGCACCGCAGCGGCCCGGTCGGCATGCGCAAGCTGGTGTTCTTGGGCGCCTACACCCGGTTCGACAACGCCGCTCGCGGCGTCTGAATCGAGATTTCTCGCGTTTTCGCGTCATCGGAGCCGTCGTGCGGACTCTGTTTCCTCGGCAGGTCACGGTGGATGGCCTGCTTCGGGCTGTCCGCACCCTCTCTGTCGGATGCCCACGCTTGGGCCGGCCGTGCCGCAACACGGCCGGCCCAGGCACCGGCGAGGCTGGGCGGTCCGGGCTCCGGCCCGGCATCATGGGGACATGTTCCTCGGTGAGGACCTCATCGTCTGGTTGCTGCTGGCGCTCGGCGGCGCGCTGTTCGTCGGCAATGTGATGGCGGTCCTGCGTCCCCCCGAGCGGCCCCGCGACGAGGCAGACCTGCGCACGGCGCCGGTGGGACGAAGCGTTGCGATGGCCGCGCTCGGCTTCGTCGTCGCCGCGATCGCGCTCGGCTCTCTGGTGGTGGGCTGAGCCCGACCGCCGGCATGCCACGATGCACAGCGTGGCTGACGACCGTCTCCGCCAACAGCTCGAGTTCCTGCTCGCCGTCGACTCGTTGAAGCTGGTGGAGCGCCAGACGCCGATCATGGGCGGCGCCCGCCGGGAGAACACGGCCGAGCATTCGTGGCACCTTGCTCTGTTCGCCCTCGTGCTGTCGGAGTGGGCAGACGAGCCGGTCGACGTCAGCCGGGTGGTCCTGATGTGCGTGCTCCACGACCTGGTGGAGATCGACGCGGGGGACACCTTCGCCTACGACGAGGCGGGCTATGCCTCGAAGGCCGAGCGAGAGACAGCCGCAGCCGACCGGATCTTCGGCCTCCTGCCGGATGATCAGGGGCAAAGCCTTCGAGCCTTGTGGGAAGAGTTCGAGGCCGGTGCGACCGCGGACGCCCGCTTCGCCAACGCCGTCGATCGGATGCAGCCGGTGCTGCTGAACCACGCCAGCGGCGACGAGGCGCCGTGGGTGCGCCACGCCATCGACGAGGAGCGGGTCGTCCGCCGCAACAGTCCGATCGGAGCGGCGTCCGCAGCGCTGTGGGCGGTCGCTCGTGAGCGCATCAGCGCCGCCTACGCGGCGATGCGTGACGGCGAGGTCAGCTCGCCCGCAGCTGCAAGCCCCCTGCCGGACCCGTGAGGTCGAGCCGGCTGGCGGTGATGTGGAACGTCACGTCGCCGCGCAAGACGTCGGTCATCGCCGTCTCGAGCGCCATGACGCCGGCGTCATCGCACGTCTTCGCCGTCGCCGTCAACTCACCGAACGTGATCGTCGACCCTTCCAGCGTGTACGCGCCGGTCCCGGTGTTGCATCCGAGTTCGACCTCCACCGTGCCGCCGTCGAAGACGATCGAGCCGCCCGGGGGCGCCTGGCTGGCCCCGTCACCGACGATCGTCGACACGACCGTCCACACGGTGCCTTCGAGTGGGCGATCTGGGTCGGCGACCTCCTGATCGGTGAGCCGGACCGTGACGGCGGCTGTGGTCAGGGTGATCGTGGGGCCGGCCCGGCTGAGCGTCGGGCGGGACGTCAGCAGCTCTGCGAGCCACCGATCCTGATCGGCGAGCTCGGGCGAGCACCCGATCTCGGTCTGGGTGACCTTGTCGACCACGAGAACGCTGTCGTCGACCTCGAAGTCGCCGTCCAGCGCGTTGCATCCGGCCGACGCGCCCACACGTTCGCGGTCGAAGGTGAGCACCACCCGGGTGTCCGGAGCCAGCGTGTATCCCTGCACCTCGGTCGACAGGAACGTGCGACCGGTGAGGTCGAGGTCGTCGGGATCGATTGTCGCCGTCGGGATCGACCCGTCACCGCACCCGGACATTCCGAGGGCGACGACGAGCGCGCCGGCGAGCGCGGCGGCTGCCGCGGACCGACGTCGATGAGCTGCCACGCGATTCCTCACGCCCAGAACCATTCGGTGAACGTCAGCGTGGCGCCTCGGCGCGCTCGGCTCCGCGCTGTGGCCGGGAACCATGCCAGCTCGCGCCCTGCGCCCAGCGGCGCTTGCGCGGAGCGGCAGCGGACACCGCGCAGGCCGCGCTCGTGCACCCGCGAGCCGATCGTTTGGCAGACGTCGTGGGCGACCGTCTCGCCCCGCGCGTCGACGGGGTACGTGGGCGGAAGACCGAGCCGGGAGACGCCGGCTGGCGTGTGCGCGTCCGCGACGCGTTGTGCCCGCGGCAGCAGGGCCTCGACCAAGACCGGAGCAGCGTCGGCGCGCAGGTCCTCGGGTTCGTACGGCCAGCGGGCCGCGAACAGCTGCATGTTGACGCGAGCGGTGACGCGGTCCTCGTTGAGGTAGAGCGTCGGAAAGCTGCCCGGAGGGTTCCAGCGCCCGCCGCGCTGGCCGGCGAAGCTCGCATCGAGCGGGTCGTCCCAGTCGGATGGCGCGATGCGCCACCACGAATGCCCGTCGGGCACGTCCTCGGCGATCATCGTCACGAACCCTCGACCTGACCGAACGCGAACATCGCCCGGCACGCGGCGAGGACCGCGCCGGCGCCATCCGTCGCCGCGAGCTCGACCAGCGAACGTTGCCCCAAGGCGGGCGCTGGCCGGCGGACGACAGCCGCGATGCGGTCGCGCTGCACATGGCGCACCAGCAGGTCGGTGGCCGCGGCGAGGTCGGCGACCGCCGACGCACGCTCCGCAGGGACGCCCGCGGCAATCCACTTGGCGACCGCCTGGCGGGTGACGCCGAACATGCGCGCGACATCGGCGTGGCTCAGGCCCCACACCTCCATCGTGCGGGCGAGGGGCTGCACGGCGCGCACCCGATCGAGCTCGGCCGCGACGGCGTCGAGATCGAGTGCATCCGCGACCATCTGCTCGACGACCACACGCGCGGCCGACTGGCGGCGCAGTTCCGCAGTTCGACGTGCCATCTTCGACACCTCCCAGGGGCGCACGCTAGGGGCAACCCAATGACAACGCAACCTGATGACAACGTAACCTGCTGACAACCCAGGCGCACGTCAACCCGAGCTCGTTCCCTCACATCTGGCAGGTCTGGTTCGTTCGACGTGTCGATGCGCCACAATCGGTCCGTGCCTGATCGCCGTCTGCCCGTGCCCGCGACGGCCCGATGACGGGCAATGCCTGATGTCGACGATCGTCTTCTTCCACGCCCACCCTGACGACGAGGCGATCTTCACCGGCGGCACGATCGCCCGTATGGTCGGCGGCGGCCACCGCGCGGTGGTGGTCATCGCCACGTCCGGCGAGCTGGGCGCCGACGACGGGTCCGCCGCCCTGGGCCCGCGCCGCGTCGCCGAGACCCGCGCTGCCTGCGAGCGGCTGGGCGTCTCCGATGTCGTGTTCCTGGGATACTCCGACTCCGGGCTGGCGCCCTCGGCCCGAGGTCGTCCCGCGGGCGCGTTCCGCGACGCTGCGGTCGGCGATGCCGCGGCGCGCTTGGCCGACGTCGTCCGCCGCGTCGGCGCGTCGAGTCTGGTGGCCTACGACGACGGCGGCATCTACGGGCATCCGGACCACGTCGCCGTGCACGAAGTAGGCATCGAAGCGGCCCGCATCGCCGAGATCCCGACGGTCTACGAAGCGACGGTCGATCGGGAGTACCTGCATTTCGTGGAAACGCATCTCGTCGGGCACGCTCTCGCTGCGCTCGCCGATCCGGCGCCCGTCGGCGTGCCGACCGTGCTCGTGACGACGACGGTCGACGTGCGCCCCGTCATCGAGGCGAAGCGCCGAGCGATCGCTGCTCATGTCAGCCAGATCTCGGCCGACGCCGACGTGTTGACGATGGACGACGCGACGTTCGCCGCGGTCTACGGCTTCGAGTGGTTCATCCGCCGTGGGCCGCGGGGCCCGCTGGACGAGATCGCGATGTGAGGCGGCGAGAAGCGTGCCCGAGGCTCAGCTGGCTCGAGCCGTGCTGCGCGGGGTGAACGCCCCGTCGAGCAGCGGCATCAGGTAGTGCTCGCCGATCCACTGCACGACGGGTACGCAGACTGCGTCCCCGAAGCCGAACATCGCCTGGAGGGGCCGGATGCCCGTGAGGAGGTACGAGGGAGCGCCCATGAGCGTCGCGTACTCGTGGGCCGTCATCCATCGGGCTCTCACGGCGCCGCGCCCGGCTCGGACGACGGCCTGCTTCGACGATCCCCCGCGCGCCGTTCGCAGGCAGCCGGCCAGATCGTCGGCCCGGATCTCCCACACCGCGGAGCCCTCACGCGTCCGTCGGTACATCGTGCGGTAGCTGATCCGTGCGCCGGACCGCAGGCGTTCGAGGCGCGCCCGCTGCCGGTCCGACAGCGAATCGAGGAAGCGTGTCGTGCGCTCGTCGTCCCACCACGCCGGATCCCCGGGAGCGAGGCGGTCGGCCGCGGCGGAGAACCCCTCGCTCAGCGGCGGTGGCGGTGACGGCAACGGAGCCTGGTGCGTGCGGAGATCGGCGTCGTCGAACACGAACTGCATCCACTCGGGCCGCAGGACGTCGTTCGGCGTGCCGCTGGCCACCGGTTCGAGCGACCCGACGAGGAAGATCCGCGGGCGTGACTGTGGAACGAATCGGCGGGCGTCGAGCGTGATGACGTCGACCGAGTACCCGAGCGCGTTCAGCTCGGAGACCGCAACGCGCAGGTCGTCGCCGCCCCGGCTGGTGGCCAGGCCGACGACGTTCTCGAGCGCGACGACGCTCGGACGCTTCGTCAGCTCGCTGACGATGCGAGCGAAGTGGAAGAAGGCGCCGGACTCCGAGCCAGCGAGCCCGCGCCGTGACCCGGCGAGCGACAAGTCGGTGCAGGGGAAGGACGCCCAGGCGACGTCGACGGCCGGCATCGACGCCCCATCGACGTGGCCGACATCGCTCAGCGCGAATTCGTGACCCTCGCCGGCGCCGAAGTTGTTGACATACATGGCGTGCTTCGCCGCGTCGATGTCGTTCGACCACACGACCTCGAAGCCGGACTGCTCGAGCCCGAGGCGCACGAGCCCGATCCCGGCGAAGAACTCCGCGACGCGAGGTCCGTGCGTGCAGCCGTGATGAAGACGGGGGGCACCGTTGAGCGTCTGTGCTGGCGTCAATTGCGTGCCGATGACTCGGTGACGCGGAACTGGATGTAGGCGCTGATCATGATCAGCGTGCAGGCCTGGAAGATCGAGACAACGATGATCGCGATGCCTGTGCCGACATACGGATGGGTCGTCTCGTCCGTCGCGAAGCTGACCTCCTTCTGGATCGCGACCACGATTCCGACCACGATTCCCAGGAACATGAGGATCCAGCTCAGCGCCTCGACGGTCGCTGCCGCGCCGCGGGCGCGTGCGGCGGCGGGCGACAGGGGCCTCGGGACCGCTGCGCCATCGCCATTGGCTCCCGACGCACCCGGAGAGACGCCCGGGTGTGGCAGGGAGCCGGCGGACGGAGCGCTGGTGGGCTGAGCTGCGGTGGGCGCAGCGGGGGCTTTGACACCAGACGGAGACGGGGCGCCGAAGGGTCCGATCCTGCGCCAGTCCTTGCCGAAGATGGACTCGATGCCCTCGAAACCGATGGTGCGTGCGCCCGTGCGCGCGTTCTCCCAGAGTTCGAGGCCGTCGGAGTATCGAGAGGGCTCGACAGCCGAGCTCGACCCGATTCGTTGCCACCCGCTCGGCTCGAACCCGTCCGGGATGGTGATGTTCTCACCGCTCGGGCTCTGCCATCTCTGCGCCATGCTTGCTCCCTGCCGACGACGGCCTCGCGTCGCCCTCCGCCGCCGAAGCCGTCTCCTTGGCCCGACGATACACATCGAGCGTGATGCGGCTAGAGCGTGGTAGGTCGTCGCCGCTGGCGCGTTCGCGGTGATCGTCGCCATCGGTGCGATCGCCGCAGCCGCCGAGGGCGACCCGCCCAGCGTCGACGAGATCATCCAGAGGCTCGAAGACGAGGGCACGTGGACCAACTGCCACACCATGGCTTCCTCGACCTGGTCCTGCCCCGGCGAGCGGACGACCGTGTTCGTGGTCGACACGGACGAATCCGACCGTTGGATCGCGCGCAATGGCGGAAGCCCATGCCTCGTCGGCGACGGGTGGTGGATCACGGCGTACGGGCACGAGGGCGACCGCGACCGCCCGGATCTGGACGCGGCCGCCGTGAGACGTGTTCAGGACATGTTCGGCGGCCGGCGAAGCTGCTGACGCGTCCCGCAGCCCGCCCCGCGCCGAGGGGACACGCGGCGTTCGACCCACGCTCACGACGGCGATCGCTCTACTGTTCGCGCTGTGGCGGTTCAACCCGGTTGGCATCCTGATCCTGTCGTCGACGGCCGCAGCCGTTACCACGACGGCACGCAGTGGACGTCTCACGTGGCAGCGGATGGTCAGCAGTGGGAGGAGCCGTACCTCGGCAACTCGCCGAGGTATCAGTTCGGCGTCGTCAACATCGGCCGTTTCAACAGCATGCAGCGCATGCAACAGGTCCTCGCTGTCGCTGGCGAGAACGGCTGGGATCTCGTGCACGTCTACGACAAAGCCTCGAACTGGACCAACGGAGAGCTTGGCTTCATGCTCTTCCGTCGACCAGTTCAGCCCGGCGTACGACTCCCCGCCGACCAGTGGTGCATCGCCCTGGAGCACATCACCGGTGGTGTCGCCTGAGCGGCATTCGAAGGGAAGCCACCGCCACGGCTCGCAAATCGCTCAGAGAGCGGACGACGGGAATCGAACCCGCATTCTCAGCTTGGGAAGCTGATGTTCTGCCGTTGAACTACATCCGCGCGGCGACGGCAGGCTAGCAACTGCGCCCCTGGTCCTGCCACGGGCGGGCCGCCTCGATGGTCACCACTAGGGTGCGTGATCGTGATCTTGTCCGATCGGAGCCTGCGCGAGGAGATCGCTGCCGGGCGCATCGTCATCGACCCGCTCGACGAGGCGCTGATCCAGCCGTCGTCGATCGACGTGCGGGTGTCAAACCTCTTCCGGGTCTTCCGCAACCACACGGCCGGGATCATCGACGTGAAGAAGGACCTCTCCGACCTCACCGAGCTGGTGGAGATCGGCGAGGGTGGGGTGTTCATGCTGCATCCCGGCGAGTTCGTACTCGGCAGCACCTTCGAGCGGGTCGCCGTGCCCGACGATCTGGTCGGCCGGGTCGAAGGGAAGTCGAGCCTCGGCCGTCTCGGCTTGCTGATCCACTCCACCGCCGGCTTCATCGACGCCGGGTTCGATGGTCACATCACGCTCGAGCTGGCGAACGTCGCCAGCTTGCCGATCACCATCTACCCGGGCATGAAGATCGGCCAGGTGAGCTTCATGCGCATGACCACCCCCGCCGACAACCCGTACGGCAAGGGCGCACGCGGTTCCAAGTACCAAGGGCAGCGTGGTCCGACACCGAGCCGCTACTGGGAGAACTTCGGCAACGACGGCTGAGTCGGGAACCGCGGCGGCCGCGCCGTCCGTCTGACGAGCATGCGCGGCACACATGCAGCAGGGCTGGCGGTCGGGTTGATGTTGGCGGGGCTCGCCGGGTGTTCCGATGGGAACAGCTCGGGCGGCGTGACGACTGTCGGCTCGAACGCGAGCGGCGCCGAGCGCGGGGGTGGGGGCGGGTCCCGCGTCGCAGCTCGGTACCAGGAGTTCGCATCGTGTGACGACCTGCTCAACTGGGCCCAGGAGCAGATGCTGGCCCGGGTGACTCCGTACGGTCTCGACGGGTGGTACTGGTACGGCGGCCCGGTCCCCGTGGCCGACGGCTCCGCGGTGCGCACCGATGTCGCAGAAGCGACGATGCCGGCGGCGGCCCAGGACGACAGCGCCGGCAGCGGCACGTCGGCGACCAACACACAAGAGTCCGGCGTCGACGAAGGTGATCTCGCCGAGACCGATGGCCGCTTCGTGTACACGCTCATCGGCGGTGCGCTGCGCAGCGTCGACCTCGACACGGGCGCGGTCGTCAGCGACCTGGCGATCCCGAACGGCGCCACGCAGATGATCCTCTCTGGAAACAGGTTGGCGGTCGTCGGCCAGGACTGGTCGAGCGGCGACACCGACACCATCGTGTCCGTCTACGGCATCGAGGCGGGCGTGCTCACGCTGCTCCACCGGACGCACCTCGAAGGCAACCTGATCTCGGTGCGATCCGTCGACGGCGCCGTGCGCGTGGTGCTCGACCAGCCGTTCGCCACCCGCCTCCCGTTCGTGCAGCCGCGGCGCGGCGGCCGCGACGAGGAACGCGACGCGCTCGAACAGAACGAAGACGTGATCGAGGCCGCGACGATCGACCAGCTGTTGCCCCGCCAGTACGTCGAAGGGCCGAACGGGGGCAGCGCGACGCCGACCGCTGCGCTCGACTGCGCCGAGGTGGGCCACCCACGCGAATTCTCCGGGCTGGCGACCACCTGGGTCGCCACGATCGACCTCGCCAGCGCCGACGCCGCGGCAGTTGGCGCTGCGGGCGTGATCGCCACCGCTCAGACCGTCTACTCCTCCGCCGATCGGCTGTACGTGGCGACGATCGCCGGCGACGATCTCACGTCCGACACCGTGCCCGTCCGGCCGGGGCCGGCACGCACCGCCATCCATTCCTTCGATCTGCGAGCGCCGGACGGGGCCGACTATCTCGCCAGCGGCGAAGTCGAGGGCACGGTCCTGAACTCCTATGCGATGAGCGAGCACGCGGGGATGCTGCGCGTGGCGACGACGACCTCCGCCGGCGGGTTCGGCCAGAGCCAGGAGAGCGGCGTCCACGTCTTCGAGCACCGCGGCGCCGAGCTCGTCGAGATCGGCACGCTCGGAGGGCTCGGCCGCACCGAGCAGATCCAGGGCGTGCGGTTCCTCGGCGACCGCGGCTACGTGGTCACCTTCCGCCAGATCGACCCGTTGTTCGTCATCGACCTGTCCGACCCCACGGCGCCCACGTTGAAGGGTGAGCTGAAGGTGCCGGGCTTCTCCACCTATCTGCACCCGATCGATGACGGCCAGCTGCTCGCGATCGGCTTCGAGGGCACCGAGTCTGGTCAGATCCTCGGAACGCAGCTCTCGCTGTTCGACGTCTCCGATCCAGCTGCGCCGGCTCTGCTCGACACCCTGCGGGTCGGCGACTTCAGCGAAGCGACGTTCGACCCCCACGCATTCCTCTACTGGCCCGAGACCGGGACGGTCGTCGTGCCCACGCAGGCCCCGTGCACGCCCGACGGCCAGCAGACCGACGAGTGGAAGATGTGCTCGACGTCGGTCGTCGGCGCCGTCGCGCAGGGTCAGCTCAGTGAGCAGGGTCGCCTCGACAACGGCGGCTACGTCCAGCGTTCGATGGTTGCCGACGGTCGCCTGGTGACGATCGGTGACGAGGGCGTCCGGCTCTTCGACATCGCCACCTTGGGCCCGATCGGGCACATCCCGTTCGCAGGCTGAAAATCCCGCCGGGTCACGCGCCCGTCACGGGCGCCGTGCCGCGTCAGCCGAAGCTGACAGGCGTGCCGAGCGGGGACTCCGGGGCGCCGAGCTTGCGCTCGCCGGCTTCGATCGCGTCGAGCAGGTGGATCGCGATGTCGGCGACCTTCACCTGGTCCTCGTCGGCGCCGGCGGCCTTCACGCCGTCGTCGAGCATGATGTAGCAGAACGGGCAGGCGGTCGCGACCCTCGTGGCGCCGGTGGACAACGCTTCACGGGCCCGCTCGTCGTTGACCTTCACGCCGATGGACTCCTCCATCCACATGCGCGCTCCGCCCGCGCCGCAGCACATGCCCTTGGTGCCGTTGCGTTGCATCTCGACGACTTCGATGCCCTTGATGCTGCCGACCACCTTGCGCGGCGCGAGGTACACGTCGTTGTGCCGACCGAGGTAGCAGCTGTCGTGATACGTGATGCGCTCTTCGAGGGTGGCGGTGCTGACGTCGAGCTTGCGGTCGGCGATCAGCGACTCGAGCAGCTGGGTGTGGTGCACGACCTCGTACGTGCCGCCGAGCTGCGGATACTCGTTCTTCAGGGTGTTGAAGCAGTGCGGGCACTGGGTGATGATCTTGCGCACCCCCATGCCGTCGAGCATCTCGATGTTGGGCATCGCCAGCATCTGGAAGAGGTACTCGTTGCCGCTGCGACGTGCGGAGTCGCCGGTGCACATCTCGCTCGGGCCGAGGATCGCGACCTTCAACCCGGCGCGGCGCAGCAGCTTCGCCATCGCCTGGGTGACCTTCTTGTTCTTGTCGTCGAAGCTGCCGGCGCAGCCCACCCAGTAGAGGTACTCGGCGTCGAGCGGCTGGCCGGGATCGACGACGTCGACCTCGAGGCCCTTGGCCCAATCGGCGCGGTCGCCCTGGTTCATCCCCCATGGGTTTCCCTGGTTCTCCATGCCGCGGTAGGCGGCGCCGAGCTCGGCGGGGAAGTTGCTCTCCATCAGCGACAGGTAGCGCCGCATGTCGAGGATCTTGTCGAGGATCTCGATGTTCACCGGGCAGATCTCGTCACACGCCTTGCAGCTCGTGCACGACCACACCTCTTCGGCGGTGATCCGCTCGAAGACGCTTGTGCTGGCGATCGTGATCTCGCGGTCGACACCGAGGGGCGGGCTGACCGGCGCCGGCGTGGCCGTCGCCGCCATCACCTCGCCGACCTTCAGCACGATCTCGCGCGGGTCGAGCGGTTTGCCGGTCGCATGCGCCGGGCAGACGCTGGTGCAGCGGCCGCACATCGTGCAGGCGTCCGTGTCGAGCAGCTGCTTCCAGGTGAAGTCCTCGACCACGCTGGCGCCGAACGTCTCCAGCGACGTTTCGGCGAGGTTCGGCATCGGCTTCATCGCGCCCTTCGGGCGGTCCTTGTCGCGCAGGTACATGTTGAGCGGCGACGTGAACATGTGACGCAACATCGTCACCGGCAGGATCACGAGGAAGGCGACGAAGCTGAGCACGTGGCCGATCCACAAGATCTGGTGCCAGCGTTCGAGAGTCGTCGGCGCCAACCCGTCGAACGCCTGCGCCAGCGGATAGCCGACGAAGCTCCACTTCTCGTACGACGGGCTCTCCTCCACCGCGATGCGGAAGCCTTCGGCGACGAAACCGGTGATGCTGATGGCGAGGAACACGCCGAGGATCACGGCGTGCTCGGGCTTGGTCTTGATGCGGATGCGGTAGGGCCGCTGCACGTAGCGGCGCACGATCGCCCACAGGATGCCGGCGAGGAACACCACGCCGGCGCCGTCGCCGATCATGGCGTAGGCCATGTACGTCTTGCCGTGGAGGAACTTCAGGTCCTCGGGCATCTGGTGGTCGACCTCGAGCACCGTGGTGACGCCGAGCAGCACGAGGAACCCGAAGTAGATCATCGAGTGCATCAGCCCGGCGGCCGGATCGCGCAGCAGGGTGCGCATGTAGACGCCGGCGCGGAAGTCGGCGAGGCGTCGCTTGGCGTTCTTGGCCGTGGTGAGCCGGCGGTCCGGGGTACCCCGCTCCCAGTTCTGCACGCGCTGTGAGAACGCCCACGCGCCCCACACGAGTAGCACCGGGATGATCGTGTAGAAGGCGAGCTTCAGCGGGCCAGGGATGTTGACGAACACCGTGCGGTGCACGGCGTTCTCGTTGTGCCATTCGGTGATGAGCGGCAGGACACCTGAGACCAGCGTGAACAGGGCGATGAAGACGCCCATGCCGAGGACGACCTGGTGCGGCCGGACCCGCCGCGGGGCGGCAGATTCCGATTGCGGAGAAGGCGCGTGCGTGCTCATGGCAGCCGCGAACTTAGTGGGAGGTGCTGCTCAGGACCCCAACGGACGCCACTGACCAGCGGGGTCCGCGGCGCTAACCGTAGTACTGGCGGTCCAGTTCGCGGATGCGTCCCGCCAGGCTGGTGAGCAGCTTGTGCCCGATCGTGGGCACGTCGTCGAGCACCGCCAGGAAGTGGCGCTGGCTGATCAGCAGCAGCGTGCAGTCGCAGTCGCACGTGACCGTCGCGGTGCGCGGGCCGTGGTCGAGCAGCGACAGCTCGCCGACGATCGAGCCCGGGCCGAGCGTGGCGACCTTCTTGCCGTTGCGCCGCACCGTGACGGCGCCACGGAGGATGACGAACGCTTCCTTGCCGATCTGGCCCTGATCGACGATCGGGCTGCCGGCCGGCATGATGATCTCGTCGCCGGCGCGGGCGATCCGCTCCAGCTCTTTGGTCGAGCAGGCAGCGAACAGCGGCACGTGGCGGAGGTGCTCGACGAACGCCCGCTTGCTCGCCATGGAGCGAGATTACGCCCGGCTCGACAGAGCCGCGGACGTCAGCCCGCCTGGCGCGCCACCGCGTCCGCGGCGGCGGCCACCGCCTCCGCGTCGCCGAGGTACTCCGCCGAGGCGACCGAGAGGTCGTCGTAGAACGTGTAGCGGCGCGGCGCGGCGGTGGGGATGTTGAGCTCGGCGATGTCGTCCTCGGAGATGTGTTCGAGGTGCATCACCAGCGCCCGCAGGGAGTTGCCGTGCGCGGTGATGAGCACCTCCATGCCGGCGAGCAGTTGCGGAGCGATCACGTCGTGCCAGTACGGCAACACGCGAGCGACGACGTCCTTCAGGCACTCTGTGGCGGGCAGAGCGTCGGGCGGCAGCAGCCGGTAGCGCGGGTCGTTCGCCGGATGCTCGGGACTGTCGCGCTCCACCGGCGGCGGCGGCACGTCGAAGCTGCGCCGCCAGATGAACGTCTGCTCCTTGCCGTGGCGCTCGGTTGTGGCCTTCTTGTCGAGGCCCTGCAACGCTCCGTAGTGACGCTCGTTCAGCCGCCAATGGCGCTGCACCGGCAGCCACACCTGACCGAGCTGCTCGAGCGCCAGGTGGCATGTCACCACCGCGCGTGTCAGCACCGAGGTGTGGGCGACGTCGAACCACACGCCCGCGTCGGCCAGCGTGCGCCCGGCGTTGGCAGCCTCGGCCGCGCCGGCCTCGCTGAGGGGCACGTCGTGCCATCCGGTGAACAGGTTCTCCTTGTTCCACGTGCTCTCGCCGTGGCGAAGGATGACGAGCGAGCCAGGCATCGCGCCGATCGTACGAGCGGCGCGGGCGCTGCACGAAACGATCAGTAGCGTGACCCGGGTGACGGATGCGCTCGATCGGACCGGTGGACGCATGAACTCGCTCGACGCGCCGCGGCGGGCGCGCGTCATGGGCATCGTCAACGTCACACCTGACTCGTTCAGCGACGGCGGCCGATACGCCACCGTCGACGCGGCGATCGCGCACGCCGAGCAGATGGCGCGCGAGGGCGCCGACATCATCGACGTCGGAGGCGAGTCCACCAGGCCGGGGGCTCACGGCGTCAGCGCGTCGGTCGAGATCTCCCGCGTGGCGCCGGTGATCCGCGCGCTCGCCGGCGCGCTCACGACGCCGATCTCGATCGATTCCAGCAAGCCGGAGGTGATGCGCGCAGCCGTCGAGGCTGGCGCGTCGATCATCAACGACGTGCGCGCGCTGCGTGAGCCCGGCGCGCTCGAGACCGCCGCCGAGCTCGAGGTGACGGTCTGCCTGATGCACATGCAGGGCGAGCCCCGCACCATGCAGGAAGCGCCTCAGTACGTCGACGTGGTGTCCGAGGTGGAGGCGTTCCTGCGCGACCGGCTCGACGTCTGCGAGGCGGCGGGGATCGATCGGCGCCGCATCATCGTCGATCCCGGCTTCGGGTTCGGGAAGACGGCCGAGCACAACCTCCAGCTGCTCGCCAGCCTCGATCGCTTCACGGCGCTGGGCGCCCCGCTGATGGTCGGGCTGTCGCGCAAGGCGACGATCGGTGCGCTGACCGGCCGGCCCATCGACGAGCGCGCCGTCGGATCCGCGGTCGCGGCGGTGATGGCGGTGGAGCGGGGGGCCGCGATCGTGCGCGTGCACGACGTCGCCGCGACGCGTGACGCGCTGGCCGTGTACGACGCGGTGCGCGCGTTCAGCGACGTGCGTGAGCTGGGCTGACGGTCAGGTCAGGCTCGGCGCCACGGCGTCGGCGACGAGATCGAGGTGGTCGAGATCGCCGAGGTCGAGCGTCTGGAGGTACACGCGCTGCGCTCCGGCCGCGTTCCACGTCCGCAGCGCCTCCACGGCCTCGTCGACGGCGCCGGCGACGCCGACGGCGCGCAGCTCGGCGGGGTCGCGGCTGATCGCCGCCGCGCGCCGCTGGAACTCGGCCTCGTCCCGCCCGACGGCCAGGACGAGAGCTGCCGAGAACACGATCGAGCCGGGGTCACGGCCGATCGCTTCGCACGCTGCGATCACGCGCTGGCGCTGCTCGACGAACTGCTCCAGCGGGGCGAAGGCCAGGTTGAACTCCGCCGCGTAGCGGGCGGCGAGGTGTGGTGTGCGGTGCGCGCCGCGCCCGCCGATGATGATCGGCGGCGGCGACTGCGCCGGCTTCGGCAGCCCTGGCGAGTCGATCGCGCTGACCCGCCGGCCCTGGTAGGAGAAGCGTTCCCCGGGCGCCGTCGCCCACATGCCGGTGACGATCGCGAGGTGGTCCTCGAGGGTGTCGAAGCGCTCGCCGACGGGCGGGAACGGAACCCCGAGTGCGGCGTGCTCGGCTTCGTACCATCCCGCTCCGATGCCGAGCTCGACGCGGCCTCCGCTCATCTCGTCGACCTGGGCGACGCTGACCGCGAGGGTCCCCGGGTGGCGGAACGTCGCCGAGGTGACGAGCGTGCCGAGGCGAATCGTGCGGGTCTCGCGGGCGATCCCGGCCAGCGTCACCCATGAGTCCGTCGGGCCTGGCAGGCCGTCGTGGCCTCCCATCACGAGGTAGTGATCGCTGCGAAAGAAAGCCCCGAACCCCAGCGACTCGGCTCGCTGGGCAACGGCCAGCTGGCTGGCATACGTCGCGCCTTGCTGGGGCTCGGTGAACACACGGAGGTCGGCGAGCTGCATGGGGGTGACCGTACCCTGGGCACGCCGTGACCGAACCTTAGTCAGATCGACTCAAGTTTTCTGCCGAGCGGGTTGTGTGGCCAGGGGGCCGACTCCTACGATGGTCGCCGCACACGACGGATCGTTCCCTCATCTTCCCCGTCGCCACCCACGCGAAACAGCTCACCGGAGGAGCACACCCCATGCCCAAGGCAGTCGGAATCGACCTCGGCACCACCAACTCGGTCGTCGCCTTCCTGGAGGCGGGGGACCCGGTGGTCATCCCGAACTCGGAAGGCTCGCGCACCACCCCGTCTGTCGTGGCGTTCTCCAAGGCCGGCGAGGTGCTGGTCGGGGAAGTCGCCAAGCGTCAGGCGATCACGAACCCCGACCGCACGTTCCGCTCCATCAAGCGGCACATGGGCGAGGGCGCGTGGCGCAGCAACGACATCGACGGCAAGAGCTATACCGCGCAGGAGATCAGCGCGCGCGTGCTGATGAAGCTCAAGCGCGACGCCGAGGCGTACCTCGGCGACAGCGTCACCCAGGCGGTGATCACCGTGCCGGCGTACTTCGACGACGCCCAGCGCACGGCCACCAAGGAGGCAGGGCAGATCGCCGGCCTCGAGGTGCTGCGCATCATCAACGAGCCGACGGCGGCCGCTCTCGCCTACGGCTTGGAGAAGGGCAGCGAGGACGAGACCGTGCTCGTGTTCGACCTCGGTGGCGGAACGTTCGACGTGTCGGTGCTGGAGATCGGCGACGGCGTGTTCGAGGTGAAGAGCACCCACGGCGACACCCAGCTCGGCGGTGACGACTGGGACCAGCGCATCATCGACTGGCTCGTGCAGCAGTTCAAGGCCGCGCACGGCGTCGACCTGTCCGCCGACCGCATGGCCGGCCAGCGGCTGAAGGAAGCGGCCGAGAAGGCCAAGATCGAGCTCAGCCAGGTGCAGCAGACGCAGATCAACCTGCCGTTCATCACGGCCACCGCGGAGGGGCCGCTGCACCTCGACGAGACGCTCAGCCGCGCCAAGTTCCAGGAGATGACCGCCGACCTGATCGAGCGCTGCCGGGTGCCGTTCGAGCAGGCGATCAAGGACGCCGGCCTGTCGAAGGGCCAGATCCACCACGTCATCCTCGTCGGCGGCTCCACCCGCATGCCGGCGGTGCAGGAGCTGGTGCTCGACCTCACCGGCAAGGAGCCGAACAAGAGCGTCAACCCCGACGAGGTCGTCGCCATCGGCGCCGCGATCCAGGCCGGCGTGCTGAAGGGCGACGTGAAGGACGTGCTGTTGCTCGACGTCACCCCGCTGTCGCTCGGCATCGAGACCAAGGGCGGCGTCATGACCAAGCTGATCGAGCGCAACACGACGATCCCCACCCGCCGCACCGAGGTGTTCACCACCGCGGAGGACATGCAGCCGTCGGTCGAGATCCACGTGCTCCAGGGCGAGCGCGAGATGGCCAGCTACAACAAGACGCTGGGCAAGTTCCAGCTCGTCGACCTTCCTCCCGCCCCGCGCGGCGTGCCGCAGATCGAGGTCACGTTCGACATCGACGCCAACGGCATCGTCCACGTGTCGGCCAAGGATCGGGCGACGAACAAGGAGCAGTCGATGACCATCAGCGGGCAGAGCACTCTGTCCAAGGACGACATCGATCGCATGGTGCGCGACGCCGAGGCGCATGCCGAGGAAGACCGCCAGCGTCGCCAGGAGGCCGAGATCCGCAACAACGCCGACTCGCTCGTGTACCAGACCGAGAAGGTGCTGCGCGAGCAGGGCGACAAGGTGTCGGCCGACGAGCGCTCGGCGGTCGAGCAGCCGCTCGCCGACCTGAAGAAGGCGCTCGAGGGCAACGACAGCAACGCCATCAAGTCGGCCACCGAGGCGCTGATGTCGGCGAGCCAGGCGTTCAGCCAGAAGCTCTACGAGGCCGCGGCGCGCGACGCCAACGCGACCGGCACGTCGGCCAGCGGTCAGACGGCAGATGCCGGCGCCGGGTCGGTGAACGACGACGAGATCGTCGACGCGGAGATCGTGGACGAGGACAAATGATGGGCGCGTCTCCTGCCGACCGGGAGCCGACGGGTCCTGTCTCCGGAGAAGGTTCTCCCGTCGACCTGACGGCCGACGGGCCCCCCTTTCCTCCGGAGCCAGCCGTCGAGCCGGGTTCGCTCGACTCCTCCGCGGGCGAGGAGGGGGCGCCGCCGAGTGAGCCGGACCCACTGGAGATGCTTGCCGCGGAACGTGATCTGTTCAAGGATCTGGCGCAGCGGACACAGGCGGAGTTCGAGAACTACCGCCGGCGCGTCGCGGCGACCCAGGCCGACGAGATCGACCGGGCCACGGGGCGCATCGTCGAGTCGCTGCTCCCCGTGCTCGACGCCTGCGAAGCCGCGTTCTCGCATGGCGTCGAGGGCGTCGAGCCGATCTGGAGCGCGCTGATCGGCGTGCTCCAGAAGCACGGCCTGGAAGCGCTCGACCTCCAGGGCGGCGAGTTCGATCCCGCGCTCGCCGAAGCCGTGCTGCACGAGCCAGCCGACGACGAGTCGGGGCCCCCGATCGTCAGTGAGGTGCTGCGAACCGGGTACCGATGGAAGGGACGCGTGCTGCGCGCGGCGATGGTGAAGGTGAAGGGGTGAGCTGACGATGGCCGCGCAACGCGAGTGGTTCGAGAAGGACTACTACGCCGTGCTCGGCGTCTCGTCCACGGCCAGCCAGAAGGAGATCACCAAGGCCTATCGCAAGCTGGCGCGCGAGCTGCATCCCGACGCCAACCCGGGCAACACCGCGGCGGAAGAGCGGTTCAAGGAGGTGAGCGCGGCCTACGACGTGCTCGGTGACGAGGCCAAGCGCGCCGAGTACGACGAGGTGCGGCGAATGGGGCCGATGGCCGGAGGGTTCGGCGGCGCCAACGGAGGCCCGGGCGGCTTCACGTTCAACGTCGGCGCCGACGGCCTGGGCGACGTGCTCAGCCAGATGTTCGGCCGGGGAGGCCGTCGCGGTGGTCCGAGCCGCGGAGTCGGGCCGCAGCGCGGGGCCGATCAGGACGCCACCTTGACCCTCGACTTCGAAGACGCCGCGCGTGGCCTGACGACCACGTTGCACCTGACAGCCGATGCCCAGTGCTCGACGTGCCACGGCACCGGGGCCAAGCCAGGCACGACGCCGAGGACCTGCCCGGTGTGTGGCGGCCGCGGCGTCACCGACGACAACCAAGGCTTCTTCTCGTTCTCCACACCGTGCCGCAACTGCGCGGGCAATGGCGTGATCATCGAATCGCCGTGCCCCACCTGCCGCGGCACAGGGGTGGAGCGGCGTCCGCGCGAGGTCAAGGTGCGCATCCCTGCGGGGGTCAGCGATGGCCAGCGCATCCGCCTGAAGGGCCGCGGCGGGCCGGGTCGCAACGGCGGGCCGCCCGGCGATCTGTTCGTCGAGTGCCACGTCGCGCCGCACCGGATCTTTGGCCGTGACGGGAAGAACCTCACGGTCCGCGTGCCGATCACGTATGCCGAGGCGACGCTGGGCGCGACGATCGAAGCGCCGACGCTCGACGGGTCGCCCGTGTCGTTGCGCTTGAAGCCGGGCACGCAGAGCGGCTCGCGCCATCGCGTGCGCGGTAAGGGCATCCCGTCGGACAAGGGGCCCGGAGACCTGATCGTCACCGTCGACGTCGTCGTGCCGACATCGCTGTCCGATGCCGAGCGCGCCGCCGTCGAGCAACTCGCCGCAGCCACCACCGCCTCCCCACGGGCGCACCTCATGGGCAGCGCCCGCAGCACCAGCCAGTGAATTGGATTTGATACCGATGCGCTCCTCACAGCACGCCGTCTATGTCATCTCCGTCGCCGCCGAGCTTGCCGGGATGCACCCCCAGACACTGCGCATCTACGAGCGCCGTGGTCTCGTGCAGCCAGCGCGCACGCAGGGCGGCAACCGCCGCTACAGCGACGACGACATCGAGCGACTGCGCCGGATCGCGGAGCTCGCCGCCGAGGGGATGAACCTCGAAGGCATCCGGCGGGTGATGGAGCTCGAAGCCGAGAACGCCCGGCTGCGGGCCGAGCTCGACGAGGCCCGCGCGGCCCTTGCCGGCGCCGCCAGATCGACGCGCCGGTCGAGCGGCGAGCTCGTCCCGCTGCGCCAAGCGGTTGCGGTGTTCGGGCAGATCCCGAGCCTGTTTCGCGACTGACCGTCCGCTACGGCGGATCGACGAGCGCCCGCCGGGCGTCGTCGACGAGCGCCGCGAGATCGACGTCGCCGATCACCTCGTGGCCCTTCGACGGCTCGAACGCGGCCGGCTCGGCGGGCGGGGCGACGTCCGGCGGCGCCAGACCGGCGCCGAGGAACTCCACCCACTCCGGCGACTCCCACAGCGGCGCCTGCTCCGGCGGAGGCGCGGGCTGCGCAGCGGCCGCCCGGCTGCCGGCCGCCTTGCGCTCGGCTCGAGCGCCGCGCCAGGTGGTCAGCAACGCTGGTCGGTCGGCGACCTCCGCGGCGAAGGCGAGCAGCGCCGCGACGGCGTGCTTGCACGGATCCTCGACGTCCGGGCAGCTGCACGTCGTCCACATGTCGTCGGGATCGGGGATCAACGCCATCTGGCCGGCCGCTGTGTTCGGGTCGGCGCTCGATGCCGGATCGACGGGAACCCGGATCTCGACCTCGTAGGTCCAGGCGCGGCTTCCGGTGACATCGGCGAGGAGCTCGCCCGGCGAGACGACGAGGCCACGCACCGCGCCCTCGGCGACGTACTCGCGACCGCGGCGGAAACGGCCGCTCTCGGCACTGCCCGCGACCGCGACTTCGAGCATCGTGGCGGCGAGGCGTGCCGGCGCCGCGGCCACCTCGGCGCGGTCGCGCGAGCGCGGGGAGATGACGATCGCCTGCGGGCCTGCGGTCATCCGTGCACCGCCCCTCCGTCGAGCACGACCAGGCGGCGCAGGTCGTCGGTCGACAGCTCGCTGAGCCAGTTCTCGCCCGAGGTTCCGACCACGGCGCTAGCGAGCGCACGCTTGTCGTCGATCAGCGTGCTGATGCGCTCTTCCACGGTGCCCTGACACACCAGCTTGTGCACGAACACCGCGTTGCGCTGACCGATGCGCCACGCCCGATCGGTGGCCTGATCCTCGACGGCCGGGTTCCACCAACGGTCGTAGTGCACCACTCGCGACGCCGCGGTCAGGTTGAGGCCGGTGCCGCCGGCTTTCAACGACACCAGCAGCAGCGGGGGAGCGTCGCCCGATTGGAAGCGGTCGACCATCGCGTCTCGCCGCGCCTTGGCGACGCCGCCATGCAGGAACGGCACGCGGACGTCGAAGCGGTCGCCGATGTGCTGGACGAGCAGGTCGCCCATCTCGCGGAACTGCGTGAAGACCAGCGCCCTCTCGTCGGCCTCGAGCAGATCGGCGACCAGCTCGTCGAACCGCGCCAGCTTGCCGGAGCGGCCGGGCAGCCGAGATCCGTCGCGCAACGCGTGCGCCGGGTGGTTGCAGATCTGCTTCAACCGGGTGAGCGCGGCCAGCACCAGCCCCTTGCGCCGGATGCCCGTCGCCTCGGCGGCGTCGCGCAGCAGCTGATCGACGACCCCTTGGTACATCGAGGCTTGCTCGCGCGTCAGCTGCGCCCACGCGATCTGCTCGACCTTGTCTGGCAAGTCGGGCACGAGCGACCGGTCGGCCTTCGTACGTCGCAACACGAACGGTCGGGTCAGCGTGCGCAGCGCGGCGGTGGCCCGAGCGTCCTGGCGGCGTTCGATCGGCACGGCGAAGCGATCGCGGAACGACTGCTCCGTGCCGAGCAGGCCGGGTGTCGTCAGGTCGAGGATCGCCCACAGCTCGCCGAGACGGTTCTCGACCGGGGTGCCGGTGAGCGCGACCACGTGACCGGCGTGCAGGTGGCGGGCGGCGCGCGCGGCCTTGGTGTGCGGGTTCTTCACCGCCTGCGCCTCGTCGAACACGACCGTGGTCCACAGCTGCGCTGCGAGCACGCGGTGATCCCGCACGAGCAGTTGGTAGGTGGTGATGACGATGTCGTGGGCGCCGATCGCCGCGGCGAGGTCGTCGTCGCGCCCGCGGCCCGAGCCGTGGTGCACGAGCACCCGCGCCAGCGGCGTGAATCGAGCAGCTTCCGCCTGCCAGTTGCGTACGACCGACAGCGGGCAGACGACGAGATGCGGGCCCGGGCGGCCGGCGAGGTGGGCGAGGGTGGTGGGGGTCTTGCCGAGCCCCATGTCGTCGGCCAGGCAGCCGCCGAAGCCGACGCGCTCGAGGAACTGCAGCCAGCCGAGCCCCCGCCGCTGGTACGGCCGCAAGGTGGCGGTGAACTCGGGCGGCACGACGCCGTCGGCGAGCGTCTCGTCGCGCAGCCCGACGAGGAGCTGACCCAGCCATCCGCCGGCGCGGACCGGCGCCGCATCGAGCTCGTCGGTCCCGCCCTCGGCCCCGAGCGCGGCCGCCACGCCGAGCAGCTCGATCGTGCTCATGCGCGAGTGCTCGGCGCGGTGGCGCTGGACCGATTCCAGAGCGTGACGGGCGCCCGCCGGGTCGAGCCGGACCCAGCGCCCGCCGACGAGGACGAGGGTGCTGCCGGCCTCCGCCGCGCGCCGCACGACGTCGTCGGGGACCGGCCGGCCATCGACCACCATCTCCCATGACACCAGCGCGTCCCGGCCGAGCCGTCCCGGCTCGCCGCTGCCCGCCGGCCGAGCCGTGGCCCGCACCGCCGGGCGGCGTCGCGCCAGGCGTTCCGGCACGAGCACGGGCACGCCGGCGGCGTCGAGGTCGCCGGAGCGCTCGAGCAGCTCCGCCGCTTCCTCCAGCGTCAGCTGCGCTTCGCCGACACCCCAGCGCTCGCGCAGGACGGGCACGACGGAGGCCGCGCGGGCGCACACGTCGGCCACCGCTGCGTCGAGCAGGTCGAGATGGCCTTCGGCCCCCACGACCGTGAGCGCCACCGGCGCACGGGCCGCCACCTCGGCGCTGGTGCACCACCGCTCGGGGGCGTCGACGTCGAACACCTCGGCGCGCAAGGGCCAGCCGTGCGGGGGCGCTTCATCGGTCGGCGCGGGCTCGTCGTCGATCCGTTGCTCGTCGTCCGCCGGTGGCATCGACAGCCGCAGCCGGGCGCCGAGGACCGGCTCGCCGACCGCCCTGCGCCGGATGCGATCGAACGCGCTGCTGATGCGCTCGTACGCTCGCTGCTCGGCGTCGTCGGCGACCACCGCGGCGGCCTGCCGCCCGGCGAGCAGCGCGGCGACCGTGCGCACCGCCCGCGCGCTCGGGTCGCGCCCACTCGGCGCCGCTGGGCGCCATCCACGGGCCGCGAGCGCCCACGTGGCGAGGTCGTGCACGAACGCGTCGAGCATGCCGGCCGCCGACGGCGTGACCGCCTCGCCGCCGAGCGCGGCGCACACCGGCGGCATCGTCGCCTCCAACTCGGCGAGCAGCGCCCGCTGCCCGGGGGTGGGCGTCGGCTGCCAGCGCGCCCGGGCCGCTCCGCCCGCGACCTCGACCGCGGGGCACGCCATGCCGTGCCCGACGATCTCGCGCGCCAGCGTGGCGAGCGCAGCGAACCACCGCACCGACGGCGACGCCTCCGGATCGAGCTCCTCGCGACGGACCGCCTGCGCGAACGCCGCGGCGGTGAGGCGCACGCCCCAGGCTTCGGCCGACCCTCCCGGCGTCGCGACGACGCGCACCGAACCGACCTGGTCGTCGATGACCGCCCGGGTGACCAACGCGACCGTCTGCGCCACCGCGGCGATGTTCCGCCGCCCGCCCGGCTGCCAGGCGAACAGGCCGCCGCGGTCCCAGGTGAGCTGGAGGGGTCCGACCGCGGCGGATCCCCGGGATGCTGCGCCGGGAAGGCCACGCGTCGGGGAGAGCCGCATCCCGGCGATGGTACGCAGGGGGTCGGTCAGAGCTTCATCAGCTCGGCGAGGCGCCGTCGCCATTCGACGCTGCAGCGGTCCGATTGCACGCTGACGAGCGTGGTCTGGTCGAGCGGCAGGATCCCGTCCAGCTGTTCGAGCATCGCCTTGTCCTCGGCGCCGATCGCGAGGTCGAAGCGGATCGCCTCGTCCGCCGGCACGGAGAAGTCGTCGTTTCGCCAGACGACGAACGTGAAATACGACGTGACGTCGTCGATCGGCGTCGAGAGCAACAGCAGGATGTGATCGAGCCCGGTGTCGTAGTGGATCGTGCTGCGCACGGTGAACGGCAGGTGGAAGCCGGTCGACATCGATCGGTGCACGACCGCGCTGGCCTGGCCGCTGGCCACCGCTCCGGCGTCGCTGTTGTTCGCCGTGACGTCGAAGCGGAACCCGAAGAACTCGTCGTCCAGCTCGGCGAGCTCCATCTTGGCGACGTGCGTGTCCTGTCGCCGGCCGAACGTCCCGGTGTGCACCCACGGGAAGTGCGCGACGTCGAGAAAGTTGTCGGTCATGCGGGCCGCGGACGTCCGCCACACCTCGACGGGCGTGTTGATGCGCCGGAACGCGGGGTCGTGCTCCCACGGCATCGCGGGGATCTCCGCCGCCGGGTCGCCGAGGCAGACCCAGACCATTCCATAGAGCTCGGTGCAGCGCGCGGTCCGCAGGTGGGCACGCGGCGGAGGCGGAACCCCGTCGGCCGCGCTCGGCACGCGCACGCACCGCCCGCCGTTGCCGAACGTCCACCCGTGGTAGGGGCACACGAGGCATCCACCTTCGATCGTTCCCCGCGACAGCGGAGCTTCGCGGTGCGGGCAACGATCGGGCGCGGTCACGACCGTGCCGTCGGGGCCGCGCCACAGGACCACGCGGCGGCCCAGGAGTTGGACCGCGATGGGCCCCGGTCGCACGTCGTCGGAGGCGGCGACCACGTACCAGTGGTCGAGCAACGCGTCGTTCGACGCGAAGACGCCGTCCACGGTCGTCCCCACGTGTGCGAGCCTAACGACATGGCCGGTGTGCTCGTGCGCGGGCGAGACGTGATCACGATGGACGCGGCGAGAACGGTCGTGCGCGACGGCGCAGTGGCGATCGAGGGTTCCGTCATCGTGGCCGTCGGGCCGTTCGCCGATCTCGTCGCGCAGTTCCCCGACGCCGAGGTCGTCGGCGACCCTCAGGCCGTCGTCACGCCGGGATACGTCAACGCACATCAGCACCTCACCGGCGACCGGCTGGTCCGCTCGTGCATTCCCGACGACATCGGCTCGGACGAGAGTGTCTTCGGCTGGGCTGTGCCGGTGCACGCCGCGCACACGGCCGACGACGACGAGCTGTCGGCGACGCTGTCGCTGATCGAGGCGGCCTGCAACGGCATCACCACCACGGTCGAAGCCGGCACGGTCGCCCATCCCGATCGCGTCGCCGCCGCGATCCGAGCCGTCGGCGTGCGCGCCACCCTCGGACGATGGGGATGGGACCTCGGCGACGGCCCGCTCGCAGCCCCCGCCGGCGAGGTGCTCGCCGCCGCCGCCGACCTGATCGACGCGTACGCGCGCGATGCGTTGGTGCATCCGTGGGTCACTCTCGTCGGCCACGATCTGATGAGCGACGACCTGGTCGCCGGGGCGAGCGAGCTGGCGCGTCGCCGCGCGACCAACCTGACGTTCCACATCTCGCCGCACGATCGCGACGCGGCCGCGTACGTGCAACGGACCGGTCGCCGCCCGCTCGTGCACCTCGACGCCCTCGGCGTGCTCGGCCCGCACGTCGTGCTGGCCCATGCCGTGCACCTCGACGACGCGGAGCTCGACGCGCTCGTCGGCAGCGGCGCCGCCGTTGCCGCGTGCCCCTGGGCGTACCTACGCCTGGCGCAGGGGGTGACCGCGGCAGGGCGCCACGGTGAGATCGTCCGCCGCGGCGGCCGGATGGCGATCGGATGCGACGCGGAGAACGCCTCCGACGCGCTCGACGCGCTGCGGGCCGCGGCGCTGTTCGTCGGGCTCGAGCGTGACCGGGAACGCGACCCGGCGTCGATGACGGCGCGCGTCGCGCTGGAGCTGGCCACCATCCGAGGCGCTGAGGCGATCGGCATGGGTGACGTCATCGGGTCCCTCGAATCCGGAAAGCAGGCCGACGTCGTGGTGCACGACACGAGCGGATCGCAGTGGATCCCGCGCAGCGTCGACGCCGTGGTGCAGCTCGTGTGGGCGAGCGACGGCCGCAGCGTGCGGGACGTGCTGGTCGCGGGCCGTTCGGTGGTGCGCGAGGGCCGATGCGTCACCGTCGACGTCGAGTCGCTGCGCGCCGTGGCGGCCGAGCGGTCGGAGGCGCTGTTGGCCGCCGTGCGCCGCCGCTGATCTGGTCAGACCGTCAGACCAGTACTGGTAGGGTGCGGCCATGGTGTATCCGAACACCCTGATCTTCGTGGACTTTCCGTCCGATGATCCAGAGGCCGCGGGTCGCTTCTACGCCGAGGTCTTCAGGTGGGAGGTCGAAGGGCGCCCTGCAGGGGTGTTCCACCGCATCGTTCCGGGGCAGAACTTCCAGAACGACGACGGCACGCCGTCGTCGGTCGGCAACCTGCACATCGGCATCTTCGACGTCGCCAACGCGCGGCCTCATCCCGATCCAGCCGGTGTCGAGCCGCGCACGCTCAGCCGCTCGGGCCGCGGCCCGCGCATCTGGGTGCTCGTCAGCGACGACGACTCGCAGGATCGCATCTTGGACACGGCCGAGAAGCTGGGAGCGACGGTCCTGTGGCGTGACCACTACTGGGCCGAGTTCAACGGGTTCAATGGAGCGTTCGAGGACCCGTGGGGCAACACGATCGTGCTGTGGACCAAGGGCGGGCCCGACCCGCAGATCCCGGAGGGATTCACCCGTGAATGAGCCGATGTCGAGCGGAGGGAGGACGACGCAGTACGCCCTGCACCCGCCGGTCGCGCGCTGGACGCATGTGGCCATCCCGTGCAGCGACATCGACGCGACGATCGCCTGGTACGAGCGGTTCACCCCACTGCGCCTGCTCGACCGCCGGGAGGACGCCGATGGCCAAGGCGCCTGGTTGGGCCAGCCCGACATGGTCGACAAGCCGTTCATCCTGGTGCTCGTCAGCTTCTTCAAGGATCAGCACAAGGGTCCGCTCCCGACGATGGCGCCGTTCGCTCATCTGGGGATCGAGCTCACCAGCCGTGAGCAGGTGGACGAAATCGCCCGCCGCGGTGAGCAGGAAGGGTGCTTGGCGTGGCCGCCGCAGGAGTTGCCCCCGCCGATCGGCTACGTGTGCGCGCTGACGGATCCCGATGGCAACGTCGTCGAGTTCAGCTTCGACCAAGGTGTCTACGCGAAGGCCTACGAAGTCTGGGGCTGACGGTCGCTACGCTGCCGCGAGATGGCCGCAGGTGATGCGATGTCGCCACTCGACGTCTGCCGTTCCTACCTGTCGTCGTTCGCCACGGGCGATGCCGAGCTCGTCGCGTCGCACGTCACCGAGGGGTTCGTCAACGAGCACGCGGCAGCGTCGGGTGTCGGCTGCGTCGGGATCGACGAGTACCGCCGCCGGCTGCCTGCGTTCCTCGCCTCGATGCCGGGCTTGCGCTACGACGTCGAGGACGAGGTCACCGAGGGCGAGAAGGTGGTCCTCGCGTATGTGCTGCGGGCCACCGTCGACGGCCGTGAGATCGCAGTGCCGGGCGTGATGCGGTTCGAGGTGGCCGACGGCCGGATCGCGCGCCGCGTCGACTATTGGGACAGCCTCGTCTTCCGACGTCAGATGGAGCAGGCATGACGCTCGGGCGGAGGCGGCTCGGCCACAGCGGCATCGAGGTCAGCACCTTGGCCCTCGGCACGATGATGTTCGGAGCGTGGGGCAACACCGACGAGAGCGAGTGCCACCGCATGGTCGACCTCGCTCTCGACGCGGGCATCACGCTGATCGACACCGCGGACATCTACGACGCGGGCGTGTCCGAGCACATCGTCGGCGATGCGATCCGCGGGCGGCGTGACAAGGTCGTGTTGGCGACGAAGGTGGGCAACCCGATGAGCGACGATCCGACCCACCGGGGGTTGTCGCGGCGATGGATCGTCCAGGCCTGCGAGGCCAGCCTGCGCCGCCTCGACGTCGATCACATCGACCTCTACCAGATGCACCGCCCGGACCCGGCCACGCCGGTCGACGAGACGCTGGCGGCGTTCGACGACCTCGTGCGCTCGGGCAAGGTGCGGGCGATCGGCACGTCGACGTTCACGGCGGCCGAGCTCGACGACCTGCATCGCTGCGCCGACATGCGCGGCTTCACGCGACCGACGAGTGAGCAGCCGCCCTACTCGGTGCTGGCCCGCGGGGCCGACGCGTCGGTGCTGCCGTGGTGTGCCGAGCGCGATGTCGGCGCGATCGTGTGGGCGCCGCTCAACGGGGGCTGGCTGACCGGCAAGTATCAGGACGGCGCGGGAGAGCTCGACTCGCGGGCGCGGCGCACGCCGGAGCACTTCGACCACGCCGACGACGCGGTGCGCGCTCGCAAGGTGCTGCTCGTCGACCGCCTGCAGGCGATCGCGTCCGACGCTGGCATGAGCTTGGTGCAACTCGGCCTCGCGTTCGTGCTCGCACACCCGGCGGTGACCTCCGCAATCGTGGGACCGCGCCGCCCGGACCAGCTCAAGCAGCTTCTCGCGGCAGGGCATCTCGACCTGCCGGCGGACGTCCTGGCGGCAATCGACGGCGTGGTCGCGCCGGGCGAGAACGTCAACCCCCACGACGCCGGGCGGTAGCGCTCAGCCATTGCGGCGGGACGAGCGAACGGTGCGGTAGCGCGTCGGCGCACGGCCGCGCGTCTGGCTCGGCTCCGCAGGAAGCTGCGCGATCGCGCCTTGGGCGAGAAGGGCGCGAATGGCCTTGCGCAGTGTCATCGGGCTGCCGCCGACCTGCGCGGTGACATCTGCGAGCGTGAACGGACCATCGAGGGTGGCGATGTGTCGTTGGATCTCGGCGGCTGTGACGCCCGACGGGTGGCGTTCGCGCAACTGATCGGCCGTGGACCGCCGGACGGTCCAGCCCGCGGCGCGCAGGTCGGCATCCGGGACGCCGAGTTGGCGGAATGCGTCGATCGGGATGCCCTGCTCGTCGGCCCAGGCTTTGGCGCAGCGGATGAATGCCGACCGCAGCTGCGTGCCGTCGGGGTTTCGGCATGCCCGGATCTCGGTGACGAGGCGCAGCCGGTGGATGGGATCGGACGCCGCGCTCAGCTCGCGTTCGAGTTCCTGGAGTCGCTCGTTGTCGACGAGCGACGCCGGATCGTCGAGGTACGTGAGGTATCGCCGGACCGCGGTCTCGGCATCGGTGTCGGCAATGCGGCCAGGCGCCATCAAGGAAAACTTTACAGCTACGTCTCCTCGTGGCGCGATGTGTGGCGCGTCGGCGGTCAGCCGCTCGGCGCGCCCTCCATCGGCTGATCAACGACCGGGAGGATCTCGACCGGGGCGCCGTCGAGGCCGGTGATCCCCGCGCCGTCGACGTCGGCGAGCGCGACCCCCGACTCGAGCGCAGCGAAGACAGGCGATTCCGGAGAACACCAGATCTCGAACTCGTCAGCGAACGGTCCGCTCGCGCGGTCGGCCGCGCCGAGCGCGAACCGTTCGTGGCAGACGACGGCGAGGATCTCTGCATCGGTCAGAGAGCCGCCTTCGGAGGACCCCTGCGGCGGCATGATCCCGAACGATCCTGCGACGTGAGGCCCGCCGGGCCGATCGGGGGCGCCGTAGATCGCGACGCCTGCCGCCTGGTATGCCTCGGTGCCGAGCGAGACGAAGCGCAGCTGGTCTTCGATGTGGGGGAACGTCGCGAGCACCGCGCCCGCGGCGAAGGGCCGGCCGACGCCGCCTTCGCCACGGGCGCCGTGGCACTGGGCGCAGCGCGAGTACACCTGCTCGCCCAACGCCATCGGTCCGATCGGCGCCGCGGTGGACGGAGTCATCGCGCGCACGTACATGAACGCCCACAGGGGCAACAGGCTGAGTGCGGCCATCGCCCAGAACGGCGGCTTCGGGCGCCGCCGGGCCGTCGGGATCGGATCTTCGTCGTCCACGCTCGGCACCATACCTGTCGAGAGATACTTGTTGCCAAACTTTTCGCTTGATCTCGCGCCAGTTCGCGAGTACACAAGGGCCGCATGCGAACCAACATGAAGAAAGCGGCCGTCGCATCAGCGCTCGCACTCGTGGCGGGGTTGGGCGTCGGTGGGCACGCATCGGCGGACAACGGCGCTGCGGGCAACGCCGGGTGCCTGTTCCAGTGGGCGAACTCCGCCGGTTACGACACGTCGGGCCAATGGCTCTCGGCGGCCAACACGTACAGCAATCCCAGCCCCGGCGGCTGCAACGGAACACGCGTCCGCCAGCGGCGGACGAACGGCACCTTCACCAGCTGGAAGTACGACACCGTCGGAAGCGACTACTTCGCGTGGGACTCGTGCACGTGCGTCGTGAACCAGACGCAGCATTCCGGCCGGGCGATCTCGAACGGCGTCTGGTACACCTGGATCGACAACTGATTCCACCTCGCTCGCGCGGTCGGCGAGCGCCCGGATGGGGGGTGCTCGCCGCCGCCGGCATTCTCGGCGGGTGTGGCGGCTGCGGTGGATCGTCGCAGGCCGGTCAGCAGCGCGACGGCGCCGTCAGCCGGGCCGACTACGTCGCCGCCGTCCACGCCGTGCGCGCGTGCATGAGGCAGGCGTCGTTGGCCGTCAGCGAACTGCGCTTGTCCATCGTCGACGCCACGATCCTCGATTACGACGTGCTGATCGGCGCGCGCGATCCCGACGAGGTCAGCCGGGTCTCGACCGAGTGCGAGGATCGATTCGGCGCCGACGTGATCCTGCGCTACACGCACCAGACCGCCGACGCCCGCGCCGCGGTCGCCCGGCAGCGCTTCGCCGACTGCGGGATCGCGCTCGACGCCCAGCCGAGCGCAGAACAGATCGCGTGCCTGCGGACGACGACCCCGCGCGTCGACGACGCTGAGCACGACGAGTGACCTGTCGCGCGTGGTGGTGTCCGTCCACAGCACCACGCGCGACAGGTCCGAACTCTCCCGGGCCGCTCAGCGAGCGGCGGGCCAGATCACCTTTCCGTCGTCGCCGTACGCCGCGGCGGCCACGGTGTCGTCGTAGTACTCGCGGAACTCCGGAGCGCCATCGGGCCAGACGTTCGCTTCGACGTACGCGTCGTACTCGGCGCGGAAGACGTCGCCGTCGATCAGGCCCACCGGCTCGCCGTCGGGTGTGCTGGCCAGCATCGCTTCCATCTCCTGTTGCCAGCGGAACGTCTCGCCTTCGAGAGTCAGGAAGTTCTGGTTGCCGGCGGCCTCGATCAAGCCGATCGACAGCTCGACGGCGCCCTCCGGATCGGCGATGGCATCCTCCAGCCCCCTCAGCGCGGCGCGAACGAAGTCCTCGACGACGGTCGGGTTCTCGTCGTAGAAGTCCTTCGCGGTGTAGATGAGGCCGAACGTGCCGGGGATGTCCTCGGCGGCAGGGTCGAACATCGTGTACTTCACGCCCGCCGCGTCGAGCTGGCCAGGCTCGTTCGACTTGTACACGGGCAGGGCGTCGATGTCGAGCTCGAGGTGGGCGCGCGGGTCGAAGCCGTCGAGCAGAACCTCCGAGTACCCGCTGCCGCGGGGCAGCCCGTGGCTCGCCAGCAGCGCCACGATCGACGGTGGCAGGTCACCCTTCACCCCCACGGTCTTGCCCTGCAGCTCCTCGATGGTCGTCGCCCCACCTTCGGGCGTGATCAACGCTTCGATCGGCGCCTTGCCATCCGCGGTGAGGGCGACGAACTCCGCGCCGCCCGTCGTGAAGTTGAGGATCTCGGTGTAGTTGCCCGCCGACGAGAACTGCCCCTGACCGGCGGCCACGAGCGAGTAGTTGGCGGTGGAGAAGCTCGGCACGAGCTCGACGTCGAGGCACAGCTCGTCGAAGTAGCCCTTCTCCTTGGCGACGACCACTTCGATGATCGACGCAGCGGCGGCGAAGTCGAAGCTCGACAGGTAGGTGATCTTGCCGGCTGCCTTGTTCGTGGCACACCGCTCCTCGTCGATCCCCCCGTCGCCGGTCGTGTCCGCGGTGGTGGTCGATGATCCCGTTCCGCTGGTGTCGGTCGGAGTGCTGGCGGCGCTCGTCGCGCTCGTCGCACTCGACTGGCTGGTGGGCGCCGCCGTGGTGTCGCCGTCGTCGTCATCGTCGCCGCACGCGGCGGCGATCAGGGTGAGGGCGACGAGCGCGGAGCCGATGCGCAAAGCCCGCCGATGCGGGGTGGCATTCATGTGGCCTCCTGTGTTCGTGTTCATGCTGCGTTTGCTCCATGCCGGAGCTCTGGTGTGCTGCCTCACCGGCGCTGGCTGGCGTGCCAGTGCAAGACGAAGCGCTCGATGGTGGTGATCAGCAAGACGGCGAGCGACCCGAGGAACGCGAGCACGAACACGCTCCCCCAGAGCTGCATCGGCAGGTTGCGATTCTGGGCGATGTTGACCGCGTAGCCGAGGCCCCGGCGTGTGCCGGCGAAGTACTCCGTCAGCACCGACCCGATCAGCGCCAGCCCGACGGCGATGCGAGCAGCCGAGAACAGGAACGGCAGCGAGCTTGGCAGGCGGAGGCGGTAGTAGATCTGCCAGCCGGACGCGTCGACGGAACGGGCGAGCTCGACGAGGCTCGGGTCGACCGAGCGCAACCCGGACACGGCGTTGATCAGGAACGGGACCGAGCACACGAGAACGGTCACGAACAAGACCGGACGCAGGCCGAAGTCGAGCCAGTTGACGACGGCAGGCGCATACGCGATGAGCGGGGTCACCTGTGCCAGCACGACCAGCGGAAGGACCGCGCGCTCGACGAACCGGCTCTGGGCCATGGCGGTCGCCACCACGATGCCGACCACGGCTCCGAGGACGAAGCCCAAGAAGGCCTCCCACAGCGTGATCTTGGCCCGCTCGAAGTAGAAGCCGGGATCGCTCGCCAGGTGATCGAGGATCTTCCACGGTGTCGGGAGGATGAACTCCTTCACGTCGAAGACCGCGACCAGCGCCTGCCACAGGCCGAGGAACCCGAGCACGCCGATCGCCGGTGCGAGGAAGAGGAGGATCGACCCGAACGTCCGCGAGGGCGTCGTCGTTCTCGCCGATGCAGGGGCGAGGAGATCCGGCGGTTCCTCGGACGCGTCCGGAGGGGCGCCGTGGAGGGCGTCGATCGGCGCGCTCACCTCGAGTGATGCTCCCGCAGGTCGGCGCGCAGCTGGCGAACGTGTTCATGGAAGGCCGGTTCGTCCTCCATCTCCGGCGTGCGCGGCCGCGGGAGATCGATACGGCGGTCGCCGGCGACGCGCCCGGGCCGTGAGGCCATCACCGCCACGCGGTCGGAGAGGATCACCGCCTCGGTCACCGAGTGGGTGACGAACACCACCGTCGCGCTGCTGCGCTGCCACAGCTCGAGCAACAGGTAGCGCATGTCGGACCGAGTGATCTCGTCGAGGGCCGCGAACGGTTCGTCCATCAGCAGGATCGGCGCTCCGAGGGCGAACGCGCGCACGAGCGACACGCGTTGCTGCATGCCGCCGGACAGCTCGTGTGGGTAGTGGCGGGCGAAGTCAGCGAGCCCCACCGTGGCCAACAGGTCGTCGACCTCGCTGTCGCTGGTGCAGCCGTCGCCGCCGTGGAACGTGGAGAGGAAGCGCACGTTCTGACCGACCGTCTTCCACGGCACGAGGGCGGGCGCCTGCGGCACGAACCCGAACTGGCGTGTGGTGCGGGCCTCGTCCGGGGTGCGCGAACCGATCGACACGGCGCCGCCCTCGAACTCCTGCAATCCGCCGATGACCCGCAGCAACGTCGATTTCCCGCAGCCGCTCGGCCCCAGCAGGCTGACGAACTCGCCCTGGCGGACGTCGAGGGAGACCTTGCCCAGCGCATGGATGGCGCGGCCGCGGCGACGGAAGGTCTTGTCGACACCGCGCACGCTGATGAACGTCTGCGCCTCGCCGGCCATCGTCATCCCCGTCACCGTACGCCGCCCGAGTTCGTCGTGCGAACGGACTCGCCAACCAGCGACGCCACGACCTCCGCCTTGGCGCGGTAGGCGTCGGCGAGCGCGACACCGTCGCGCACGGCGGCGAGCACGGTGGCCTCCGCGTCGGCGTAGCGGCGGGCGGCGTGCGTCACCGCGTCGTGGTCGTCGGCGCGCACGCGCACGCATCCGGTGCTGTCGGCGATGATCGTGTCGCCCGGCGAGATGGTGACGTCGCCGATCGCGACGTCGACGTCGATGCCGGTGACGTGGACCCGGCCGTTCGGTCCGACGGCGGTGATCCCGTGGGCGTAGACCGGGAGCCCGAGGTGCTCGATCTCGGCGACGTCGCGCGCGAACCCGTCGACCAGCGCGCACACTCCGCCCGCCGTTGCCAACGCGGTGGACAGGATCTCGCCCCAGATGGCGCCCGCCGAACCGGCGCCCGCCATCACCAGCACGACGCCGTGGGGCGCATGGAAGATCTCGTCGTAGAACGGCGCGAGTCCCGGCCCGTCGTCGGCGACGGTCAGCTGCACCGTGCGGGCCTGGCCCGCGATCGGCGCGTGCCCGTGCACGAGCGGTACGAGCGGCGGCGTCAGGCAGCCGTCGCGTCCCCACAGCGCGAGGACGTCGCACGTCGGAGATACGGGCGGAACCGGCGGCATCGGTCAACCCTTGGCGTCGGGCCAATGTCTGCGGTAGCGCTGCACCAACCACCGGTTGAACTGCACGTGGCTCTCCTCCTGCCACGAATACCGCCCGCGGGCGGCAAAGCGCGAACGCATGCCGCGCTGCACCTTGGTGGTGGCGTCCTGGTCCTGACGCACGAACACCTGAACCCCGGCGTCGCTCATCGCGAACAGGTGGTCGAACATCGGGTGATCGAGCGCGCCCGGGTGGAACAGGTAGCCGATCTCGACGTCGATGCTGTTCGCCGTCTTCGGTCGCACGATGAAGAAGAACGCTTGGTCCGGCGCGGTTCCGAGGCACAGCGACGGCGGCACGAGCGCGAACGTGCTGCGCCATCGCTCCTCCTCGGTGAGGGCGGGAAACACCGGCAGCAGGGCCTTGGTGGTGGCGTTGAAGCCGCCGTCGATGTGCGTGTAACCGTTGGTCCTGAAGATCACGTTCGACGCGTCGTCCCACGGAACCGGGAACGCGGCGAGCTGGCTGGGGCAGAAGTCCTGGATCGTGTGGTGCAGCCGGTTGGCGTGATACCCGTCGTTGAAGTTCTCGAACATCACCTTCCAGTTCCACGGCAGGTCGGTGAGCGTGAAGGTCCCCGGACACACGGCGTTGACGAGGTCGTAGTGCTCGACGAACGGCTCGTACCGGGCGAGCGTCGGCCCGAGCGGCTCGGCATCGCGAGAGAAGTTGACGAACACGAACCCGTTCCACAACTCGACCGCGACGGCCGGCAACCCGTGGTCCTTCTTGTCGAAGTTCTCCGTCCGCTCCATCGCCGGCGCGCCGAGCAGCCGGCCGTCCAGCCCGTAGACCCAGCGGTGATACGGGCAGGTGAACGTCGTGCACGTGCCGGCTCCGCTCGCGACCTGCATGCCGCGGTGCTGGCAGACGGCCGACATGGCGCGGATCTCGCCGTCCTTGCCACGAACGACGATGATCGGCTCGCCGTTCGCGTGCACCGTCACGAAGTCACCGGCGTTCGGGATCTGGCTCGCCCGCGCGACGCACAACCACTCCCGAGCGAACAGCGCCTCGCGCTCGAAGGCGAGGAACTGCTCGTCGGTGTACACGACGGGCGGCATCGTCGACGCGGTGGCGACGTCGGTGATCGAGGCGTCGAACGAGGCCAGCAGTTCGTCGGTGAAGAGCGTCGTCATGCGACCCCCTCGGCCACGCCGTAGCCGCCGCCGCCGGGAAGATCGAGCTGCACCACGTCGCCGGGATTCAGCGTCAGGCGAGCCTGGGTGCGGACCGGCTCGCCGTTCACGGTGAACGAGCCAGCGGCCCCCGAGCCACCGCCGAAGAGCCCTTCGGGCGCCGACGTCAGGCGAGACGTGACCGCGTTGAGCTGCCACGGCCGCGCGGTGTCGACGGTGAACGCGATCGTCTGACCCAAGCCGCCCTGCTGTCGCCCGCCGCCGCCGCTGCCGCGGCGCAGCTGCTTTCGCAGGAAGTGAATCGGCGCCGAGGCCTCGACGACCTCGACGGGCACGGCGGCGACCCCCGTCGGATACGCGCATGCGTCCAGACCGCGCTTGCTCGCACGGGCGCCGACGCCGCCGGCGTACGTGAACATCGCGGTGATGAACGGCCGTCCGTCGGCATGGTGGCCGTTGACCTGCATCGTCCAGACGGCGCCGGATCCTTCCGCCATCGCGCTCTGCGGGCGGATCTGCGCCAGCGCCTTCAAGACGGCGTTCGGGAGGAACATCCCGACGACGTGCCGGGCGGTGCACGGCTGCGGCGGCGCCGCGTTGACGATGCTGCCCTCCGGCGCGTCGACCCGGATCGGCGCGAGGCTGCCATGGTTGTTCGGCAGATCGGGGTTCAGCACCGACCGCACCGTGAACGTCGTGTAGGCGTGCGTGTAGTTCTTCACGACGTTGATGCCGTACGGGCTGGCGTCGCTGGAACCTGCGTAGTCGACCGTGATCTCACCGAGGTCGGGGTCGACGGTGAGCGCGCAGGCGATCTCGATCGTGCTGCCGTCGGTCAGATCGAGGGTGGCGGAAGATCGGTACGTGCCGCCCGGCAGCTGCCGGATCGCGTCGCGCGTCGCCTGCTCGCTGCGATCGACGATCTCGTCCGCGAGAGCCTCGATGTCGGCGAGCGCGTGCGCGTCGCACAGGGTTCGCAAGCGTTGCGCGCCGACCTCGGCGCTGGCCATCTGCGCGTGCAGATCACCGGCCATGTGGTCGGGCTGGCGCACGTTGGCGAGGATGAACCGCCAGACGTCGGGGTTGCGCCGACCCGCGATCATCAGCTTGCAGATCGGGATCCACAGTCCTTCCTCGAAGACGTCGCGGGCGCCGGCGCCGATGCCGTACCCGCCGACGTCGGTGTGGTGGATCGTCGAGCCGAAGAACCCGATCACGCGCCGGTCGCGGAACACCGGCGAGAGGACCGTGACGTCGAGGAGTTGGCCGGCCGTCTTGTACGGGTCGTTGGTGATCAGCACGTCGCCCTCGCTCAACGTCTCGGGCGGGTGCTCGTCGAGCAGCGCGGCCGCCGCTTTGGCGAGGGAGTTGATGTGGCCGGGGGTTCCGGTGACCGCCTGGGCGACCATGCGGCCGCGCCTGTCGAAGAGGGCGTTGGCGAGATCGCCGGCCTCGCGCACGATGGGCGAGAAGGCCGCGCGCTGGAGGGCGCGGGCCTGCTCGTTGACCGTCGAGATCAGGCTCTGCCACAGCACCTCGAGCTCGATCGGGTCGAAGCTGCTCATCTCACCCCCTCCTGTCGGCGACCAGCGTGCCATCGGCGGCGACCTCCACCGTCCATCCCGGTCGGATCACCGCGGTCGTCTCGCGCTCTTCCACGATCGCGGGCCCGACGATCCGCTGTCCGGACGCGAGCGCATCGCGGCGAAACACGGGCGTGTCGCGTGCTGGCTGGCCCCGCGTGAACAGCACCGGGCGGTGGGCGTGCGGCGCGGCGGGCTCGACGGCCGCGACGGTCGTCGGCGGCAGGTCGTCGCTCGGCGCGAAGGCGGACAGCCGCCACGTCACCGCTTCCACGCCGATGTCGGGGATCGTCAACCCGTAGATCAGCTGATACTCCGCGTCGAACGCGCCGAGGAGCTCGGCGTTGGTGACGGGCCAGGTGTCGCCTTCGCCCACCCAGATCGTGATCTCGTTGCCCTGCCCCACGTAGCGGGCGTCGATGCCGTAGCGGAAGCGGATCCGGCTGGCCGGCACGCCCGCGGCTGCCAGAACGCGGCGGCCCTCGTCGCGCAGTTCACCGAGCAGCACATCGCGCGCGTCGTCGTGCGCGGTGCTGCTCGCCGTGATGGGGCGCACCATGCTGCGCGCCAGGTCGATCCGCACGGGCGACACCAACGTGCCGAACGCGCTGAGCACCGACGCGTCGACGGGAAAGATCACACGCGGCGCCTCCAGCAGCTCGGCGAGGCCGCAGGCGTGGAGCGGGCCGGCGCCGCCGAACGCAAGCATCGTGACGCCGCGCAGGTCGACGCCGTGCTCGACGGCGTGCATCCTGCTGGCCGCTGCCATGTTCTGGTTGACGAGGTCGTGCACGCCCGCCGCGGTGTCGGCCACCGGCAGGCGCAGGCGATCGGCGACCGTCCGCAATGCCGCATCGGCGGCGCTCGTGTCGAGGGCCATGTCGCCGCCGAGGAAGTACGCAGCGTCGAGCAGACCCAGCGCCAGGTCGGCGTCGGTGACGGTCGGGGCGATCCCGCCGCGGCCGTAGCTCGCCGGTCCGGGCTCGGCGCCGGCGCTCTGCGGACCGACCTTCAACAGACCCAGCTCGTCGGTGCGCGCCACGCTTCCCCCGCCGGCGCCGATCTCCACCAGGTCGACCGACGGCACCGACACGGGGAAGCCGCTGCCCTTCTTGAAGCGATAGATGCGCGCGACTTCGAACGTCGTCGTCAACGTCGGCTCTCCGTCGGTCACGAGGCAGCTCTTGGCCGTGGTGCCGCCCATGTCGAAGCACAGCAGCCGCGGTTCGCCCAGTCGCCGGGCGTACCAGCTGCCGGCGAGCGCGCCAGCCGCCGGCCCGCTCTCCACGAGGCGGATCGGAGCCCGGGCCGCGTCGTCGGCGCTGACGACCCCGCCGTTGGAGAGCATCATCAGCACCGACCCACCGAACCCCTCGGCAGCGAGCCACTTCTCCAGCTCGTCCAGATACGGCCCGATCACGGGCATCGTCGCCGCATTGCATGCCGTCGTGATCATGCGCGGGTACTCGCGGATCTGCGGCGAGATGTCGGCGCTGGCGCACACCGGCACGCCGAGCGCGGCGCGCAAGTGGCGGGCGACGAGCCGCTCGTTGGCGGGGTTGGCGTAGCTGTTCAGCAAGCACACGCCGACCGCCTCGACGTGCAACGCGCGCAGCGATGTCACGAGATCGTCGAGCGCGGAGGCGCTCGGCGGCTGCGTGACCGCGCCGCCGGCGGTCGTGCGCTCGCCGATCTCGACGATCCGATCACGCGGCACCGGCGGAGCAGGGAACTCGATCTGGAGGTCGTACATGTCGTAGCGGTGCTCGTCACGGATCAGCAACGTGTCGCCGAAACCAGCCGTGGTGACGAGGCCAGCGCGGCCGATCTTGCCCTCGATCAGCGCGTTCGTGACGAGGGTCGTCGCGTGCACGATCGGCCGGACGATGTCGGTCGGGCGGATGCCCGCCTTGGACAGCACGCGTGTGACACCCGAGCGAACGCCGTCGAGCGGAGCAGCCGGCGTCGTCAACGTCTTGTCGACCACGACGGCGCCGTTCCGCGCGTCGAGCAGCACGACATCGGTGAACGTCCCACCGATGTCGACGGCGAGCCGCCAGTCAGCCATCGATCAGGTCGGCCCGAGGCGGGGAGAACACGTCGAGGATCCACACCTCGCCGAGCTCGTCGTCGCCGATGAACGTGCTGTCGCCGTGCCATACCCCGCGGGGCGCGAGGTAGACCTCTCCTTCGCTCAGCACGGTGCGATCGGTGGTGTCGCCGATGCGGAAGTCGAGCGCCCCGCGCATGACGATGCCGAGTTGCTCCTGGTCGTCGTGGCGATGGAGGACGCTTCCCTCGGCGCCGCCGCGGATGCGCCAGAAGCACAACTGCAAGGCGTCGCCGGTGATCACTCGGCGGCGGAAGCCCGGGCGATCGGTCTCGTGGAACTCGTCCTCTTCGAAGAAGTGGCAGTACTGGTCGCTCACGTTCATCGCTCCCCCCAGGTCGCGTGATCCGCCTACAGCAGCCTCTCGACCATGCGCCGCTCCACGTCGTCGAGGTGGTCCTTCACCGCTTCGGCGGTTCGACCGCGGTCGCCCGTGGCGATCGCGGTCGCGATCGACCGGTGCGCCTCGGTCGCGCTGGCGATGATCTCGCGCACCTCCTCGCGATTGATCTCGGCATAGAGCAACGAGGCGAACTGGCCGCTGCCGAACAACGCCGCGAGCGTCTTCGCGTACACCTCGGAGAGCAGGGGGTTGGCGCATGCCTGCCCGATCAGGGAGTGGAACGCGCGGTCGATCGATCGGAACTCGTCGAGATCGTCCGGCGACCGCGCGGCGAGCTCGCGCAGCTCGACGCGCTGCGCTTCCTCCGCTCGTTCGGCGGCGAGGGCGGCCATCGCCGGCTCGATCACGCGCCGAACTTCGAACAGCTGGCGCACGGACGCCTTGCGATCGTCGAGGGTCAGATCGAGGGGCGGCAACTTCTCGGCGATCACCGGCCGGTTCCCGCGCCGTTCGATGAAGCCCGTCGAGACGAGACCTTGGATCGCCTCGCGCACCGACGTGCGGGCGACTCCGAACTCCTGGCACAGGATCCGCTCCGCCGGCAGCTGCGATCCCGGGACGAGTTCGCCCGTGCGGATCGCAGCGACCAGCCGGTCACGGACCTCCTGCGCGACCGTGCGGCGCGAGACGGGTTCGAACGCCGTTGCCATCAGGTGAGGCCGACCTCGGCGAAGCGCCGCTGCTCGGCGGCGATGTCGAGCGGTTCGATGATCGCCTTCGTCTCCATGTCGCCCCAGTGCTCGGGCGGCACCTGCCACATGACCTCGAACTCCAAGCCGTCGGGATCGCGGGCGTACAGGCTCTTGCTCGCGCCGTGGTCGCTGGCCCCGATCAGCGCGCCGGCGGCCTGGAGCGTGTCGCGCATCGCGGCCAGATCGGTCAGCGTCGGCACTTCCCAGGCCAGGTGGTACATGCCCACTGTGCGCCGCCCCGCGTCGCTGTCGGCGGCCGCGTCACCGATCGTGAAGAACGCGATGTCGTGGTGGTTCGTGGACCCTGGGGCACGCATGAACGCGAACGCGCCGCGCGGATGATCGACGACGGTCGTGAACCCGAGCAGCGAGGAGTAGAACTGTTGGGTGCGCCGCGCGTCGCGCACGTACAACACGGCGTGGTTCATCCGGGTGATGGCCATCGCCCCTCCCTCGTGGGCTGGACTGACTGTCAGACCATAACACGCAGCCGTCGACGCGCTCACACGGCGACCGCAGCCGGCACGCCGAGGCATGCAGGTTCGCCGAGAGCGAACACGCGTCGCACCTCGTCGAGCGTCGTCGCCACGCCGGTGAGCAACGTGACACCGTCGGCGACGTCGAGCGCAGCCGCGCGGCAGGTCGGCGTGATCGTCGGCGCGCACGGCGGGACGCCACCCGGCCGCACGACCACCGCAGAGGCGAGCACCCGGAACGGCCCGTTGACGCCAGGCCCCGCCAACGGACGATCGCCGGCCACGACCTCGTGGTCCAGCACGACACGGCCGTCGATCGTGAGCCGAAGGCGGGCCGCCACGCGTCCCGGCGCCTCGCCGTGCCGACCAAGGACGATCTCGTCCATCCAGACGACGTCGGCGCCGGAACACGCGTCGAGCGTCGTCTCGACGCGGTGATCGCTGCCGGCGACGCTGATCATCGGCTCTGGCCGCCAGTGGAGGATCCCGCCGGCTTCGATCCGCGCGGCGACGCGGGCCACCGAGGCCCCGCCATGGGCTCCCGGCTGCGCGATCGACGCGGCCACCGATCGCACCAGCACGCGGGCGTGCGCGCCGACGACGATGTCGGTGCGCAGTTCGTCGCCGCCGAGCGGGCCTGCGGCGCCGCCGACGAAGTGCACGGTCAGCGCGCCGCTGCCTGCCGGGCTCGTGCGCGCGATCAGGGGCGCCTCGCTGCGCAGGCGCTCGGCGATCGTGCGGCGGCCGTCGCTGGCCGCATGGATGACCGTGTGCGCGCGCATCAGGCGCGAGCGGCGGTCCAGTGGGCCAGTTGGGCGCGGACCCACGCGGCGACGTCGGAGGCGGCGGCCTCGCCGACCAGAGACGTGAACGCGATCGGCAGGTCGCCGCGGCGTGCCGTCGCGTCGCGGTCCATCACGGCGAGATCGGCGCCGACCATCGGGGCGAGATCGGTCTTGTTGATCACCAGCAGGTCGGCGGTCGTGACGCCGGGGCCGCCTTTGCGGGGCACCTTGTCGCCGCCCGCCACGTCGATGACGAAGATCTGGCGGTCGACGAGCGCGCGGCTGAAGATCGCGGTGAGGTTGTCGCCCCCGCTCTCGATCAACGTCAGGTCCACCGGCGCGTGGCGCGCTTCCAACTCCTCGACGGCGTCGAGGTTGGCCGAGATGTCGTCGCGAATCGCCGTGTGCGGGCAGGCGCCCGTCTCGACCGGCATGATCCGGTCGTCGGGCAGCACCGCCATGCGCCGCAGCGCCTCGGCGTCCTCGGTCGTGAAGATGTCGTTGGTGATGACCACCACGCTCATCTCGCTCGCCAGGGCACGGCACAGCGCGGCGACGAGCGCGGTCTTGCCGCTGCCGACGGGTCCGCCGATGCCGATGCGCAGCGGCCGCGCCTGCGTGGGCGCGAACGCCCAGTCGCGATCGTCGGGAAGCTCGGCGTGATGCTGGTGATGGTCGTGATGGTGGTGGCCCGCGGCGGGGCTGTGGTCAGGAGGCAAAGAGCCTCACCTCCCATGTCGCGTGGTGCTCGGCGAGGATGTCGGCGAGCGGGGAAGCGGACGAGGGCAGATCGCTCGGAGCCCGCGCGCAGCCCGCGGCGTCGGCGGCGAGCTGCTCGAGCTGGGGCCCGAGACGCGCGGCGAGCGCGTGGACTTCGAACGGGTCGAGCCCCAGCAGCCGCACGGCCGCGGTGGTGACCGCGCCGACGAGGTGATGCAGCGAGCACAGCGCCGCGTCGGCCGGCGTCGCGCCGGCCGCGGCCGCCACCGCTCCGAGCGCGAGCGGCTGGAGCGGGCCACCGGGAGCGGCAGCGCGCAGCGCCGTGTACCCAGCGGACGGCCACGCTCGCTCGCCGGCGCGCAGGAGCTGGCGGCCGAGCGCCCGGCTCACCGCGCGCAGGCGGGGCGACGGCGTGCGGGCGGCGAGCTCTGCGTCGAGCTCGGTCCAGCCGGCCGCGCCCGCGCACGCGGCGGCCGCGAACGCAGCGTCCACCCGGCCTGTCGTGACGAGCCTGCCGCGCAGGAACAGCGCCAGGTCACCGACGTCACGGATGTCGCCGGCGCCGTGCGCGGCCTCGACGCCGCCGCTGTGGACATGTCCACCGGTCGGGAACCGGGCGTCGGCGAGCAACAGCAGCGCCGCGCTGGTCGTCGCCGGGCTGGCCCGGTCTGTTCGGTCCGTGGCGGGCATCAGAACAGCATGTAGCGCTGGGCCATCGGCAGCTCGGCGACCGGCATCTCTTCGACCAGCTCGCCGTCGATGCGCACCGCGAACGTGTCCGGCTGCACGTCGATGCGCGGGGTGGCGTCGTTTTCGGGCAGGTCCGATTTGCCGGTCCGGCGCGTGCTCGCCACGCCGGCGAGCGGGCGCCGCACGTCGACGCGTTCGGCCAGCCCGTCGTCAAGCGCGGCCTGGGCCACGAACGCGACGCTCGTCGCTGCGGCCACCGCCGGGGCGGAGCCGAACATCGGGCGGGGCAGCACCGGTTGGGGCGTCGGGATGCTGGCATTGGCGTCGCCCATCGCTGCCCATGCGATCATCCCGCCCTTGACCACGGCGTGCGGCCGCACGCCGAAGAAGCGAGGATCCCAGAGCACGAGATCGGCCAGCTTGCCGATCTCGACGCTGCCGACGACGGCATCGATGCCGTGCGCCACGGCGGGGCAGATCGTGTACTTCGCCACGTAGCGCCGAGCTCGCCGATTGTCCGCCTCCGTGTCGCCGGCCAGCGCGCCGCGGCGGGCCTTCATCGCGTGCGCGGTCTGCCACGTTCTCAGGATCACCTCGCCGACGCGGCCCATCGCCTGGCTGTCGCTGCCGATGATCGAGATCGCGCCCATGTCGTGGAGGATGTCCTCCGCCGCGATCGTGCTCGGCCGGATGCGGCTTTCGGCGAAGGCCAAGTCCTCTGCCACCGCGGGGTTGAGGTGGTGGCACACCATCAACATGTCGAGGTGCTCCGCCAGCGTGTTGACGGTGTGCGGGCGGGTGGGGTTGGTGCTGCTCGGCAACACGTTGGCGTGGCTGGCCACGGTGATGATGTCGGGGGCGTGGCCGCCGCCTGCTCCCTCGGTGTGGTACGTGTGGATCGATCGGCCCGCGATGGCCGCCAGCGTGGACTCCACGTATCCCGCTTCGTTGAGCGTGTCCGTATGGATCGCCACCTGCACCCCCGACGCGTCGGCGACCGTCAACGCGGCGTCGATGACAGCCGGCGTCGTGCCCCAATCCTCGTGCAGCTTGAAGCCGCCGACCCCGCCGCGCAGCTGCTCCCACAGCGCGTCCTGCGAGGCGGTGTTGCCCTTGCCGAGCAGCAAGACGTTGACCGGCCAGGGATCCATCGCCTCGAGCATCCGAGCGGTGTTCCACGCGCCGGGCGTCACGGTGGTGGCCTTCGTGCCCTCCGCGGGGCCGGTGCCGCCACCGATCAGCGTGGTGATCCCCGACGCCAACGCTTCCTCGACGATCTGTGGGCAGATGAAGTGCACGTGGCAGTCGATCGCGCCGGCGGTCAGGATCCGCCCGTTGCCGGACAGGATCTCGGTGCTCGGCCCGATGACCAGCCGGGGATCGACCCCGGCGATGATGTCCGGGTTGCCCGCCTTTCCGATGCCGACGATGCGTCCGTCGCGCACGCCCACATCGGCCTTCACCACACCCCAGTGGTCGAGGATCACGGCGCCGGTGATCACCAGATCGGGGGCGCCCTCGGCGCGGGTGCGCCTGCTCTGACCCATCGATTCACGGATCACCTTGCCGCCGCCGAACACCGCCTCGTCCCCGCCGACGCAGTGGTCGTCCTCGACTTCGATCACGAGGTTGGTGTCGGCCAAGCGGACGCGGTCCCCGGCCGTGGGTCCGTAGAGCATGCGATAGCGCTCGCGTGAGATCTCCATCAGTCCAGCGCCCCCGCGATCTCGCCGCGCAGGCCGGGCACGATCCGGGCGCCTCCGAGCGGCACCAGCGACACGACGCGCTCGATGCCCGGCTCGAAGCGCACCGAGGTGCCGGCTGGGATGTCCAGACGCTGCCCGCGCGCCGCGCTGCGATCGAAGATCAGGGCCGGGTTGGCCTCGAAGAAGTGGTAGTGCGAACCGACCTGCACGGGGCGGTCGCCGCCGTTGGCGACCGTGACCGTGGTGCGGGGCGCGCCCACGTTGAGCTGGATCGACCCCTCCGGGCCGGTGACCTCGCCGGGGACCATCAGCGGACGGGATGGTGCAGCGTGACGAGCTTGGTGCCGTCGGGGAACGTCGCTTCGACCTGGACCTCGTCGATCATCTCTGCCACCCCGTCCATCACGTCGGCGCGCCTCAGGACCGAGCGTCCGGCATCCATCACGTCGACCACCGTGCGGCCGTCGCGCGCCGCCTCGTACACCCACGAGGTCAGGATCGCGACCGCTTCGGGGTAGTTGAGTCGTAGTCCGCGCTCGTGGCGCCGGCGTGCCACGTCCGCTGCGACGTGGACCAGCAGACGCTCCTGTTCATGGGGGCTGATCAGCACAAACGCGGAGTGTACGGAGGACCGATGAACGGGGTATTTCCAGCGTGTGACGAGCATCGTGCCCAGCTTCGCGCAAACTTGACACGACTCGTATCAACTTTCTTGCGGAAGGGCTAGGCTGCTCCCATGGCGATCGATCCCAAGAAGTGGACCCACAAGACGCAAGAGGCTGTGGCCGCGGCGGTCGACCACGCCAAATCGCTCTCCAACCCCGAGCTGACGCCGGACCACGTGATGGCCGCGCTGATGCGGCAGGACGACACGATCGTGCCGGCGATCCTCCAGAAGCTCGGCATCGCGCCGCTGATGGTCCGCAACAAGGCCGACGAGGCGATCGCCAAGCTGCCCAAGGCCTACGGCGGCGACGAGCCGCGGATGAACCGCGAGCTGAACAACGTCTTCGAGATGGCCGAGCGGGCGCGCAACGACCTGAAGGACGACTACCTCAGCGTCGAGCACCTGTTGCTGGCGATGAACCAGCGGCTCGGGGTCGGCAGTGAGGAGCTGCTCCAGGCGCTGCGCGACGTGCGCGGCAGCCATCGGGTCACGAGCCAGGACCCGGAGGAGCAGTTCCAGGCGCTGGAGAAGTACGGCCAGGACCTCACCCAGCGGGCGCGCGACGGCAAGATCGACCCGGTCATCGGCCGTGACGACGAGATCCGCCGCGTCATCCAGGTCCTCAGCCGGCGCACGAAGAACAACCCCGTCCTGATCGGTGAGCCGGGCGTCGGCAAGACCGCCATCGTCGAGGGACTCGCTCGGCGCATCGCCGACGGTGACGTGCCCGAAGGCTTGAAGGACAAGCGCCTGATCGCTCTCGACATCGCCTCGATGCTCGCCGGGGCGAAGTATCGGGGCGAGTTCGAGGAGCGGCTGAAGGCGGTGCTGAAGGAGATCACCGACGCTGCCGGCGAGGTGATCACGTTCGTCGACGAGCTGCACACCATCGTCGGCGCCGGCGGCGCCGAGGGTGCGATGGACGCCGGCAACATGATCAAGCCGATGCTCGCTCGTGGCGAGCTGCGCATGATCGGCGCGACCACGCTCGACGAGTACCGCAAGTACGTCGAGAAGGACCCCGCGCTCGAGCGCCGGTTCCAGCAGGTGTACGTCGGCGAGCCGAGCGTCGAGGACACGATCGCCATCCTGCGTGGCCTGAAGGAGCGCTACGAGGTGCACCACGGCGTGCGCATCCAGGACAGCGCGCTCGTCAGCGCCGCGGTGCTGTCCAACCGCTACCTCACCAACCGGTTCCTGCCCGACAAGGCGATCGACCTCGTCGACGAAGCGGCCAGCAAGCTGCGCATCGAGATCGACAGCCTGCCCACCGAGATCGACGTGGTCGACCGGCGCATCCTCCAGCTCGAGATCGAGAAGGTGGCGCTCGAGAAGGAGACCGATCCGGCGTCGCGCGAGCGGCTGGAGGCGCTGACCGAAGAGCTGGCGACCCTCCAGGCCCAGAGCGCCGAGATGAAGGAGCACTGGGAGCAGGAGAAAGAGGCGATCGGCGCCATCCGCACGCTCAAGGAAGAGCTCGAGCAGCTGCGTACGCAGGTCGAGCGCGAGACCGACCTGGCGGTCGCCGCGGAGATCCGTTACGGGCGCATCCCCGAGCTCGAGCGCCGCATCGCGGATGCCACGTCGCACCTCGACGAGCTCCAGCACGGCAACCGCATGCTGAAGGAGGAGGTCGACGCCGAGGACATCGCCGAGGTGGTCAGCAAGTGGACCGGCGTGCCGGTCAGTCGGCTGATGGAGGGCGAGATGGCCAAGCTCGTCCACCTCGAAGAGCAGTTGCACCTGCGGGTCATCGGCCAGGACGACGCCGTCACCGCGGTGGCCAACGCGATTCGCCGCAGCCGCGCCGGGCTGTCCGACCCGAACCGCCCGATCGGCTCGTTCATGTTCCTCGGTCCGACCGGTGTCGGCAAGACGGAGCTCGCCCGAGCGGTCGCCGAGTTCCTGTTCGACGACGAGCGGGCGATGGTGCGCATCGACATGGGCGAGTACATGGAGAAGTTCTCCGTGTCCCGGCTCATCGGGGCGCCTCCGGGCTACGTCGGATACGACGAGGGCGGGCAGCTGACCGAAGCGGTTCGGCGGCGGCCGTACAGCGTGGTGCTGCTCGACGAGATCGAGAAGGCGCACCCGGACGTGTTCAACGTGCTGCTCCAGGTGCTCGACGACGGGCGCCTCACGGACGGCCAGGGGCGCACGGTCGACTTCACCAACGTCGTGCTGATCATGACGAGCAACCTCCAGGGCGAGCCGTTGTCGTTCTTCAAGCCCGAGTTCATCAACCGGGTCGACGACATCATCCGCTTCCGGGCGTTGACCGAGGCCGACCTGGCCCGCATCGTCGACATCCAGCTCGACAAGCTGATCCACCGCCTGGCCGACCGGCGCATCACGCTGGAGGTCACCGATGCGGCTCGCGCCCTGCTGGCCCGCGAGGGTTACGACCCGGCGTTCGGGGCCCGGCCGCTGAAGCGGGTGATCCAGCGCGAGATCGGCGACCGCGCCGCTCTGCTGATCCTCGAAGGCAAGGTCACCGAAGGCGGCACGATCACCGCCGACGTCACCGCGGCCGACGGCGCCGAGACCCTGACCCTCACCACCTCACCCTGACCCCCGCCCTCGGGCCACCCCGCTTGGGCGCGAAAAGTTGCCGCCTCGGCAGCCGATCGCGCCCGAGCGGTCGGCTCGGGCGCGGGTAGTCGCCGCGGCGTCAGCGGATCGCGCCCAAGCGAGGGGTTAGGGGAAGCGGCGGCGGAGGGCAGCGGCGTGGGCGGGGAAGCCCTCGTGGTCGGCGAGCGCCACGATGCTTGGAGCCATGCGGCGCAACGCCCGCTCGTCCGCCGACGCCACGGCGGTGCGCTTCAGGAACGCCTCCACGGTGATGCCGCTGGCGACGTGAGCGAAGCCGCTCGTCGGCAGCGATGCCGGGCAGCCGATCACGAAGTTCGCGGCGCTGAACGGCGTGTGCTGGCCGGCGAGGATCTCGCCCGCGTTCACCAGGCCCTCGACCACCCGGTCCTGATGCTCCGGGCGCACTGCGACCTGAAGGTGCTCTGGCGCGTACCGGTTGGCGACGGTCACCGCGGTGTCGAGATCGTCGACGAGGACGCACCCGCCGTTCGGCCCGAGCGCCGTGCGGGCCGCGTCCGCACGTGCGGGCGGCAGGTCGGCCACCTGCGCACCGAGCGCGCTGTCCACGGCATCGGCGAGGGCCTCCGACGTCGTGACGAGCACGACGCTGGAATCGGCCCCGTGCTCCGCTTCGATCAGCAGGTCCGCGGCGAGGCGCACCGGGTCGGCCGAGCCGTCCGCGATCACCAGGCTCTCGGTGGGGCCCAGGAGCATCATCGTGGCGACGCCGTGCCGTTGCATCTCCACCTGGGCGCAGGTGACCGCCGGGCTGCCCGGCCCGACGATCTTGCGCACCCGGGGGAACGTCGACGTGCCGAAGCCCAGCGCGGCGATCCCTGCTGGCCCGTTCGCACGGAAGACGTTGCGGATCCCCAGCTTTCGGCAGACCACCAGCACCGCTGGGTCGACCTCACCGGCGCCGCCGGGCACGGGCGGAACGACGAGCGCGATCTCGGCGACGCCGGCGACCACGGCGGGGACGCCCAGCTGGTAGGCGACCGACGGGTAGCTCGCCTTCCCGCTCGGCACGAAGAGCCCGGCCGACGAGATCGGCGTGATCTTCTCGCCCGCCCACAGCCCGGGCTCGATCTCGACGCGCCAGGCGTCGGCGCGCGCGCGGAGGTGTTCGTTGAACGCGCGCAGGTGATCGATGGCGTCGGTGATCGCCGCGTCGACGTCGTCGCTGACGCCCGCGCCGTCGATCTCCTCGTCGCTCACCTTCAGCTGGCGGGGACTCAGCTCGATGCGGTCGAAGCGGGCCGTCGCCCGGCAGACCGCGTCGTCGCCGTGCTGGCGCACGTCCTCGATCAGTTCGCCGATCGAGGTCCGCAGCGCCGAGTCGAAGATGTCGGCGAGCCCGCGGTCGCAGAGCTGGGCTCGTGCCGTCTCGCTCATCGTCGTCCACGCTTGCCGGCGCATCACGGCGCCCGACGCTATCGGCCGCCCGGCGCCCAGCCAGCGGCCAGGAGGTTGGCCGCGGCGCTCGGCTAGGGTTCTCTCACGTTCCCGTGAGCCCCCTCGCGCCCATGGAAAGGGAGCGTGTCAACATGCCCGTCACCGTCGTCGTCGGAACCCAGTGGGGTGACGAAGGCAAGGCCAAGGTCATCGACCTGCTGTCCAGAGAGCACAGCTACGTCGTGCGCTACCAGGGTGGCCACAACGCCGGGCACACGGTCGTGGTGGGCGACGAGCGCTACGCATTGCAGCTCGTGCCGAGCGGGATCCTCTACGAGCATGTCGTGCCGGTGATCGCCAACGGCGTGGTCGTCGACCTGCTCACGCTGTTCAACGAGATCGACACCCTCGAGGGGCGCGGCATCACCTGCGATCGTCTCAAGGTCAGCAGCCGGGCCCATCTCATCTTTCCGTGGCACCAGCGGCGCGACGCCCTCGACGAAGCGAACCGCGGCGACGCCAAGATCGGCACCACGCTCAAGGGGATCGGCCCGGCATACGCCGACAAGGCTCGCCGGGCGGGGCTGCGCGTCGGCGACATCTTCGATCGGCCGACGTTCGTCGCCGCCGTGAAGCAGCACGCCTCCGCCGAGAACGAACTGTTCGTGCGCGCCGGGGTCGAGCCGCTCGACGTCGACCAGGTGGTCGACCAGTACGCATCGCTCGCCGACCGCCTCGCGCCGTACGTCGACGACACGGTCAGCCTCCTGCACGACGCGCTCGACGAGGGGCGCCATCTGCTGCTCGAAGGAGCGCAGGCCACCTTCCTCGACCTCGACCACGGCACCTATCCGTTCGTCACCTCGTCGAATCCCACGGCGGGCGGGGCGTGCGTGGGCACCGGCCTGGGGCCGCGCGACATCGACCGCATCGTCGGGATCACCAAGGCGTACACGACCCGCGTCGGGTCGGGCCCCTTCCCCACCGAACTGATCGACGAGAACGGGGAGCGGCTGCGGGACATCGGCCGCGAGTTCGGCACGGTGACCGGGCGCCCGCGCCGCACCGGATGGCTCGACTGCGTCATGCTGCGTCATGCGGTGCGCATCAACTCGCTGACCGAGATCGCGCTCACCAAGTTGGATGTTCTGGACACGTTCGAAACGGTGAAGGTGTGCACCGGCTACCGGATCGAGGGCGCGACGCTCGATCGCTATCCCGATCGGCTCGACCGGCTCGCCGCGGTCGAGCCGATCTACGCGGAGCTGCCGGGGTGGAGATGCGACCTGAGCGCCGTCCGCCAACCGGCGACGTTGCCCTCCGCCGCGCAGGACTTCCTCGCTCTCGTCGAGCAGGAGATCGGTGTGCCGATCAACGTGGTCGGCATCGGCGCCGAACGCGAGGACTACTTCCACTGGAGCAATCAGTGATCGGCCGCTACACGCTGCCCGAGATGGCAGCGATCTTCAGCGATGCGGCGCGCTTCGAGCGCTACGTCGAGATCGAACTGCTGGCGACCGAGGCGCACGCCGCGCTCGGGCTCGTCCCTGCCGAGGGCGCGTCGGCGTGCCGGGCCCGCGCGCCCAAGGTCGACGACGAGTTCGTGCGCGCCGTGGAAGAGCGTGAGAAGGTCACTGATCACGACGTCGCCGCGTTCGTCGACGTGGTGCAAGCCGCGATCGGCCCGCCCGCCGGGTCGTGGATTCACTATGGGCTCACCAGCAGCGACGTCGTCGACACGGCATGGTGCTGGATATTGCGCGACGCCGCAGATCTGTTGATCGACGCCGCGACCGATCTGTTGCGCACCCTCGTGGCGCTCGCCGATCGGCACCGCGACACGGTGATGATCGGCCGGACGCACGGCATCCACGCCGAACCGACGACGTTCGGCGCGAAGGTCGCGCTGTGGGCCCTCCAGGTGGCCCGCGACCGCGATCGTCTCCGGGCGGCGCGCACCGCCGTCGCGGTGTGCAAGCTGAGCGGCGCCGTGGGCACGTACAGCAACATCGATCCGTCGATCGAGCGGCACGTCGGCGAGTCGCTCGGTTTGATCCCGGTCCCAGCGACCCAGGTGATCGCGCGTGATCGCCACGCCGAATACCTGTGGGCGTGCGCTGCGGTCGGCGCAACGATGGAAATGATCGCGGTCGAGTTGCGTCACTTGCAGCGCACCGAAGTGGGCGAAGTGCAAGAAGGCTTCAAGGCCGGACAAAAGGGATCCAGTGCGATGCCACACAAGCGCAATCCGATCTCGGCCGAGACGATCACCGGTTTGTCACGCGTACTGCGCGGCAACCTCCAGGCCGGCATGCAGGACGTCGCCCTGTGGCACGAGCGCGACATCAGCCACAGCAGCGTCGAACGCGTGGTGCTGCCCGATTCGTCCTTGCTCGCGTTCTATGTCCTGCGCCGGATGAACCGGCTGCTGAGCGGTCTTCAGGTGTTCTCGTCGCGGATGATCGAGAACCTCGAAGCCAGCTTCGGTCTGGTCTTCAGCCAGCCGGTGCTCCTTGCTCTGGTGCAATCCGGAATGACGCGCGACGACGCATACCGGCTCGTGCAGGACAATGCGATGCAAGCGTGGGATCAACGCACGAGCTTCCGATCGTTGCTCGAGGCCGACGACCGACTTCATGTGGCTCGTGAGGTCCTCGACGATGCGTTCGATTTGCGTCGCTCGTTGCAGCACATCGACGCGGTTTTCGACGCGATGGCGGCGATCGAGCTGTAAAAGGCCCGGCGCGCGACGAGGGCCGGGCGATCTCACCCGCCCTCGTGGATGAACGTCGTCGATGTCAGCTGCTGCGCGAGACGCCGGCCTTGGCCAGCACGCTGGGGGCGACGCCGACCTGGCGCCACGCCGCATAGCTGATGCCCGAGCGCTGTGAATAGCCCTTGGCCACCTTGACGAATGCGTTCTCCAATTTCTGGATGTCGACGGCGGGCGCCGCTGCGTTGAGTTCGGCTTCGAGATCCATGCGCTCTTGAACGAGCTTCAACTCGCGCACGGGATCAGCGTCCTCGAGTTCGACCTCGATGGCCGCGAGCCGCTTCTTGATGGAATCCGGCGTCCTCTTGCGGCCGCGCCGGGGCTTGTTGCTGCGCAACGCATCGAGATAGTCGCGCACGACCTTGCCTTCGGTGCGCCCGACCGCGAGTGCTGCCTTGTGCTCCTTCGTGAGGGGAGTCTTGGGACCACGCTTTGCTGCCATCCCACCATTATTTACACACCGATAGATCGATTACCAGTCAATGACCTCATCGCGCCGATCCGCGGCTACGGTTCGTTCACCATGCCCGCGTCCAATTCGTCGCATCGAGATCGATCTGATCTCCCCCCGCTCGACCCAGCGCGAGAGGCGCTGCGCGCTCATGTGCTGGCGCACAGCGTGAAGTTCGGGGATTTCACCCTCAAATCCGGAGTTCGCAGTTCGTGGTTCCTCGACACCAAGCAAACCGCGTGTGCACCTGACGGCATCATCGCAGTGGCAGATGTCGCGTTGGGCTTGATCCCCGACGAAGCGAACGCGATCGGTGGATTGACGATGGGCGCCGACCCGGTGGCGTTCGGTGTGGCGGCGATCGGGGCGGTCCGTGGCCGCTCACTGCGGAGCTTCAGCGTCCGTAAAGAGGCAAAAGAACACGGTGTCACCGGACGAATCGCGGGCGCGCTTCGGCAGGGCGACCGCGTCGTCATCACCGAGGACACCGTGACGCGTGGGACGAGCCTGATGGAAGCCGTCGATGTGGTGCGGGCGTTCGGCGCGCAGCCGGTGCTCATCACGGTGATCGTCGACCGCGGTGGCACATGTGCCGAAATGGCGGCCGCGGCAGGCATTCCATATGCGCCGATGCTCACCGCGCCCGACCTCGGATTCGGGTACGGAACCTGATCAGGTATCGCCGCGCACGACCGTCGCGCCGGCGGGCAACTCGCCCAGCAACGGCTCGCTGACCCAGCACGACGTGAGGTGCAGCGTGCTGGCGACGCGCACCACGCGGGCGGGCTGATCGATCGACCGCCCGCACATGCTGAGCGCAGCTTTGACGCATGCCGCCTCGTCCGGAAGCACCATCGGCATGCGTGACCGGCGAACCCCCGCGATCCCCGCGGTGAAGCAGTTGACGTACGTCTTCTGCCAATCGATCCGGTTGGCGAGCGACGCGGGGATGAAATCGGCCAACCCGATTCCGAGCGCATTGCCGCCGCTGACGTCGGTGAGGTCGAGCAAGACGATCGTCGCGACGGACGGACCGTCGCCTGCTTCGAGTCCGTGGACCCAGAACCGGCCGGTGACATTCGGGTCGATCGTCGTGCCCGAGATGTCCTTTCCGCCCCGTTCGACGATCAAGACGTCGATCTCGGCGAACGGCAAGGCCGGCAACAGGCCGCGGGCGAAATCGGTGAGCTCGCGCTCTGCCTCGCCACCGACGTCATCTGCGGCGAGGGCACGCACACGCACCACCTTGCCTTCGGTGTCCTCGACGGACGCCACGCCGCCGAGCAAGCGGCCGGTGCCGCGGAGCGCCGCGATGCCGGCGAGCAAGCGATCGCGCATCTCGACGGGGCCGCAGGCGTGGATCTGCGCCGCGCCCGGGCGCTTTCCGAAGCCGACCACGGCCATCTTCGTGCATCCGCTCTCGATCGGACCCTTGAAGCACGTGTGCGGCTTGACGCGGTTGACCGGCAGGATGCGGTCAGCTGCCGCCGCCTCCTTGTCGAGGTACACCGGCATTCCGGACGGCGTCCGAGCGACGACCACGGTCTCCATGGTCGAGCGGACCTCGGCGCCCACGGTCTGCTCGGTGATCCCCAGCGTCGCCAGCATGGCGCGCTGGCCGTCTGCTGTCGCTCCGCCGTGGCTGCCCATCGCCGGAACGACGAACGGCTCCGCGCCGAGGGCCCGCAGCCCGGCGATCGTGCCGCGCAGCAGCGCAACGCGATCGGTGAGCCCACGGCTGCCGCCCCCGACGGCAACGGACATGCCCGGCTCGACCGCGCCGGCGAACGTGTCGCGCACCTGAGCTGTCGCTGCGGCCTCGACGTCGGCGACGGGGTCGGCCACGGGGTGGGCAAGGTCGACTCGGGTCAACCGGGGGATCACGAGGTGCGGGTCGAAGGGCAGCTCGACACCGGTGGAAAGCTGCTGCCAGGGATTTGGCGCCACGCGCTCATGCTCGCACATTCGACGGGGAGGACGGTCGGGACGCGAAGGTGGCCGGGCGCCATCACGTCGGCGGCGGTGGGACCGACGGAGGCGCCCGGCCGGACCAGGGCCCGAAGGAAGAGGGGTCAGGCCCTAGCGCTCTTCTTGCGGGCCGCGGACGCCGCGGCCCGTTCGGTGGCGGTGTTGCGTGTCGACAGCTCCCCCGTGTTCGACTCGAGGTGCGCGCGAACGAACCAGTGGTTCTGTTCCAGCTTGGCGAGTTGGCCAACGATCAGGTCCTGGCTGACCATGTCGAGGTCGCCGAGGGCTTGCATCGCAGCCCGATGGTCCTCGATCACCCCGCTGTAGACGAGGTCGAGGGCGCCGAGGTGCTCAGTGGTGGTCGCCCGGCCGAGGTCGTAGTCGTCCCACGTCCGCGAGCGCACCAGGTTTCCGGCGAGCCCGTTGGGCCCGACGCCGAGTGTGGCGATGCGCTCGGCCGTCTCGTCGACCATCGCCAGCACGCTGTCGACCTGTGGATCGAGCATCTCGTGCACGGCGATGAAGTGCGGGCCGACGACGTTCCAATGGATGTGCTTGAGCGTGAGAGCCAGGTCGATGAGCGATTCGAGGCGCTGCTGGAGCAGGGCCGCAGCGGCGCTCGAGTCGGCCCGGCTCATGCCGGGCACCGAGAACGACGACGCCGTGCTCGCTGCTCGCCTTCCGTTTGCCGCCATGACCGCCTCCCGAAGACGTGGTCGTCTGACCGTGACGCCGGGCGACGTACCCAGACCGACTCGCGTCCAAACCGCGCCGCCATGATTTTGCCGCCGTGATTTCGGTCGGCAGGGCCGCCCGGCCATCGCCTACCCGAGCGAGCCGACGCTGCCGTTGCGTATGGCGCCATCGGGCGTCGGGTACGCGAGCCGCATGGCTTATCAGCTCCCGGATCTTCCCTACGACGTCGGCGCGTTGGCCCCACTGGTCTCCGCCGAGTTGCTCGAACTGCACCACACCAAGCACCACGCTGCCTATGTCGACGGCGCCAACGCGACGCTGGACGAACTCGCGATCGTCAGTCCTGACGACGCCGAGCGCCAGCGCGCCCTGCACCACAGCCTGGCGTTCAACCTCGGCGGGCACCAACTGCACTCGCTGTTCTGGGTGAGCATGCGCCCTGGCGGACCGTCGCGTCCCGAAGGTGAGCTGTCCGCGGCGATCGACGACGCATTCGGATCGTTCGACGCACTGACCACCCGTATCGCCACGTTGATGACCGGAGTCCAAGGCGTCGGCTGGGCGGTGGTGAGCTGGGACCCGGTGGGTCGGCGGCTGGTGACGTTCCAAGTCCAGGACCATCAGGGTTCGCAGGTGATGGGCACGATCCCGCTGCTGGCTGCCGACGCGTGGGAGCACGCGTACTACCTCGACTACAAGAACGACAAGGCGCGATGGGCCGAGGCATTCCTCCAGCTGGCGGACTGGCACGCGGCGAGCCAGCGCTTCGACGAGGCGTTGGCGTCCCATCGGGTTGCGGGCCGGCCCGGCTGACGGGCGATCACCCCGCCACCACCCCGCACCGGACGACCAATCCCCCGAAAACCGAAGGAGCGACGATGAGCGACCAGTCCACGGAACGTTTCACCGACCCGGCGCCGGATCGGCCTCCCACTCCTGAGGAGGAGCGGGCAGCGGAGCAGGCCGCGCGATCGGTCGACGTCGACGAGGTGGCTGCGCACGCGGAAGAGATGACGCAGCGCGGGGCCAACGTCCGCGGAGAAGGCGAGATCGAGCCGCGCTGAGCCCGGGACGCCTCGTCACTCCTCCAGGCGGAGGATCCTGTCGAGACCGGTGAGCTCGACGAGGCGGCGTGTCGATTCGCGCGCGCCCATCAAGATCAGCGGTTGCCCGATCGTCTCCATCGCCCGGTTGTTGATCGCCAGCAAGGCGCGAATGCCCGTGGAGTCGACGAACCCGACGCCGCTCAAGTCGAGCGCGATCGGCCGGTCGAACGGGCTGAGCGCGTCGACGGCGACTTGCAGGTCCGTCGCGGTGCTGAGGTCGATCTCCCCCGCAACCGACACGACCAAGCGGTCGTCCTTCGTGGTGTGGTTGACGGTGAACTCGACGGGGTTCGTTTCCACGTGTGCTCCTGCTGGTCGGTCGTCCGGTGGATGCTGATCAGGTGGCCAGCTCGAACCAGACGTGGTTTCCGTCTTCGGACTCGTCGGCCCCCCATCGGGTCGCGAGCCGATCGACGATGTACAGGCCCCGCCCGCCGAACTCGGTGGGCGGTGGCACAGAGCGTGTGCGGCGGCGGGTGCCCGGCCCGTGATCGATGACCGTCACGCGCACCACGTCGCCGAGGACCTCGATGCGCAGCTGGGCGGTGGACCGGGCGTGGATGACGGCGTTCGTCACCAGCTCGCTGACGAGCAGCTGCACGGTCTCGAGGATGGCGGGGACCCCCCACCGGGTCAGCCGGTCGCCCACGAACCGACGCGCGATCCCCGGGGCGCGCTCGCTGCGCGGCAACTCGATGCGATCGGTCATGGTCGGCAGATTCATGGAGCTTGTGGCGCGTCCGAGGCCGGCCGCGACGGGGCGACTTTTACCCGACACCCCGTGGCGTCAAACATCGGCGCCCAGGCCTGGAGCGAGCGCCGGCCCATCGACCTCAGTCGGTCGGCTCCAGCGCGGCACGCATGGCCGCGAGCGACGAGCGCAACAGCCGCGAGACGTGCACCTGGCTGACTCCCACGGCCCTGGCGATCTCCTCCTGGCTCAACCCGTCGAAGAACCGCATGCTGACGATGCGGCGCTCGCGTTCGGGCAGTCGCGACAGCAGATCGCGAACCGTGACGGCATCGTCGAGCGGCACGTCCGGCGCGGCCACCATGTCGCTGATCACCGTGCCGGTCACGGGCGCTCGGGCGTCGAGCGACGAGGTGCGGTTGGCGGCCGCGGCGTCGAGCGCGGCGAGGATCGCGTCGTGCGACACGCCGAGGCGCTCGGCCAGCTCCTCCGCGGTCGGAGAGCGCCCGAGCTCCTGGGTGGCCTGTTCGATGACAGGCCGCAACCTGGTCTGCATGTCCTTGGCCGCCCGCGGCACGTGGACCCGCCACGTCGCGTCACGGAAGTGTCGCCGCAGTTCACCGAGCGCGGTGGCCATCGCATACGCGGGGAACGTCGCGCCCGCGGCCGGGTCGAATCGCTCGAGCGCCTTCAGCACGCCGATCCGGGCGACCTGCAACAGGTCGTCGCCCGGCTCGCCGCGGTCGCGAAAGCGGCGAGCGGCGTGGACTGCGACCCAGTCGTAGTGCTCGACGATCCGGGCTCTGCACTGCGGGTCTCTGGTGTGGGAGTACTCCACGACCTCGTCGTGCATCTCGCCCTGCGCCATGGCGGGCCGGCTCGTCACGTGCTGGCTGCCCCGACCTTGGTGAACGTGGCCGTCACGCGGCCGTTCGCGGTGGACGTGGAGAAGCTGTCGGCGACCGCTCCGAGAATCGCCGAACGGAGTTCGTCCATCGCCGGGGTCGCCAGCAGCGCGGCCGAGCCGGCCATGGCCGCCTCGGCCCACATGGTCAGCCGCCCGTCCTCGCAGCGGAACGTCACCGTCACGGGGCTGGCGATGTTCTGCTCCAACACCGCGGCGCAGATCTCGTCGGCGGCCATGCGCACGTCGTCGACGTCGTCGATGGAGTAGCCGGAGTCGGAGGCGAACGTGGCGGCCACCATGCGGACGATTCGCAGGTGTCGCGGATCAGCGGGGATCCGCACGACGACCCCGTCGTCGATGCCGGTGTCGGCCGCGTTCGCGGTGAGCTGCACGTTGGACATCGCGGACTCTCGCTCTGCGTTCACCCCGACAGCTTGGCAAGCGCCGGGTCACCGATGGGGCCATACACAGGAGCGACCGCGGTCGTGGCGACCACGGGCGCCATCGACAGATCGACCTCCTTGATGCCCTGCGACGTCCGGGCGATGTCGGCTGCCACCGCGCTGGCGGTGTTCCCGGCGGCGAGCACGGCGACCCCGTCGTGGACACGGGTCAGCACGTCGTGGTCCCGTGTGCGCGGGTCTGAGGCGAGCTTCATCCTCAGGCGGGCCTCGGCGAGCACGTCGGCGCGCCCGCCGCTGCGCCAGCGATTGGGCACATCGCGCAGGAATCGCACCGCCCCGGGGATCTGGCGCCGATGCTGCCACAGCCACATGAGCGTCGCAGTGCGCAGGAGAGGTCGGACGGTGCGCCGGAATCGTGGCATAGCGGGGGCGTACCCCGCGACGCCGATCCGTCAAACCTGGCGTGATGCCGCAGCGGCAGGCAGGCGAGGGGTTTCGGCCACCGTCGGCCGCCACGACGCCAGCGGTGTGGGGTGTCCGATGTGGAAGCCCTGGGCGTACTCGACGCCCAGCTCGCGCAACAGCTCGAGGGTCGCCGCGTCGCGCGTGTGCTCGGCGATCGTGCTCTTGCCCAGCTCGCGGGCGATGGCGACGATGCTGCGGATGATTGCCTGATCGGTGGGGTTCGTGGTCGCGTTGGCGATGAACTCGCCGTCGATCTTCACGAAGTCGAACGGCAGGTGTTTCACGTAATAGAAGCTGCCGAAGCCGGCGCCAAAGTCGTCGAGTGCGAAGCGGCACCCGATCTGCGCCAGGGTCGTCGCGAAGTGATGGGCGTCGGCGATGTTGGCGATCGCGGCCGTCTCGGTGATCTCGAACACCAAGCGGCGGGGGTCGACGCCGGTGTCCGACAGCCGCCGCTGGACGACGTCGAGCAACGTCGGATCTCCCAACGTCGCGCCGGACAGGTTCACCTCGACGGTGACCCCCGATGTGGTGCGCAAGTAGTCGATCGCCGCTTCGGTGACCCACCGATCGATGCGCTGGATCAGATCGAGATGCTCCGCGATCGCCAGGAACTGGCCCGGCAGCACGACCGTGCCGTCCTCGGCCTGCATTCGCAGCAGGAGTTCGCACTGGCTGGACGCGCCGGTGGCGAGGTCCATGATCGGCTGCGCGTAGAGCTGAAGGGCGTCGCCGCCGAGGGCCGAGCGGATCCGTTCGACCCACGTCATCTTGGTCATCGTCCGCGATGTCGTGCGGGTGTCGGGGCTCGCCATGATCCACCGGTCGCGCCCGTCGTCCTTGGCGTCGTACATCGCCAGGTCTGCGGCGACGAGCACCTCGTCCACGCCCGTGTGCGACCCGTCGAACAGCGCGATGCCGACGCTGGCGGTCATCGTTCGCCCGGCGGGACTGCCGAGATCGACACGGACGCTGCGGATGGCGTCGAGCAGCCGGTCGGCGACGCGCTCGGCGCCGTGGCGGTCCATGTCGGGCGCGAACACCGCGAACTCGTCGCCGCCGAGGCGGGCGAGCACGTCACGCGGGCCGACGTGCGACAGGACCACGTCGGCGACCCGTTTGATGAGCTCGTCGCCGTGCTGGTGCCCGAGGCTGTCGTTGATGTACATGAAGTTGTCGAGGTCGAGCAGCAGCACGGCGCCGCGCGGCCCCGACCGATGGACGTGGTCGAGGTGGCTGGCGAGGACTCGGTCGAAGCTCCGCCGGTTGAGCAGGCCCGTGAGCGCGTCATGGTCCTCCAGGTGGCGGAGGCGCTCCTGGAACATGCGGTGGTCGGTGACGTCGAGCATGTGGACCAGCACCTGAGGTGGCTGCCCGACGCGGTCGATGCGTGCCAGGTGGGTCGTCACCCAGCGAACTGCGCCCGACGCATCGGTGACGCGGTGATCGACGACCCATCGGCCGGGCGGGTCGGGCGGGTTGCGCAGCGCCGAGTGGATCGCGCACATGGCGCGCACCGCGTCGTCGTGGTGGACAAGGGAACACACGCCGCGGCCGATGAGGTCGGCCGCGGTCATGCCCACAAGGTGGCTGATGGCGGCGTTGACGCGCACGATGCGTTCGGCGCCGTCGACCAAGGCCATGCCGATCGGGGCCGCGTCGAACGCGATGTCGAACGGCACATCGAGCGCCACGTCGACCGCAACGCCGAGATCCCCGTCGCGCTCACCCGTTCCCACCCGTCCCCTGCCGGGCGTGAATGGTTCCACCATCATCCCTCTTCTCGCCGTATCCGTCGCCGCACCGACGGAGTGACCGGGATCATAGTCAGCGATCACGCCCGGCCGCCACAGGCAGTGGTCGGATGCCCACAACAAGGCGGGTCGCACGCGGCGCGCGCCGGACGGCGCCGTCGCGAGGGATGGTGGTCGAGACCGGCGTCGATCCGGTGACCTTCCGCTTTTCAGGCGGACGCTCTGCCGACTGAGCTACTCGACCGTATGGACACACCGCTGGCGCGGCGCGCGATCGGTGACACCGTGACGAGCACGGCTGCCGCCTCTCGGCGGTCCCGACGGGACTCGAACCCGCGACCTCCGGCTTGACAGGCCGGCGTGAACTCCAACTTCACCACGGGACCAGAACTGGATGACCAGTGGTCTGGCACCCCCAACGGGATTCGAACCCGTGCCGCCACCTTGAAAGGGTGGTGTCCTCGGCCACTAGACGATGGGGGCAGGGACGTCTCCGGTTGAGAGCGTCGAAAGACTAGCAGCGGCGCCTTCCGATTCCGCCAGGCGATGCGCGCGCCCAGGGCGGCCCGCCGCGGGTCAGGACATCGCCCGCACCGTCCAGTCGAGCAGCCAGCTGAGGAAGCCATAGAGGTGGTGTTCCGGCGCGTGCGGGTCGTCGGGGTCGATGTCGTCGATTCCGTGGTCTTCATCGACGTCCAGCAGCGTGCCGAGCACCAGGCGGAGGCTGTTCAACGACTGCATGAACGGCGTGGCCGCCGCTGCGTCGAAACGGCCGGCGGTGAGCGCCTCGTCGACGACCGCCATCGCCGCCAGGCGGGACGCGACCAGCTCCTCGCGCATCAGCCGCTGGTACTCGGCCTCCGCCTCGGCGTCGGCGTCGTAGGCCACCGGGAACAGGCGGCGCAGCGCGGGGTTCGACGACTCCGTGGCGATCAGCGTCCGCAAGTCGTCGAGAAGGCGCCCGAGCAGGGCGCGTTCGTCCTGGTCGAGCCGCAGGACGAAGCCGTCCGCCGTGCGCTCGACCGGCGGCCGGGCGGCGCGCGACATCACGCGTCGTCGCGCTGCATCGTGGCCCACAGGCCGTGCTCGTGCAGCCGGAACACGTCGATCTCGGCCTTCTCGCGCGCGCCGCTGCTGACGACTGCCCGGCCCTTGTGGTGCACGTCGAGCATCAACTCCGTGGCCTTCTCCAGGCTGTAGCCGAAGAGCTTCTGCAACACGAACGTCACATAGCTCATCAGGTTGATCGGGTCGTTCCAGACGATGACGACCCACGGCCGGTCGGCGACCTCGGCGGCGCCGAGGTCCGGCTCCTCCAGTTCGACGGGTGCGGGCGTGATCGGCATCGACGTCCATTCTGCCGTCTTGGGGGCCGGAGCCGCAGGCCCGTACGATGAGCGGCGGTATGGCCGTCGGCGCTCGCCCCATCGTCCCTTCGCGCCTCGCGCCGGGGGGAGTGGCACACGGGAGCCGGCGCACCCCCACGTCGCTGCTCGGCGGCTACGTCGCCCTCATCAAGCCGCGCATCATCGAGCTGCTGCTGATCACGACCGTCCCCACGATGGTCCTCGCCGCGCAGGGCTGGCCGCCGAACGATTTGCTCGTCGTGACCCTCGTCGGCGGGACGCTCGCCGCGGGCGGAGCCAACGCGATCAACATGGTGGTCGACCGGGACATCGACCGCCTGATGGCGCGCACCCAGGGCCGGCCGCTGGTCACCGGGTTGATCACGCCCCGCGCGGCGCTCGTCTACGCGATCGCGCTCGAGGTCCTCGCCTTCGCCGTGCTGTGGGCCGGAGCGAACTTGCTCTCGGCGGTGCTGGCGCTGTCGGCCGCGCTGTTCTACGTGTTCATCTACACGCTCTGGCTCAAGCGCACGAGCACCCAGAACATCGTCATCGGCGGCGCGGCGGGCGCGGTGCCGGTGCTCGTCGGCTGGGCCGCGGTGCGCAACGACCTGTCGTGGTCGGCGCTCGTGCTCTTCGCCGCGATCTTCTTCTGGACGCCCCCGCACTACTGGCCGCTAGCGATCCGGTACGCCGAGGACTACCGAGCGGCCAACGTCCCGATGCTGCCCACGGTGGTCACTGCGGAGAAGACCGCGCGGTCGATGGTCCGCTACGCGATCGCCCTGCTCGCGTCGACCTTGGTGCTGATCCCGGTCGCCGACCTCGGGTGGATCTACGGCGTCACCGCCGCGGCCGCTGGACTCGCGTTCGTCGCCGGGGCCGTCGACCTGGTGCGCCGCCCGAGCCCACAGCGGTCGATGCGGCTCTTCGCGTACAGCATCACCTACGTCAGCCTTGTGTTCGGAGCGCTCACCGTCGACGTTCTGGTGCGCTTCGGCTGGTGAGCCGCGCAGTGCGCGAACGGCCCGCGTGGGCGTGCACAACCGTACGAGGATTTCGGGTGGTGAACCTGCCTATGGGTAATGTCGCCGTCGACCACGTCCGTCCGAGCCGCTCCGCGCGAACGCCCAGCCGCGAGAAACGAGCACGTCGCCCATGACCACGATCGACACGCACCCGCACGCGTCGGTGGACCCGCGCGCACACGCCGGGCACGAGGTCGGACGAAGCGTCTCGGGGGTCGCCGCCTGGATCACGGCGTCGGACCACAAGAAGATCGGCCGCCTCTACGTCGCGTCGGCGCTCCTCGCCCTGGTGGGCATCGCCGTCGTGGCCGCACTGGCCGGCCTCGAGCGCATCAACACCGACTCGCTCACCTTCGACGACGGGTTCCTTCCGCTCTACTCCCTGGCTCGGGTCGGGCTGCCGTTCTTCGTGGCCGTGCCGCTGATGCTCGGCCTGGCGGTCGCGATCGTGCCGCTCCAGCTCGGCGCCCGGGCGCTCGCGTTCCCCCGCCTGGCGGCCGCCGGCTTCTGGTCATGGCTCGCCGGTGTCGTGCTCGTCGTCGTCGCGGTCGCCGCCGACGGCGGCCCGGGTGGCAGCGACGTCGACATGGTGGTGCTCTTCCTCGGCGGCCTGCTCGTCCTGGTCCTCGGCCTGCTGGCGACCACCGCCTCGCTGGTCACCTCGATCCTCACCACCCGCGCGCCGGGGATGCACCTGCGCCGGGTCCCGCCGTTCTCGTGGAGCGTCCTCGTCGCCGGCATCGGGCTGCTCCTCATGCTGCCGGTGCTCGCCGGCACGCTCGTGCTCGTGGCGGTCGACGTCAAGTACGGAAGCCCAGCGTTCGACGAGGACATCCTCTCCTGGATCGGCTGGTCGCTGACCCAGCCGCAGAGCTACGTCTACGTGCTGCCGACGCTCGGTCTGGTCGCCGAGCTCGGGGCGGTCCTGGCCCGCAACCGCCTCGCGCTGCGCGGCGTGGTGTTCACGGGCATCGGCCTGCTGGGGATCGCCGCTCTGGCGGGCGTGACGCAGGTGAGCCACGACCTGCCGTGGCCGGGTTCGGACCTGAACACCGACGACTTCGGCGACAAGCTCGCCGACCTGCTGCCGTACGCGTTCTTCAACGTGCTGCCGCTGCTCGCCCCGCTGATCGTGCTGGCGCTCGTCGGTCTCACCATCCGCGGCGGCCGGCCCCGCCTGCTCTCTCCGTTCGTGTTCGCCTTCTTCGGGTTCGGCATGCTGGTCGTCGGCATGGCCGGCCAGGTGCTGGCGCCGATCCTCGACCTCGGCCTGAAGGGGACCGTGTTCGAGGAGGGTTCGACGGTGTACGTCGTCTACGGCGGCGTGCTCGCCGCGATGGGCGGACTCGTCTACTGGGGCCCCAAGCTGTGGGGCCGGCGCATCCCCGACATGGCGGCGTTGCCGCTCGCCCTGCTGGGCGTCGCCGCCACGATCCTCGCCGCGCTGCCGTACTACATCGCCGGCTTCGCCGATCAACCCGCGGCGTCGCCTGCGTTCGACTACAGCGGTGAGCCGGAGCTGTGGAACACCCTCTCCACGGTGGGACACGCGCTGATGGCGCTCACCGTCGTGGCGTTCGCCGGCCTGGCGCTGAAGAGCTTCACCGCCGGTGAGCCCGCAGGTGACGATCCGTGGGATGCGCAGACGCTCGAGTGGGCGACCTCCTCGCCTCCTCCGGCGTTCAACTTCGCCGAGGCGCCGACCGTCGCCTCGCCCGAGCCCCTTGTCGACCTGAAGCCATCCGGGAGTGACGCCCGATGATCGCGCTGCCCCCCGCCCCCGCGGCCCCGCCGCGCCGCCAGCTGTTCGTCGGCGCCGCTCTTGCCTGCGTCGGTGGAACGACGCTGCTCGGTGGCCTGCTGGCGGTCTGGCTGCGGTTCCGCAACGCCGCCTTGGACCGTGGCGAGACGTGGCTCCCCGACGGCGTGGTGATCCCCGAGGTGCCGTCGAACGTGATGTTGCTGAGCTTCATCGGCATCGGCATCTTCGCCCAATGGGCCGTGTACGCCGCGCGCCGCGGCGATCGTGCGCATGCGGGAATCGCTCTCGGACTCGTGGCGCTGCTCGGACTCGCCGTCATCAACGGCCAGGCGTACGTGTACAACCAGATGGCATTGCCGGTGGCCGAGAGCGCGTACTCGACTTTGTTCTACGCGATCACGGGCGTCTTCCTGGCCCTGATGATCGCCGGGCTGGTGTTCACGGGTGTCACCGCCTTCCGCTTCCTCGGCGGCCGCAGCCGCGATCGCGAGATCGTCGCCGCGCACGCCATGTACTGGTACTTCCTCGCTGCGGCCTTCGCCGCGGTGTGGTTCGTGATCTACGTGACGAAGTGAGCAGGTGACGGACGCGATGTTCACGACGGGAACCAAGCTGCTCCTCGGCGCGACGCTGCTCGCGGTCGTCGCCGCGGTGCTGTACGGCACGACCCAGGACGGCGGAGCGCTCGGCACCGTCGGCCTCGTCAGCGCAGCGACAGCGCTGGCGTTCCTCAGCGCGATCGTCATCTTCGTGCGCGACTGCACGGTTTCCGCGGCCGACACCGACGCTGCCGCCGAGGCCGCAGCGGCGCAGCCGGCTCCGGGCCACAGCATGTGGCCGGTGGTCGCCGGCGCGTCGGCGGGCCTGCTCGCCGTCGGCGTCGTCACCCATCGCATCGTGTTCGTCCTCGGCGTCGTGGCGTTGCTGGCCACGATCGTCGAGTGGATGGTCCAGGCGTGGAGCGAGCGGGCCTCCTCCGACCCGTCGTACAACGCCCGTGTGCGCAGCCGCCTGCTGCACCCGCTCGAGTTCCCGGTCCTCGGCGCCGTCGGCGTCGGCGTCATCATCTACTCGTTCTCCCGCATCATGCTGGCGCTCAGCAAGGAGGGCGGCCCGGTCGCGTTCGGTGTCGTGGCGGCGCTCGTGCTCGTCGCCGGGGCGCTGTTCGCCCTGCGGCCGTCGCTGAAGCGCACGATCGTCGCCGCCGTGTGCGCGATCGGAGGCATCGGCATCGTCGCCGGTGGTGTGGCAGGCGGGGTCTCCGGCGAGCGCGAACTGCACGCTCACGAGACCACGGCGGACCTCGCCGCCGAGGGTCACTGCGAATCGAACGAGCACACCCACGCCGACGAGAACGCGTCGGAGAGCCTGGCGGCGAAGTCCAACCCGTTCGCCACCGTGATCCTCAAAGACGGTGAGCTGTGGGCCGAGTCCGTTGGCCTGTCTGGCAAGCAGGAGCGGCTCACGATGCCGCTCGGCACGCCCGCCAACATCATCTTCAAGAACGAGGACGATCACCCGGCCCGCTTGGTGGCCAACCTCGGACAGGTGCCGGCGCTCGACGCCGACGGCAATCCCGTCGCCGATCGCACCGTGGCCGACATCAGCTGCACCGCCCTCGCCGAGGACGGCGCGGTGCAGTTCATCACGCTGCGCCCGATGCGGTCGTCCCGCGGCGTCGACGAGCCGTACACGCTCAGCGTGCCCGACGTCGACGACGTGATCGAGGTCGTGGTGCCGTGAACGCCGTGCTGACCCGTGGCGCCTTGCCGACCTGTCCGGCGCCCGACCTGTCTGGATCCGAGCTCCCATGACTACCGTTGACGACATGACCCCAAAGGCCTCCCGCCGGGCTGCCGCGCGCCAGCGTGCCCTCGCCGCTGCCGCCGGCCTCGGCGCGCTCGCGTTGCTCGCCGGGTGCGCCAAGGACGCCCCGCAGGACACCTGGCAGCCCGCTGGTGACAACGCCCGCAAGATCGACGACCTCCAGCGGTTCCCGTTCGCGATCGCGGGCGTCATCCTGGTGCTCGTCATCGCGGCCGTCGGATACTGCGTGTTCCGCTTCCGCGACCGGGGCCAGGCGATCCCGGCCCAGACCCACGGCAAGCCGGCGCTCGAGATCACGCTGACGATCATCCCGGCGCTGATCCTCGTCGCCGTCGCGATCCCGACCACGAACGTGCTGTTCGACCTGGCCAAGACGAACGACACCGAGTGCGTCGTCAACGTCACCGGCCAGCAGTGGTGGTGGGAGTACGACTATCCGGCGCAGGACGGCTGCGGCGGGATCGAGAAGCCGATCGTCACCAGCGGCCAGCTCGTGATCCCCACCGACACCAACGTGTTGCTGCGCATCACCAGCCGCGACGTGATCCACAGCTATTGGATCCCCAAGCTCAACGGGAAGCGTGATGCCGTCCCCGGACGCATCCACACGCTGCGCCTCGAGGCGGACGAGCCGGGCATCTATGCCGGGCAGTGCACCGAGTTCTGCGGGCTGAGCCACGCCAACATGCGGATGGAGGCGGTCGCCCTCGACGCGGCCGACTTCGAGACGTGGAAGGCGAACGAGCTCGCCGACTACGTCGCGCCCGAAGAGGGCGCGCTGGCGGCCGAGGGCGAGGCGGTGTTCATCGCTCAGTGCGCCCGCTGCCATCAGGTGAACGGGCTGGAAGGCGCGGACGGCAGCCCGCAGATCGCCCACCCGGTCGACTTCGTCTGGTCCGGCGCGGCCCCGAACCTCACCAACCTGATGGCCCGCAACACCTTCGCCGGCGCGAGCTTCGACCTGCTCAACGAGCAGTGCCGCGATGACGTGTGGGAGGCGTCGTCGGAGGAGTTCGGCGCCCTCTACCTGGAGGGCGTCAGCCCCGAGTGCCTCAACGAGGTCGAGCTGCGTGAGTGGATCCGCAACGCGCCGGCCAAGAAGCCCATGTACGCCGATCCCGACAAGCTCGAAGAGACCGACGGCAAGACCCGCGGCATGCCGAACCTGGGTCTGAGCGAGAGCGACATCGACAAGCTCATCGCCTATCTGCTCGAGCGCAAGTGAACCCCGACCTGGTAACGGAGACCTGAGAATGGCAATCGTCGAACGAGGCGCAGATCCGGTGCTGGCGCCGGCGCTCGTCACGCCGAGCTCGTCCTACGGCGTCTTCCGGCGACCGGTCGAGACGACAGGGTGGCGGTCGTGGGTGTTCACGGTCGACCACAAGAAGCTCGGCATCATGTACGGCGTCGCCGCGCTGGTGTTCTTCGTCATCGGTGGCATCGAGGCGTTGCTGATCCGCCTTCAGCTCGCCGCTCCCGAGGGCAAGATCCTCAGCGCCGACACGTACAACCAGATGTTCACGATGCACGCCACCACGATGATCTTCCTCTTCGTGATGCCGATGGCGTCGGCCTTCGCGAACTACTTGCTCCCCCTTCAGATCGGCGCCCGCGACGTGGCGTTCCCGCGCATCAACGCGTTCGGGTTCTGGTGCTTCCTGTTCGGTGGCATCTTCATCAACACCTCGTGGTTCCTCGGCGGTGGCGCGGACGGCGGATGGTTCATGTACGCGCCGAACTCGAGCCTGATCTTCTCGCCGAGCCATGGCATCGATTTCTGGGCTCTCGGCCTCCAGATCGTCGGCATCGCCTCGCTGACCGGCTCGATCAACCTCATCGTGACCGTGCTGAACATGCGTGCGCCGGGCATGTCGCTGATGAAGATGCCGGTGTTCACCTGGATGCAGCTCGTCGTGCAGTTCCTGCTGGTGTTCGCCGTGCCGGTGATCACCGTGGCGCTGTTCCTGCTCACCTTCCAGCGCAGCTTCGACGCCACCTTCTTCAGCGTCGAGGCCGGCGCCGACCCGCTGCTGTGGCAGCACCTGTTCTGGATCTTCGGTCACCCCGAGGTGTACATCCTGGTGCTGCCGGCCTTCGGCATCGTCAGCGAGGTGCTGCCGGTGTTCTCGAAGAAGCCGTTGTTCGGCTACCCGTTCGTCGTGTTCTCGGGCGCCGCGATCGGGTTCGTCGGCTGGGGCGTGTGGGCGCACCACATGTTCGCGAGCGGCCTCGGGCCGCTCAGCGTCGCCGTCTTCTCGATCGCCACCATGGCGATCGCCGTGCCCACCGGCGTCAAGATCGTCAACTGGACGCTCACGATGTGGGGCGGCAAGCTGCGCTTCACCACGGCGATGCTGTTCGCCATGGGTCTGATCGTCGAGTTCACGGTCGGCGGTCTCTCCGGCGTCACCCACTCGGTGTCGCCGTCGGACACCCAGCAGACCGACACGTACTACATCGTCGCCCACTTCCACTACGTGCTGTTCGGCGGCGCGGTGTTCGGCCTGTTCGCCGGGTTCTACTTCTGGTGGCCGAAGATCTTCGGCAAGCTGCTCAACGAGACGCTCGGCAAGTGGAACTTCTGGTTCATGGTGGTCGGCATGAACCTGACGTTCGGGCCGATGCACGTCCTCGGCCTCCAGGGCCAGCCGCGGCGCATGTACCTGACCACCAGCAACCGCGCCGGTGAGGGCTTCTTCAACCTCGACTTCTGGAACCTCGTCGCCACCATCGGGTCGTTGATCCTCGCCGTCGGCGTGCTGTTCTTCATCATCAACGTCGTGTACACGCACTCCGGCTCCCGCAAGGTCAGCGCGGTCGCTCCGCTCGACCCGTGGGACGCCCGCAGCCTCGAGTGGTTGACGACCAACCCGCCGAAGGAGCACAACTTCGACGCGGTCCCGACCGTGCACGCGCTCGACGAGTTCTTCCACCGCAAGTACGCGGAGGACGAGGAGACCGGCGAGCTCCGCCAGGTCGCCACCGCGGAGGAGCTGCTCGCCGAGCAGGAGCGCAACGCGGATCCCCACATCCACCTGCCCTCGCCGTCGTACTGGCCGATCGTGCTCGCGTTCGCGCTGCCGATCGTCGCCTACGGCATCATCTACGCCCGCGTGATGGCCGTCGTCGGCGCCGCGATCGTGGTGCTGGCCTTGTTCGGCTGGGCGCTCGAGCCGTCGGTCGCCGATCACGACGACTACGAACCTCCGTCGCCCGAGGGCGGCAGCACGAAGGAGATCGCGACCGTTGGCTGACGCCGCTGTGCACGCGCCCGCCGAGCACGCGCCGGGCGCTCATCACACCTCCACCGGCTTGTCCAACAACAAGCTGGCGATGTGGCTGTTCCTCGGGTCGGAGTGCCTGCTGTTCGGCGGTCTGATCTCCACCTACATGCTGTACCGGGGTCGTCACCCGGAGAACATCGGCCCGGACCAGATCTACGACATCCCGTTCACGTCGGTGAGCAGCTTCGTGCTGCTGATGAGCTCGCTGACGATGGTGCTCGCGGTCTCGGCGGCCAACCGGCGCGACGATCGCAACACCAAGCTCTGGCTGTCGGTCACCGCTCTCCTCGGCGCCACGTTCGTCGGCGGTCAGGTGTACGAGTTCACCACCTTCTACCGCGAGGGCCTGGGCTTCACGTCGAGCTTGTTCGGCTCGAGCTTCTACACGCTCACCGGGTTCCACGGGGTCCACGTCACCGTCGGCATCGTGATGCTGCTGGCGCTCGTCGGCATGATGAGCCGGTCGAGGATCCCCGGCGACAAGGCCGAAGTCGTCGAGCTGGTCGGCCTGTACTGGCACTTCGTCGACATCGTGTGGATCGTGATCTTCACGCTCGTCTACCTGATCCCCGCCTGAGGTCTGCCATGTCCGCGACCGACACCGCCCACGCCGAACACTCCGACCACAGCGCAGCCGGCGACCACCAGCACGGCCTCAGCGACAAGGGCTATGTCGGCATCGCCCTGATCCTCGCGGTCATGACGGGCATCGAGGTGGCGTTGAGCTACATCGACGTCGGCGCCTTGTTCATGCCGGCGCTGCTGATCTTGATGGCGCTGAAGTTCTTCATCGTCGTCAGCTTCTTCATGCACCTGAAGTTCGACAACAGGATCTTCACCTGGATGTTCTACAGCGGGTTGATTCTGGCCGTCGTCATCTACTGCATGGCGCTGATGACGTTCGAGTTCTTCAACCCGTCCTGACGCGCCCGGCCTGGCGCGTCCTAGCCTGGACATCGTTCCCGTCCGCTCCCGCTGAACGCCCCGGTTGACTGGAGGCCGCATGCTCGCCGCCTCGATCGCGCAGACGATCCCACCGGGTTTCGCCGACCCCTGGCGGTTCCAGGCCCACCCTGAGGTCTGGCTTCTGGTCGCGTTCCTGATCGGCGCGTACGTCTACATGGTCCGGGCGATCGGCCCCCATGCCGTCCCCGCCGGAGCCCCGGTCGTCACTCGCCGCAACGTGTGGTGCTTCGTGGCAGCGATGGCGCTGCTGTGGCTGGCCAGCGATTGGCCGATGCACGACATCGCCGAGGAGTACCTCTACTCGGCGCACATGTTGCAGCACATGGCGCTGAGCTACTTCATGCCCCCGCTCGTGCTGCTGGCGACGCCCGAATGGCTGTTGCGGACGCTCGTCGGCCGCGGCCGCGGCTACCAGGTGTACAAGTGGTTCGCCCACCCGGTGGTGGCCGGCGTGCTGTTCAACCTGATGGTGATGGTCACGCACATCCCCGGCGTCGTGAACGCATCCGGCGGCAACCCGATCCTGCACTACTCGGTGCACGTCGGCGTCGTGACGACCGCGATCGTGATGTGGACGCCGGTGGTGGGGCCGTTGCGCGAGCTGCGCATCTCGACCAACCCGGCGATGATCTATCTCTTCTTGCAGAGCGTCGTGCCCACCGTGCCGGCCGGATGGCTGACCTTCGCCGAAGGCATCGTCTACAAGCACTACGACATTCCCGTGCGGGTGTGGGGCGTCTCGGCGACGGCCGACCAGCAGATGGCGGGGGCGATCATGAAGCTCGGGGGCTCGGTGTTCCTCTGGAGCATCGTGATCTATCTGTTCTTCACCCGCTTCAACCGCCAGTTCCATCGCGAGCAGACGTATCGCCGCTCGGCGCTGGTGCCCGACGCCGAGGTGGTCGGCAACGCCGACGAGCCGCTCACCTACGACGACGTGCAGCGTGAGTTCGCCCGCACGTCGCCGCCGCCGGACGGCCCGGCTACTCCCAGCGGAACGTCCGAGCGGCCAGAGCCGGCATAGCGATCGCCCACGCGGCGAGAACACCCCAGCTCGCCCCCGGATGGATGCCGGCGCCGGCGAGGCTGTCGTGCAGGACGTCGGCGAGAGCTCCGCTGGGCAAGGCGTAGGCGACGGCGCGCAACGCGGCGGGAAGTTCGTCGATCGCGATCACCATCCCGCCGAGCAGCAAGAGCACGAGATAGAGCCCGTTCTGCGCGGCGAGGTTGATCTCGGCGCGCAGCCGTCCGGCCAATGTCAGGCCGAGCCCCGCGAAGGCGGACGTGCCGACGACGATCCCTGCGGCCGCCGTGGCCCACGACGCGTCGCCTGGCCGCCAGCCGAGCGCCAGCGCGACGGGCACCAGCACTGCGATCTGCGCCAACTCGACGGCGGCCACCGACAGCGCCTTGGCGGCGACGAGCCGGCCACGCCCGAGCGGGGTCGCGCCGAGCCGCTTCAGGACCTTGTACGACCGCTCGAAGCCGGTCGCGATGCCGAGGCTGACCATCGCCGTCGACATCACCGCGAGCGCGAGGATGCCCGGCGCGAGGAAGTCGACGGGGTCGTCCGTCCCCGTCGGCAGCACGTCGACGGCGCTGAAGAACACCAGCAGCAACACCGGGATGCCGAGCGTGACCAGCAGCTGCTCGCCGTTGCGTCCGACGAGGCGCACCTCGGCGCGCAGCTGCGCGGCGAGCAGCTTCACGCGCTCTGCCCCGTGAGGCGCAGGAAGACGTCTTCGAGCCGTGCGGCGCCCGCGCGCACCTCGATCAGCTGCGCTCCGGTCGCCGCCAGCCACGCTTCGAGCGACGGGATCACCGCGCTGTCGCCGGCGACGACGTATTCCGGCACGTCGCCGCTCGCTGCCGGCGCCACCGGCCGGCCCAGGGCCGTGGCCGCCGCGTGGGCGTCGATCGGCGACGCGGTGCGAAACCGGACCTCGTGCGCCGTCCCGCGCACGCTCGCGACGGTGCCATCGGCGACGACGCGCCCGCGATGGAACATCACGACGTGGTCGGCCACCCGCTCGGCCTCGTCGAGCTCGTGGGTGGCGAGCACCACGGCACATCCGCCGGCCGCGAGGTCGCGCACGATCTGGCGGATCGTGGCACGACCACCGACGTCGACCCCGGAGGTCGGTTCGTCGAGGAACGCCACCTCGGGCCGAGCGGCGAGCGCGAGCGCGAGCGAGAGCCGCTGCTTCTCGCCCCCGGAGAGCCGCCGCCATGCGGTGCGCGAGCGATCGGCGAGCCCGACGAGATCGACGAGCGCACGGGGATCGGCGCCGCGGTCGTAGAGCGCGCTGTACTGGGCCACGACCTCGCCGACGCGGGCGCTCGGGTAGACGCCGCCCTCTTGCAGCATCACGCCCATGCGCTCGCCCAGCCGGCGCTGTTCGCGGGAAGGGTCGAGGCCGAGCACCCGCACCGTCCCGGACGCCGCCTGGCGGTATCCCTCGCAGACCTCGATCGTGCTCGTCTTCCCCGCGCCGTTCGGTCCGATGACCGCGGTCACCGCCCCGGCCTCGGCGGTGAAGCTCGCCCCGTCGACGGCTGTGTGCGTGCCGTAGCGCACCACGAGGTCGTCGACGAGCACGGCAGCCACGGTGTTCGACCCTACGCGCGGCTGCGCGCCGGGCGGGATTCCGGCCGCCGCCGCGACGCGAACTCTTCCGAGATCCGCAAGGTGGCGGAGTAGCCTGACCGGCCTGTGATCGACGTCCGCCTGTTGCGCTCCGACCCCGACGGGGTGCGTGCTTCGCTGGCGCGCCGGCACTCGGCCGATCTCCTCGTGCAAGTGGACGCGGCCGCCGCGCTCGACGCCCGGCTGCGCGACATCACCTCCGAGCGCGATGCCATCCGCGCCCGCGTCAACGAGCTGTCGAAGCAGGTCGGCCAGCTGCGGCGCAGCGGAGACACGGCCCGGGCCGAAGAGCTCCAAGCCGAGAGCCGCCAGCTCGGCGACGACGAGCGCAAGCTCGCCGGCGAGCACGACGCCGCGCAGGCGTCATTGCGCGAGGTGCTGCTGCGCATCCCCAACCTGCCGCATCCCGAGGCTCCCGACGGCGCCGGCGAGGCAGACAACCCGCTCGTCAAGGGGCCGATCGGGCTGCCGAGCGAGTACGCCGAGCACCAGCGCGTGCCGCACTGGGACATCGGCGCCGACCTCGGCATCTTGGACAACGAGCGCGCGACGAAGATCAGCGGGGCGATGTTCACGATGCAGCGCGGGCCCGGCGCGGCCCTCGCTCGGGCGTTGTGCCAGCTGGCGCTCGACCGCAACGCCGATGCGTTCGAGGAGGTCCGCCCGCCGTCGCTCGTGACCACCTCCACCCTCACCGCCACCGGTCACCTGCCGAAGTTCGCCGACGACGCGTTCGCCGTCGAGCGCGACGACCTGTGGTTGATCCCCACCGCCGAGGTGCCGCTGACGTCGCTCTACGCGGGGGAGATCCTCGACGCCGGGTCGCTGCCGGCGCGGGTCATGGCCTACACGCCCTGCTTCCGTCGCGAGGCCGGCTCGGCGGGCCGGGACACCCGCGGGATGCTGCGGTCGCACGAGTTCGACAAGGTCGAGATCCTCGCCATCGCCACGGCGGAGCAGGCGCCGGCGCTGCTCGACGAGCTCGTCGCCCGGGCCGAGGGCACGATCGCGGCGCTCGAGCTGCCCTACCGCATCATCGAGATCTGCACCGGCGACATGGGCCAGAGCCACCACCGCAGCTTCGACATCGAGGTCTACGCGCCCGGCTGCGACCAGTGGCTCGAGGTGAGCTCGGTGAGCTGGTTCAGCGACTACCAGGCGCGCCGCGCCGACATCCGTGTGCGCCGAGCCGAGAAGAAGGGCACCGAGATCGCGCACACCCTGAACGGCTCGGCGCTCGCGGTGCCGCGGGTGTGGGCGGCGATCCTGGAGAACAACCGGCAGCCCGACGGCACGGTGGCGGTCCCCGAGGTGCTGCGGCCGTACATGCGCGGCGCCGACCGCATCGGACGCCCCCAGCGAGGGGCATGAGCGACCCCGAGCTCGCCGGCGCGGCGCGCTCGGTGCGCGAGCGGCGCGAGCAGTACGAGACCGCGGGGCTCGACCGTGACGATCTCGTCGACGATCCGGTGGCGCAATGGCTGCTGTGGTACGGGCAGGCGGACGCGGCCGGGGTGGTCGAGCCGAACGCGATGACGATCGCCACGACCGGCCTCGACGGCGTGCCCGACGCGCGCTCGGTCCTCGCCCGCGGCGTCGACCACCGCGGCATCACGTTCTACTCCAACGCGCAGAGCCCGAAGGCCGAGCAGCTCGCCGCCCGCCCGGCGGCGGCCGTCGTGTTCGCCTGGCTCGATCTGCATCGCCAGGTCCGCGCGCGGGGCACGGTGCACCGGATCGCCGAGGACGAGGCCGACGCGTACTTCGCCGGCCGGCCCCGCGGTTCGCAGATCGGAGCGTGGGCATCGCCGCAATCGCAACCGATCGGAACCCGCCGCGATCTCGACGCGGCGATCGCCGAGGTGGAAGCGCGCTTCGGCGATGGGCCGATCCCCCGTCCACCCTTCTGGGGCGGTTGGCGCGTCGTTCCGACCACCTGGGAGTTCTGGCAGGGGCGGCCGAGCCGCCTGCACGACCGGTTCCGCTATACGGCGCAACCGGCCGGCGGCTGGCTGATCGAGCGTCTCGCGCCGTAGCCCAACTCGACAGGCGGCGCTGGCCGTCACCGGCGTTGGGCCGTCATCAGGCGTCGGGACGTGCCGCCGTCTTCGAGACGAACGAGGCGCCGGCGGAGGCCAGGCCGTCGATCAGCCGCCGGGTGTGCGTCGCGTGCAGCCGCACCCGGGGTGGCAGCTCGACCTGCACGCCCTGTTCGGCGGGCAGGTTCACCGGGTTGGCCGGGTGCATGCCGCGCAGCTCCGGCGGGATGGACGCGAGGTCGGTGACGATCCGGTACGCCGGCAGCCGCGCGCCGAGGTGGCCCGCGAGATGGTCGGCGAGCCGCCGGTTGCGCCCGCCGAGCAGCACGTGGGTGAACATCTCGCGGCGGCCGTAGCCGTGCACGGTGACGACGACGTTCACGTGCTGGAGGAATCGAGCGAGCGTGTCCGACGCCGCCGGCGTCACCTCGATCGACGGAATGTGCCACGCCATGCCTGCGGGTTGGTGGACGCCGTAGTAGCTGGCGTCGCAGCGGGCAGCGGCCGTCGCCGCGATGACGTCGGTCATCTCCTCCAGCGCGCCGCCGTGGAACGCCATGAAACCGAAGCTGCCGCGCAGCTCGCACACCTCGTCGACACCGGGGTGGGCGAGCAGGGCGGCGAACGTCATGGTGTGGCGACGTGCTCGCGTCGTTCCGACGGCGCCGGCGGCGGAGGCTCGCTCGGGGACGATCGGCGCCACGCGACGAAGATCACCGCGATCAGGACGACACCGCCCAGCACGACCCCAAGCGTCGAGGCGCCGCGCTCTTGCAGCCACGTGTGCAGCTTCGCCTGCCAGCCCTCGACCGCGGTGGTGACGCGGTCCGGCTCGCCCACGCGGTAGATGCCGCGGTACCAGTACCAGGCCAGGTAGGCGCCCGTCAGCGTGATCACGACCGCCGACGCGGTCTGGAGGTGCGCCATCACCGAGCGCAACCGGCGCAGCAGCCCGTGCTTGGCGACCGCCAGCGTCACCGTCAGCGCGGTGACGAGCATCGCCATGCCGACCCCGTAGAGCGCGGTGCTGACGACGCCGCTGACGTATCCCAGCCGGTCGTACGACCCGAAGATCGTCGACACCAGCAGGCCGATCGTGCAGCCGATCGAGGCGACGGCGTAGGCCACGCCGTAGAGGAACATCGACACCAGCGAGCGGGTGCGGCGGGCGCCGCTGGCGATCCCCGCTGTGTTCAGCGGCGGCTTCCACCCGAACAGCATCGCGACGCCCATCACCACCATCGCCACGCCGATGGCGAGACCGGCGTACTTCGACTGCTGCTCCAGCCAGTCGGTGAACAGGCGGGTGATCGCGCCGACCACCACGAACACCACGATGAAGCCGGCCGACACCGCCGCGCTCACGGTCAGGGCCCGGCGGATGCCGGCGCGCTGGTCGGTGGCCTCGGCGTCGTCGGAGCTGAGGAAGTACGTGAGGTACGCCGGCAGCATCACGAAGCCGCACGGGTTCACCGCCGCGGCGATGCCGAGGAGGAAGCTGTAGGCGAAGTTCCCCTCCAGCGCCAGCATCAGGACAGCAGCTCGTCGTGGACGATCGAGCGGAGCGTGTCGGCGTTCATCGCGCCGGCGTGGAGCTTGACGATCGTGCCGTCGGGTGAGACGAACAACGTCGAGGGGAAGATGGCGATACCGGCCTCGACCAGCAGCAGTCCGTCCGGATCGCTGAGGAGCTCGTAGCGCACACCCAGGTCGTGGGCGAACCGGTCGCCGGTGTCGCCGCGGTCGCGCGGGTTGACCCCGACGAACCGGACGTCGTCGCCGAGTTCGCCGTGCACCTCGGCGAACGCCGGGAGCTCGTCCTTGCACGGGATGCACGTCGAGTACCACACGTTGATGACGAGCGGCTGGCCGATGAGCGATCGCAGGGGGATCGCGTTGCCGTCGGCGTCGCGGACCTCGACGTCGGGCAACGGGTCACCGTCGAGCGGGCGGTTGGTGCCGATGGTCTGGTCCTGCACGACGCCGGGCTCGTCGAGCGTGGCGTCGACGCCGCCGGCGCCGTCATCGCGGCCGAGCAGATACCCGACGCCGACGCCGACGACCAGGGCCGCGGCGAGCGACGAGACGAGCAACCGGCGGCGGACCACGGCGCTCCAGGCTACCGACGAGGCCATCAGCCGGGCGGGCGCGCCTGAGCGGGTCCGACGTCACACGACATCGGACCCGCTCGACGGGGAAACCCGGGGGTCGCTCGTCGCTCCGTGCCCGGCCGACCTGCTGCGGGGGGACAGCATGCCGGCCGGCGCACGCAGCGGGCGTTGCCCCGAGCCTCGATCCACGTTCCGATCAGGCCACCAGGTGGGGCGGGATCGGGACCTCGTCGACCACGAGCATCGGGCGCGGATGCTTCGGTGGGCGGCCGCGAGGACGCTTGTTGGCGACGATGCGCCCGTTCTCGAGCAGCTCGCCGCCCCACACGCCCCACGGCTCGGCGCGGGCGATCGCCTCGTCGAGGCAGCTCGCCCGCAACGCACATCGGCCGCAGATCGCCTTGGCCCGGGCGATGTCGAGGAGCTCCTCGCTGAAGAACAGGTGGGTCAAGGTTCCGTGGCCGTCGGCGCAGCGTGCTCGCGGCGCGGGCGCGGCCACGGCCGTGGCGTCGATTTCGATCGCTTCCTCGCTGGTGATGGCGTACATCTGGTGGACCTCGCGGGGTGGAAAGGGGGCGGAAAAACGAGAAAGGCCGCCGGGATCTGGGATCCCGACGGCCTCGGAGCAGTGCTTCCGACGAAAGCGTTACGTCGTCAGCTTCCCGAGGCGTCGGGCGGGGCGCTTGGTCACGGAGTTCTCCGGCATGAACCCGAAGTCAGCGGAGACCACGTGTGCCACTGCGCGCCAGCGGTAGCCGTGGAGAAGGGCCGTGCACGGGCGCGCGCCGATGGCCGAAATGGCCATGGCGGGGGCGAACGTCGTGCACTTCATCGGACGGTCCTTCACAAGTCGAGCGGGGCGAGCGTTGTCGCGCCTCGGCTGGGCCGAAGCGTCAGCTAGGCAACCACGCCGACCCCGGGGGCGTCAAGGCAATTTCCCGGGCCTCACGGCGCCGGCGCGGGAGCCGAGGAGGGGGCAGGCACGAACACCCGCTCGCGGTAGTAGCGCAGCTCGCTGATGCTCTCGCGGATGTCGTCGAGCGCGCGGTGCGCGCCCGCCTTGTGCGGGCGGCCGTTGCTGATCTGCGGATACCACCGCTTGACCAGCTCCTTCACGCTGCTGACGTCGATGCTGCGGTAGTGCAGCCAGGCCTCGATCTCGGGCAGGTGAGCGGCCAGGAAGCGGCGGTCCATCCCGATCGAGTTGCCGCACAGCGGGACGCGACCGGGCTCGGGAACGTGCTGCTTGATGAACGCCAGGGTGGCGGCGCCGGCTTCGGCAAGAGAGACCGTGGAGGCGCGGATGGCCGGCAGCAGCCCGCTGCGGGTGTGCATCTCGACCACGAACGGGTCCATCCCGGCGAGCACGTCGTCGGGCTGGTGGACGACGATGTCGGGCCCCTCGGCGACGATGGTCAGCTGGTCGTCGGTGACGATCGTGGCGATCTCGACGATGACGTCACGCGCCGGGTCGAGCCCGGTCATCTCGAGATCCATCCACACGAGCACCGTGCGGAGACTATTCGGTCACGGCAGGGTGGACGTGGGCGTGACCGTGCCCCACGCCGTGCACTGCGACCCGACGAGCACGTGGACCTCGACGGCGAGCGTGATGCCGTTGCCGTTGTTCTTCACCGTGCCGGTGAAGTGGAACTCCTCGCCGCCGAGGAACTGGGCCGAGGAGGCGCTGGGCACGAACCGCAGGTCGGTGATCGTGTCGTCGGGAGCCCCCGTGCTGTCGTCGTCCTGGACGAGCATGCCGGCATAGGCCAGCGTCGCACCGGAGTCGGTGGTGAACGTCACCAGCGCCTCGGAACTGGGCGTGCAGCCGAGCGTGGCCACGATGCCCGCGGCCCTTCCGAGCTCGACCGAGCTGGTCGTGTTGCGTTCGAAGCTCACCGCGCCGCCCGTCGAACTGTCGGGCAGCAGGTACCCGGCCACGTCGGCGATCAGGTGGACCGTCCCTTGCGAGTTGTACAGATCGACCCGACCGTCGGCGCTGAGCGCGGCGGTGATCATGTTGGCGACGTCCTCGCCGGCGGAGACGTTGAGCACCGAGGCGTTCGGTCGCGGCTCGCCCGTCGGCCATACGGTCACGTACGTCGCGGCCGTCGCCTCGGTCGCCGTGATGTTGAGGATCACGCCGGTGGCGTTGGCGGGCACACCGCCACGGCCGGTGACCTGGAGGCTGAACGCGCTGTCGGGCCCGATCGCGCCGGCCGCGGGGGCGCCGAGCCCGTCGCGGGTGTCGAGGATGCGCGCGGGGGCGAGCGGAACGACCGATGCAGGCTGGCCGACGCCGGGCGGCGCCGCCGCAGCCATGCCCAGGCTGCCCGCGAGACACACCACCGGGCCGACGATCGCCAGGCGTCGCCAGAGCCTGCGTCGCGCGGGCGTCACGGACACGGCTTCGTTGTCGTTCATCGCGACGAACTCCTTCGGACGTGCGCGGTGGGGGCGCGCGGCTCGCGATCGTTCGGACACTACTCGCGCGGCCCGGTTGGGCTCGGCGCTCTCGGGATGCGCCGCCTACCGTGTTCGGGTGCCCGACACCCCTGTGATCGACGAGGAACCGCGCCCCGCAGCGACGGTGATGCTGGTGCGCGACGGGTCGGATGGGCTGGAGGTGTTCATGCTCCAGCGCACCGCCGCGGCCTCGTTCGCGCCCGGGGTGTACGTGTTCCCGGGCGGCGGCGTGGACGCAGCCGACTCCGGCGCGGCGGTCGACGAGATCTGTGACGGGCTGACCGACGCCGAGGCCAGCGACCGCCTCGGGATCGGCTCGGGTGGGCTCGCCTACTGGGTGGCGGCGATCCGCGAGTGCTTCGAGGAGGCCGGCGTGCTGCTGGCCCGCCCGTCCACGGGCGGCCCGGCGCTGCGCTTCGACGACGACGCCACGATCGCCCGTTTCGACGCCGCGCGGCATGCCGTCCATCGTGGCGAGTTGGCGATCGTCGACATGTGCAGCGACGAGGGCTTGCGGCTGATGACCGACGCGATCCACTACGTCGCCCACTGGGTCACACCGCGGGGGGAGACCAAGCGATACGACACGCGCTTCTTCCTCGCACGTGCGCCGCAGGCGCAGACGCCGCTGCACGACGACGCCGAGACCGTCGCCAGCGCCTGGGCGCGCCCGGCGGACGCCCTCGCGCGCTTCGAGGCGGGCCAGTTCGCGCTGATGCCGCCGACCGTGTCGAGCCTGCGGTTCCTCGCCGACTTCGCCACCGCGGACGCCGCGGTCGAGGCGGCGGCGGTGATGGACCGGCCGGAGGCGATCCTGCCGCGCTTGCGCGGGTGGATCGACGGCCGCCCAGACGTGCTGTTGCCCTGGGAGCCCGGCTACGACGAGCTGACCTGAGCCGGCTTCGGGCCGAGCGCCACCTCGACGGCATCGAGCAGGCGCGCCGAACAGCCCGCCATGTCGACGGGCGGGGCGACGTCGTCGACGAGCGAGCGGGCGATCGCCTGGATCGCCGTCGCGGCGGGGTTCCCGCCGGCGAGCACGACCGGCTGGCCGGCGTCGCCACCGGCGGCGACCGCCGGTTCGAGGGGCACCTGACCGAGCAGCGGAACACCGAGCTCGTCGGCCAGCTCACGGCCGCCGCCCTCACCGAACAGCGCGTAGCTCTCGCCGTGGGCGCAGGTGAAGCTGCTCATGTTCTCGATCACGCCGGCGACACGCAGGAAGCTGCGCCGAGCCATGTCGGCCGCCCGAGCGGCGACACGCTGCGCGGCGCGCGCCGGCGTGGTGACGATGACGAGATCGGTGCGTGGCAGCAGGCGGGCGAGGCCCATCTGGACGTCACCGGTGCCGGGGGGCATGTCGATCAGCAGGTAGTGCAGGTCGCCCCAGCGCACGTCACGCAGGAACTGCTCGACCGCCTTGGTGAGCATCAGCCCGCGCCACATCAGCGCGGTGTCCTCCTCGACGAGGAAGCCGGTCGAGACGACCTTCAGCAGGCCGGAGCCGACGCGCCGCTCGTTGGGCAGGATCTTCGGCTTGCCGTCGCCGTCGGGCTCGGCGGCCAGCCGCTCGTCGATGCCGAGCAGGCGCGGCACGCTGAAGCCCCAGATGTCGGCGTCGAGCACCCCGACCGTGTACCCCTCCGAGGCGAGCGCGGCGGCGAGGTTCACGGTGACCGAGCTCTTGCCGACGCCGCCCTTGCCGCTGGCGATGGCGAGCACACGGCAGTTGGCCGGGATCTCGGTGTCGGGGGCTTTCTCGCGCGCCGCCCAGCGCGCTCTGGACATCACGTCGCTGCGTTGCTCGGGCGTCATCTCGCCCCACTCGATGCGCACCGACCGGACCGCCGGGTGGGCGGCGAGCCGCGTCTCGACGTCGCGCTTGATCTGCGCTCGAAGTGGGCAGCCGCTGATCGTCAGCGTGACGACCACGTCGACGTCGACCTTGCCCTCGTCGTCGGGATCGCCGATGCGAACAGCCGGCACCATGCCGAGGGTCACGACGTCGGCCCCGAGCTCGGGATCGATGACGGCGTGCAGCATCTCGAGGATCTGCTCCGGCGTCGGCAGAGGTGGGCGGCTCGCCACGGGCGTCATTTTACTGGTCCGCGCCGTGTAATCTCGCGTTGTGGCTACGCCGGCTGGGCCTGTCGGCGCCCCCTCTGCGGGAGGCGACGCTCGGGGCGGGGTGCAGCCTGAGGTCGTGCGGCTCGACGTGCTCAAGGCGCTGGGCGACAACACGCGCTACGCCATCTACCTCGAGATCGCCCGCAGCCCACGTCCTCTCACCACGGCCGAGGTGGCCGAGACGTTGGGGCTGCACCCGAACACGGTGCGGCCGCACCTCGACCGCATGCGCGAGGCGGGCCTGCTCGAGGTCGATGTCGACGGCCGCGGCATGCCCGGCCGCCCGCAGCACCGCTACTCGCTGTCGCAGACGGCGCCGTCGTTGGGCCTCGAACCCCCGGTCCTGCCCTCGATGGCGAGCATGCTGCTGCGCATGGCCGAGCGGGCCGGCGCGACCCCCGACGACGCCGCGGAGATCGGCGCTGCCGAAGGCGCGGCGCGGGCGGTCGCGTACGCCGATGCGCCGTCGACGCTCGAGGCGCTGGTCGGAGAGCTCGACCGGTGGGGTTTCGATCCCCTCGTCACCGACGGCAGCGACGGCGACGAGGTGGTCGTGGCGTTCGCCAACTGCCCGTTCCAAGCGCTCGCCAGCGATCATCCCCACCTGGTCTGCGCGCTGCATCGGGGCATCGTCACGGGTCTGGTCTCGGGCATGGGCGACGCCGACGTGGCCGAGTTCTGCAGCCTCGTGCATCGCACGCCGTGTCAGATGACCCTGCGCTCCAGGTAACCTCCGCACAGAGGATTTCGTCTCACCACCCGCACCCGACCCGCACCCAGAGGCACTTGGGAGGACACCTTGATCACCCTCACCGACACCGCCGCCGTCAAGGTCAAAGAGCTGCTCTCCGCCGAAGGCGCCGACGAGCTCGCCCTGCGGGTGGCCGTGCGCCCCGGTGGTTGCAGCGGGTTCAGCTACGAGATGTTCTTCGACGGCGACATCGCCGCCGACGACGAGCAAGCGACGTTCGGCGAGGTCAAGGTCGTGGTCGATCCGGCTTCGGCGCAGCTCCTCGACGGCGCGACGCTCGACTACAAGGACGGCCTCAACCAGGCCGGCTTCTCGATCACGAACCCGAACGCCACGCGCAGTTGCGGCTGCGGCCAGAGCTTCAGCTGAGCGCCACGAGCGCGTCGACGGCATCGTCGACCTCGCTCTGGTCCCACACCACGTCGATCCGCTCCACGACCCGGCCCGTCGCGTCGGCGAGGAAGATCACCGGCTCGTAGGTCAACCGGTACTCGAGCACGGCGGGGGCGTACGTGGTGGCGCCGGTGTCGGCGAACACGTCCGCGTGCACCATCGCGACCGCGTCGCCGACGCGCTCGTGTGTCGCGATCACGTACTCGAGGCCCGGAGCACACACGCCCGTCGCGCAATGCGCCGGTGTCCCCACCATGTACAGCACCGGACGTCCAGAGCTGAGCGCGTCGGTCAGTGTCACCTCGTGCAACGGGCACACGCCGTCGAGCCGGCTGCAGATCGGGTCGACGCCGCGGGGGTCGTCCACCGTGGGGGTGTCGAACGGGGGGAGCTGCTCGCCGACGCTCGGCACCGGGACCTCTGCTGGGTCGAGCAGCTCGAACGCCGCCGGGCTGGCCTTGATGTCCGCCACCTCGAGCTCGTAGAAGCCGGGCGCGTCGATCTGCGTGCGGAAGGCCCAGTAGACGGGCAGGCCCTGGTCGACGACGCGCATCGGCGCGACGAGGTCGTCGGCGATGATGTCCCCGTCGACGGAGCGGATCCGCGCCCGCAGCTCGGCGGGCCCAGCCTTCAGGATCTCGTTGGCGTCGGCCAGCGAGATCGGCAGGCGCACCTCGCCAGGCGTCAGGGCGTCATTGGGAAACCGCTGCACCACCGTCATGGCCCGCTCACCCCCGCCATTGCCGCCTCCGCAGGCAGCGACCGCGAGCGCGCTCGCGGTGGTGGCGAGAAAGGTCCGTCGGCTGATGCGCATAGCGATGTGACCGTATCGGCGCAGGTGTCCGGGCAGCACGCGGACGCCGACGTCGCGCCGGCAATCTGCTCGGCGCCGGCGGGCGCGACGTGATCGCGATGTGACAGGGTGCGATCGATGACCCGAATTCCGTTCACGCTCGACGGGCGCGCCGTCGACGTGTCCGCCGACGCAGGATCCCTGCTCGACGCCCTGCGCGGCCCGCTCGGCGTGCGCGGGGTGAAGGACGGCTGCAGCCCCCAGGGGCAGTGCGGCTGCTGCACCGTGTGGGTGGACGGGCAGCCCCGTGTCGCATGTGTCACGCCGGTCGCACGGGTGCGCGGCCGCAGCGTGACGACGATCGAGGGGCTCGACGACGCCCAGCGCGACAGGTGGGCAAACGCCCTGTCGTCGACCGGCGGCAGCCAGTGCGGCTTCTGCACGCCCGGCATCATCATGCGGCTGGCCGCCCTCGACCCGGAGAAGCTCGCTGTCCGCGCCGAGGTCGACCGCGCCCTGCTCGCCCATCTCTGCCGCTGCACCGGGTGGCAGACGATCGTCGAAGCCGCGGCCGTCGCAGCCGGCGGAAGATCGTCGTCGGACATGTCCGCCGCGCCGCGGTCGATGACCGATGCGGCCGAACGCGCCGCGATCGAGGGCCGCACCGCCCAACAGGTCGGGCCCGACGTCGCGCTCGGGCGGGGCCACTTCGCCGACGACACAGCGCCGCCCGATGCGCTGATCGCGCTGCGCGGCGGCGACGGGTGGGTGGTCGCCGAGTCGATGCCCGCGGCGCGCGCCGCGGCCGGTCGCGTGCAGGGTCGGCGCACCACCGCGCCGCTGCGATGGCCGCTCGACCTTCCCGATCCGGGTCCCGAGCCGTGGGCCCGCACGTTGACGACGACGTGGGTCGAACCGGCGTACCTCGAGCTGGACGCGTCGTGGTGCGAGCCCGGCGGGGAGCCCGCATCGCCGCTGGCCAACGGCGGCGCGTTCGGCGGCAAGACGGCAGGAGAGGTGGCCGACGCCGCCCGCCGGCTGGCCGCCGACCACGGGCGACCCGTGCGCGCGCTGGCCCTGCGCGAAGACGTCGTGCGCTGGGGTCCGAAGCGCCCACCGGTGGCGATCGGGCTGCGCAGCGACGGCGCCGGCGTGATGCGCGTGGTCCGCGCCCCAGGGATCGAGGATGCGATCGGCGCGGTCGCTCCGGGACTGGTCGTGGAACAGGTCGACGTGACCGGCCCCCGGGTGTCGCCGGCGATCCGCGCCGCGGGGTGGGCAGAGGCAGCGGTCGCGCTGGCGTCGCTGCGCGCCGTCGGCCCCGACGGCGCCGACGAGATCGTGTCGCCCGACGGAGCCTGGGCGTCTGCCCGCATCGACCCCGACGGCAGCGTCCACATCCGCGTGCGCTGCGGCCGGGTGCTCGACGCCGTGGTCCTCCGGTCGTACTGCATCGGCGCGGCCCACATGGGCCTCGGGTGGGTGCGCAGCGAAGCGATCGCCGTCGACGACGAGGGCGTGCCCCTCGACCTGACGATCCGCAGCTTCGGCGTGCTCCGCGCCACCGACACGCCGTCGATCTCGGTCGAGGTCCTCGACGACAACGGCCCCGCGGTGAACGGCAGCGACGCGGTGTTCGCCGCGGTCGCCGCCGCGGCGTGGCGGCACGTCGGGTTCGCACCGCGGTGGCCGATCGCTCGTGCCGCCGGATGAGCCGCGGCCTACCATCGGCGACCATGACCAAGACCCTCGGCCCGTACACCCCCGTCGTGCGCGCGGGCGACTGGATCATCGTCTCCGGCCAGCTCGGCCTGCGCGACGGCGCTCTCGTCGACGGCGGGGTCGCGGCGCAGACCGCGCAGGCGGTCGAGAACCTCAAGGGCCAGCTGGCCTCGGTCGGCGCCGGCATCGCCGACGTCGCCAAGACGCTGTGCTTCCTCACCGACATCGACACGTTCGAGCTGTTCAACGACGCCTACGTCGCCGCGTTCGGCGGTCACCGCCCGGCCCGCTCCACCATCGGCGTCGCCGCGCTGCCGGCCGGCGCCGCGGTCGAGATCGAGGCCTGGGCCTTCAAGCCCGCCTGAGCCACGGCGTGGACCCGGCGATGACCTCCGACGGTGTGCCCCGTTGCGCGTGGGCGTCGGGCTCGTCGCCGCCGATGGTCGCGTATCACGACGAGGAATGGGGCGTGCCTCAGCGTGATCCCTCCGTGCTGTTCGAGTTCCTGATCCTGGAGGGCGCGCAGGCCGGGCTGTCGTGGGAGACGATCCTGCGCAAGCGCGAGGGCTATCGCAGCGCGTTCGCCGGCTTCGACCCCGCGGTCGTCGCGACCTTCGGCGAGCGGGATGTCGACCGCTGCATGGCCGACGCGGGCATCGTGCGCAACCGGGCGAAGATCACGGCCGCGATCGACAACGCACGTGCCTGGCTCGCGCTCGACGATCCCGTGGCGCACCTGTGGAGCTTCGTCGGCGGCGCGCCGCTCCAGCGTGCGTGGGCGGGGGTCGAGGAGCTGCCGGCGGCGACCGGCGAGTCCGAGGCGATGAGCAAGGACCTGCGGCGGCGCGGCTTCCGGTTCGTCGGCCCGACGATCTGCTACGCCTTCATGCAGGCTTGCGGGATGGTCAACGATCACGTCGTCGGCTGCTTTCGGCGTGACGCGTGCGCGCAACTAGGGTGAACGGCGTGCCCGGCGCCGTCGCCATCGTGATCGTGTTGCTGCTGATCCCCGTGCTCGTATGCATGAGCATGGCGGGGGTCGCCGCGCTGCTGGGCCACCTGCTCTACAAGGACGCCGGCGAGCGTTTCGAGGGCAGTGAGCTCATCGACGTGAACATCTAGTCC
>CAZGUH010000004.1:133531-143452 GCA_964529005.1 uncultured Ilumatobacteraceae bacterium | reverse complement strand
GTCGGTGCGGCGTACCGTCGGCGTGGTCGACGGTCGGATCGAGATCGGTCCGCCGAAGTCGGCGTCGAGCCGCCGGCTCGTCGCGCTGGACGCGACGACCACCGCCGTGCTGTCCGACCAGCTCGAGCATCGAGCCGGGACCCTGTGGGTGTTCCCCGGTGAGGGGGATGGCCCGTTGAACCCGGCGTCGTTCTCGACCACCTTCGACCGGCTCGTCGCCCGGCCGGTGTACCGCGGATCCGGCTGCACGATCTGCGCCACACCTACGCCACGATCGCCTTGCGGTCAGGCGTGCACCCGGCGATCGTCAGCGAGCGACTCGGGCATTCGTCGATCGCGGTGACCATCGACCTCTACTCCCCACGCCGTGCCCGGCCTGCGGCGCGAGGCCACGGGCGTGGTGGGTGACCTCATCGTGGGCACCGCGGGACTGTCGGTGGGGGGTGAGGGTGATGAAGCGTGAACCGTGGTTGATCCACTTCTTCCAACGCCACCCCGATGACGATTCGAGCCGGGCGGTGCCGGCGATCGAGTTCTTCGACCGTCTCCCCGCCAAGCTGGTTGCCGAGTTCCAGGCGGTGCTCGACGCCGTCGCCGAAGCGCCGCCCCCGGCGTTCTCCGGTGGCGGGAAGTGGGAGGCGATGCACGACGAGATGGCCGGCTTCTACGAGGTCCGCATCCAGGGCGGCGGATTGAATCACCGCCTGTTCTGCATCCTCGAACGTGACGCCGCCGACCTCGGTGGGTCGTCGATCGTCGTGATCGACGGGCTCTCCAAGCCGAAGCGCTCCGCCGCCGACTCGAAGGAATACCGGCGAGCGAGGAAGATGCGCGACGAGTTCCTCCGCCGCCGCACCGTGCTCGAGTATGCGGGTCAACCGGCCTTGCGTCGCTGCGGGACGAGCTCCAGCCCGAGCGCGTCCGCCAGTGCGGTCAGCGTGCCGATCGTCGGGTTCGGACTGTCGACGCTGAACAGCCGTCGCACCGCCTCCGGTGCCAACTCCGCCCGTCGCGCCAACTCCGCCTTCGACAACCCGAGCTCCTCGCGTCGATCGTCGAGCGCCCGCACCAACCGATCGATCGAATCGACCCGCCGCCGAGCCTCGTCGTACGCCTCGGCATAGCCGGGCTCCGATGCGCGACGCGCGAAGTAGCGATCCGCACCGGTTCGAATCGTCGAAGCCATACCAGGAGCGTAACACGAAAGTTACGTTAATCGCGCTCGGTGCCAATGCCTGCTGAGCAGACCAGCGCATCCCGGGCTCGTGCCTACCAATGCAGCGTCGGCCAGGCGGGTGGGAAGCTGAGGCCGGTCATCATCTCGTTCTCGCCGGTGTGCATACGGCTCAGTCGCTCAATCGGGTTCGAGTAGTACGTCACGTCGGCAGCGGCGATGTCGGTCGGATCCACCCGTGGTCGCCCGACTCCGCCCTGCCGGTAGTTCTCGTGCGAACGCCGGTTGGCCTCCTGGTAGAAGTCGAACGGTTGTGGAGTGCCGCCGAGGAACCAGAAGTAGTCGATGGTCCGTGCGGCCGTGGCGATGCGGTGCTGTACGTCGGTCGCCAACGGCTCGAGCATGGCTGGCCGCCGCTCGATGAATGCTCCCCAGGCGCGCAACTCGGCGATCGCGATTGCACATGAGTAGAGCAGGATGAGTTCGCTGAGAACGTGGCCGACGGGTGGGCCGCCGGGCCGGCCTTGCCCCGTCGAGTCGCGCCGCTTGTTGGTGGCGTGGGCGAAGGCACTGAGGAACGTGTAGTGAACCTGGAGCCGGAGCAACTCCGGCCGTGTGACGAGATCGCTAAGCTGCAGGTTCCACAGGATGGAGCTCCACTTCAGGAACCTGCCGTAGACGGCCTGGTTGCGCTTCGCCCATGTCTCGAGCTCCTCGGCGGAGCTGAATGGGCGTGCGGTCGCGGCCTGGAGATCAGGGTGCCCGGTGAAGGCGTCGTACCGCTCGAGAGCGACCCAGTACGGCGAGACGTGCTCGGTCACCTCGCCGTCGCTGTTCTTGACGGCATGCCCGCGTCGGACAACCTTGAGTGCCCGGCCATTGCTCGTGCGCGTGATCGAGGTGACGTCAGCTGTCCACGGGGCGCTCCTATCGGCGAACTCGCGCTCCCACTGCTCGATCAGTGCGATGTCGTCCGGACGGATCGTCTCCTCGTAGCGATCAGCGAGAAGCACCAGCCGATCGACAAGATGATGCTCCAGAGCCGTCCTCGCCACGGCCAGCCCGGGCGAGAACAGCCGAGACTCCGAAAGCAGCAGCGCCGAGCGAAGGTCGTCAGCGAGGTCCTCGGAGCGCTCAGCGAACTCCATGTGCTGCATCCAGACGCTTCCTCCCGGAGCTGGCTGCACGAGGTTCGAGATGTCGCTGACGAGATCGAACATCTCGAAAGCTGCGCGGGCGAGGGTCGGATGTTCTGTACGCAGGTACTCTCCTGTCACCCGTCCAGCATGACGCTCGTAACCGCCCCGGCGCGGCATCTCTGCGGGAGCTACGACCCCGCAGGCGGGTCTGTCATGCGGTGGACGCCGTTCGCCCGTCTGCTGATCTGACGGTGATGGTCAGCTGGTCGTTCGAGGTGGCGCTGTGGTGCCAGACGTTGTTCGTCGGCGTGATGGTCTGCCCGTCGATTTCGATGGCTGTCACCTCGTCGGGGACGATGCCGATGAGTTCGATCGGGCCGTCGCCATCCTGGAAGGCGCCGTATGCTAGTCCTGCTGCGAGGAGGCCTCGTCCGACGCATCCGGTGGCGCGGGTGCCGGGGAGCTCGATCTCGAAGCACACTCCGGGTTGATCGACTGTCGAATCGACGTTGTCGCCGGTTGCTGTCTCCAGGTTGACGGTGGCGACACCGTCGCTGAGGGCCGGGAGGGGGTCCTGGGTCGTGGCTGCGGAGACCGTTGCGACGAACGGCTCTGCTTGGTCCCAGGTGGTCGCCGAAGGGAAGGCCTGCATCGTGGTCGTGTTCTCGGCGTCGGCGACAACCCTTTGCGAGGTGCCAGCACCGGCCGTGTCGGTCAGGTCGGTCCGACGTTGGCAGCGGGCGTAGTTGAAGCGTTCGGTCGAGGTCGCGCATGAGGTGACGGCGTCGATCCTCGGCGCGGCGAGCTCGATGAACACACACAGCGTGCCCGAGTAGGCGTGCGACGGGCCGGAGGCGGGGTCGACCCGCAGGATCTTGGTGCCGTAGCCGCTGTCGCACAACGCCATGCCGTAGCCCGTGGGTCGTGGCCGGCGGATCACTGACGTTGGCGAGGGGCCACATCGGAAGCTCTTGCTCGGTCGTTGCGTAGTCCAGCGGGCCGTAGGGGACGGTGTCCCCTCTCGTGACGAAGGTGGTGGAGCTGGGCGCGCTCGTCGGTGGAGCTGAGGTTGATGGCGATGCCGACGGTGTCGGACGGTTGCGGTCCAGCCACATGAGCGAACCGACGACGCCGACGATCAGCACTGCGCCCGCGGCGATGCTCAGCCACCGTGACCGCTGGCGTTGGTCGGTCGTGATCAGGAGGTCGGCTCCGCGCTCGGCCTCGGTGACCGCACTCGGTCCCCGGTTGCGGTCCCCGGACCTCGTCGACCGTGATGTCGTCCACGACCTGGTCGAAGGCTGTGGTGAGTTGACGGAGTTGTTCACGTAGGGCTGTTGACATCGCTGACCTCCAGCTCTTCTCGAAGGCGATCGAGCGCCCGGTTCAAGTAGTCACGAACGGTTGACGCGTTGACGCTCAGCAAGCGCGCCACCTCGGCCTGTCTCCAGCCGTAGCCGTGCACCAGTACGACCACGGTCCGCTGCTGCTCTGACAGTCGGGCCAGCGCTGGCAGGAGGCGCGGCTCGACATCCGGGAACTGGGTCTCGAGGATCTCGGCGATCGGCAGCGCCGACAGCTTCGCCGACGTGGCACGGCTGCTCGCCCGGGCCGTTCCGAGGGTGCTCGCCGGCGAACAGATCACCGCTGCGCTCACGGCAGCGGCATCGCTGCAGGCGCTGGCACCCAGCCAGGAGTACTTCGCTGCGGTGTTCGCTGCGCGAGAGATCGTGATCGAGAACTGCATGGCCCAAGTCGGCTACGAGTACCGAGCGCGCCCGAACGACGCGGCCGGCACCGGAGGTACCTGGGACGAGTGGGAGCAGTGGCACGATCAACAAGTCGCCGCCAATCCCGACTTCGATTCTGTTCTCTTCGGTGGGGCGGACGAGCAGATCGGCGGCTGCCAAGCCGACGCCTACCGTGCCGTTCAGTGTCACAGTGGTCTGCGTCCGGGGGCATGGCTCGTAGCGTGGGTGCCGATCGTGGCCTTCATGCCTTTTGCCGGCCCTCGGACGCGGGAAACCGGCCGATGTGGCTTGATAGCGCCTCTATGTCAAGCGGCGGACACGAGGGCTCGTTGGGTGTCGGTGATGAGGGTGCGGTAGACGATCTTGGCGAGTTGCCGTTTGAGGCTGCGCAGCGCCTCTGCAGGGGTCTTTCCTTCGGCGACCTTGCGGAGGTAGTGGTCGCGGCCTGCGCCGGCATGCATGACCTGCACGCGGGCGGCCAGATGAAGGGCGTTGTTGAGCTTGCGGTTGCCGGCGCGCGACAGCCGGTGGCGTTTCAGGTCGCCGCTGGAGGCTTCGATCGGGGCCGTGCCGGTGTAGCTGGCGAACTGGTGAGCGGTGGCGAAGCGGCCGATGTCGCCGGTGTGGCCGAGGATCTTGGCGGCGAGCACATCGCTGATTCCGAAGATCTCAGTGAGCGTGGAGCCTGCGGCGCGCACAGCTTCTTGGCAGCGGCGTCGGTTGTCGATGAGGGCTTTGTCGATCCGGCGAATGTCGCTGACCAGTTGGCGGGCTTGAGCCTTGCGCTCGCTGTCGACCGCGTTCGCTGGGCGGATCTTGCTGAGGAGTTGAGCGGCGGCGGCGGCGCTGAGCTCAGTGGGCGCTCCGCCAGCGATGAGGTCGCGCAGCAGTCTGTGGAGGCGGTTCACAGTCCGGCGTCGTTCCTGGGTGAGCTCATCGCGCCGGTCTGCCAACAGTCGCACGATCGCATGGTGGTCATCGCTGGCGACGCGACGCAGATCCGGGCGATGCAGGGCGACGGCGGCGACGCTGATGGCGTCGATGCCGTCTGTCTTGCGGCCGTGACCGGACTGCAACAGCCGCGCCCGCGCTGCGAGGGTCGCGGGCACGTCCACGACGACTTCGCCTGCGGTGACGAGTTGTTGAGCGAGCAGACGACCGAGACCGTTGCCGCCCTCGATCGCCCAGATGCGCTCGGGCCAGCGCTGTGCCCACTTGCGCAGCTGGGCGACCATCGCCCGGTTGGCTGGGACGCGGAGCTGGCCGAGCGGCTCGCACTGCGCGTCGATCGCGGCGGCGGTGTGGGATCCCTTGTGGGGGTCGATCCCGATGATGACCATGCGGTTCTCCTGGTTGCGTCGCTGGGAGGAAGTTCCACGGCGGGCAACCTGAGTTCCAGGAAGCGAGCACGCCTCTATCGAGCCACGCCGCAGGCGGGCGGTGACCGGCCGGCACGCTATGAGAGAGCCACACCGAGGTGGGCAAGGAGCGTGAGAGCCCGACCGGTCACCGACCTCGCACCCTATGCCCCCGTCGGAGCGGTGGTGCTGGCGCTATTGGAACAAGTCAGGAGCGTGGCATCGCCCCCACTGAGGTGTGCCCACCGGCCGGTCCCGTTGCTTCCACACAACGTGAAAGGTGACTGGACCATGGTGACACTGGGGATCGACGCACACAAGCGCACCCACACGGTGGTGGCGATCGATGAGGTCGGGCGTCAGCTCGGCTCGAAGACCACGACCGGCACGACGACCGATGATCATCTGGCGTTGATGCGTTGGGCGGAGCGGTTCGACGGGGCGCGGTGCTGGGCGGTCGAGGACTGCCGGCATCTGTCGCGTCGGCTCGAAGCCGACCTGTTGCGCGCTGGTGAGCAGATCGTGCGTGTGCCGCCGAAGTTGATGGCGCACGCTCGTGACGCGGCCCGCACCTATGGCAAGTCCGACCCGATCGACGCGCTCGCGGTCGCCCGCGCGGCATTGGCGAACCCTGGCTTGCCGATCGCCCGCCTCGACGGTCCGGCTCGCGAGTTGCGGCTGCTGGTGGATCATCGCGAGGACCTGGTGGCAGAGCGCACGCGCTGCGTCAATCGGCTCCGCTGGCATCTCCACGAACTCGACCCGGCCTGGGACCCGCCGGCGCGGTCGTTGGTCCGCTTGAAGCACCTCGACGCGGTCGCCGCCCGTCTTGGCGGCTTCGATGGTCCGGTTGCTCGGATCGCAACGGAGATCGTTGCTCATGCCCGCCAGTTGACGGTGCGCGAGACCGAGCTCGAACGCGAGATCACAGCACTCGTGTCCCGCCTCGCTCCGACGCTGCTCACGCTCGTCGGTGTCGACGCGTTGACTGCCGCCAAGCTCGTGGCCGAGACAGCCGACATCACACGCTTCAAGAGCAAGGACGCATACGCCCGCCACAACGGAACCGCCCCGCTGCCGGTGTGGTCTGGCAAGCGTGAGCGCCACCGCCTGTCACGCACCGGGAACCGGCAACTGAACGCGGCGATCCACCGCATCGCGGTCACTCAGATGCGCTGCCACGACGATGCCCGCGCTTACCTCGATCGGCGGATGGCGAATCGCGACACCAAGACCGAAGCGCTACGAGCACTCAAGCGACGCCTCTCCGACGTCGTCTACCGCTCCCTGCTCGCAGACACACAACGCACCGCCCCAGCGACTTGCATCGCTCAGGCGGCTTGACATAGGAGCAAGTCTGTGTGCACGGCTGGCCGGAGTCGAAGCGGATCTACTGGCGCGTGATCGAGCCGCTCGCCTCGGCGGGATTCGAGGTGATCGTGCCCGACCTGCGCGGCTTCGGCGACAGCGGGATCGCCCCGGACGGGTTCGCCGACGTCGCAAGCCACTCGCGCGACCTGTACGCGCTCGTCCACGACGTCTTGGGGTACGAGCGCGTCCCCGTGCTCGGCGGCGATCTCGGCGGAGCCGTCATGCAGGATCTCGCCCTCCGCTTTCCCGGCTGGGTCGACCGCATGGTGATCTTCAACTCGCCATTGCCCTACCTTCCCGAGCGGATGGCCGAGATCCCGTCGACTCGAGCGCCGCGGAGCAGCGCCGACTACTTCGTTCGACAAGGGAGGCACGCGGACGAGCTGGCGGCGGAGCTGGCGACGCACGAGGCTCGGCGGCAGTACCTCTCGACGTTCTACTCGAGCCGCTTCTGGGCCCACCCGGACGCGTTCGGCGCGGACGAGATCGCCTTTCACGTCGAGGCGCTGGTCGACGAGCAGACGTTCCGCGCGAGCATCGGCTGCTACGAGGCCGCGTTCGACGCTGCCGCCCGCTCGGAGGAGTCGATGCTCGGTCGCAACGAGCGCACGCCGGCTCTGATCCTGTTCGGAACCAGCGATCACGTGATCTATCCGTCGTTCGATCGCATGGCCGCCGAGGTGTTCGCCCGACACGTCGGACCGTTCCTGCTGCGCGACTGCGGGCACTTCGTTCCGTGGGAGGCGCCGCACGCGCTGACGAGCGGAACGATCGCCTTCTGCGGCGACCTGCTCGCTCGCCGATGACCGGTCGCGTCGTCGTCGCTCCCTGCCGCTCGGCGAGGAGCGTCGTCACAGCGCTCGGCGACGCCGCCAGAGATCGTCGGGTTCCGAACCCGGCCGGAAGCCGACCGCCCCCGCCAGGTCGGCGACCGTGTCGAAGCCGCGTCCGAGCGTCGGCGCGCTGTGGGAGTCGCTGCCGAACGTGACGGCGTCGCCTCCCTCCTCGCACCACCACCGGACGACCGATGGGGCGAGAGGCACGACGCTGCTGATCTCGAGCGCGCGTCCAGATCCGGCGAGAGCGCGCAGCACGGCCCGGAACTCGTCTTCGAACGAGCTCGGGTCGAACGCGCCTGCGGCGGGCGGCCAGCGCCGGACGGGGTAATCGATGTGCGCGAGGACGTCGAACCCGTCGGACGATTCGACCATCGCCAGTGTCTCGGCGAGGTAACGGCGCATCAGCGCGGTCGGATCACAGCGCCCGACGAGGTCGGTGACGAGGTGGCACTTGCCGTCGTCGACCAGCGTGTGCATCGATCCGAGCACGCGGTCGAAGCGCCGGCCGTCGAGGGCGCGGCGGACGGATCGGTCGTGCCAGTGGGGCTCGCCGACCTCGAGCCCCGAGCGGATCCTCAACGCGGGGAAGCGATCACGGCACTCCTCGACGCACGCCAGGTATCCGTCGACGTCGAGCAACGGCGGGCAGAGTTGCCCGTCGCCGTCGATCATCGGCGCCAGCGCCGCGGGAAGGGCGGCGACGATGTCGGCGGCCATGTGCCACCTCGTGAAGTCGAGGTGCTCGGTGAAGGTGATCGACGGGATGCCGAGGCGAATCGCCGCGTCGCACGTCTCCTCCATGGACGCGCCCGCGGTGTCCCACGACCACTGCGAATGCACGTGATCGTCGGGAGGCACGGCCGTCCTCGTGCTGGCGACCGGCGTGGTTCCTTCACCGTCCATCCGACGGCGCGAGTGTAATCGATAATCGATGAGACGCCCACGATCGCGTATGATGCGCGCACATGGGGTTGACGATGGGGATCGACGATGCCTGACACCGCGCTGCTGGCTCGGCGATATGCCGCACATCTCCGTGTGAGCGACGTCTGCGACGCGCTCGACGTGGTCGGTCGAGCCGATCTCATGCTGATGGACCCGGCCGTCCGCCCGCTGTGGCGCGGGCTGCGGTTCTGGGGACACGCGACGACGATGCGCCTCGTGCCCTCGAACGTGCGCGTCCCGCCGCTTGCCGCGGGTGAGACCTACGACCAGACCGAGGTGCACAGGCGTTGGGGGCACGAGGCGATCGGCGGCATCGAGCGCCGGTACGGGCCGCTCCGGCCGCGCCACGTCACGCCCGGATGCGTGATCGTCGCCGCCGCTGCGGGTGTCTCGCCCAACGCTGCCTGGTACGGATCGGAAGGGCTGATGAGCTTGGTCGAGGCCTCCGGCGCGGCGGGCGTGGTGACCGACGGTGCGTGCCGCGACACCGACGAGGTGATCTTGCAGCGGTCGCCCATCGCGTGCGCGGCGATCGGGCGGGCGCAGGTCCCCGGGCGTGCGGTGCTGGCAGGCGTCGACGAACCGGTGAGCTGTGGCGGCGTTCTCGTCCATCCGGGTGACATCGTCGGATGCGACGGGGACGGCGTCGTCGTCGTGCCTGCCGATCTCGCCGAGGACGTGCTGCGTCATGCCGCCGCGATCGCGGTGCACGACAAGCGATGGCGAGCCTCGCTGTACGAGAAGCTCGGCCGGGCGAAGGACGACACCGTCGACTGGGAGGCAGCCGAGCGTGACTACGAGGACCTCCTGTGAGCCTGCAGGAATCGTCGACCGGGGCGCACGCCGTGTCCGTCAGCCTCGGCGGAGACCATGCGGGCGTCCGGCTGAAGGAATGGCTTCGTGGCCGGCTCGACGCCGACGGTCACGAGGTCGTCGACCACGGAACGTTCGGCCCTGACCCGGTCGACTTTCCCGACGTCGCGGCGGCGACGTGCGCGCCCGTGGCCGCCGGCCAGGCGGCTCGCGCCGTCCTGGTGTGCGGCACTGGTGTCGGCGCGTCGATCGCCGCGAACAAGATCGCCGGCGTCCGGGCTGCGGTGATCCACGACGTCTACAGCGCTCACCAGGCGGTCGAGCACGACGACGTCAACGTCGCCTGCATCGGCGCCGACGTCGTCGGACGTGCCCTCGCCTACGAGCTCGTCACGACGTTCCTGCGGGCGCGCTTCGACGCCACGGACGATCATCTCCGCCGCGTGGCCAAGCTCGACCAGCTCGACACGGTGCGACGGTCGTGACCGCGTCCACGGTGCGGGTCGCGATCGTCGGCGCCGGCGGCATCGC
>CAZGUH010000004.1:130787-133431 GCA_964529005.1 uncultured Ilumatobacteraceae bacterium | reverse complement strand
CGGGCCGCAGAGCATGCCGGTGTCGTGCTGGCCGTCGGGCTCAGCATGCGGTTTCGCGACGGTCCGTCGAGGGTGCGCGACGTCATCCGCCGCGGGCTGATCGGCGAACCGGTCAACGCCTGGTTCCAGCGGATCGGCATCGGCATGACCGACGCATGGCCTCCGAAGCGACCCGAGCCCGTCCCGGGCATCGTGCTCGAGTCGTTCTCGCACGAGATCGACCTGCTGCACTGGTGGATCGGCGACGTCGACACGGTTGCCGCCTGCCTCTACGCCACCCGGCCCGACCTCAGCGGGTACTTCGAGGACAACGCTGCGATCACGTTCGGAATGGCGAGCGACGCGATCGCATCGTTGCATGCGAGTTGGACGTCGTTCGTCCCGTGGAGCAGCCGAGGGGTCATCGGCACCGAGGGCGCCGTGATCGTCAGCGGGCGCGAGCAGTGGCGGATGAGCGATCTGCGTCTGCGCACGCGTGACATGCCGCACGAGGTCATCGAGGTGATCGACGACGATCTCGACGCCCGCCCGTACCGCGCCGAAGCCCGGCACTTCATCGACTGCATCCTCGACGGCGCGCCGCCGACGACGTCGGGGCACGACGGCCTGCGCGCCCTGACGGTCGCGGAAGCGATCCTCGCGTCGCACCGGATGGGCAGGACGATCACCGTCCGATACCCGGCGACCCAGGATGCGCCGTCGTGATCTCCGACCATCGGATCGCTGAGGTCCGCGCCTGGATCGTCTTCGATCGGCTGGTCTTCGTCACCGTGCGAACGGACTCCGGAATCCTCGGGGTGGGCGAGTGCAGCCCGATGCACGCGCCGCTGATCGCGCACTTCGTGAACAGCCTGCTGGCCCCGATCTGCGTCGGCCGTGACCCGTGCCAGATCGACCCGCTGTGGTGGGACATGTACTACGGCACGTACGCGCTCGGGGTGTCCGGCCTCCAGCTCGAGGCGATCTCCGGCGTCGACATCGCGCTGTGGGACATCCTCGGGAAGGCGACCGGGCTTCCGGTCTGCGTGCTCCTCGGGGGACGCCACCGCGACCGCGTGCGCATGTACGCCAGCTTGGGCGGCGCAGCCCGCGCGACGCCCGCGGAGATGGCTGGCCGTGTGGAGCAGCACCTCGAAGCCGGCTACACCGCGGTCAAGATCCGACTCGACGGTGGCGATGCGCTGGACGTCGATCCCCGCAAGGACATCGCCGTCTTCGCCGAATGTCGGCGAGCATGCGGCGCCGACGTGCCCCTCGCCTTCGACGCGAACTGCGGATACACCACGCCGACGGCCATCGCCCAGGGTCGGCGGCTGCAGGAGCTCGACGCATTCCACTACGAGGAGCCCGTCCGGCCGGACGATCCGACCGGTTTGGCGCGTGTCGTCGATGCGCTCGACGTGCCGGTGGCAGCCGGCGAGCAGATGTACACGCGCTGGGCGTTTCGCGATCTGCTCGCCACGGGAGTGGACATCCTGCAGCCCGACGTCACCAAGTGCGGCGGTCTCAGCGAGGCGCGGCGGATCGCGACGCTCGTCGAGGCCCACCGCCGCATGCTCGTGCCGCACATGACCCTTCCAACGATCGGGACCGTCGCCAACCTCCACTTCGTCGCGAGCGTGCGCGACGCGTCCCGTCCACAGGAGCACACCGGGCGGCATCCGCAGTTCGATTCGCTGTTCACGGAGCCGCTCGAGCTGCGCGACGGCTGCTTCGCCGTGCCGACGAAGCCCGGCTTGGGCATCGAGCTCGACGAAGCCGCCTTCCGCCGCGCCGCGGTCTGACGCGGCAGTTCCCTTATCTCTCACTTGTCGATTATCGGTAGTTGACAACAGCCGAGGGACGCGGGAGCATGAGCGCCGGGCGAGGGCCCGGGGGAGGGTGGAACGCCGGTGCGCAGGTCAGAGCTGGTCGATCTCGACGGTCGGGTCGAGTTCGGATCGCGCGAGTGGTTCGACGAGCTTCGGTCGGCGTTCGACACGATCCTGAAGCGCGCCGACGTGGCCGACGGCGCCCACTTCGCCGCGTCGGAGGTGTACACGAACGCGCCGCCCCACCTCGGGCTGCCGGGCAACGTCCTGGCGTTCCAGATGATCGTCGAGGGGCGTCGTGCCCAGGTCGTCGAGGGCGAGTCAGCCGACTGCCCGTGGGTGCGACGCGCCGACTACAACGACGGTCAGGTCCTCGGCGCGACGTGCTACGGCGAGGACCCTGGGATGCGCGTGCGTGCGTGGCGTGAGCTCGCACATCGATGCCGCCAGCGCGGAGACGACTCGATGTCGCAGCAGATGACCGGGCTCGTGCTGCCGGACGGCCTGGCGGACGTGCTCACCGAGGTGCACGACCACATGGCGCGGCGCACGTTGCCCAATCCCGACCTGGACAATCGCATCGACAGCTTCGCACTCGGGCGGCACCGCGACGAGCTGCTCTCGAAGGGATGCACCGTCATCGAGAACGCGATCAGCGCGGACGGCGCCGACGAGCTGCGGGCCGCGATCGTCGGCGCGATGCGCGAGAGCGGCGGATCCGCGGCCGGCCGGTTGCTCGAGCGCGGCCGGATCTTCGAGGAGGCCGCGCTGCATCCGTCGGTCGTGACGTTGGTCGAGGTCCTCCTGGATCGGGGCTTCCTGCTGTCGACGTC
>CAZGUH010000004.1:110011-130687 GCA_964529005.1 uncultured Ilumatobacteraceae bacterium | reverse complement strand
AAGGGATCGATCGCGCTGTGGCACGGGGCCACGTGGCACGCCGCGCCCCCGCGTCCTGTCACCGGCTCTCACGTGACGCTGCACAACACGTACTCGCGCATGTTCATGCGGCCGATCGACGACTACTCGCGGATCAGCTCTGCTGTCGTGCGGCGCAATCCGCCGCAGCTCGCCACGCTGTGCGGACTCGACGACCTCTTCGGCAAGAGCGACGAGTCGGGTCCGTTCATGCGCGGTCACACGTACGCCCAGCGCTACTTGAAGCACAGGGAACCGCACGTCCATCACGAGGAGGATGGCCATGAATGACGTGATGATCTTCGACACCGACACCCACATCACCGAGCCGGCGGACCTGTGGACCAGCCGCCTGCCGGCGAAGTGGGGCGACGATCGCCTCCACGTGCGTTGGGACGATCGGTTGGGGGTCGAGGTGTGGGTGCTCGGCGACCGTGTGCTCGGCCCGGCGTGGGGCCCGCTCAACTACGGGTGGGACAAGCCCTATACGACCGAACCGCCGCCGAGCATCGGCGATTGTCACCCCGCCACGTACGACCCGAACGAACGAGTGAAGGTGATGGAGGCCGACGGCGTGCGCGTCGCGGTGCTGTATCCGAACATCGGTGGCGCCGACTTGATGAAGTTCGGCTGGGCCCCAGAGGTCGCCGCGGCGCACGTCAGCGCGTACAACGACTACCAGCTCGAGTGGTGCTCGGCGGCGCCTGGCCGCTACATCCCGATGGCCGCGATTCCGTACTGGGACGTCGAACGGTCCGTCGCCGAGATCGAGCGCATCGCCGGCCGAGGCTTCGGCGCGGTCGTGACGACGGGCGCCCCTCATCTGCACAACCTGCCCTATCTCGGTGATCCGCACTGGAGCCCGGTGTGGTCGGTCGCTGACGCCGCGGGGCTGTCGATCAGCTTCCACGCCGGCAACGGCGACATGTCGCAGCACCTCAACGAGAAGCGCAACGCTCTCGACGGGACGGCGGCCTTCCCTCGGGCGGCGACGGGCGCCTTCCTCGACAACGGTCAACAGGTCCTCGACCTCATCCTCTGCGGAGTGCTCACCCGGTTCCCGAATCTGAAGTTCGTTTCCGTCGAAAGCGGGATCGGCTGGATTCCCTTCGTTCTCGACGCATGCGATTACCACTTCAAACGCTCGAAGGTGTGGCGTGATCGTCCCGACTTCGGAGACATGCTGCCCAGTGATCTTTTCCGGCGCCAGGTGTACGCGAACTACTGGTTCGAGCGCCTCGAGGATTGGCATCTCGACGCGCTCGGCGCCGACCACATCATGTTCGAAACCGACTTTCCGCACCCGACCTGCCTCAGCGGAGACTCGCTCGCCGACGCGCTCGACAACGGCCTTCAGGCGGTCTCGCCGGAGGTTCGGGAGAAGATCCTGTGGCGGAACGCTGCCGAGCTATACGGCCTCGACATCGAAGCGAGCGGCGCGTCGAGCAGCGCCGCGACCTGACGACGAGGGACCGCTGACGCTTGCTCCAGAGCACGAGCCGCGGTACGTTATACAACGTACGAAAAGTCGTGCGTTGATCTGACCGGGGGAGATTGCGCGTTGCGGATTCATGACTATCTGGACTACTGGGCGTCCAGAGTTCCGGACAGTGTCTGCGCATCCGACGGAGTCCATGTCGTCACATGGGCGCAGATGCGCTCGTGGACGAACCGCATGAGCATATGGCTGGAGCGCGAGCTGCCGTTCGGAGCGCGGTTCGGTGTGCTGTCGAAGAACTCGTTGGAGATCTTCGCCATCTACTTCGCCGCATCGCGAGCGGGAGTGGTGCCCGTTCCTCTCAACGCACGCCTGGCGCCTCCGGAGTGGGACTTCATCCTGCGCGACTCCGGCGCGCAGCTCGTCGTCGCCGAGGCAGAGTTCACGTCGCAGCTTGACGCCGTGGCCGCTGGCGGGATCGAGAAGCGGTTCTCCGTCGGTGACGGACCGCACGGGTGGCAGTCGTTCGCCGACAACGTCGCGAGCGAAGCCGACGAGCCCTGCGGTCGTGTCGTCACCAGCTCGGACGTGCTCTACCAGATGTACACGAGCGGCACGACCGGCAGGCCGAAGGGCGCGGTCCTGACCCAGGGCGCGATCACCACGAACGTCGTGCAGCTCGGAACCGCGATGCGCTTCGACCGCTTCAGCTACCTGATGGTGATGCCGCTGTTCCACGCCGGAGCGGCGATCACGGCATTCATCAACGTGGCGAGCGGATGCTCGACGCGCATCGTGCGCGACTTCGATCCCGCCGAGACGCTGCGCATCCTGCGCGACGAGCGCATCGCCGCCACGACGCTCGTGCCGGCGATGATCCTGGCGCTGCTGCGCGAACCGGGCGTCCGGGACGCGCCGTTCCCGGACCTGCGCCTGATCGCCTACGGATCGGCGCCGATCGCGAGCGACGTCCTGAAGGAAGCGATCGAGGTGTTCGGCTGCGGCTTCATCCAGGGCTACGGGATGACGGAGCTGAGCGCGACGGCGACGGTGCTCGAGCCGGAGGACCATCTCCAAGCGCTGGCCTCGAACCCGGGTCTGCTGCTCTCGGCCGGCCGGCCTCTGCCGGGAACGGAGGTGCGCGTCGTCGACGCGCACGGCAACCCGGCGCCGCTGGGAGAGGCGGGCGAGGTCGTCGTGCGCGGGCCGCAGGTGATGGAGGGGTACTGGAATCGCCCGGACGCCACGGCCGAGGTGCTGCGCGACGGATGGATGCACACCGGCGACGTCGGTCGCTTCGACGAGGACGGCTATCTGTACATCTGCGATCGCGTCAAGGACATGATCATCTCGGGCGGGGAGAACATCTACCCGCGCGAGATCGAAGAGGTGATCTTCCAGATGCCCGAGGTCGCCGACGTGACGGTCATCGGTGTGCCGGACGAGCGGTGGGGTGAGGTCGCGACGGCGTTCGTCATCGTCCGCGACGGCGCCCAGATCGATGCCGACAGCGTGCTCGCGCACTGTCGCGAGAACCTGGCGAAGTACAAGTGCCCGCGCGCGGTCGAGTTCGTCGCCGAGTTCCCGCGCAACGCCACGGGGAAGGTCCTCAAGAACGAGCTGCGCGACCCCTACTGGAAGTCGCGTGCACGGGCTGTCAACTGAAACGTGATCGCTCATTGCGAGAAATGGGGATGATGATGCGCCATCGGAAAACGACATCGATCGCGGCGTTCGCGGCGATCGCGCTCGCTGCTGCGGCGTGCGGCGACGACGACGGAGCGTCGACCTCGAACGCGCCGTCCGACACCGCCGCCGCGCCGGTCGAGACGTCCGCAGAGACGTCGGTCGAGACGTCCGGCGAGCCGATCGTGATCGGCTACATCAACCAGGACGGTGGCACGCGGGCGAACCCTGCCGCGACGGTGGGAGTGGAGGCGACCGTCGCCTACATCAACTCCGAGCTCGGCGGGGTCGGTGGCCGCCCGCTGGAGGTGCGCACGTGCCTCGTGCGCGAGTCGGAGGAGGAGGCGCTGAACTGCGCGCAGGAGATGGCCAACGACGACGACGTCGTGCTGGTGACGCTGGGCTTCGTCGGGCCGTCGTCGCCGCTCTATCCCACCTTGGCCGACGTCGGCAAGTCCGTCGTCGGAGGGACTCCGGCCTCGGGACTGGACACCTCGGTGCCGAACGCGATCTTCTACGACCCAGGCCTGCCGGGCATCGCCGCGGCCGTCGCACAGTTCGCCTTGGACAATCTGAGCCCGGAACGGCTGGGCGTGATGCAGTTCTCCGGCGATCTGGGTCAGACGACCGCGCAGGCGCTCGCGCCGATCCTCGATCCGAGCGGGATCGACTACGTGGCGGCTGGCAACGAGCCGGACGGATCGAGCACCACCAGCGCCGCCGCGTCGCTCGGTGACGTCGACACGGTGCTCGCCGTGGTGTCGGGTCCGTCGTGCATCCAGCTCGCCCAGGCATTGCCGTCCCTTCCGATCGCGGACGCGACGGTCGTCGCGACGTCGGGGTGCTTGTCGCCCGAGGTCCGCGACGTCGTCGGCGACGAGGCGCTCGATGGGTGGTACTCCGTCACCTTGACGCCGCATCCGGAGCTCGAGGGAGACGAGGACATCGACCTCTACCGCGAGGTCCTGCTCGAGTACGGCGGCACGGATCAGTTCCATGCGCTGTCGTTGCGCAAGTTCACCGACATGCTGGCGATCCGCGACATCCTCCTGCCGTTGGTCGAGGCGGGGGACGAGCTGACGCCGGAATCCGTGTGGGACGCCGCGCTGGCGTTCACGGGTCCGCTGGTGGCGGGCGCGCCGGACGTCGTCTGCCCCGGACCTGCGACGGCCCCGGCGGTCTGCGCGACGCAGGCTCGCGCAGCCCAGTTCAAGGACGGTGGCTTCACCGACGCTCTCGATGGTGAGTTCTTCGACGTCGGCGCTTGATCCGTGACGTACATCCAGGTCCTCGTCGCCGGGCTCGGCGAAGGGGCGCTGGTCGCCGCGCTCGCGATCGGGGTGGTGCTGACGTATCGGGGCTCGCGCGTCGTCAACTTCTCGCACGGCGCGATCGCGATGTATGCCGCGTACGTCTTCGCCTCGCTGGAGGCGGACGGTCGCTACGTCGTGCCGCCGCTGCCGAACCCGCTGATCGTCGTCGAGGGCATCGCTCGGCTGTTCGGCGCGCGTGTCGAGGTCCCGTCGTGGCCGACCTTCGTGCACGTCGGTTCCCCTCCGCTCGCGCTTGCGTTCGTCATCGCGCTGGGGACCGTCGCCGTGTTCGGCATGGTCATCCAGTTCGCGGTGTTCCGACCGTTGCGCTCCGCGCCACCGCTGGCCTCGACGGTCGCCTCGGTCGGGATCCTGATCGCGTGCCGGGCCGCCGCGGTTCGCCGGTTCGGCGCCGAGGTCCAGCCTGTCGAGAGCGTCCTGCCGACGTCGGCGGTCGAGCTGGGCGGCGTGACGATCTCGGTCGACCGGTTGATCCTGGCGGGCATCGCCATCGTCCTCGCCGCTGTGCTGAGCGTGGTCTACGCGCGAACCAAGTTCGGAATGCTGAGCAGGGCGGTGGCCGAGGACGAGCGCACGTCGATGTTGCTCGGCGTGTCGCCGAACGCGCTCGGCGGCGCCAACTGGGTGCTGGCGACGGTCCTGGCCGGCGCGGTCGGCGTCCTGGCGGCGCCGAGGACCGGCCTCGACCCGTCGATCTTGCCGTCGATGATCGTGCCGGCCCTGGCGGTCGCCGTGCTCGGCGGGCTGACGTCGTTCGGGTGGGCGGCGGCCGGTGGGCTCGGGATCGCGATGACGCAGAGCCTCGTCGGACTGCTGCAGACCAAGTCGTGGTGGCCGCGCGGCGCCACGGGCGCGCCGATCGGGGGCGCCCGCGAGGTGATCCCCTTGATCGTCGTGCTCGTCGCGCTGTTGCTGCGCGGCAGGGTGATCCCCGTGCGCGGGATGGCCGGCCGGCTCCGGATGCCGCGGTCGCCGTCGCCGCTGCATCCGTTCCGCAACGGCGCGATCGCGCTGGCCGTGTTGATCCCCGCCTCGTTGTTCTGGCTCTCGCCCGGTTGGCGGCAAGCCCTGATCAACAGCCTGATCGCAGCCGCGATCTGCCTGTCGCTCGTCGTCATCTCCGGCTACGTCGGCCAGATCTCGCTGGTGCAGGTCTCCCTCGCCGGGGTTGCGGCGTTCACGTTGACGAAGCTGGCGAACGCCTACGACGTGCCGTTCCCCCTGGCGCCGATCGCGGCGGTCGCGGCGTCGACCGCGTTCGGCGTCGTGATCGGATTTCCCGCGCTTCGGATCCGTGGCGTCAGCCTCGCCATCGTGACGTTCGCCGCGGCGGTCGCGGTGGAGTCGGCGGTCTTCAGGAGTGAGTTCTTCACCAGCGCGTCCTCCGGGGGAAAGCGGTTGGAGTTGCCGGAGATCTTCGGGATCGACGTCGGTCCGTCGTCGCGGTTCCGCGACAACAAGCTTCCTGGGCCGTTCTTCGTCGTGTTCGTGACCCTCGTCGTCGTCCCGCTGTTCATGATGGTGGCGAACGTTCGGCGCTCCGCCTGGGGCCGACGATTCCTCGCCGTGCGCGAGAACGAACGCGCGGCGGCGGCGTCCGGCGTCGACGTCGCGGCGACCAAGCTCGTCGCGTTCGGCCTCGCTGCGTTCGTCGCCGGGGTCGCCGGCGTCCTGTCCGCCTACCGGTTCGGAAGCATCAGCGCCTCGACGTTCGGCGCGTTCAACTCGCTCGCCTTCCTCGCGTTCGCGTTTCTCGGTGGCGTCGCGTCGGTCGGCGGCGCGGCGATCGCGGGCGCGATCGCGAGCGAGGGCATCGTCACCCATCTCGTCCATTCGCTCGCCGACATCGAGGACTTGGTCTACCTCTTCGGCGGCATCGGGCTCGTGCTGGCGACCGTTGTGCACCCCACGGGGATCGCCGGCGCGATGAGCGATCTCGGGCGCGCCATCGCCGCCGGGGTGCGCCGACGCTCGCGCCACGACGTGCCCGGTGCGGCGAGGCCGGACGCGACGATGGTGGTCGAGGCAGGCGAGCCGGTGACGGTCGCCGGATCCAAGTCAGGGTCGCCGCCGTGACGCGCCCCGTCGGTGACGCCGTGCTGACCGCACGCGACGTGTCGGTCCGGTTCGGCGCCGTGCAGGCCGTGGACCGTGTCAGCATCGAGGTCGGCAGCGGGCAGATCGTCGGCCTGATCGGCGCCAACGGCGCCGGCAAGACGACGCTCGTCGACGCCTTGACCGGATTCGTGGCGACCACGGGCGGCGACGTCGTCTTCCGCGGCGAGCCGATCGGCGCCTTGCCGGCCGCCGAGCGCGCGCGCCGCGGGATGGCGCGGACGTTCCAGACGCTCGAGTTGTTCGAGGACCTCAGCGTCGTCGACAACGCGCTCGTCGCAGCGGAGCGGCCCGGCCTCCTGGGTCTGCTTGCCAGCTTGGTGGGTGTTCGAGCGAGCAAGGACGGCGTGCGCCAGGCGATGGAAGCCGTCGCCCGCGTCGGGCTGGCGGAGCGCCGCGACGTCGTCGTCAGCGAGCTCTCCCATGGTGAACGCAAGCTGGTCGCGATCGCCCGGGCGCTCGCGCTGCGGCCGAGCCTCTTGCTGCTCGATGAGCCCGCAGCCGGCCTCGACACGACCGAGACCGCCGCGCTCGCGCGTCAGATCGAGAGCCTACGCTCGGCCGATCTGAGCGTGCTGATGGTCGAGCACGACATGGCGATGATCATGGGCGTCTGCGACACCGTCTTCGTCCTCGACCAGGGGCGCCTGCTGGCACGTGGCACACCCGCCGAGATCCAGGACAGTCCCGAGGTCGTCGCCGCATACCTCGGCACGGACGCGCGGCGGCCCGGGCCGGCGGAGACAGGATGAGCTCCGCCCTGCTGTCCGTCGACCGCCTCACAGCGGGGTACGCGGGAGTGCCGGTCGTGCGCGACCTGTCGTTGGAGGTCCACGCCGGCGAGGTCGTCGCACTCCTCGGCGCAAACGGCGCCGGCAAGACGACGACGTTGATCACGATCTCCGGACTTCAGCGCCCGATCGCAGGAGAGATCAGGATCGCGGGCACGAGCGTCGTCCGCGCCGCGCCGTCGTCGATCGCCCGCATGGGCGTCGCACACGTGCCCGAGTCACGCGGTGTCCTGGGCACGTTGACGGTGCGCGAGAACCTGACGATCGCCGTGCCGGGACGGGCCAAGGCTGCGGCCGTGGCGATCGACCGCGTCCTCGCCACGTTCCCGGCGTTGCGGCCGCTGATGACGCGCCAGGCTGCCCTGCTGTCGGGTGGGGAACAGCAGATGCTCGTCCTGGCTCGGGCGTTCCTGGCCCGGCCGCGGCTGCTGATGATCGACGAGATGAGCCTCGGCCTGTCGCCGATCATCGTCGACGCCCTCCTTCCCGCTGTGCGCCAGGCCGCGAGCGTCGACGGCGTCGGCGTATTGCTGGTGGAGCAGCACATCGCCAAGGCGATGTCGATCGCCGACCGCGGCTACGTCTTGCGCCACGGAGACCTCGTCACGTCCGGCTCGGCGGCATACCTGCGCGACAACCTCGACCAGCTGATGACGACGTATCTCGGCGAGCGCCGGCATCCATGAGCAACGAGCCGCTTGTTATCGATACTCGATGATCTATGATCGCGGGCGAAGAGCGCGTTCGCCTGGGGGGCAAGCATTGGGAAGGCTCGAGGGAAGGTCTGCGATCGTCACGGGCGCCGGGTCGGGCATCGGCGCGGCGAGCGCGCGCGTGCTGGCACAGGAAGGCGCACGCGTCGCCTGCGCCGACATCGACCACGAGCGAGCGCAGCGCATAGCCGACCTGATCGGGCCAGGCGCGATCGCGGTGCAGCTCGACGTCACGCAGCCCGACGCCCACGACGCAGCGCTGGAGGAGGTCCTCGATCGATTCGGGCAGCTGCACGTCGCCCACCTGAACGCCGGCGTGTCGTACGGTCGGCATCTCTTCGACATCGCTCGCCACGAGTGGGACAGCATGATGGCGATCAACCTCGGCGGTGTGCTGTCCGGGTTGCAAGTGTTCGGCCGGGCGATCGCCGATGCCGGTGGCGGGGCGATCGTGGTGACGGCGTCGGCCGCAGGGCTGGGTGGAGGGCCGCTCTCCGCTGCGTACTGCGCCAGCAAGTTCGGCGCCGTCGGGCTGGTGAAGTGCGCGGCCATCGACCTCGCCGCCTCCAACATCCGCGTGAACGCGGTCGCCCCGGCGGTGGTCGACACGCCGATCCTCGGACGGAAGGTCCACGCCATCGAGGACGCGCTCGACGAGTACGGCAAGGTCCATCCGATCGGCCGGGTCGGCCGCGCCGAGGAAGTCGGCCAGGTGGTGGCGTTCCTCGCCAGCGAGGACGCCAGCTTCGTGACCGGCGCCGTGATCGCGGTCGACGGAGGATTCACAGCGTCGCTGCTCCAGCCGCTCGTGCAGGCGAGCGCTGCCGTTCGAGCGCCGCAGCCGACTTGACGCGCGACCAACGAGGACGAAGCCAGGAAGGGGAGACGGATGACGACGTCGAGTTCGCTCGAAGAGTACGTGCGCAGCCACGCGGTCGAGATGGCGACCCTCGATCCCGAGGCGCCGCTGGACGACCTCGAGCCACTGCGTGACCTGATCGGAGATGCCCGCGTGGTCGCGATCGGCGAGAACACGCACCACGTGCGCGAGTTCTTCACGCTGCGCCATCGCCTGTGCCGCTTCCTCGTGGAACGGTGCGGCTTCACCCACTTCGCTCCCGAGGCGCCGTTCAGCGAGGGGATCGCGGTCGCTCGCTGGGTCGACGGCGGCGACGGTGACGGCGACGAGATCGTCGCGGCGGGATTCCACACCGACATGGGCCGATGCGAGGAGCTGCGCGAGCACCTCCGCTGGATGCGCGAGCGCAACATGTCCGGCGCGTCGCCGGTGCGGTACTTCGGTATCGATTGTCCGGCGTCGTTGGCGTCGCTCGAGCCGGCCCTCGACCTCGTCGCAGACTTCGTGCGGGCGATCGATCCGGCCACGCTGGCGATGGTGGAGCGGGTTCGCGCGCTGGCCACGGCCTACGCAGGTGGCTCGTTGTTCGAGAGCATCCCGCGCTTCGGCGCGATGCCGCAGGCAGCTCGCGACGAGCTCGCTGCGGCGTTGAGCCACCTCCTCCGCCGGTTCGAGTACCTGGGCCCGCACTACCGCGCCCGAACGGGGACGGCGGCGTACGACGTCGCGCTGCGCTCGCTGCGCAGCGCGTGGTGTCTCGACCTCCACCATCGTGAGCTCAGCTCGATCTGGAACGACGACGACTGGGTGTTCGGCGTGGGCAGCGCGCGTGACTCGTTCATGGCGGAGTCGATCTCGTGGCTGCTGGAGCGCTCCGCGCCCGAGACCAAGGTCGTCATGGCCGCGGCGAACGCCCACCTCCAGCGCCTGCCGTGGATGGGGCGGTGGACGAGCTGGTCCGGCGACGGTGACGATCAGCTCGTGGCGCACGACGACGGCGAGATCGACCACTTCGTCCTCGGATACTTCCTGGCGCAGGAGTTCGGCGACGACTTCGTGTCGATCGCGGTGACCTCGGGCGGTGGCGACACCGTGCTGATGGACCACGCGCCGGACTGGTACAAGGGGTTGCGACTGGAACCGTCGCCGGTGCCCGCGCCGGTGGAGGGCAGCATCGAAGCCGCGCTGGCCGCGGCCGACGTCGGCTTGAGCGCCGTCGACCTCCGTCCCCTGCGCGGTCGACGCGACGTTCGCGTCGGCAAGATGTCGATGTCCGATCAGTTCGTGGACCTCGACGTCGTGAACGCGTTCGACGCGGTGATCACGGTGCCGACCACCACGGCGAGCGGGTTCGTCGAGTGGCTCGGCGCTCGGCATGGCCTCGACGCGTGACGGAGTAGCGCATCGGCCGTACGCCGCGCTGGGCGTCGCCGGCGGCCTGCCGTCAGCGAAGCCCGTCCCAGAGCTCGGTTTCGTCGGTCGGATGGGCGCAGCGAACCGTCGACGGGACGTCGAAGTCCATCAGCGATCGAGAGCTCGCGTCGTAGGCCGGCCACTCCGGCAGCGTGGGGTGGCGGGGCACGCCGTCGGTGACGAACGTGACCCAGGCCCCGTGCATCTCGTCGGCGAGCGACACCGGCGCCGTGTCACCGACGAGTTGCTGGCAGAGCAGATCGCCCAGGTTGTGCCACATGAACGGCAGGTCCGTGGCGTGGGCGGCGCCGATCCGCCCGTCGAACGCCGGTGACGGCCACGACATCTGGTAGAGGAACGTGCGGCGATGATGCGCTGCGTGCGCGGCGGCGCATCGCAGCGCGGGGATGCGGAACATGCGGTCGGTCTCGATCGCGGCGAGCATCTCCAACGGATCGTCGGGATCGTGACGGCGGCGGGCGTACGTCGCGAACGCCTCGGCGCCTCGCTCACCGAACGTCGCGCCGTACACGGCGCGGACCACGTCCATCGTGATCGCTGGCCGCTCGATGCCGAAGAACAGGCGGTCCTCCTCGGCTGTGTACCCGATGAGCAGATCGATGCCGGCGGCCTCGCCGTCGGCGATGGCCTCGATCGGGCGTCGGGGAACGAGGCCGGCGCCGATCACCGGTTGCCACGGCATCCCCGTCGAGACGATCTCCGGCCCGTACCGGCTCTCGTCCTGCGTCGCCGCGATGTCGTCGTTGATCTCCGCTTGGATCTCTGCGAATCGACGCCACGGGACGGAGCGCAAACCCTCCAGGTCGTCGGGCGACACGCCGGCGCGAGCGCAGCACTCGCGCGCCACCATCCTCGCGGTCTCCAGATCGAGGCCGTGGTGGGCAGCGCCGCTCTGCGCGATCGCACGAGAGAACAACCCGCGCGCGGCCGGGGTGCCGAGCAGGGTGCCGATCGCCATCCCCCCAGCGGACTCTCCTGCGGCCGTGACGCGCGCCGGGTCGCCGCCGAACGCGGCGATGTTCTCCTGGACCCAACGGAGCGCGGCGATCATGTCGAGCTGCCCGAAGCTGCCGTTCTCCCCCTCGCCGACGCAGAGGAAGCCGGCCGGGCCGAGGCGGTAGTTGATCGTGACGCACACGACTCCGTCGCGAGCGAACGACGAGCCGTCGTAGTACGACTCCGACCCGGCGCCGATCATGTAGCCGCCGCCGTGGATCCACACCAGGACGGGGAGGCCCGTGGCGCCGAGGTCGGGTGTCCACACGTTGAGGTTCAGGCTGTCCTCGCCTTGGGGCAGGCGCGGCGCGAAGATCGGCGCGTAGTCGCCGGGAGGCGGCGCCTGCGGGCTGATCGGTCCGAACGAGCGACAGTCCCGGGCGCCGTCCCACTTCTCCGGCGGTCGCGGCGCAGCGAAGCGGGCCGCGCCGACCGGCGCCGCGGCGTAGGGAATGCCGCGGAACACGGCGATGCCGTCCTGCATCACGCCTGTCACACGGCCGCAGGCGGTGGTCACGTCGACGTTCATGCGCGGGGATCTCCTTCGACGGCGCGGAGGGTGACGGGTCCGAGCAGGCCGGAATGCACCTGCGGCGAGTAGATGCATGTCGTCGGCGTGCTGGCATCGAGGAGGGGCGCGATCGTGTTGAAGACCAGGACCTCGAGCGTGTGCTGCCCTGTTCGGGAGACGCGAGGCAGCTCGAACGTCCACGGACCACACACCCGGACCCCGACCAGATCGCCGTCGAGCCGCACTTCGGCGCTTCCGCGGACCCGACCGAGCGAGAGAACCGTTCGCGCGTTCGCCGCCAGCTCGATCGTGCGGCGGTAGCAGACGCCGCCGGAATACGCAGCGAGTCCCATCGCAGCCCAATCACCGGTCTCGATGCAGCCAGTGCCCACGTCGAAGATCGCCGGGCCGCGCCACAGGTCACCTCTCGATCGTCCCGGTGGGCCGTCGATGCGCACCGTGCACACCCGCCACGGGCTGCCGTGCCCGTCGACGTCGACGACGCCGTCGACGACCGGGTGCTCGTGCCCGTCGACGAAGCATCGCGCCTCGCCCACGACCGGAAGGGTGACGCGTGTCGTGCCGGGTGGCATCGGGAAGCGGAACCACTCGACGTGGGATCGCATCGACGCTGCCGAGCGCGATCGGACGACGACACCCTCCTCGTCGAGCTGCCCGCCGATCGCGCCGGCACGCGGCAGTGGATGCGGCCGGGGCCGCACGACCACATGCCGCGGATCGAACCATTGGTCGCGCGTCACCGTGACAGCCGAGCGCGCCGCACCGGTGGTCGCCGTCCACGTGTGATCTGTGATCAGCGTGGCGTGCGTTCCGGCGCCGTCGTCGGCGACGGCGTCGACGAGGACCGGGCGGCGCGAGGCGTCGCCGTCGAGCCGGATCTCGATCTCGTTCGACCCCCGGCGCAGGTTCGTCAACGGGTAGCGCACGACCCACGGCATCTCCGCCGCCGCGTCGTCGTAGTAGCCGCCCGCGCCCTGGCCGCCGATCGTGGTCCCGTTCACGGAGACGCTGATGCGGCCTGCGCCGCCGACATGGAGTGCGCCCGCCCGGGGCACGAACGGGACGTCGAACACGTGTGAGAACGTCGTCGGTCCGGTGGCGTCGTCGCCTGCTCTCACCCATTCGGGACGCCGATAGCTCGCCGGGTCGCGCACCAGCGCCCACGACGCTCGCGGTGGGTACGCGGTGAACATCGCAGACGAGTACGGGTCGTGCGACCGGGAGATGCGCAGCTCGAGGACGTTGACGCCGGCCTGTACCCGCAGCGGGGTGATCATGTGGTAGCCGCCCGGATCCGCCTCCAGCTCCGTGCCGTTCCACCAGACCTGCTTGCACGCCGGGGCGCCGACGGCGAGGTGCGCGGAGGCGTCCTCGTCGACGACGACGAACGCGCGCAGCTGTACGGACATGCCCGGTTCGAGCCCGGCGAAGTGCAGGAACTCCTCGGGAACGAAGCCCTTCGGTCCCGAGAAGAAGTGGCCCGGGTCCTTCTCGATGCCGTAGCGGTCGGAGTACTCGACGACCTGCCAGTCCTCGGCGAGCGGGGAGGCGCCGTCGACGGCGGCGGCCACCTGCTGTGGTGTCAGCGGCGGCGGACAGGCGTCGGCGGGCATCGGCCCGATCATCACGGCGTGCGGCCCGAACGTGACCCGGGTCGCCGTCCAGCCGTCCGTGCCGGCGTCGTCGTACCAACGCTCGGCGAGCCCGACGTCGTCGACGTCGTCACGATGTTCCATCCGCCACGCCTGCACCGGTGGCGGCCCGGCGTGCGGGGGCAGCGCGAGGTCGCCCCACTCGTTGTCGATGGTCTGGACGATCGTGCTCTCCCACGGCCCGTCGAGGACGATCGTGTCGCCGGCTGCGACCTCGGTCATGTGTCGTTCTCCCAGACGATCAAGGCGCTCGGCGCGCCGTCGAGCGGGACGGTCACCTCGGTCGTGCGCGCATCGCGCGAGGTGACGGGAAGTTCCCTGCGCTCGCCGGTGAACACATCCCACACGGCGGGAGATCCGGCGACGTCGCGGACCGTGATGCGCATCTGCGCGGCGTAGCGCCCAGGGTCGAAGTCGTAGTCCGCGGCCTCCATCTCGTCCCCGTAGTGCACGACCGTGGCGCTGGGGTGAGCGGCCGGGACGAACAACACGTGGCGATCGCCGACCCGGCGGAGCAGCGTCGGCACCGGAGCGTCGACGCGCCGGTCCACCGGTGCGAGGGCGACCCCGACATCGTCGGCGTCGTCCACGTGGCGCACTGCGCCGGAGCGGACGAGATCGGTCAAGGCGCGCACCGCGGTGTCGTCGCCGTCGCGTCCTGCGGCGAACTCCGGAGGCGCTCCGACGACGACGACGTGGCCACCGCTGTCGACGAACCGCACGAGCGCGGCCGCAGTGCCGGCCTCGATCACCCGGCAGCTGGGCAACACCACCACCTTGTACGCCTCGCCGGCGACGCGCAGCTCGCCGTCCACGCAGGTCGCACGCTGGACGCTCGCCTCGTCGATGACGTCGAAGTCGCGACGGTCGCGATCGAGAAGGCCCGGAGCGGCGTTCTTCCAGTCCATTCGCCCGACGAGACGCAGGTAGACGTCTTGTGCCTCGAGCGCTGGCTGCATCAGCGGGGACGGGTCGGGGCCCGGCAGCACCAGCTGGCGGATCGGCTCGTCGACGGGGAGGTGGGCATGGATCGTCGTCGACGGGTACAGAACGGCGACGTCACAACAGTGCGTGCCCTGTGACAGCACGGCACACAGGCGGCTGACCGCGGTGGCGAACACCGGGTAGTGGCGCCAGTACGGCTGGCGCCAGCACGTCGACGGCGCAGCCCACTCGTACCACCCGCCACGCGTCGAGTAGTAGACCGCGTGCGGCACATAGAGGTTGATGCCCGCGCGCAGCCACGGCACGAGCCAGTCGAACGTCTCCTCCAGGGTGCCGCCCCAGCCGCTGGTGTGGAACGCGAGGACCGACGCCCGCGGCCGTTCGTAGAGGTGCGCCATCGAGCTGTGGACGTTCCCGTCTCCCGCCTGATCACTGCCGGGCGCGCTCAGCCAGCGGTGCGTGGCCATGTACTCCCCGTACAGCTGCGCGGCGGCGAGAGGGTGACCCGCGCGCGCCGGGCGCTGCTGGTCGCACCCCATGAGCATCCCGTGGCGTTCGTGCCATTCGTGCAGGGGACGGAAGAACGAGGCCTCGGCGCGCGCGGTGCGCGTCGCGTGATAGTCGGTGCGCACCTTGCGCGAGGTCTCGTCGTCGCCTTCCCACAGCGCGCTGATGTGGTCCGCCAGCCGATAGCCGTGCTGCGCGTGGAAGTCGTCGTCGAACCCGCGGGTCCACGTGCCGAAGCGCAACATCTCGTCTTGCCAGCTGCCGCGGATCGGATCGCCGAGGTACTCGGGAAGGCGGCGTTCGAACTCGCCGTGGATCGCGTCGATCAGCGCCGCCCCACCGCGCGCGGAGAGGCAGTCGTATCCCTGGCGGCGTGCGTAGGCCAGCATCACGCGATGGCGGCCGTGCCCGGTCCACCGCAGCTCGCGACCCTCGATCGGAACCGCCGTGACGGCGCTCACCCGGCCGTCGCCGTCGAGCGCGAGCGCCGCGCCGGCGACGGGTTCGCCGCCGTCCGGGCAGGTGATCGTCGCGCTCCCGTCCGTCTCGACGACCACGCGGTCGAGGAACCAGCCGACGAGGTCCGGATCGATCGTGCTGAGCTGCCCGGGCATGTTGCCCCCGGCGGCGCCGATCTGGTCGTAGAACCACACGCCGACGCCGACACGCCGAGCGTGGTCGCACATCTGGCGGAACTGCGTCCACCATTCGTCGCTGAACCACTGCGGGTCGTCGGGCGGTGACCCGTGCATCGGACCCGACGGCGCGAGGTGGATGACGATCACATTGCGGACCCCGCCCTCGACGAGCCGGTCGAGCTGCCAGCGCAGCCGGTCCGCATCGAGCCGCTCGCCGCCCCACCACCAGAACGGTGTCGGGGAGAACGTGGCCGGGGGAGCGTCGAAGAGCCGGTCGAGGGTCGCCGGTTCGTCGACGGAGACGTCAGCCGGATTCGCCACGCCGATCCCACGTGCCATTCGTTTCCCCCTGCGCGTGTGCGCCTCGCGTACGGGCGCACCCTACCATCGTTGACGCGAGTATCGATAGTTGATAACCAGGTGCTGCGCTGCTCAGCCCAGCACCGCCCGCACGGCAGCGCTGATGCGCTCCTCGGTGGGGTAGAAGCCGGTCTCGAGCGTGGGGCTGAACGGCACGTGGATGTGCGGGGCGGTCACCCGCGCGATCGGGGCCCTGAGCGAGGAGAACCCGTGCTCGGCGACGATCGCGGAGATCTCGCTGGCCACGCTGCCCATCTCGTTCGACGGATCGGCGAGGACGAGCCGGCCGGTCTTGGCGACCGATCGGAGGATCGTGTCGACGTCGAGCGGAACGATCGTGCGCGGGTCGATCACCTCGCACGACGTGCCCTCGCGAGCCAACTGGTCGGCGGCGGCCAAGGCATGCCAGACCGACCCGGCGATGGCCACGATGGTGACGTCGGATCCCTCTCGCTTCACCGCGGCATGACCGAACGGGATGAGGTAGTCGCCGTCGGGCACGTCCTCGCTGATCCGTGCGACGGTCGCGTCGTCGAGGCAGACCACCGGATCGTCGTCGCGGATCGCGGTTGCCAGCAATCCCTTGGCGTCGGCGGGCGAGGACGGGGCGGCCAGCTTGAGCCCGGGAATGGTCATCAGCGTGGCGAGAGGGCGGTCGCTGTGTTGCGCGGCGACCGCCCCGTCGTAGAACATCGCCGCCCGGACGGTGATCGGCATGCTCGCCTGCCCGCCGTACAGGTAGGTCGTCTTGGAGATGATCGAGACCAGTTGATCGAAGGCGACGTACATGAACGGGGCGATCATCAAGTCGACCACCGGTCGCATCCCGACCATCGCAGCGCCCGCGGCGAGACCGAGGAACCCGGCTTCGGCGATCGGTGTGTCGAGCACGCGATCTCGGCCGAACTCGTCCACGAACCCCTTCGTGACGCCCATCATGTTCCAGCCGACGTCTTCACCGATGATGAAGACCCGATCGTCGCGGAGCATCTCCTGTCGAAGGGTGGCGGCGACCGCCTCCCGATAGCGCATCGTGGTCACTGGATCCTCCGCCGATCACGCGGGATCGGGTTCGTGAACATGTGGTCGTACAGGGCCGAGCGATCCGGATTCGGGCTCTCCAATGCGAACTGCCATCCGGCCTCGATGGTTTCGCGCTCCTCGTGGGCGATCTTGTCCAGCTCTTCGGACGTCACCGTCCCGTCGTCCACGAGCCGCCGGCCCATGAGGAGGATCGGATCACGGGCCCGCCACGCCTCGACCTCCTCCGGCGAGCGATACGCCGCCTTGGGATCGGGGCCGCCGGAGTGCCCGTAGACGCGGTACGTCTTCGTCTCGATCAGGCTCGGGCCACCCCCGCCGCGGGCGCGATCGACCGCGGTCGACACGGCGTCGAACACGGCGACGACGTCCTGCCCGTCGACGACCGTCCCGGGCATGTTGTAGCCCGCCGCGCGGGCGGCGATGTCCGGCACGGCGCACATCACGTCGTGACGGCTCATCTCGCAGTAGGCGTTGTTCTCGCAGACGTACACGACCGGCAACGCCCAGATCGCCGCCAGGTTGAGGCTCTCGTGGAACGTGCCCTGTGCCGCCGCCCCGTCGCCGAAGAAGCACAGGGTGACCTGATCGCGACCCTGCATCTTGGTGCCGAACGCGGCGCCGGCCGCGACGGGAAGGCCCGAGCCGACGATGCTCGTCTCGCCGAGGCTGCCGACGCTGAAGTCGGAGAGGTGCATCGAGCCGCCCTTGCCCTGGTTCACCCCCGTGACCTTGCCCATCAGCTCGGCGAAGAGGCGATCGACGGGGGCGCCCTTGGCGATCGGGTGGCCGTGGGAGCGGTGGTAGCCGACCATGTAGTCGTCGTCGCGCAAGGCGAGGCACGCTCCCACCGTCGACGCCTCCATGCCGACCGACAGGTGCACGACACCCGGGATGTCGGTGCGTCCGTCCCACGTCCGCTCCTCGAACAAGCGGATCCGCACCATCCGGCGATACATCTCGATCTGGAGCTCGCGGTCTGCAGCCATCGTCAGCGCTGCCGATCCCGATGGAGCCAGCGGCCCGATTCCAGCGTCATGCCCTTCGCTTCGAGCTGCTCCAGCGCTCCCAGGTCGGCGAGCTTCTGCGCCACCTCGGGGACGAGAGAGACGTCCCAACGGGCCTGAGGGCCGCCCGTGATCACCGCTTGCAGCATTCCCTCGTCGTCGCCGACGTTGCGAAACGCGCGATTGATGCCGGGAGGGAACGAGATGACGTCGAACTGCCCCAAGGTCGCGCCGTGCTCGCCCTCGTCACCCCACGAGAACTCGAAGGTTCCGCGCAGCACGGTGAACGTCTCGTAGGTCTCCACGTGGGCGTGGAGAGAGGGGCCCTGGCCGGGCGGTGAGATCGCAAACGTCATCGTCATGCCGGCGGCGCCCACGATCGGCGCCGTGCCGGCCGCGTTCGTCTGATCTCCGTCGAGGACGATCACCGGAAACAGCGTGCGCGCGTAGATGAGGTCGAGCGCTTCGGTGGAGACGCCCGACTCGGCGACGAGGGGAACGCACTCGAGTTCGTCGAAGTGGGCGATGCGCCCCGACATCGCGCCCGATGTGGACGAGGTCATGGAAAGCCTCCGGACAAGGATCACGCGTACTCCGCGCCTGTCCGGGCAAAGATACAAGCGGAACCGTACAATGTACAGTGAGGGCCGAGGGGGCCGCCGCTCGAGCGGCCGGGGATCGAAGGGGCGTGGCGATGAAGGCAACCGTGTTGCGCGGCAACGAGATGGTCGTGGTCGACGACCTGCCCGCGCCGACCCCGCGCCCAGGGCAGGTGCGGGCGCGCGTGCTCGCCTGCGGCATCTGCGGAAGCGACCTCCACTTCGCCCGGCACGCGCACGACTTCGTTCGCCTGGCGGCCGAGATGGTCGAGCCGCCGTCGCTGACGAGCAGGGGGATCGACCTCGGGCGCGACATCTTCATGGGTCACGAGTTCTGCGCCGAGGTGCTCGAGGTGGGACCGGACACGGACGCGCCCGCTCCGGGGACCGTCGTCACCTCGGTGCCGGCGCTCGAGACCGAGACCGGCCACATCACCCTCGCCTACACGAACGACGCGCCGTGCGGCTACAGCGAGGAGATGCTGCTGTCCGCCGACCTGCTGCTCCGAGTGCCGAACGGTCTGCACCCCAACCTGGCGGCGCTGACGGAGCCGACGGCGGTCGGCTTCCATGCGGTCACCCGATCGGGGATTCGAGCCGGCGACGGCGCCGTCGTGATCGGATGCGGGCCCGTCGGTCTGGCGATCGTCGCCGTGCTCGCCGCACGGGGGATCGAACCCATCGTGACGGCGGACTTCTCCCCGGCGCGCCGTGACCTCGCGGCGCGGATGGGCGCGCACGTGATCGTCGACGCGGGCGTCGAGTCCGGCATCGAGGTATGGCGCCGTGCCAGCAACGGCCGGTCGATGGTGGTCTTCGAAGCCGTCGGATCTCCGGGCGTGCTCAACGCGATCATGCGCGAGGCGCCGAGGCGGACCCGCATCGTCGTGGCTGGCGTATGCATGGAGGTCGACAACCTGGTGCCGTACTTCGGCGCCGGCAAGGAGCTCGAGCTCGTCTTCACGTTCGGCTACGACCACGACGAGTTCGCGCAGGCGCTGCGCTCGATCGCCGACGGGTCGGTCGACGTCGCTCCGATGATCACCGGCACGGTGCCCCTCGACCAGGTTCCCGACGCGTTCCGGCGGCTGGCGACGCCGAACGAGGATGCGAAGATCCTCGTCACGCCAGCGGGCGCGGCGAGCTGATCTCGTTGCCAGGAGGGACAGTGGAGCACCTGAAGCGCGTCAACGGCGTCGACCTGTGGACCGACGACGTCGGGAATCCGACCGACCCGGCGATCCTGTTGATCCACGGTCGAGCGTCCACCGCCGCGATCTGGACCGTCGACTTCTGCGCCGAGCTCGCCGCCGCTGGATTCCACGTGTTGCGCTACGACCAGCGAGATTGTGGACGGTCGACGTACGTCGACTTCGACGAGGACCCGTACACGATGGGAGGCCTGGCCGACGACGCGGCCGCGTTGCTCACTGAGTTCGGGCACGACAGCGCGCACGTCGTCGGTGTGTCGATGGGCGGCATCGTCGCTCAGGAGCTCGCCATTCGCCATCGGCGCGCCGTCGCTTCGCTCGTGCTGGTGTGCTCGACGGCGAGCACGATCGACGCGGCCACCGGCGCCTGGACCGGTGGGTTGCCCGACATCGACCCGGCCGTGGCCGCCGAGCTCGCCCAACTCGCCGACGGCGTCACGCCGGACGGCCGCACCGCCGTGCACCTGCGGCTCGCCCGCCTTCTCGCCGGCCGCGGGGCGGTCATCGACGAGGCTGCCGTCGTTCGCGCTGCCGAGGCCGAGCGTGATCACGAGCTGCGGCCGGCGAACGCGTCCAACCGCAACCGCGCCTTGGCGCTCTCCGCCGATCGGACCGAAGGGCTGAGGATCCTCGACGTCCCGACGTTGATCGTCCACGGAGCCGACGATCCGATCTTCGGCCGCGAGCACGGGACCGCCCTGGCGCGGGCGATCCCGGGATCGACGTTGCGCATGATCGAGGGCATGGGCCACGAGCTCCGCCCGGACCTCGCACGTGCGATCATCGACCATGCGCGTGCC
>CAZGUH010000004.1:80898-109911 GCA_964529005.1 uncultured Ilumatobacteraceae bacterium | reverse complement strand
GCGTACAACAACTACAACGTCGGCAAGCGCTTCGTGACGATCAACCTCCGGCACCCCCGCGGGCGCACGCTGTTCGAACGCTTGGTGGCGGAGTCCGACGTGGTCACCGAGAACTTCGCATCCGGCGTGCTCGCCCGCTTGGGCTACTCCTACGACGAGCTGCGCACGATCAAACCAGACATCATCTACGCGTCGAACTGCGGCTTCGGCCACACCGGGCCCTACGCCTCGTTCAAGACGTGGGGGCCGGTGGTCCAGGCGTTGTGCGGACTTACGTTCTCGAGTGGGTTGCCGGACATGCCTCCCGCCGGCCTCGGTTACTCGTACATGGACCACCACGGCGCCAACTTCATGGCCATCGCCATCCTCGCTGCGCTGCTGCGCCGCCAGGCCACGGGGGAGGGCGCCTGGATCGACATGGCGTGCGTCGAGGCCGGAGCGGCGATGCTCGGCCCGTCCCTGCTCGACTGGTCGGTGAACGGCCGCCCTCTTCGCCGTGACGGTCAGCCCCACTCCAACCGCAGCAGCACGCCGGACATGGCGCCGCACGGCATTTACCCGTCCTCCGGGGTGGACGAGTGGATCGCGCTCGGCTGCCGCCACGACGACGACTGGGCGCGGCTCGCGCAGGTCGTGGCACAGCCATGGGCGCAGGAGCCGCGGTGGGCGACGTCGGAAGGCCGGCTCGGCGCGCAGGACGAGCTCGACGAGCGACTGAGCGCGTGGACCCGCGGCCACGAGCGCTACGCGCTGGCGCGTCGCCTGCAAGACGTCGGCGTGCCGGCCGCCGCGGTGGCGCAGCCGGGGGAGCGGATCGACCATGACGCGAACACGGCGGAGTGGGGGCTCTGGCCCACCGTGATCCACCGCGAGATCGGCAAGGTGCGCGTCGACGGGCTTCCGATCCACCTGTCGGAGACCGATTGGTCGATCACCGAGGCGACGCCGTGTCTCGGCGAGCACAACGCGGAGGTCTTCCAGGGTCTCCTCGGCGTGAGCGACGGCGAGCTGGAGGCTCTGCGCTCCGAGGGGGCGATCTGATGGGCCTGCTCACCGGAACACGAGTGGTCGAATTGGCGAGCGAGCGGGCCGCGTACGCCGGCAAGCTGCTCGCCGACATGGGCGCCGAGGTGATCGTCGTCGAACCCCCCGGGGGCCACGAGACGCGTCGATTCGGACCGTTCGTGGACGACGCCTGCGCGATCGAGAACAGCTTGTGGTGGTGGTACTTCAACACGAGCAAGAAGAGCGTCGTGATGGACCTGCCCGGCGACGCCGCGCTGTTCGAACGGCTGGTGGCCCGTGCCGACATCGTGCTCGACGGGGAGAGCCCAGGGAACCTCGCCCGCATCGGCGTCGACGACGAGGCTCTGCGCGACCGCCATCCGCATCTCGTCTGGGTCTCGGTCACCCCGTTCGGCCGGTCCGGTCCGCGCGCGCACGAGGCGTCGATCGACCTCACGGTCATCGCCGCGGGGGGTCCCGCATGGAGCTGCGGCTACGACGATCACGAGATCGCTCCCGTGCGTCCGGGCGGATTGCAGGGCTACCACACGGGGTGCGTGTGGGCGGTGATGGGTGCGCTGTCCGCGCTGCTCCACCGGAGATCGAGCACCGAGGGTCGGGGACAGCTCGTCGACGTCAACCTCCATGCGGCGTCGAACGTCACGACCGAGGCAGGCAGCTACCAGTGGCTGGTCCGCCAAGAGACCGTGCAGCGGCAGACCGGACGGCACGCGGCCACGGTGCAGACAGCGGAGACCGTCACGTTGGCAGCCGACGGCCGCTACGTGACCACCGGCGTCCCTCCTCGGTGTGGCGCGGAGTTCCGGGCGCTGCTCGGCTGGATGGACGATCTGGGGGTGCGCGACGAGTTCGACGACGTCGTGTTCCTCGAGATGGCGGCCGAGATCGACAACCTCGACATCGCCAAGATCGGCACGGATCCTGTGGTCACGGAGATGTTCGCTGCCGGTCGCGCGGGAACCATCCTCGTCGCCTCGCGCCTTTCGGCGTACGAGTTCTTCGTGCAAGGGCAACGGCGCGGCCTGACGACGGCGATCGTCTACTCGCCGGAAGAGGTGTTGTCGGACCCGCACTTCGTCGCCCGGGGGTTCCCGGTGGAGGTCGACGTCGAGCACCTCGGACGCCGGATCGTGTTTCCCGGCGCTCCCTTCACGACCACGGTCGCCGAGGGCTATCGCGTCAGCCGCGCGCCGTACCTCGACGAGCACGCGGACGACGTGCGAGCGCTCCTCGACGACGGCACGAGCTGATAGCCGACTATCGATTGTTGACTAACGGTAAACGTGGGCTTACACTGCGTCGCGTACTGGCAAGGGGAAGACAGGGGGACCCATGTAGTCGAGTCGTGCTCTGCCGTTGCGCCGGCGTACTGCCCGCGTCGGAGCGGCCCTGGTATCGATCGCGTTGATCGCGTCCGCATGCGGAGACGATGACGACGACGCAGCGACGACGTCGGCGGCCCCGCCTTCGTCGGCTCCCTCGACCGAGGCGCCCTCGTCGTCCACATCGGACACGCCGGGGTCGACGCCGGCATCGACACCGGCATCGACGCCGGATTCGTCCGAGCCCGGCTCGACCGACTTCTCGGACCTGGAGACCGGCAAGGGCGTCACGGCCGACACGATCAAGGTCGGGATCTCGTGGATCAACAGCGACACCAACATCGACGCCGAATACGGAACGGACTTCGGGCAGGCGCCGGGCACCGGCACGCAGGGCGACTGGGCGCAGATCATCGTCGACTACCTGAATGCCAACGGGGGCATCGCCGGTCGCCAGATCGAGCCGGTGTTCTTCCGCTACTCCGCCGCCAGCCTCGGCACCGCCGACACCCGGGCGCAGTCGGAGCAGGCGATGTGCGCGCAGTTCACCGAGGACAACGAAGTGTTCGCGATGGTGCCGGTGGTCTCGACCGAAGGCGTGATCACCCAGTGCGCCGCGGACACGAACACCCCGATGATCGGAATTGGCAATGCCGACGAGGGCGTCGACGCCGGCCGGTTCGACGAGATCGGTGACGTGTGGTACCGGCCGGAGTGGATGACCGAGGACCGAGCGCTGCAGACGTTGGTCGATCGCCTGCTCGAGCACGACTTCTTCGGCACGGATGCCAAGATCGGGATCGCCGGCCTCGACCATCCCGCGGAGCAGCGCGCCATCGAGAACGCCTTGCTGCCGGCCCTGGAAGCGGCCGGTCTGGAGGTCGTCTCGCAGATCGCGTACCCCGACGTGATCGCCTCGCCGTGGGAGACGTACGTTCAGCGCTTCCGCACCGACGGCGTGACGCACGTGCTGTGGACCGGATGGCCGACGCCGGGCTTCTTCATGCGGGCCGCCGAGGATCAGGGCTACCGGCCGGTGTACGCGATGACGTCGCAGGCACAGGTCGGGGTCCTGCCCGACTCGGTCGGCGGCCTGGCGCCGGCGGATCAGCTCATCGGAGCGAGGGCGATCGGATGGAGCACCTACTACGACTTCGCCGCCGCGGACTACGTGGACAACGAACCGATCACCGAGGCGGACGCGGAGTGCCGCGCGATCTTCGCCGACCATGGCCTCGACCCGTTCATCAGCACCGCGCCCGTCTACTGCACGGCGCTGTTCTTCCTGAAGGCGGCGCTCGAGAGCGCACCCGCTCTGACGAGCGAGGGCATGGCCGCCGGGGTCGCGGCGCTGGGGCAAGGATTCGTTCCGGTGAGCTCGGCCGCCGCAGCGTTCCCAGGGGGTCGGCACGATGGTGTCTCGCAGGTCTTCGACATGGTCTTCGACAACGAAGGATGCCGGTGCTTCGTCTACGAGGGTGATCCAGTCGATGTCGGCTGAGGCGCGGGAGAGTGCTCCCGCCGAACCCGACGACGACGCAGCCGAGGGGCGCGATCTCGCGCTCTTGGAGACGGTGGCGAAGCTGCGGGTGACCGACATCCGCGATGGCCTCGACTGGGTCGGGCTCCATTCCAAGGGATCGATCTCGCCGGAGATCCGGCCGTTGTACCGGACGCGTGCGTGCGGGTTCGCCCGCACGGTGCGTCACATCCCGACGCAGCGGAAGGTGCCCGCGCTGTCGCCGGCCGACTACACCCGCTGGGCGTACGACTTCTGGTACGGCGAGGTCATGCGCAGCGACCTGACGTCGAAGCTCGGGCCGGGCGACTTCATGGTGGTCGACACGTGCGGCGCGCAGACGCCGGCGGTCGGCTCCACCGATTCGATGGTGCTCGCCGCGCTGGGTGTGCGCGGCGTGCTCACCAACGGAGGCGCTCGCGACACCGACGAGATCATCAGCCAGGCCGTGATGCCGGTGTGGAGCCGCTGGATCGTGCAGCCCATGTATCAAGGCCGCGTCGAGCCGGGCGGGCAGGCCCTCCCGGTGGAGATCGGGGGGCAGCTGGTGCGCGACGGTGATCTCGTCGTGGCCGACGGGGACGGCGCGATCGTGGTGCCGATCGACGTCGCGCACGATGTCGTCACGTACGCCATCCAGGAATGCGAGAACGACAAGCGCCTCCGGCGCGAGCTGTTCGAGTTGCACGGGCTGGAACCCGACGAGAGCGTCGAGCCGAGCTTCGACGTCGCGCCGCATCCGATCATGGGCGACATCTCGTTGGAGCAGATCAACACGTTGCTCGGCGGGCGGCTGCGCCGGCGTTCGTAGCGATCGATGCGGGAAGCTCCCCGGCGTCGGGCCGAGCGCCCGCCGCTGGACGTGGTGGGACGGGGGGAACGATGAGCTGGTGCCAGGCGCCGATGCGGTGGATCCAGATCAACCTGGTCGAAGACGACGTGCTCGGCGCCGACGTCGACGGCTGGCGCCGGTACTGGAGCGAGGCCCGCGTCGACGGGGTCACGATCAGCGCGGCGGGTGGCGTCGCGCAGTACCCGACGGACATCCCCTTCCATCACCGCGCGAAGTTCTTGGAAGGGCGCGATCTGTTCGGAGAGCTCTGCGCGGCCGCCAAGAGCTGCGGGCTGCGGGTGCTCGCGCGCATCGAGCTGTTCTTCGCGCACGGCGATCTCTACGCGGCCCATCCGGACTGGTTTCGAACCGGCCCGGATGGCGCACCGGTGGCGATCGACGACTTCGTCGCCGAGGCGATCTCGGAGGCGGGGGTCCGGCTGACGACATCGCTCTCGGACTTCGGAAGCATGGCGGGCGAAGGCTTCTTCATGCCGTGCTGGAACGGTCCGTACTACCGGGAGTTCATCCCGGCGGTGATGTCGGAGCTGGCCGAGCGCTATCCGATCGACGGGTTCTTCGGCGCCGGATGGCCGGTTCCGAGCGGGTGGACGCCCGGTCTCGCGTTTCGCTGCTACTGCCCGCACTGCCTCGCGCTGTGGGGGGCGAGAGGACCCGGACACGACGTCTACCCGGAGCGGCACGACGAGTCCGATCCTCTCTGGAACGACTTCGTCGCGTTCATCAACGACTGCGCAAGCGAGATGCAGGCCGAGTGGCAGCGGCACGTCAAGGCGATCCGCCCTGAGCTGACCGTGGTCGGCTGCCATTCCGGCTCGGTCGCGCCTGCCCTGCGGTGGGACACGTACCTCTCGCACGTCGACATGGTGACGAACGACTCGCAGGGCCGCGGGATCGCCGACTCGAGCAGCGGGCAAGCGAGGGCGTCCCTGTGGTCGCCGGGACGAAACGCCCAGGTCCTGCGCGCCGCAGCGGGCGAGAAGCCGGTGTGCCACATCGTCGGCGCGTGGGGGCCGCTACGGCGGTTGGCAAGGGCTCCGGCAGAGGTCCGCCTGACCGTCGCCCAAGTGGTCGCGAGGGGCGCTCGACCGTGGTTCAACGTGTCGAGCGGCACGATCCGGGATCGGCGTTGGCTCGAGCCCGTCGCGGAGTACTTCCGCTGGCACGCCGAGTGCGAGCCGTACCTGCGCAACGAGCGATCTCTGGCTCGCGTGGCGTTGGCATGGTCGCCGTCCAGCGGATGGCCGGCGAAGCGGGGGAAGGGACCGTCGGTGGCCGATGCGATGAACGGCTGGTACCTGGCGTCCTTGCGCTCGCGGATCCCGATCGACATCGTCGCCGAGTGGAGGCTCGCCGACGAGCTTCCCGCCTACGACGTGCTGATTCTTCCGAGCGGTGTCAGGTTGGGGCCCGAGGCCGCCGCATCGGTGATCGCCCACCTGCGCGCGGGCGGAGGCGTGATCGCCGGTTGTGGAACGCTGCACCCGGCGGATGGCGATCCCCACAAGGCTCTCGCCGCGGAGATGGGTGTGGAGGTCCCCGACGCTCCCGCCGGGCCGTGTCCGCAGGGCTATCTCGTCCTCGATGGCGCCGACCGTCAGCGCCGGCTCCTCGACGGCATCGGCGACACGGACTACCTCCCTGCGGGTTCCTGGACGGCGCTCGCGGCGCCGGCGCAGCCGGCAGCCGGTGTCGCTCGCTTGCTGCCCCGGCTTCACTTCCTCGCCGAGAAGGCCTTCGTGGAGGGGGAGCCCGATCCGGCTCGGGTGCTGCTGGAGCACGGTCGCGCGATCTACCTCGGAACCGATCTCGACGCGCACTACGGTCAGCACCAGCTCCCCGACGTCGGCCGGATCCTCACCAACGCGATCCGCGCCGCCGGCGACGGGCGGGCGCCGATCGTCGAGGTCGTCGGACCCGGGCTCGTCGACGTCAACGTGTGGCGGCAGGCGCGCAGCATGACCGTTCACCTCGTCAACCTGACGCATCCCGACCTGTACGCCTCGATCGTCGACGAGATCCATGCGGTCGGCCCCCACCAGGTCCGACTCGCCGTCGACGCCAGCACGCGCGTCCGTTCCGCGCGCCTGCTCCGCCGCAACGAGACGACCCCGTGGCGCTCGGCGCCGGACGGTCGCGTCGAGATCACCGTGCCGACGCTGCACGACTTCGAGGTCGTCGCCGTCGACGTCGCTCCCGCCTGACACCGGCGCGCTCGCGGGTCTCCGCTGCGCAGTCACGGTCAGTGAATCGACCATGCTGAATCGATCACAGTGAATCGATAATCGAGTACCTATTGTGTGGACCGATCGTTCGGTCTAACCTGTCCGCCAGGGCGACGACGCCTGCGGGGAAGGGGAGCCATGGGGTACGAGGCCGTTCGATTTCCGTTCGAAGGGGCTGTGGACGCGGACGGCCACGTGCTCGAGCCGGCCACGTTGTGGGAGGACTACCTCGAACAGCGCTTCCGGCCACGGGCGCTGCGGATCAAGCGCGACGACAACGGGCTCGAGTACTTGGAGATCGGCGGCCGCCCGTCCGAGCGGATCGCCAAGGGCGTGCTGGGCATCTTCGGGGCGATGGGTGACCCCGATGCCAAGCCCGGACCGGATCGTCTCTACATGGACCACATCCCCTACGGCGGTGGCGATCCGAAGGAACGGATCGAGCTGCTCGACCGGGAGAACCTTCAGCGGACGTTCCTGTATCCGACGCTCGGCCTGCTGTGGGAGTGCGAGCTCGACGACCCCGAACTGACCGCCGCCTACCAGCGCGCCTACAACCGCTGGATCGCCGACTTCTGCCGCGACAGCGGTGGCCGGCTGGTGCCGATCGCCCACCTGTCGTTGCTCGACGTCGACGCCGCGGTCGAGGAGCTCGAGCGCGCCGTCGAGGACGGCTGCCGCGGCGCCTTCATCGCCCCGTTCACGGTGTCGCGCAAGCCGCACGGCCATCGCGATCACGACGCGCTGTGGGCCAAGGCGTGCGAGCTCGACGTGCCGGTGGCGATCCATCCCACGTACGAACCTCTCGCCGTGCGGCCGACGCGGTTCTCGTTCGACGGCTGGAGCGGCCCTGCGGTCTGGTACCTCAACGTGCTCGCGCGCCAGAGCGTCCAGCAGGCGTTCCTCACGTTCTTCGCGCTGGGGACGCTCGAGCGCTTCGAGAGGCTGAAGCTGGGGGTCTTGGAGTCGGGCGCCGGGTGGATCGGGTCGTTCCTCGATCGGATGGACACCGTGTACGCGACGGAAGGGTCCGCTCTCGAGTTGACGGCGCCGCCGAGCGTGTACTTCCGCCGGCAATGCTTCATCTCCTGCGATCCGGACGAAACGGCCGTCACGCCGATCATCGATCACGTCGGCGCCGACCGCTTCATGTGGGCGACCGACTATCCCCACCCCGACCATCCGAGCACGTGGGTCTCGGCTCTCGAGGAGCTGGTGCGACCGCTCCGTGACGAGGCGCGCCAGGCAGTGCTCGGCGAGAACGTCGACCGGATCTACGGGTTCGCCTGACGTGGGCGTGCCGGCATCACGATGAGCGACCGTCCGCCGAACCGGCTGTGCTCCTTGCTGGGCATCGAGATCCCGGTGCTCCAGGCGCCGATGACGTACATCGCCGGTGCGACGCTCGCGTCGGCGGTGTCGAACGCCGGCGGTCTCGGCGTCATCGAGACCGCCTCCGAGCAAGGACGCGACGACCTGAAGCGCGTGCGCGACCTGACGGATCGACCCGTCGCAGCGAACGTGGCGCTGCGGATGATGAGGGACCCGTCCGTCGTCGATCTGCTCGCCGACGCGCAGATCCGCATCGTGACGACGTCCGCAGGGGATCCTGCGATCCTGACGGAACGCCTGCGAGCCGCGGGCATGACGGTCCTGCACGTCGTCGGATCGGCGCGCGCGGCGCGCAAGGCCGTCGACGCGGGTGTGGACGGCCTGATCGTCGAGGGGGTCGAAGGTGGTGGCTTCAAGCACACGCTCGGCCCGTCGACGATGGTGCTCCTGCCGCTCGTCGCCCGGCAGTTCGACGTCCCGATCGTCTCCGCCGGCGGCATCTGTGACGCCGTCTCGATGGCGGCTGCGATGGTGCTGGGCGCGGACGGCGTGCAGCTCGGCACGCGGCTGCTGGCGTCGAAGGAATCGCCGGTGCACGTCAACTTCAAGCAGGCGATCGTGGATGCAGACGACATGGGAACGATGCTCGTGTCGGTGCCCGGTTGGCCGACGATGCGCGTCATCCGCACCGCCGCGGCCGACGCCGCTGCGACCGGCGGGCTGGACACGTTCGGCCTCGACACGGTCCGCGAGCTGTACTTCTCCGGCGCGATGGAGGCGAGCCTCGCCAACACCGGTCAGGTCGCGGGCCGCATCGATGAGATCGCGAGCGTCGAGGAGATCATCAGGGGGATGTGGGACGGCTGCGCGAGCGCCTTGTCCGCCGGGCGAGCGCGCCTCGGGCATCCGGCGCTCGAGGCGTGACGGCGCCCACGAGGACGGAAGGGGGTACACGTGGAGGACGTCACCGTCGTCGACCTGCTGAGGCAGCGTGCGCAGGAGATCGGCGACAAGCTGTTCATCTGGTGCGGCAAGGACCAGCTGACGTACGGCCAGCTGGACGCGTGCTCGGACCGTGTGGCCGCAGCGCTCGCCTCCTGGGGCGTCGGTCCGGGCGACCACGTCGCCACGCTGTCGGTGAACCGCGCTGAGCTCGTCGAGCTCTACTTCGCGTGTCCCAAGATCGGCGCAGTCCAGGTTCCGCTCAACGCCTTCATCAAGGGCGAGTTCCTGCGGTACCAGCTCGCCGACTCGTCGGCGACGACCCTCGTCGTCGACCGCGCGGGCTTCGAGGCGGTCGCTGGCCTGGTGTCCACTCTGCCGGAGCTCCGACGTGTCGTCGTGTTCGACCCCGTCGACGCGTCGGGCTGCCCGGTTCCGGTCATCGGGTACGAAGAGATGCGTTCGTTCGGCGGTCCGTTGACGGCCGCCGAGCACACCGCCGGCCACCTGATGTCGATCATCTACACGTCGGGGACGACCGGCCTGCCGAAGGGCTGCGAGCTCACCGCCGGCTACTACGTGCGTGTCGGACGGGCGATCTGCGACTTCATCGGGTTGCGCGCCGACGACACGATGCTCACCGCCGCTCCGCTGTTCCACGCCGGCGCTCGCACGATGGGAGTGGCGTCGATCTTGGCGACCGGCGCGACGCTCGTCGTCGAGCCCGAGTTCCACAGCTCGACGTTCCTCGAGCGGGCGGTGGAGACGGGAGCGACCGTGGTGCTCGGTGTCGGTGCGATCGCCAAGGCTCTGCTGGCGCGGCCACACGCGTCGATCGATCGCACCCACAGCCTCCGGCTGGCGGTGTGCGTGCCTGCCGACGTGGAGCTCCAGGATCTCTTCGAGGAGCGCTTCGGAGTGCCGGTGTTCACGCAGATCTACGGCCAGACGGAATGTACGCCGGTCACGTACGCGCCGGCATCTGCGCCGCTCGATCGCGCCGGCGCCGGGCGGGCCAGCGCCGACGTCGAGATCCGTCTCGTCGACGACGACGACCGCGACGTCGCGGCCGGCGCCGTCGGTGAGCTCGTCCTCCGTCCCCGCCACCCGCACGCGATGTTCAGCGGGTACTGGCGCAAGCCGGAGGAGACCCTGCGAGCGTTTCGCGGGCTGTGGTACCACACCGGCGACTACTGCCGGATGGGCCCGGACGGAACCGTGTACTTCGTCGACCGCAAGCGGGATTCCTTGCGACGCCGTGGGGAGAACATCTCGTCGGTCGAGCTGGAGAACGCGATCGGGAAGCATCCAAAGGTCGCGCAGGTCGCGGTCCACGCCGTCCCCTCGGACATGACCGACGACGAGATCAAGGCCTGTGTCGTCGCGGTGGACGGCGAGCTGTTGAGCCCGGCCGAGCTGTTCGCCTTCTTCCGCGACCACCTCCCGTACTTCGCCATCCCGCGATACGTCGAAGTGCTTCCCGAACTGCCGCGCAACGCGATGGAACGGGTGATGAAGCCGTACCTGCGCGAACGCGGCATCACCGAGGACACGTGGGATCTGCATGGGTTGGGGTTCGAGGTCGAGCGGGCGGCGCGACGATGATCCACGCGGGCGAGCGGATGATCGAGCACCGCGACGACTGGACGTACGAGTCGCTCCGGCGCGAGTTCCGTTGGACGATCCCGGAGAGGGTCAACCTCGCGCGGCTGTGCGTCGACGTGCACCCGCCCGACGCGCCAGCGGTCGTCGCGATCGGGCGCGACGACGGCGTGCGGCGCCTCACCTTCGGCGACCTCTCCGCGCTCTCGTCCGGACTCGCAGGCGGGTTGGCCGCACGCGGCGTGCGACGAGGAGACCGCGTCGCGGTCGTGGTCCCGCAGTCGATCGAGACCGGCTTGGCGCACCTCGCGATCTGGAAGCTGGGCGCGGCATCCGTCCCGATGGCGGCCTTGTTCGGGGTCGACGCGTTGGCGTACCGCATCGCGGATGCCGGGTGCCGGATCGTCGTCACGGACGAGAGCAACGAGGCCAAGATCCGCGAGGCGGCGCCCGACGTGGACGTCGTGGTCGTCGAGCGCGACCTCGAGCCGATGTGCGCCGGCCCGGCGGTCGAGTGCGTCGACACCGCCGCCGACGATCCGGCCTTCCTCGTCTACACGTCGGGGACCACCGGGCCTCCGAAGGGCGCTCTCCAGGCCCATCGATCGATCTACGGGCATCTTCCCGCGTTCGAGCTGTTCTACGACTTCGCGCCGCGCGCCGACGACGTCATCTGGACGCCCGCCGATTGGGCATGGATGGGCGCGCTGATGGACGTCGTCGTGCCGGCTTGGTACCACGGCATTCCCGTCGTCACCACCGCGCACGACTTCAGCCCCGACGGCGCCGTCGAGCTCATGGCGCGCCACCGCGTGACGTTGACGTTCCTGCCTCCGACGGCGCTGAAGCTCATGCGTGCTGCGGACGTGAGCCACCCGGACCTGGTCCTGCGGGCGGTTCTGACGGGCGGGGAGCCGTTCGGCGCGGAGATGCTGACGTGGACGCGCGAGCGGCTCGGTGCTGTCGTCAACGAAGGGTACGGGCAGACCGAGTGCAACCTCGTGGTCGGCAACTGCGCGTCGGTGTGGCCCGTGCGGCCGGGGTCGATGGGGCGCGCGCTTCCCGGCCACGACGTCGGCGTCTTCGATCCGTCCGGGCGCCGGCTGATCGGGCAGGAGGGCGAGATCTGCGTCAGGGCGCCGGATCCGGTGATGATGCTCGAGTACTGGAACCGTCCGGAGGCGACGGCGGAGAAGATCCGCGACGGCTGGCTGCACACCGGTGATCTCGCCGTCGAGGACGAGGACGGGTACCTGTGGTTCCGGTCGCGCGTCGACGACGTGATCTCGTCGCGCGGCTATCGCATCGGGCCGGGAGAGATCGAGGACTGCCTGATGACCCACCCGAGCGTGGCGATGTGCGCGGTCGTCGGCTTGCCGGACGAGATCAAGGGGCAGGTTCCGGTCGCGTTCGTCGTTCTCAGGCCGGGCGCCGAGACCACCGAGGGGCTCGAAGCGGCGCTCCAGCAGCACGTCCGCACGCGCCTCGCTGCGCACGAGGTGCCTGCCCGGGTGACGTTCGTCGCCGATCTCCCTCGCACGACGACCGGGAAGGTGCTGCGCAGGGCACTGCGCGAGCAGTAGCGGGACGGATCGATGCCGACGCTGACCGTGTCCGCCGCCGTGGCGATCAACTACGAGGTCGAGGGCCTCGTCGACGCCGGCGCGCCGACGTTGGTGTTCGTGCACGGCTGGTGCTCGAGCTTGCGAACGTGGGACCCGCAGGTGGCCGCGTTCGCACGCGATCACCGGATCGTTCGACTCGACCGGCGCGGCCACGGCGCCTCGAGCGCGCCGCCGTCGGGTTACTCGACCGACGACCACGCCGGCGATCTCGCGGCGCTCCTCGACGCCGAAGGCGTTCGAGATGCGGTCCTGGTCGCGCATGCCGGGGGAGCGCCCGCCGCTCTGACCGTGTCCCTCGCACGGCCCGAGGTCGTCCGCGGCGCGGTGCTGATCGGCGTCGGCTGGCATCGCCGGCCGACGGTGAGCGAGGGCGGCGACGACCTCGGCCGCATGTTCTTCCGTCTCGTCCAGCGGTTGCAAGCCTGCGCCGACGACCACGCCGTCACGTCGGTCTACCGCGGCTTCTTCGGACCGCACGCGAGCGCGGAGGCGGTGGCGGAGGCATGCCGCGTGGCGTCGTCCACACCGCGTCACGTCGCGGTCGAGTGCATCGTGCGCGACGTGTGTGGGGTCGACATGATCGATCTCGCGCAGCGGATGACCCAACCGATCCTGTGCGTGCGCGGCGAGCACGACGGTCTCCGTGCCGCCCCGTCGGAGGCCGCGCCGTGCGGCGTCGTCACGGCGCCGATCGCGGGCGCCCGGCACTTCCCCCACGTCGAGCAGCCGCATCAGGTCAACGCAGCGATCCGCCGTTTCGTGGGGACGGCGACGGGCGCCGCGCCCGGCGTGAGGAGCAGGCGGCCGTCCGAAGGAGGCGACAGTGGCATTGGTCGAGTATGAGGAACGCGGCAGCGTGGCGGTTCTCACGCTGAACCGCCCCGAGAAGCGCAACGCGATCGACGGCGCCGTGGCGCGAGAGATGGAAGCGGCGATCGACCGCATGGAGACCGCGGCGCACGTCTGCGTGGGGATCCTTCGCGCGGCCGTCGGTGGAGAGCGCCCCGTGTTCTGCGCCGGGCACGATCTCTCCACGATCGGCGCCCCCGACGACGAGAGCATCACGGAGAAGGGCGGCTTCGCCGGCATCGTCACCCGCGATCGCGACAAGCCGATCATCGCCGCCGTCGACGGCTTGGCGACCTCCGGCGGCTTGGAGATCGTCCTCGCCTGTGACATGGTCGTCGCCTCCACCCGGTCGGTGTTCTCGCTTGCCGAGACCCGTTGGAACCTCGTGCCCGGCGGCGGCGGCCTGTTCCGGCTCGGCCGGATCGTCGGCCGCATGGTCGCGATGGACATGCTTTTGACGGGCAACCCGCTCGACGCCCGCCGCGCCTTCGATCTCGGCCTCGTCAGCAGGCTCGCGGACGTCGACGATCTGGACACCACCGCGTTCGACGTGGCGACGACGATCGCCGCCCACGGTCCGCAAGCGATCAGGCTGAGCCGGCGGATCGCCTCCCAGGCGGAGGTCGCCGGCGACGACGAGGCGTGGCAGCTCACCGTGGACGCCTTGCGGACGGTCACGTCGTCGGCCGACGCGATGGAGGGCATACGCGCCTTCGCCGAACGACGCCAACCGAAGTGGGTGGGGGCGTGACCGTGCCGCCGTCGATCGTGCCGGGGTCGATCGTGCCGGGGTCTTGACGTGAGCGACTTCGTCCCGTTCGTCATCGTCGGGCTCGTCACCGGATCGGTGTACGGGCTGGCCGGCGTCGGCCTCGTGCTCACGTACAAGACCTCGGGCGTGTTCAACTTCGCGCACGGGGCCATCGCGACCGCCGCGGCGTACGCGTTCTACGAGCTGCACGTCCGGCGAGACGTGGCATGGCCGATCGCGCTCGCCCTCTGTGTCGTCGCCCTCGGGACGGTGATCGGCCTTCTCCTCGAGCGGCTCGCGCGGGCGCTCGCCGTGAGGGCGCCGGCGATGCAGATCGTCGGCACCGTGGGCGTGCTGCTGGCGGTGCAGAGCCTGGCGGTGGCCCGCTGGGGCGGTCAGACGTTGAACGTCTCGCCGTACCTTCCGACCGAGACGTTCCGTGTCGCCGGGGCGAACGTGGGCTACGACCAGCTGATCGTCTTCATCGTCGCCTCGGCCGCGACGGCGTTGCTGTACATGTTCTTCCGCGCGACGCGACTGGGGCTCGCGATGCAGGCGGTCGTCGACAATCCGGAGCTGCTCGCGACGGGGGGAACGAGCCCCGTGCGGGTCCGATCGACGGCGTGGATCGTGGGCTCGATGTTCGCCTGCGTGACAGGCGTGCTGCTCGTCCCGTTCGTCGGGCTGGACGCCGCGATCCTGACGCTCCTCGTCGTCCAGGCATTCGGCGCAGCGGCGATCGGAGCGTTCCGTCATCTCGTCACGACGTACGTCGGCGGGCTCGTCGTCGGCGTGGCGGCGGCGCTCTCGACGAAGTACATCGGCCAACAGCGCTGGCTCGCCGGCTTCCCCTCCGCCGTGCCGTTCGCAGTCCTGTTCGTCGTTCTGCTCGCCGTCCCGAAGCATCGCCTCGGCGTGACCGCGGACGTGAAGGTGCGCGCTCGCGCCGCGCCGTCGGCGCCACGAGCAGCGCGCATCTCCGGCCTCGTCGTCGTGGCCGCCGGTGTCGTCGCCGTGCCGCACCTCGTCGGCGCGCGGTTGCCCGTGTACACGAACGGGGTCGTCTACGTCGGCGTGCTGTTGTCGCTGCACCTGCTCGTGCGCGTCTCCGGTCAGGTGTCCCTCGCCCATGCCTCCTTCGCCGCGGTGGGGGGCGTGGGGTTCGCCCACTTCTCGAGCGGCGCGGGCCTGCCATGGTTGCTCGCGCTCGTCGCCGCGGGCCTGCTCACCGCTCCCGTCGGCGCGCTGGTCGCGGTCCCTGCGATCCGCTTGCCGGGTGTGTACCTCGCCGTCGCCACGTTCGGGTTCGCGATCCTGCTGGAGAAGCTGGTGTTCCCGATGCGGATCATGTTCGGCGTCACCGGGATCCGCAACGCCGCCCGCCCGGACGTGTGGGGTCTGTCGGGCGATACCGGCTACTACTACACCGTCGTCGCCGTCACCGCCGGCCTCGCCGCCGTCGGTGTCGCGGTCATGCGAACGCGCCTCGGCAGGCTGCTGCGAGCGTTGGCCGACTCCCCGCTCGCACTGGCGACGCACGGCACGGATGCGAACGTCGCTCGTGTCCTCGTCTTCTCCATCTCCGCCTTCATGGCCGGGATCGCCGGCGCTCTCTTCGCCGGCCTGACGGGTTCGATCAGCGCCACCAGCTTCACGTACTTCCGATCGCTCGAATGGCTCGTGGTGATGGTCATCGCGGGAGCGCTCGTGCGGTTCGCGCCGCTGCCGACGGCCTTGGTCGGGGCCGCGGCGCTCGCGGTCGTGCCGAGCTACTTCCGCCGCGAGGTGTTCCACGAGTACCTGCCCGTCCTCTTCGGTGTGACGGCGATCGCGCACGCGTTGCTCAGCGACCGGCCCAGCGGCCATTCGCCACGCCGGGCGCGACGGTCGGCCGACGACCAGGCCGTCGAGCGACAGCAAGACCGGCCTACGTTCGGTGGGGCCGCCCTCGTCGACGACGTTCTGGAGGTCGGTTCCTCGTGAACGGGCTCAGGATCGACGATGTCTGCGTGCGGTTCGGTGGTCTCACCGCAGTCCGCTCCGTCAGCCTCGAAGCGCCCCTCGGGTCGATCACCGGCCTCATCGGACCCAACGGCGCCGGGAAGACGACGATCTTCAACGTCTGCTCGGCGCTGGCGACGCCGGCGAGCGGCACGGTGGAACTGTGTGGCGTCGACATCACGCGGCTCGCTCCTCAGCGGCGCGCGCAGCTCGGCCTCGGTCGCACGTTCCAGCGGATGGAGCTGTTCGATTCGCTGTCGGTGATCGAGAACGTGCGCCTCGGCCGTGAGGCGCGCCTCGCCGGCTCGCGCGCCTGGAGCCAGCTGTTCTCGTCACGTGGCGACGAGGCGACGATCTCCCGGGCGGCGGAGGAGGCCTTGGCCACGTGTGGCATCGCGGCGCTCGCCGACGTCTGCGCCGGCGACCTGTCCACGGGACAACGTCGCCTTGTCGAGCTCGCCCGCGTGCTCGCCGGCGACTTCGCCTTCCTGTTGCTCGACGAGCCGTCCTCCGGGCTGGACAGCGCGGAGACGGCACGCTTCGGGCGCGTGCTCCGCGACGTGTGCCGCACACGCGGGGTGGGCATCCTGCTCGTCGAGCACGACATGAGCCTCGTGCTGTCGATCTGCGAGCTCGTCCACGTCATGGAGTTCGGACGGCTGATCTTCCGCGGCAGCCCCGACGAGGTGCGGGCGAGCGCGGTCGTGCGCGCTGCCTACCTGGGGTCCGACTCGGCGATCTCAACCACTTCATCCAAGGGGGGATGACATGAACACACGAGCCACCCGCACGGGCTCTCGCCTGCGGAGGTGTGTCCTACCACTGGCGCTGGCCTCGACGGTTCTCGCTGCGTGCGGCGACGACGACCCCGACGACGGCGCCGCAACGACGAGCGCCGCGTCTGCGAGCACCGCGTCTGCGAGCACCAGCGTCGCGGCTCCGGAGGCGACGGAGGCGACCAGCGGGGACTCGACGACCGAGGCCTCCGAGCCGAGTGGACCGGCGACCGGCGAGCCGCTCGTCATCGGCGCCGTGGGCACCTGGTCCGGTCCCGTGGCGGCCAACGTCAAGCCGATCGTCGACATGCTCGAGGTCTGGGCCGAGGACGTCAACGCCCGGGGAGGGCTCGACGGCCATCCCGTCGAGCTGGTCGTGGTCGACGACGGCGGTGACCCGGCGCGGCACCTCGCCGCGGTGCGGGATCTCGTTGAGAACCGCAACGCGTTCGCCTTCGCGGGCAATGCCTTTCCGATCTCGTACTCCGACGGCTTGCGCACGTACCTGGAAGAGCAAGGGGTGCCCGTCGTCGGCGGGTCGATCTCGCACGAGGTGTGGGACCAGAGCCCGGTCTTCTTCCCGCAGGGCACGTCGTTCGGGAACTTCGCCCCGTCACACGTCGCGGCGACGCGAGCTCTGCGTCCCGACGCGACCAAGTGGGGTCAGCTGACGTGCCGCGAGGCGGACGCCTGCCGAGCGCTTGCGGCAGCATGGCCGCAGATCGCCGAGACACAGGGCTTCGAGATCGCATACACGGCAGAGGTGTCGCTGGCCGAGCCCGACTTCACCGCACAGTGTCTCGCCGCAAAGGATGCCGGCGTCGAGGTGATGGCGGTCGGGATGGATTCGAACTCGATCCAGCGGCTCGCCCAATCGTGTGCCCGCCAGGACTTCCGCCCCACGTTCATCCTCCCGCAGTCCGGCGTGACGAGCAGCCAGACGGGCGACGCGAACTTCGAAGGGTCGATCGGCGTCTTCCTCGCCGCCCCGTGGATGGCGATGGAGAACGACGCGATCGCGGCGATGCACGCCGCGGTGGAGAAGTACGCGCCCGACCTCGCGCTCAACACCAACTCGACGTCGGGTTGGGCAGCGGGCTTGATGCTGGAGGAGGCGGTGCGCAAGGCGGGCGGGCTCGGCGAGGTCCCGAGCCGTGAACGCCTGATCGAAGGGCTCAACCAGTTCACCGACGAGACGCTCGGCGGTGTCAGCCCACCGTTGACGTTCCGGGCCGGCGAGACGCGTGACACCCCGTGCTGGTTCGTCGTCGAGTTCGTCGACGGGGACTGGACGGCAGCAAACAACGGGCAGCATCAGTGCCCGAACGATGAGGGAGGTGCGTCGTGATCGAATCGTTCGATCTCGTCATCAAAGGCGGCGCCGTCGTCGACGGCACGGGCATGCCCCGCTACCGCGGCGACGTGTGGATCAAGGACGGCAGGATCGCCGCGATCGGCGGCCGGCGCAACGCCGGCGCCGAGCGGGTGATCGACGCCGACGGTCTCTTCGTCGGACCAGGGTTCGTCGACACGCACACGCACTACGACGCCCAGATCCGGTGGGATCCGTGGTGCAGCATCTCCGGATGGCACGGCGCGACGACCGTCGTGCTCGGAAACTGTGGCTTCGGGTTCGCTCCAGTGCACCCCGAGTTCCGTGAGCGATCGATGCTCACCATGGTGCGCAACGAAGCGATCCCGTACGTGTCGATGAGCCAGGGACTCTTGCCGCACTGGGACTGGGAGACGATTCCCGAATACCTGGACAGCCTCGACGCCGCGCCCAAGGGCGTCAACGTCATCCAGTACATGCCCACCGCCTCACTGATGATCTACGTCATGGGGCTCGAGGCGGCGAAATCCCGGCCTGCGACCCCGTCCGAACGTGCGGAGATGCAGCGGTTGCTGCACGAGGGGATGGATGCCGGCCTGTGTGGCTTCTCGATCCAGCGGGCCGGGCCGAACTCACCGCACGCCGACTACGACGGCTCTCCGATGGTGACCGACACGATGGTCGACGAGGACATCCTGTGCCTCGCCGAGGTGCTCGCCGAGAGGGACGAAGGATTCATCCAGATCACGCAATCCACCGGCGACGTCGAGGCCGACCTCGCGTTCGTGAAGAAGCTGGCGAGCGTGTCCGGCCGCCCGGTGATGCACAACGCGGTGTTCCCGACGCGCAAGAACGCCAACGTCCACCGCGACACGCTCCGGTGGATCGACTCGTGCTGGGCCGACGGAGCGCAGGTCTGGGGACAGGGCGCGACCGTGCGGTCCGGCTTCGTCTTCAGCCTCGAGGATTGGAACCTGTACGACGCGTCGCCGGCATGGCGAGCGGTGACGGTCGGATCCCGCGAGGAGAAGAAGGCGAAGATGGCCGACCCTGAGCTGCGCGCCGGGCTGATCGCCGAAGCGGCGGAGGCCGACCGCAGGTTGCGGATCTTCCAGGCGGCGTTCGGAGGCAGTCCCAAGGACCTCGTCGTGCAGGGCGTCAACCGGCAGGAGGAGCTCCAGAAGTACGTCGGCCGATCCGTCGGGGAGATCGCCGAGGTCGAGGGCAAGCACCCGATCGAGGTGATGCTCGACCTCTCGATCGCGACCGATCTCAACGCGGAGTTCCTCGGGCCCAACCGGGGACACAACGTCGACTTCATGTGCGAGATCGTGCAGCATCCCTACACCGTCCCCGGCGTGTCCGACGGGGGCGCCCACGTGAAGTTCCTGACCGCCGGGTCGTATCCCACCGACCTGCTCCGCTGGCTGGTGCGCGACGAGAATCGGGTGAGGGTCGAGGAAGCACACCACACGTTGGCCGCCCGCTCCGCCCGCGCGGTCGGCGTGCAGGACCGAGGTGTCCTGCGCGAAGGCGCTCCAGCGGACGTGCTCGTGTACGACCTGGCGACCATCGACGTCGAGCCCGACTGGGTCGGGACGGTCGTGCACGACATGCCGGGGGGCGAGTGGCGGCGCGTGCAACGGAGCAAGGGGTACAAGGCCACGATCGTCAACGGTGAGGTGACGTTCCTCGACGGGGAATGCACCGGCGCCACCCCCGGTCGTCTGCTGCGACATGGGCGCGGCTGAGCGACGACAGGGCGAGCGATGCTGATCGTCGAGGGCGTGGTCGCCGGGTACGGGGACGCGCCGGTCCTCCATGGCGTCGACGTGACCGTGCCCCCCTCGTCGATCGTCGCGCTCCTCGGTCCCAACGGCGCCGGGAAGTCGACGCTGCTGCGGACCGCGATCGGGATCCTTCGGCCGACCGCCGGCCGGGTGCTGCTCGACGGTGACGACGTCACCGAGCTGCCTCCGGACCGGCGGGCGCGCCGGGGCGTCGGCTACGTGCCGGAGGGTCGCGGCATCTTCCGATCGCTCACCGTCCGCCAGAACCTTCGCCTGCAGGCCATGACCGTGTCGGAGGACGAAGCGGTGGAGCGGGCGGTCGGCGTCTTCCCCGTGCTCGGGCAACGGCTCGGCCAGCTTGCAGGCACCCTGAGCGGCGGCGAGCAGCAGATGCTGGCCGTCGCCCGTGCGTACGTCGAGCGTCCCCGGTTCGTGCTGCTCGACGAGGTGTCGATGGGTCTGGCGCCGGTGATCGTGGACGAGATCATGGCCTTCCTGGAGGATCTCTCCGCCCAGGGCGTCGGCTTGTTGCTCGTCGAGCAGTACGTGACGCGAGCGTTGCAGCTCGCCGACCGTGCCGTCGTGCTCGACAGAGGCAGGATCGTGTTCTCCGGCGCCCCGGACGATCTCAGCCGGAACGAGCTGGCTGCGACGTACGTCGGCGCGCTCCGTCCGGCCGAGCCATGAGCGACGCGCCGACCCCCCGCGCCACGGACCTGCTGCTGGCCGCCTCGCCGGCGACGCTTGCCGCGCCACCGGCGCCGTCCACTACCGTGCCGAAACGGGGTTCGTCGTCGCCCGACCGCGGTCCCGACGAACCCGCCGAGTCGCGTGGAGGCAAGCGGCGCGCCATGGCCGAAGAACCCGGAACGGAAGCGCGCGAGACCGAGACGACGCTCGAGCGCATCCTGGCGATCTCCGCCGCCTTGTTCGCCACCTACGGCTACCACGGCACGGGGATGGCCCAGCTGGTCGAAGCGACGGGCCTCGGTCGCGGCGGGCTGTACCACCACATCGGCAGCAAGGAATCCGTTCTCTACGAGATCAGCGCGTCGATCCACAAGCGGATGAACGCCGCGGCGACGCGGATCGTCGAGTCCGACGAGCCCGCAGAGCGCAAGCTCTATCGCCTCGCGCACGATCTGCTGAACCACCTCGCGACGCACTCGGCGGAGTGGACGGTCGCCGTGCGCGAGAGCTACGTGCTCTCGGAGGAGCGTTGGAAGGCCATCCGCCACGAGCGCGACCTCTACGAGGAGGCGTGGCAGACGGTGCTCAGGCAGGGAGTCCGCGAGGGGGTCTTCCGCCCGGTCGAGCCGGTGATCGTGAAAGGGATCCTCGGCCTGTTCAACAACGCCTGGCAGTGGTATCAGCCCGGACGCTCGATGACCCCCGACGACCTGGCGGACGAGTACCTGCGGATCCTGCTCGAGGGGCTTCGTCCGTCGAGCGAGGTCCCGCCGGCGCCAGGGCGCGCACCGCGCTCCAGTCGTCGAGCGCCGGATCGAACGGCATGATCTGCATGGCCAGGGTCGTGACGCCGTTGGCGACGTATCGGTCGAGGTGAGAACGGCACGTCGACGGCGAACCGTGCACGATCAGATCGTCGACGACCTCGTCGGAGATCGCCGCGAGGGCGGCCCGCCGGTCACCGGCGTCCCACGCCGCCCACATGTCGGCCAGCTCCGGGCCGCGGCCGAGCCACTCGTGGAACCGTCTGTACACGGGCACGTTGAGGTACGCGGCGATCGCACGCCGAGCGGACTCGCGCACGACGGCTGCGTTCTCGCTCGGACACACGAACACGCGACACACGATCTCGCGCTCGGCGCCGCCAGCCGCGTCGCGCACGACCGACTCGACGGCGGCCACGTCGCTGGCCGAGAGCCAGTTGATGATCACACCGTCGCCTTCGCGCGCGGCCAAGCGGAGCATGCCCTCGCGCAGACCGGCGACGAGGATCGGTGGCGGGCAGTCGGGCCTGATCGCCAGCCGGAAGCCGTCGATCCGGAAGGTGTCGTAGTCGCGCGTGACCTTCTCGCCGCCGAGCGCGTCGCGCAGGAACCTGACGACGTCGCGGACGCGCCGATACGGTTCCACGAACCTCACGCCGTTCCAGCGCTCGACGATCACGTTGCTGCTCGAACCGATGCCGATCGCGCATCGACCGGGCGCTGCGTCGGCGAGCGCCGCGATGCTCTGCGCCAGCAGAGCGGGCGCGCGCGTGAACGCGGGCAGGATGGCGGCGCCGACGCGCAGCCGCGGCTCCCATGCCGCCGCCAGGGCGAGCGGTGTCAGCGCGTCCGCGCCGTCGGATTCACTCGTCCACACGTCGGTGTACCCGAGCTCGGGAAGCTCTCTCAGCTGCGGGCCATGCGTGTGGAGTGGTCCAGGGAGCGGAATCGTGAGACCCGGCCTCATGCCGGTCACCCCTTCGATCCGAAGATCAACGGCAGCGCCAGCCCCAGCGCCACCATCGCGACGACGACGGCGACCAGCACGATGTACGGACACCAACGAGCGAACACGGCCCTTCTCACGACGTCCCGTCCGCCGACTCGACGATGATCGTCCCCTTCATCTCCGGGGACACGAGGCTGTGGTAGCTGTACTCGCCGGGCGTGGAGAACGTCAGCGAGTACGAGACGAGGCTCGGCGGGAACGACCGGAAGATGCCCGAGTTGTGGAAGCCTTCGCCGTCCCAGGTTCCACCGTCGATGACCGTGATCTCCGAGACCCCGTCGCGGGCGGACTGCGTGCCCGACTGCGACACCGGCGACGACGGCATCCAGGCAGCGTCGTTGAGGCGCAACTCGCCGTCGACCTCGACGACCAGTCCGTCCTTCGCTTCCTCCGTCGGGTTGAACGTGATCGAGTGCGTGCCGAAGATCTGCCACGTGACCGTGTCGCCGGCGGTGATGCGGTACGGCGCCAAGCCGAACGTGGCGAGGTAGTCGAAGCCGGCTTCCGACGGAATCCCGGCCACCGCATTGGTGGCGCTGATGCCGGCCGCGAGCGGGGCGACGCCCGCCAGGGTACGGTACGCGACGTCGAGCTCGTCGTCGGCTCGATCCATGGCATCGCCGGGCTCGGCGACGTCCTCGCCCGGCTCGACGACCACGATCTCCCCCCACATCACCTCGGGGTGGGCGAGATCGACGTACCCGTACGTTCCGGGCGGGATGTCCTCGCTGAGGCGGATCGTCGTGATCTCTCCCGCGTCGAGCAACCCGGTGCTGTACAGCGCCGGTCGTCCGTCGAAGTCTCCGAGCTCCGTGTCGCACCCGGGGCCGTCGTCGTCGCCGACGTCGGAGGTGACGCAGGGCCCGGCGAACGGCGCCGCGCCGGTCGGGCCCGTCGCCTCGAAGGGGGAGGGGAGCGCTTGGACGGCAGGAAGGTTCGCCACGTCGACCGGTGACGGCCGCTGCCCGAGGGATGCGATCTGCCGCGCCGCCTCGTCCACGAGCCGCCCGAGGGCGACGGTGTGCGGCTCGCCCTCCGCCCAGTTCGTGAAGCGGATCGCGTCTCCGGCGTGGACGCGAAGCGAGCGAGGGAAGAACCTCACGTAGCTCGCGTCGACGTCGCGCAGCTCCCCTCCAGCGATGACCTCGACGGTCTCGTCGGAGCCGACGTTGATCGGTTGTGCTCCGCGCAACGTCGCGCACGCCGCGCTGACGAGCGCCGCGGCGCAAGCGAGACCGATCGCAGCCGCACCCCGCGCCACAACGTGTCGGCGCACGGCGCCGTCGCGTCCCATGGGCCTGAATGATCCCACTATTATCGATTCTTGACAAGTGATAAGGTCCGACGAAGCCCTTCCGCACGGACGCGCAGGAGCACTGTTGTCACAATCCGAGCACGGTCCTCTCGAGGTCATCCAGTCGATGGACGACGACACCTCATCGCTCGTCAGCGCGGTGCTCGCCGGCGAGGCCGAGCGTGCGCGTGCGCAGGCGCAGCGTGACGCTCCCGTCGAGTTGCCCGACGACCTGCTCCCCGGCGTGGGCGAGGAGGCCATCGGGCTGCGGGCGGTGCTCCGCAAGGGCGGCGTCGCGACGCTGATCGTCCTGATGGGGCTGAACATCGTCAACGAGTTCGACTACATCGCGTTCGCCATCTTCGCGCCGGACATCCAGCGGGCTCTCGACGTCAACGACTTCGTGATCGCCATCAGCGGCGCCGTCGGTGGCCTCATGGTGTTCGCCGCCGCCGTGCCGATCGGGTTCCTCGCCGATCGCGTCCGTCGAACGTCTCTGATCGGTGTGCTGTCTGCGGTGTGGGTGGCGTGCGCCGGGCTGACCGGGGCCGCGCAGTCCGGCTGGCAACTCGTCGCGGCGAGGCTGGCGACGGGTGTCGGCAAGGCGAACGAAGGGCCCGTGCAGAAGCCCCTGCTCGCCGACACGTATCCCGTCGGCGGCCGCAGCCGGATCTTCGCCCTGCACGACTCCGCGCACGCCATCGGCCGGTTCGGGGGGCCCTTGCTCGCCGGCGCGCTGGCGACGGCGATCGGCGGTGTCGCCGGATGGCGGTGGGCGTTCGTGTTCCTCGCCGCGCCGGCGCTGTTGCTCGCCCTCGTCGCGTTCTTCCTGCGCGAGCCGGCGCGTGGTTCGAACGAGCGCGAAGCGGTCATCGGCGCAGGTCTCGACGCGGAACCGGACGATGTGCCGGCCTCCTTCTCCGCCGTCTTCGGGCGGCTGCGCAAGATCAAGACCTTCTACTTCTTCCTCGTCGGCTACGGCGCTCTCGGGTTCGGCATCGTCAGCACACCGATCTTCATCAACCTGATCCTCGAGCGGCGGTTCGGCCTCGACGCCTGGGGACGGGCGATCGTCACTACGATCGTGGCCAGCGGCAGCGTCGTCGGCGCGATGATCGGCGGCCGATACGGCGACCGGTTGTTCCGTCGCGCGCCCGAGCGTTCCGTGATCTTCATCGGGCTCGCCATCATCCTGCTGGGCATCACGCTGCCGGTGTCGGTCTACATGCCGACCGTCTACTGGTACATGGCGGTCGCGGTGTTGCAAGGTGTGTTGACGGCGTCCGCGCTCGTTCCGGCGGATGCGGTCATCGCCTCGGTCACCCCGTACCGGTACAGGTCCGTCGGCTTCGCGACCGTCGGGCTCTACCTGACCTTGGTCGGCGGCGTGGGCGGCGCCGTGATCGCGGCCGGCATCTCGTCTGCTCTCAACGAGCAGGCGGCGGTGGCGATCGTCATGCCGGTCGCCGCGCTCGCCGGCGGAGGGCTGATCATCTACGGCGCGCGGTTCGTCCGCCAGGACATCGCCATGACCGTCGCCGACCTGCGCGAGGAGCAAGCGCAGGCCGCTGCTCGCCGCACGACGCGTACGCCACCGCGGCTCGAGCTCCATCACGTCGACTTCTCCTACGGCCCGGTACAGGTCCTGTTCGACGTGTCGTTCACGGTGCAGCCGGGCGAGGTCGTCGCGCTGCTGGGAACGAACGGGGCGGGCAAGTCGACCGTGGCCCGGGTCATCTCCGGGCTCGGCATGCCGGACCGCGGGATGGTGCGCGTCGACGGCAGCGCGATCACGTTCGCCGAGCCGACCCGTCGCGTGAAGCTCGGCATCGCCCAGGCGTCCGGCGGCAAGGGGGTGTTCCCGTCGATGACCGTGCGCGAGAACCTGCTGGTCGGCGCACACACGCTCGCTGCCGATCCGAGCAAGGCCCGCGCCCGGATCGACCACGTGGTGGAGATGTTCCCCCAGCTCGGCGATCGATTCGACGCGCCGGCGGGCGTGCTGTCGGGTGGCCAGCAGCAGATGCTGACCCTCGCCCGAGCCCTGCTCCTCGAGCCGAAGTTGCTGATCATCGACGAGCTGTCGCTCGGCCTCGCGCCCGTCGTCGTGCAAGACCTTTTCAAGGTGATCGATCGGCTGAAGGACGAGGGGATGACGATGATCATCGTGGAGCAATCGGTCAACATCGCACTGTCCTTGGCCGATCGTGCGCTGTTCATGGAGAAGGGGAGCGTGCGCTTCGAGGGGCCGGCGGCGGAGCTCGCCGAGCGCGGCGACCTCGTTCGCGCGGTCTTCTTCAGCACGGCTGGCGAGAGCGGATGAACATCACCATCGAGATCGTCGTCGTCGGGGCCGTGACGGGCTTGACCTACTCGTTGCTCGCAGCGGGCATCGTCTTGATCTTCCGCAGCGCCCACGTGATCAACCTCGCGCAGGGGCAGATCGGGGCGATCGCGGCGCTGATCCTCAGCCGCCTGGTCCTCGACCACGGCTGGAACTACTTCGTCGCCTTCGCCTTCGCGATCCTCATCGGCGCCGGGGTGGGCACGCTCGTGGAGTTGGCGGTGGTCCGCCGGCTGTTCAGCGCGCCTCGGGTGACCGTCCTGATCGCGACGATCGGGGTGGCCCAGCTCCTGCTGCTGCTCGAGCTGCTCCTGCCGAAGCCCCGACGTTCGGCGCCCTACCCGTCCCCGCTCGACAGGCGCGTCGAGCTCGGCGACCTGATCCTGCGCAGCGAGCACTTCATGACGCTCGCCTTCATCCCCGCGGCCGTCGTCGGCTTGACGATCTTCCTGACGCGCACGCCCCTCGGGCTGGCGGTGCGCGCCGGAGCGGACAACAGGGACGCGGCGACGCTGTCGGGCATCAGCCCCAAGCGCATCTCCACGACGGTCTGGGCGATCGCCGGCGTGCTCTCGGCGTTGAGCGCGATCTTGGTGATCCCGTTGCGATCGGGCACGTCGCTCACCACCGGCGACCTGCTGGGCCCGAACCTGTTGGTCAGAGCACTCGCCGCTGCCCTCGTCGGGGGATTGGTCTCGATCCCGCGGACGGTCGTCGCCGGCATCGCGATCGGGATCATCGAAGCTGTGACGTTCTTCAACGTCGACAGTCCGAGCATCATCGATGCCATGCTGTTCGGCGGGATCCTGCTCCTGTTGCTCTTCGCGCCCAACCTGCGACGCAGCGTCGAGCCGGGTTCCGAAGGCCTCGCGCTGACGCCTCGAAGCCCGAGATCGGGCGCTCGCGCCGAAGCCCCGGAGCTGCGCCGGGCTCTCAAGGCGGCGGTCGGGGCGGTCGTCGCGGCGTTCGTGGTGGTTCTGCCGCTGCTGTTCGGGTCGTCAGGGGACATCCTGCTGTTCAGCCAAGTCATCGTCTACGCGATGGTGGCGTTGTCCGTCACGGTGTTGACCGGCTGGGGCGGGCAGCTCTCGTTGGGTCAGTTCGCGTTCGTCGGACTCGGCGCCCTGTTCACCGCGCGGCTCGTCTCCGAGGGCGTGCCGTACCTCGGCGCGCTCGCCGCGGCGACGGTTCTCGGCGCGATCGCCGCGCTGGTGATCGGCTTTCCCGCCCTGCGCGTCCGCGGCGTCTTGCTCGCGATCGCGACCCTGGCCTTCGCCGTCGCCTGCAGCACGTACTTCTTCAGCCGCGCGTGGGTCCTCGGCGGCACGACCAGAGCGTTCCTACCGCGAGCCTCCATCCTCGGCATCGAACTTGCTCCGCAGCGATCGTTCTACTACTTCGTGCTCGTCATCTTCCTCGTGGTCGTCGTCGCGCTTCGACGCCTGCGCAAGAGCGGCATCGGCAGGTCGATCATCGCCGTCCGCGAGAACGAGGCAGCCGCGTCGTCCTTCGGCCTCGGAGCGGCGCGCACGAAGCTGATGGCGTTCGGGCTCTCCGGCGCCATCGCGTCCCTGTCCGGCGGCCTGCTCGGCGGCCTGTACGTGCAGTTCTCCTACGAGCGCTTCGTTCCCACGACGTCGCTGAACGTGATCGCGATGGCCGTGATCGGTGGCATGGGATCGATCCTCGGCGCGATCCTCGGCGCCGTCTACGTCGTCGGGCTCCCGGCGATCTTCGGCTCCAGCACCACGGTGACGTTGGCGACCAGTGGCTTGGGCTTGCTCGTGCTGCTGATGTACTTCCCCGGCGGGCTCGTCCAGATCGTCAACCGGGGCCGCGATGTCCTCGCAGCTCGCTTCGCAGGCGACCGGGGCGCGACGCCGGTCAGACCGCGGACGTTGAGCGCGCGATCGCGCGCCGACGCCCCGGTAGCGAGCGGGCAGCTCGCGCTGCGCACGATCGACGTGGCGGTCCGGTTCGGCGGCGTCGTCGCGCTCGACGGTGTGTCGATCGAGGTGCGTCACGGTGAGACGATCGGTCTGATCGGCACGAACGGGGCGGGCAAGTCGACGTTGATGAACGTCGTGTCCGGGCTCGTCCGGCCGACCCATGGCCGCATCGAGATTCTCGGCGTCGACGCGACGACGAAGGCCGTGCACGAGCGGGCGCTCCTCGGCGTCGGCCGGCTGTTCCAGAGTGCTCGCCTGTTCCCCGATCTGAGCGTCAGGGAGACGGTGCAAGTCGCGCTGGAGACGTCCGAGCGGAGCCATCTGGCGTCGGTCATCGTCGGATCACCGCGCTCGCGCCGCGTCGAACGCACGAAGGCGCTCCTGGCGGAGGAGTACATCAGCTTCATGGGCCTCGGCCGCTACGCCGACCACTACGTCGCCGATCTCTCCACCGGCACACGTCGCATCGTCGAGCTGACATGCCTCGTCGCCCAGGCGCCACGGCTGATGCTCCTCGACGAGCCGACCGCGGGCGTCGCCCAGCGCGAGACCGAGGCGTTCGGACCGCTGCTCCAGCGCATCCAGCGTGAACTGGACGCGTCGCTCGTCATCATCGAGCACGACATGCCGCTGGTGATGTCGATCTCGGACCGCGTCTATTGCCTCTCCTCGGGCCAGGTCATCGCCCACGGCGCACCCGAAGCGGTGCGCGCCGATCCGGCCGTGATCGCGTCGTACCTCGGCACGGACGAGCGAGCGATCCAGCGGAGCGGCCCGGCCACGGCAGGACTGTGACCGTACAACGTAAAAATAGTTTGTCTAGAATCGATAAGTACCTTAGAGTTCGGTGGACGGCTGTGATAAGGGGGCTCTTGCCATGACGATGCCGGCGACGACCGATCGCTTCACCCGTCGGACTGACTCGGAAACGCGCCGCGCCGCTCGGCGACTGTCGGCGCTGGGCGCGGCCGCGGTGCTCGCCGTCGTCGGCGTGGCGTGTGGGGACGACGACGGCGA
>CAZGUH010000004.1:0-80798 GCA_964529005.1 uncultured Ilumatobacteraceae bacterium | reverse complement strand
TACGCCGTGTCGGACCTTGGGGGCACCACCGAGGATCTGACGACACAGAGCATGCCGGAGACGTTCGACGGCGCGATCGGCATCACGATGAAGCGCGGCCCCGAATGGCGGCTGCCGGACTGGGAGGAGGCTCCCGCCGATCGTGCCTGCAGGGAGACCTTCGAGTCGCGAACCGGCGAGACGATCGGTCGTGCGCAAGACGACCGCCGGTTCATGGTCCAGATGATCTGCAGCATCGTCCAGCGATTCGAGACCGCCGGCAATGCTGCCGGCGACGGCTTGACTCGTGACTCGCTGCAAGAGGAGATCGCGAACATCGGTGAGGTCGACCTGCCGTTCACCGGTGGTGGATCGTTCGGGCCCGGCAAGCTCGACGGAGCCGACTACGTCCGCACGGTCGAATGGAAGTTCGACTGCAAGTGCTGGAACGTGACGTCGGACTTCGTCAAGGGAGAGTTCTGATCCACGGACGCTTGCAGGGCCGCAGCGCCCTGGTCACCGGTTCGACGCACGGGATCGGGACGGCCATCGCCGCGACGTTCGCGGCGGCAGGTGCACAGGTGTGCGTCACCGGACGTGACGCCGTCGCCGGGGAGCGCGTCGTGACCGCGATCCGGGACGCGGGCGGCGAGGCGTGGTTCACCCAGGCCGATCTTGCCGACGCCGCGTCGGCCGAGCTGCTGGTCTCGCGCGCCGCGGATCGCTTTGGCGGACTCGACATCCTCGTGAACAATGCTGCGGCCGTGGACGAGCTGCGGCGCGGGAGCGAACGACCGCTGCACGACATGTCGATGGACGTCGCCGACGACTCGCTTCGAGTGAACCTTCGTGCCGTCATGGCCGTGACACAGCATGCGCTGCGACGGATGCTCGACGGCGGGCGACCGAGCTCCGTGCTGAACATCTCGTCGATCACCGCGCTGGCGGGCTACCCGAGCATGCATGCCTATACGGCGGCGAAGGGGGCGATCTTGAGCCTGACGCGATCTCTCGCTGCCGAGTACGGCGTGTGCCAGGTTCGGGTCAACAGCCTCGTCGTCGGCTTCGTGCCGCACGCCGACGAGCGAGACACCCACCAGCCCGGGACCGACGCGGACCGTCAGACCGTCTTGGACCGGCAGATGCTCAAGCGCCTCGGCACGCCCGACGACGTCGCTCGTGCCGCGCTGTTCCTGTCCTGCGAGCAGGAGGCGGGGTTCATCACGGGACAGGCCCTGGTCATCGACGGCGGCGTCAGCGTGAAAGGCGCGATCTCCGCCTGATCGCGCCTACGCCGGCGCCACCTCGAAGCGCGCCGTCCCGTGGATGTCGTCCGACGAGCTGCCGACCTGCGCCTCGAACACGCCGGGCTCGACGACCCAGCGCATGTCGGCGTCCAGCATCGACAGGTGTCGGCGATCGAGCTCGAACGTCACGGTCGTCGTCTCTCCCGGCTGCAACTCGACCCGGGTGAACCCGCGCAGCTCCTTGACGCGGGGCGCGACCGACGCCTTGACGTCGCGCACGTAGAGCTGGACGGTCTCCGCGCCGGCCCGCGTGCCGACGTTGGTGACGTCGACGGCGACGGAGAACGTCGCGTCCTCGCCGCCGACCGTCGGGGAGACCGTCACGTTCGCGTACTCCCACCGGGTGTAGCTCAGTCCGAAGCCGAACGGGTAGAGCGGGGTGGCCGGCATGTCGACGTAGCCGCGCACGAAGCCCATGCCTCCGTTGCGGATGTGCCAGCGGGCCCATCGCTGGTTGTAGTAGATCGGCAGCTGTCCGGAGTGGCGCGGCACCGAGATCGGCAGCCGGCCCGACGGGTTGACGGCGCCGAACACCACGTCGGCCACCGCGTGGCCGCCTTGCTCGCCCGGCAACCATGCTTCCACCACCGCCGGGACGTGCTCCGCGATCCAGCACGTCGACAGCGGACGACCGTTGACGAGGACGACGACCGTCGGCGTTCCCGTCGCGACGACCGCCTTGACCAACTCGTCCTGCACGCCGGTGAGGTCCAAGCTGGCGACGTCGCACAGCTCGCCGACCGTCGTGGGGTGCTCCGCGTCGATCCAGCTGCCCTGCTGCTCGCCGACCACGACGATCGCCACGTCCGCCCCGGTGGCCGCCCGCACGGCGTCGGCGAAGCCGGTGGTGTCGTCGCCGATCACGTCGCACCCCTTGGCGTAACGCACCTCGCTGCCAGGGGCCGCGGCCCGGATCCCGTCGAGGACGGTGACGACGTCCGGCACGGGCCGGTCGGTCTCGATCATCGCCATCGTGTAGTCGCCGAGCTGGTTGTTCGCGGCGTCCGCGTTCGGGCCGATCACGGCGATCGTTCCGAGTCGTGGCGAGAGCGGCAGGAGGTCGCCGTCGTTCTTCAACAGCACGATGCCCTCGCGGGCGGCCTGCCGGGCGAGCTCGACGTGCTGGCGCGAGTGCACCGTTGCCACCGCCCGATCGACGTCGACCTGCGCGTTCTCGAAGAGGCCGAGGCGTTGCTTCACCTCGAGCACGCGGCGCACCGCGCGGTCGATCAGCTCCATCGGCGCCCGACCGTCCTCGACGTTGCGCCGCAGGAGGCGGGCGAACGCCGGCTCCCACGAGATGCCCACGTCCACGCCCGCCTCGAGCGCCATGACACCCGCCTCGCTCTGATCGGAGGCGACGGATTCGTAGACGAGCGTCTCGATGCCGCTTCCCTCGCTGACGACGATGCCGTCGAAGCCGAGCTCGTCGCGCAGGACGGTCGTGAGCAGCCACGCCGACGCGTGGCACGGGATGCCGTCGATCGCCGGATACGTGGCCATGACGCCGAGGGCCCCTTGGCCGGAGATGCCGGCCTGCCAGGACGGGAGGAACACCTCCCGCAGCGTCCGCTCCGACAGCTCCATCGCGCCGCGCTCCAATCCGCTCACCGGCTCGGACTGACCCGGGAAGCAGGTGAGGATCGCCACGGCGCGGTCGGGCGCGCTGACGTCGGGGCCTTGCGCGCCTTTCACGATCGCCTCCGTGATGCGCGAGAGCAGGTACGGGTCCTCGCTGTATCCCTCGCAGTTCCTGCCCAGCCGCGGATCGCGGTTGGGCTCGACCACCAACGTCGACAACATGTGCACCCCGACCGCGCGCGCTTCGCGCGCCACGCTCGCGTAGACGTCCTCGATCAGCGCAGGGTTCCACGAGCTGCCGAGCGCCAAGCCTTCGGGGAAGATGGTGTGTCCCGCGCCGATCACACCATGGCACCCTTCGGCGATCATCAGCATGGGGATGCCGTGCCCCGTCGCAGCGGCCGTCGCCTGAAGCGTGTTCACGATCTCGGCCTGGGCTCTGGCGTCGGCGCCGGCGAGGGGAAGGAGGTAGAACCCACCGCCCGGACCGATGCCGTCGGCGAACGACCCGGCGGCGTAGGAGCTCATCTCCTCCAGGGTCGCGGGCGCCGCCTCTCGCAGGTCGGCGCCGGGCACCGCCGGGAGGTTGAGGCGCGGGATCGGGACGTTGAGTTGGCCGAGCTTCTCGTCGAGCGTCATCTCCGCCACCAACTGGTCGAGATCACGGGAGATCGGTGTCGTGCTGGTCACTGTCGAGCCTTCCTTGCGTCGTTCGTCGTTCGTCGTTCGTCGTTCGTCGATCAGGTGTGGGTGAGTGGTGCGCGGTCAGTCGTGGAGGAGCGCGCGTGCCGCGACGGTGGGGTCGTGATCGCCGTCGAGCGACGCCCTGGCGTACGCGGCGAGGGCTTCTTCGTGAGCGATGACGGCGTCCATCGTCGCTCGGTGGTCGGCGGGAAGGATCTCGGCCAGTCGCCGGTAACGATCGACGACCGCAGGGATCGACTCCAGCAGCCGCTCGAGGACGTCGGGCGACAGCGTGCCGTCGAGCGCGTCACCCGCCGCACGGCCTTGCTCCGCTGCGGTCCCGGTCGTGCTGACGTCGACACCGAGCTGGCCGGCCAACGTCCGCAATCGCGCTGCCGTCTGGGCCTCCAACCGCCGGAGGAGCTCGAACTGCTCGGCGACGCCTGGGGCCTTGGCGCGATCACGCAGCGACGCGAAGAGCGCTTCGCCGAAGAGCTCACCCTCGAACGCCTCCGTCGTCAAGGCGACGACCTCGGGATCGATCATGGTGGCCTCCTTCGCCGCTGGCGCAAGTTCTCGACTATCGATAGTATGTCTCATGGGGCGAAAGGGAGGTTCACCATGTGGGGTGTGACCGGGTACTCGACGTATGTTCCAGCCGGTCGGCTCGAACGTTCGTCGATCGCGTCGGCGCTCGGCGGCGCGGTGGGAAAGGGAACGCGCTCGGTCGCGTCGTTCGACGAGGACACGACGTCGTTGGCCGTGGAGGCCGCGCGTGGGGTTCTCGCCGGCGGCGCCCGACCCGACGGCGTGCTGTTCGCGACGACGGCGCCCGCGTACCTCGACAAGACGAACGCGACCGCCGTCCATGCGGCGCTGGACTTGGACTTCTCGACCCCGGCGTACGACATGGTCGGTTCGATGCGATCCGGGATCGGCGCCGTGCGTGCGGGCTTGGACGCCGCCGCCGCTGGGCGCAACCTGCTGGCCGTGATGGCGGAGGTGCGGACGGGGCAGCCGGGCAGCGCCGACGAGATGAACGGCGGCGACGGCGCAGCCGCGTTCACGTTCGGGCGTGACCGAGTGATCGCCGAGTTCGTCGGCGCGGCGTCGGGAACCGAGGAGTTCGTCGATCGGTGGCGCCTTCCGGCCGATGTCGGGTCGCGCGCATGGGAGGAACGGTTCGGCGAGACGGTGTATTCGTCGATGGCCGAGCCGGTGATCGCAGATGCCTGCAAGCAGGCCGGCGTGACCGAAGGCGACCTCGACCACATCATCGTCTCCAGCCTGCACGCCCGCGCCGCTCGGCGCGTCGGCGGCGCCCTGCGCTCGTCGTCGCCGGCTGTGGTGGCCGACGACCTCTCGTCGATCATCGGCAACACGGGTTGTGCACAGCCCGGAATCCTCCTGGCGGACGTGCTGGATCGAGCGCAGCCTGGCGAGCTGATCATGCTGGTGACGCTCGCGGACGGCGTCGACGTCCTCGTCCTGCGCGCGACGGAGGCCCTGAGCGACTACCGGCGTGAACGCCGGACGGTGCGCGAGCAGATCGAGGCGGGAGTGATGCCGGTGAGCTACGCGGCGTTCATGACGTGGCGCGGCATCATGCGCCGCGAGCCACCGCGACGCCCCGATCCCGACCGGCCGTCCGCTCCGCCGTCGTTCCGCAGCGATCGATGGAAGATGGCGTTCGTCGGAAGCCGTTGCACGCGCTGCGGCACGCGGCACATGCCACCCGGGCGAGTGTGCTTCGGATGTGGGTCGGTGGACGAGATGTCGCCGGAGGCGCTCGCCGACGTGCCTGCCACGGTGGTGACGTTCACCATCGATCGGCTCGCCTACTCGCTCAACCCGCCGGTCGTCGCCGTCGTGATCGACTTCGACGGCGGCGGGCGGTTCCAGTGTGAGTTGACCGACGTCGACCCGGACGAGGTCGCGATCGGTGACCGTGTCGAGATGACGTTCCGCCGTCTGTTCACGGCGGACGGGGTGCACAACTACTTCTGGAAGGCGCGTCCGCGCCGGACGTCCGAGGGGAGCGAGGGGTAATGGCGTCGAACGGGATCTGCGATCGCGTCGCGATCGTCGGCATGGGGTGCACGCCGTTCGGTGAGCACTGGGACAAGGGCAGCGACGAGATGCTGGTCGATTCCTCCAGGCTCGCGCTCGGCGCGGCGGGGATCGAGCTGTCCGACGTCGACGCCTTCTGGTTGGGGACGATGGGGGCCGGATACTCGGGCCTCACGCTCGCTCGACCGTTGCGCATCGACTACAAGCCCGTCACGCGGGTGGAGAACTTCTGCGCCACCGGGTCGGAGGCGTTTCGCAACGCCTGCTACGGCGTCGCGTCCGGGGCGTTCGACGTCGCGATGGCGATCGGTGTCGAGAAGCTCAAGGACTCCGGCTACTCCGGCCTGACGGGCACCGCGCCCCCGAACGACGGGACGATGGCGACGTTGACCGCTCCCGCGATGTTCTCTTTGCTCGCGCCGGCGTACGCGAAGAAGTTCGGCCTCGACGACGCGGTGATGAAGGACGTTCTGACCCGGATCGCATGGAAGAACCATCGCAACGGTGCGCTGAACCCGCTCGCCCAGTTCCGCAAGGAGGTCGCCAAGGAGGTGATCTGCGCATCGCCGCTGGTCGCCGGACCCCTCGGGATCTACGACTGCTCCGGCGTTTCCGACGGATCCGCGGCGGCGGTCATCGTGCGTGCGGAAGACGCGTTGAAGTACACCGACTCTCCGATCTACGTGAAGGCCTTGTCGTTCGTCGCCGGTCCGGCCCAAGGACCGATCGATCCGTCGTACGACTACACGACGTTCGTCGAGGTGGTGCGAGCCGCCCAGGACGCGTATCGCCAAGCGGGTGTCACGTCGCCACGCGCCGAGCTGGCGATGGCCGAGGTCCACGACTGCTTCACTCCCACGGAGCTGGTCCTCATGGAGGACTTGGGCTTCGCCGAGCGCGGCCGGGCGTGGAAGGAGGTGCTCGCCGGAACGTTCGACCTCGACGGCGACCTTCCTGTCAACCCTGACGGTGGGCTGAAGAGCTTCGGCCATCCGATCGGCGCCAGCGGGTTGCGCATGTTGTACGAATGCTGGTTGCAGCTCCGCGGCCAAGCGGGCGAACGCCAGATCGACAACGGCAAGCGGTTGGCGCTGACGCACAACCTCGGGGGAGCGCCGGGGGAGTGCGTCTGCTTCGTCAGCATCGTGGGGAGCGAGCTCGGCGGCTGAGGCCCGGGCCCCGGCAGGACGAGACGTCGACGTGTCATGAGATCGATCGCGGAGAGGGCGTCGTGAAGGCAGTCCGATGGCACGCTCAGCATGACGTGCGCGTGGAGCAGATCGAGGCGCCACCGCCTCCCTCCGACGACGAGGTCCAGATCGAGGTGCTCGCGTGCGGCATCTGCGGCACGGACGTCGAGGAGTACCGCAGCGGCCCGCTGTTCGTCGCAGCCGAGCCGCATCCGCTGACAGGGCGCTCGGCGCCGCTCACGCTCGGGCACGAGTTCGCTGGACGCGTCGTCCGCGCCGGTCGCGCTGTACGGACGCCGCAGGTCGGTGACCTCGTCGCGGTCGCGCCGGACATCTCCTGCGGCCGGTGCGGGTGGTGCACGTCGGGGCGCGAGAACCTGTGCCCGCAGCTCGGCTCGCTCGGACTCGCCGGCGACGGCGGGCTCGCCGAGTTGTGCAACGTCGGCGCCTCCCGGGCGGTGAGGTTGCCCGACCACGTCTCGCCCGAGGCGGGCGCGCTGCTCGAACCGCTCGCCGTCACCCTCGCTGGTCTGCGCCGGGGACGAGCTCGGCGCGGGGATCGGCTGGTGGTGGTCGGCGGGGGCGCCATCGGGCTGCTCACCGTGCAGGCTGCGCACGCCCTCGGTCTCGAGGGCGTCTGCCTCGTCGAGCCACTGGCCTCGAGACGGGCCGTCGGACGGCGGCTCGGCGCCGACGTGGTCACACCGGACGACGCCGGCGCGGTCGAGGGCGACGTCGTCGTGGACTGCTCCGGCAGCGCCGGCGGCTTCGCCACCTCGGTGGCCTGCGCCGGCCGCGGTGGCCGGGTCGTCATCGTCGCCTTGCACGCGCACCCCGTCGAGCTCGACGCGCTCGGCGCCGTCGCCCGCGAGCTCGAGGTCCTGGGCTCTCTCTCCTACGTGATGGAGGACTTCGTCGCCGCGTCGCGCTTCGTTGCCGACGGCTCGGTGGACGCCGGAGCGTTGATCACGAGGCGCGTCGCGCTCGACCGCACTCTCGACGACGGGATCCTCGCGCTGATGGCACGCCCCGACGACCATCTGAAGATCGTCGTGACGCCGCGCCCGGCCGCCGCCGAGGCGGTTCCGGCGTGATCGGCGTGGAGGCGTTGGGGATCGAGGTCACCTCCGGTCAGCTGACGCTCGGTGCGATCAGCGGCATGACGCTCGGCATCCTCGCCGTCGGCCTGGTGCTCGTCTATCGGTCGAGCAAGATCGTCAACTTCGCGCACGGCGAGATCGGAGCGTTCGGCGCCGCGGTGTGCGGCGTTCTCGTCGTGCGGTGGGGTTTTCCGTACTACCTCGCGCTCGCCGCAGGCCTCGTGATCTCTGCTCTCACCGGCGCGGCGACCGAGCTGGTGGTGGTGCGCCGGCTCCGCAAGGCGCCGACGCTGATGAGCGTCGTGGCGACGCTCGGCGTCGGCGAGCTGCTCTCCGCGTGCTCGTTGCTCGTCAACGCCGAGGCGCGGGCGACGAACAAGTATCCGAAGCCGCCCGGGCTTCCGGAGTTCACCGTCGGGACCGCCCTCGTCACCCAGGCGTACAGCGGCATGCTGCTCCTCGCGCCGGTCGTCGTCGTCGGTCTGGTCGTGTTTCTCCGTCGCAGCCGTGTCGGCCTCGCGCTCCAGGCAGCGGCGGCCAACCCCGAGCGCGCACGGCTGCTCGGCATCTCGGCCGCACGGATGTCGACGCTCGCCTGGGCGCTGGCCGGCGCGCTGAGCGCCTTCACGGTCGCCTTGCTGCTGCCGACGAGGGGTTTCACTTCGGCGGACATCCTCGGACCCTCGCTGCTGTTGCGGGCGCTCGCCGCGTGCGTGATCGCGCGGATGACGAGCTTGCCCGTCGCTCTCCTCGCCGGTGTCGTGCTCGGCGTCGTCGACCAGACGCTGATCTTCAACTATCCGGCCAGCGGGGTCTCCGAGGTCGTGCTGCTCGGGATCATCGCCGGAGCGCTCCTCTTCCAGCGGGCACGCGCGGGCCGGCGCGAGGAGCGGCAGGACTGGGCCCGTCTCCAGCCGTGGCCGGCGCTCGACGAGCGGCAGCGCTCGGTGTGGGCGATTCGCAACCTCGGCGCGATCACCGGCGTGATCGCGCTGGTCGCAGCGGCGATCGTCGGCTACCTCTGTAGCAACGCGACTGCGGTGACGCTCGTCGCGATCGTCGCGATGTCGATGATCGGGCTGTCCGTCGGCATCGTCACCGGTCTCGGTGGCCAGCTCTCGCTCGGGCACTTCGCGCTCGCCGGTGTGGGCGCCGTCCTGTCGTACCTGACCGTCGATGGAACCGGCAACTACGTCCTCGGCCTCCTCGCCGCGGCCGTCGGCACCGCGCTCGCGGCGGGGGTCCTGGGCTTGCCCGCTCTGCGCGTCCGCGGGCTGATGCTCGGGGTCCTGACGCTCTCGTTCGCGCTCGCCGCGCAGCGGTGGCTCCTCGGGCAGAGCTGGGCGTTGGGCTCGGGAGCCAACCCCGGGCGACCGACGCTGGGCTCGGTCGACTTCCGCACCACCCGCGAATACTTCGTGTGGGCCGTCGTCGCGCTGCTGATCGCGTTCTGGTTCGCTCGCAACGTGTGGCGCGGCGCCCTCGGGCTCCGCCTGCGGGCGACGCGTGACAACGAGGACGCGGCGCGGGCCTTCGGAATCTCGCCGACGCGCGTCAAGCTCCAGGGATTCGCCGTCTCCGGCGCGCTCGCCGGTGTCGGAGGGGCCGTGTACGGGCACCTCCTCTCACGGATCTCGGCGCAGACGTTCGACGTGAACACCAGCATCAAGGTCGTGGCGCTGACCGTGCTCGGCGGCGCCGGGCTGCTCTGCGGCCCGTTGCTCGGGGCGTTGTACATCGTCGGAGTTCCCGAGCTCGTCCCGCTCGACAACGCCGGTCTCGCCGCGAGCGCTCTCGGGTGGCTGGTGCTCATCCTGTACTTCCCCGGCGGAGTGGCGCAGCTCGTCGCGATGCCTCGCCAGGTCCTCATCTCGTGGTTGTCGCGGCGGGCCGGGCTCGAGGATCGGCCCGCCGATCGAGCGCCGGACGTAGCGGGCGAGTCGATCTCGCGTCACGGTGTGAGCCTCGAGTCGCTCCGGCGCACGCGGGCGCCGCTGCCCAGCGGCGAGGTCCTCGTCGCCACCGGTCTGACGAAGAACTACGGAGGCATCCGAGCCGTCGACCGGGTCGACCTGTCGTTGCACGCCGGCGAGATCCTCGGTCTGATCGGCGCCAACGGCGCCGGGAAGACGTCGCTGTTCGAGTTGATCGGTGGCTTCGCCGAGCACGACGCAGGCCGTGTGACGTTGCTCGGCGAGGACATCACGAACTGGCCCGCCCACCGCCGGGCTCGGGCCGGGCTCGTCCGTTCGTTCCAAGACGCGGCGTTGTTCCCGTCGCTGACCGTTCTCGAGACCGTGTCTCTCGCGCTCGAGAAGGCCGACCCGACCAACCTCGCGCTGTCGTGCGCCGGCGTCCGCCGCAGCGAGCGGCGTCGCCAGGACCAGGCGGCCGAGCTCGTTCGGTTCATGGGCCTCGAGCGCTATCGCGACAGGCAGGTCCGCGAGCTCTCGACGGGCACACGGCGCATCGCCGATCTCGCCTGCCTGGTCGCGTTGCAGCCCGCCGTCCTGCTCCTCGACGAACCGTCGTCGGGCATCGCCCAGCGCGAGAGCGAGGCCTTGGGTGAGCTGCTGCTCCGGCTGCGTGACGTTCTCGGATGCTCGATGATCGTCATCGAGCACGACGTCCCGCTGCTGATGGGCATGTCGGACCGTGTGATGGCGATGGACACAGGTCGGGTCGTCGCCGTCGGGTCGCCGGACGAGGTCTGCGCCCACCCGGAGGTCGTCGCCGCCTACCTCGGAGCGGACACCGTCGCGATCGAGAGATCGGGTTCCGGGGACGTGGCGCGTGCGCGCCCGCAGGCTGCGACGACGCGATGACAGCCGGCGCCGCTCAGAGCGGCGCGCAGGCGAGGCCGCCGTCGACGCTCAACACCACGCCGGTGACGTGCCGCGCCTCGTCCGAGGCGAGGAAGACCGCTGCCGCGGCGACGTCGAACGGATCCGTGTGCTCACCGCGCAGTGGGACCATCGCCCGGCTCTTGTTCATCTCCGCCTCGATGCGCTCTTCAGACAGCTGGCGGGACTCGAGGCCGACGCGGATCAGCGGGGTCTCGGAGAAGCCGATGCGAATGCAGTTCACGCGGATGTTGTCGCGGCCGTAGGCCGCTGCGCACGTGCGGGTGAGCGCCTCGACGGCGGCCTTCGACGTCGAGTAGGCGACGTTGGGTCGCCGCAGCGGGCGCACAGCCAGCAGCGACGACGTGTTGACGATCGACCCACCGCCCGAGGTGCGCATCGCCGGGACGGCGCAGCGGATGCCCATGTACGCCGACGTCAGGTTCTGTGCGATCTCGCGGTCCCATTCGTCCCGCGGCACCGTGTCGGGCGCGCCGGTGGAGCCTCCGACTCCGACGTTGTTGTGCATCACGTCGAGCCGGCCGAACGTCGACATGGCGTGGTCGACGACGTTCGTGAGATCGGATTCGCTGGTTGCGTCGGCGCGCAGCGCGATGGCCTTTCCGCCTTCCTGCTCGATGACCGCGGCGGTGCGCTCGGCGCGATCGAGGTGGAAGTCGACGCACACGACGTTCGCGCCCTCGCGGGCGTAGCTCGCGGCTGCCGCGCGCCCGTTGCTCCAGCCCTCCGCGAGCGCGCCGGCTCCGACGACGATCACGGTCCTGCCCTCGAGTCGCTTCACGGGTCTCTCCTGCTCTTCGTCGTGAGCCGCGCGGCTCGCGACCACGGCCTGCCGGAACTGCGCAACGGTACCACCGACCCGGTCGATTGTCGATAGTTCTATCGACAATCGATCACCAGGCGGATACCGTGAACCCGATGTTGACGTGTGGTCGCAGCGATCCGGCAGACAGGGGGCATCGAGCGTGAGTGACGACGTGATCTGGACCCATTCCGCAGACTCGCACTTCGTGGAACCGGACGACCTCTGGCGACAGATCCTCCCGTCCCGGCTCGCCGAGCGCATGCCCCGCAGCGAGAGGGTGTCCGAGCGCGAAGAGATCGTCCACGTCGACGGCAAGAGCTTTCGTCGTGCGATCCCGAAGACGGAGTGGAAGAAGGGCCCCGACGGGCTCACGATGTACGAGCTGAGCTTCCGTCCGCCGGGCACCCGCGACGTTCGCGTGCGCCTCGACGACATCACCAACGAGGGGATCTGGGCAGAGGTCGTGTACGCGTCGCTCGGGCTCTGGTCCTCGCTGATCGAGGACCCGGATCTGGTGCGCGACGCGGCGCGGGTCGAGAACGAATGGCTGGTCTCCGAGATCCAGGGGGTGGCGCCGGACCGGTTGGTGGTCGCAGCCACGATCCCTCTCCTCAGGGTCGAGGACGCGGCCGCGGAAGTGGTGCGCGCCGCCGAGCTCGGTCTGAAGGTCGCCAGCCTTCCGACGGGCGCTCCCAGCGGCATGCCCGACTGGCATCAGGACGACTGGGAGCCGCTGTGGGCGACTGCGGAGGAAGCTGGCATCGTGCTGGGCTTCCACATCGGCACCGATGGTCGTGACACGGCCGAGATCTTCGGCGGACCGGGCGGTGCGGTGTTGAACTACGTGGAGACGACCTACGGCGGCCAGCGTGTCGCCAACAAGTTGGTCGCAGGCGGCGCGCTCGAGCGACATCCCGAGCTGCGCGTGCTGATCTCGGAGGGCGGCGCCAGCTGGGTGCCGTTCCTCGGCGACCGGATGAACGAGGGCTACCGCCAGCATGGGATGTTCGTCCGGCCACAGTTGTCGCGGCTGCCCAAGGAGATCCTCTACCGGCAGGTGTACGCCAGCTTCCAGCACGACGAGTCCGGACCGGCGGCGATGTGGGCGATGGGATACCGCAACGCGATGTGGGGCAGCGACTACCCGCATCTCGAGGGAACGTTCGGCCACACGCAGGAGACGCTCCACGAGCTGTTCGACGCGGTGGCGCCGGACGTTCGCCATCGGATCACGCGCGGCGCCTTCGAGGAGCTGTTCCCGCACGTCAGCCAGCCGCCTGGGAGCGGAGATCTCGTCGATGCGCTGCGCACGCCCGGCGCCACCGAGGTGGCCTGACATGGACGAGATCCGTTTCGGCGGCCGTGCCGCGATCGTCACCGGCGCGGGAGGCGGGCTCGGCAGGGCGTACGCGCTCGAGCTGGCACGGCGCGGCGCGCGTGTCGTGGTCAACGACCTCGGGGCGCGCATCGACGGGAGCGGCACGTCGACGTCCGCCGCGGAGGCGACCGTCGCGGAGATCCACGCGCTGGGAGGGGAGGCGGTGGGGAGCTACGACTCGGTGGCGACTCACGACGGCGGCGCCGCGATCGTGCAGACCTGCCTCGACGCGTTCGGCGGCGTCGACGTCGTGATCAACAACGCCGGCAATCTGCGCGATCGCACGTTCGCCAAGCTCACCGAGGAGGAGCTCGACGCCGTCCTCACGGTCCATCTCCTCGGCGCCTTCTACGTCACCCAGCCCGCGTTCCGGGTGATGAAGGAGCAGGGCTACGGGCGGTTGCTGTTCACGTCCTCGGTCGCCGGGCTGTTCGGCAACTTCGGCCAGGCCAACTATGCCGCCGCCAAGATGGGGATCGTCGGGCTCTCCAACGTGCTGGCCATCGAGGGCGCCCGGCACAACATCACCTCCAACGTCGTCGCGCCAGGGGCGCGTTCGCGGCTGTCGGCCGACCTCTACGGAGATCTCGCCGACTCGTTCGACCCGGAGCTCGTGGCGGCGCTTGCGGTGCTCCTCGTGTCCGAGTCCAACGAGGTCACGCACGAGATCTTCACGGTCGGTGGAGGACGTTTCGCGCGCGTGTTCCTCGGCGTCGGCCCCGGCTGGATCGCTCGCGCAGGCACCCGGCCCACGGTCGAGGACGTCCGTGACCACCTCGACCAGATCCTTTCCGAGGACGGCTACGTCGTGCCCCGCTCGATCGACGACGAGACGAGGATCGTGCTCTCGATGTTCGACGGTCGCCCATGACGCGGCTTGTCGAGAATCGATATTCGAGATATTCTGCGGCGGTCACAGGGGGACACATGAACCGATTCACATCTCACGCAACCCGCAACCGACGCCGGACGGCCGTCCTGTCCGTGCTCGCCTCCGCTGCGCTGGCGGCAGCCGCCTGCGGATCCGACGACGAAGGCGGCGCCGGAACGGCGGCCCCGTCCGCGGCGCCGACGACGTCGTCGGCCGCCACGCCGGACACGACCGGCGCCACGGATCAGCAGACGACGGACTCCGGCGCGACGACGTCGGTCGATCCGTCTCGGCCGGCCGGCTGGATCCCCGCCGGTGACGGCGTCAAGGGAGTGACCGACGACGAGATCGTCATCGGTCTGAGCACCCGCGATGCCGCCGCCACGAGCGCGACCGCCGGCGAGCTGAGCGGAGGGGTCACCGAGGAAGGGACCCCGATCGACAAGGTGCAAGCCGCGATCATCGACTACATCAACGAGACGGGCGGCATCGCCGGGCGTCAGGTCAAGCCCGTTTACGCGTTCTACGACATCACCCAGTCGAACGCGAAGGCCGATCGCCAGCGTCAGCAGCAGGCGATGTGCGTCAGCTGGACCGAGGACAACGAGGTCTTCGCGATGGTGAACACCCACGCGGCGACACACGAGCTGTGGTTCGACTGCGCCCGCGAGAGCGAGACGCCATTCCTCGCCTCGATCACCGTCGCCGTGCCGTCGCAGGAGCAGTTCGACGCGATGTCGGATTACTGGTACACGCCTCCGCTGATGATCGCCGACCACCGCGAGCAGGCCGTGACCAGCTTCCTGCTCGACCACGGGTTCTTCGAGGAGGGCGCCAAGGTCGGGCTGATGATCGAGGACACGCCCGGCATCCGCGCCGGCGTCGAGAACGGCTTGAAGCCGGTGCTCGACGAAGCCGGCATCGAAATCGCGGCCGAGATCGTCTACCCCGACTACCTCGAATCACCGTGGCCGAACTACGTGCTCCAGCTCCAGATGGCTGGAGTGACCCACGTCCTGATGTCTGCGACCCACGGATCGGTGTGGTCGACCGTCGGCATGATGAACGCCGCGCAGGATCAGGGCTACTTCCCCAAGTGGGGTGTCGGGTCCGACAACCTGCCGTTCGCCTTCGCCGCCCTCGGCGCTCCCAACGAGCAGATCGAGAACGTCATGGCGGCGGGATGGATCCCGGGTTTCGACACGGGAGACCCGGAGTCGCAGTCGGCTGCCGCAGAGGAGTGCGAGTCGATCATGACCGAGATCGGGGCGACGCCACGTGAGGGCGACCAGGTGTGTGAGCTGCTCTTCTTCTTGCGGGCCGCGTTCGAGCACGCACCCGAGCTGAGCCCTGCGGGTCTGGCAGAGGGAACTGCTGCGCTGGGAGACAGCTACCAATCGGTGATGACCGGCGGCGGCGTGACCGAGTTCGGACCGGGGCGCCACGACGGCCCCGCGGAGGCGACGCTGCTGGCATGGAGCGAGGAGTGCACGTGCCTCGCCTACACCGACCAGACCGGTCCACTGTTCGACTGAACACCCGCTCGGTGCCCTGGGTGGCGTGCACGGCGCACGCCACCCAGGCGCGAGCGTGAGAGGAAGCGAATTCCGTGTCGTTCACCGCGCTAGGCATCGACATCAGCAGCGAACTGCTCGTCCTCGGCGCGATCACCGGCATGACGTACGGGATCTTCGCCGTCGGCCTGGTGCTCGTCTACCGCTCGAGCAAGGTGGTGAACTTCGCCCACGGTGAGATCGGGGCGGTGGGGGCGGCGCTGTGCGGCCTGCTGGTCGTTCGGTGGAGCATCCCGTACTGGATCGCGCTCGCGGCCGGCGCAGCGTTGTCGGCCGGCGCAGGCGGGATCACCGAGGTCGCCGTCGTCCGCCGCCTGCGCAACGCGCCCAAGCTGATGACGCTGGTCGCGACGCTCGGAGTGGCGCAGTTCCTGCTCGCCTTCTCGAGCGTGATCAACTCGCAGGTGCGGTCGGGGAGCATCTTCCCGCAACCCGTGGGTCTGCCGGAGTTCAAGGTCGGCGTCCTGCGCGTGACCCAGGCGTACTCGGCGATGTTGTTCATCGGGCCGCTGCTCGTCGCCGGACTGGTGATCTTCCTCCGGCGGAGCCGGTTCGGCTTGGCGATGCGGGCCGCCGCGGCGAACACCGACCGGGCACGCATGGCGGGGGTGTCGGCGACGCGGATGTCGACGATGGCGTGGTCGATGGCCGGCGCCGTCGCGGCCTTCACGACGGTGCTGATCATCCCCACGCGTGGCTTCGTCAGCGCGCAGACGCTGGGACCTGTGATCCTGCTGCGCGCACTCGCGCCCGCTGTCATCGCACGCATGACGAGCCTGCCGATCGCTCTGGTCGCCGGCATCGCGCTCGGCGTCGTCGACCAGGTGCTGATCTTCAACTACCCGACGAGCGGTGTGTCGGAGATCGTCTTGCTCGGTGTGATCGCCTGCGCCCTGTTGCTCCAGACCAAGCGCGGCGGCCGCCTCGTCGATCGCCAGGAGTGGGGCATCGTGCAGCCCTGGCGCGCCCTGCCGGAGGCGTTCCTGCGCGTTCCGGCGATCCGGAACCTGGCCCGCGTCGCCGGAGGGCTCGCGCTCGCCGTCGCGATCGTGGTCGGGCTGCTGTCGACCAGCGCGATGGCGGTGACGTGGAGCGCGATCGTCGCGTTCTCGCTGCTCGGTCTCTCGCTGGGCGTGATCACCGGGCTGGCCGGTCAGCTGTCGCTCGGCCAGTTCGCGCTCGCCGGGATCGGCGGCGCGGTCTCGCTCCACGTCACGCGACATGTCGACGGCTGGGGCTTCCTCGTCGCGCTGCCGTGCGCCGCCATCGCCACGGCGATCGTCTCGGCGCTGCTCGGGCTGCCCGCCTTGCGGGTCCGTGGGCTGTTGCTCGGTGTCGTGACGCTGTCGTTCGCGCTCGCCGCCCAGCGATGGCTGTTTCGGGAGCCGTGGATGTTCGGTGACGGACTCAGCCCGGGACGACCCGAGTTCGGACCGATCTCGTTCGCGTCGACCCGGCATTACTACTTCTGGACGCTCGGTGTGCTCCTCATCGGGCTGTGGCTCGCCAGCCGGGTCTGGAAGGGCGCGGTCGGACTGCGGCTCCGTGCTGTTCGAGACAACGAGGACGGCGCCCGCGCGTTCGGTGTGGCGGCGCCGATCGTCAAGATCCAGGGCTTCGCGATCGCGGGAGTCCTGGCCGGGCTGGCCGGTTCGGTCTACGCCCACATGCTGACCTTCGTCGTCGCCGACAGCTTCGACGTCATCACGAGCATCAACACGGTGGCGTTGACCGTGCTGGGCGGCATCGGCATCCTCTCCGGGCCGCTGCTGGGCGCGTTCTACGTCATCGGCATCCCGCGGATCTGGCCGCTGGACAACGCCGGGACGGCCGCCTCCGCACTGGGATGGCTGGTGCTGATCCTGTACTTCCCCGGCGGCATCGCCCAGCTGTTGAGCGGCCCGCGCCGCCGCCTGATCCACTGGCTGGCGCGACGCAACGGCCTCGATCCCGTCGCGATCGAGTCGCGCGACACCAGCGGTGACACGCCCGGGCAGATCGCCGCGCACACGCCGCAGTTGCGTCCCAAGGCGGGGCCCGAGTCCGGCGGCGTCGTGCTGCGGGCTCAGGGGTTGACCAAGCGCTACGGCGGCATCCGGGCCGTGAACGAGGTGGACCTGTCGCTCGACAGCGGCGAGATCTTGGGCCTGATGGGGCCCAACGGCGCCGGCAAGACCACTCTCTTCGAGCTGCTGAGCGGGTTCACGACGCCCGACGCCGGGCGCATCGAGTTCGCCGGGCGGCGCATCGAGCGCCTGCCACCGGAGGCGCGGGCGCATCTCGGGCTGATCCGCTCGTTCCAGGACGCAGCGCTGTTCCCGACCCTCACGGTCCTGGAGACTGTGGCGCTGTCGTTCGAGCGCCGGGAGCCGACGAAGGTGATGATGTCCGTCCTCGGCCGCCAGCGCCTCGAGCGTCGCAAGAAGGACGAGGCACGAGAGATCGTCGCCCTGATGGGCCTCGATCGATTTCGCGACAAGCAGATCCAGGAGCTCTCCACCGGCACCCGCCGCATCGCCGAGCTGGCCTGCGTCGTGGCGCTCGAACCCACCGTTCTGCTCCTCGACGAGCCGTCGTCGGGCCTCGCGCAGCGTGAGAGCGAGGCGCTCGGCTCGCTGCTGACGACGCTGCGCGATCACCTCGCCTGCTCGATGATCGTGATCGAGCACGACATCCCGCTGCTGATGGGATTGTCGTCACGGGTGATGGCGATGGACTCCGGACGGGTGATCGCCGAGGGGCCGCCGGCCACGATTAGCGAGGATCCGCTCGTCATCTCTTCGTATCTCGGCGCCGACCAGATCGCCTTGCAGCGGTCCGGGCAGCTGACGCACCCCGCGGGAGCGCAGAGCTGATGGCACAGGAGAAGGATCCGGTTCGCGCGGCCGCCGAGCGACTGCGCGCGAGCGCGCGCGAAGAGCTCGGCGTCACCGGATCGCAGGACGCAGGACCGCTGCGCCCGGCGATGCGCGCCAGCGGCGCATCGTTCTACCCGGCCGTCGCTCTCGGGCTGCTCGCCGCGGTCGACCAGTTGCACACCTCCGTGATCGTGATCATGGGGCCGGAGATCACCGGCGCGCTCGGCATCTCGCGGCCGGCGTACACGATGGTGCTGCTCGTCAAGACGCTCGTCGTGACCATGGCGGCATTGCCGGTCGCGGCGATCGTCCAGCGACGGGCACGGCGCGCCCTGGTGAGCGTCGCGACCGCGTTCGTCTGGGCGGTGCTCACGGCGATGACCGCGTTCGTGATCTCGGTCTGGGGATTGCTCGCCGTGGCGGTTCTCGCCGGAGCGGCGACCGCATCGGTCAGGACCGTGCACCAGCCCCTGCTGCTCGACAGCTATCCACCCGTCACGCGCGTCCGGATCATGTCCTTCTACCGCGGGTTCGACAACGTCGGTGAGATCGCCGGGCCTGCGGTGATCGGGCTCTGCACGGCGGTGCTCGCGCTCACCTGGCGCGGCGTCTTCCTCGCCGCCGGCGTGCTCGCCTTCACCGCCGCCGTCATCGCTCTGCGGCTGCGCGATCCCGGCTTCGGCGCCCACGACACCGGCAAGATCCGCGCGCTCGTGCGCACGGACGCCGGCGAGGCCGACTCGCCCGCCGACGTCGACGTCAGCCTGCGGTTCTTCGAGATCGCCCGCAGGCTGTGGATGGTCCCGACGATCCGGCGGACCTTGGCGGCCTTCGCCGTGCTCGGCATGTTCCTGGCGCCGTTCCTGACGTACCTGGCGTTCTTCCTCCAGGAGCGCTGGGGGATGGGCTCGGGGGCACGGTCGCTGTTCTTCGCCGCGTTGCCGATCTTCGGCATCGTCGGCTTGCGCCTCTTCGGCAACCGGGGCGAGCAGATCTTCCGCCGCGATCCCGCGGGCCTGCTGAGGCTGGCGGGATGGTTGATGGGCGTCGGCATCGTCAGCATCGCGCTCGCGCTGTTCGCGCCCTTCTTCGTGCTCATGGTTGTGCTCTTCGGCGCCGGCATGGGCGTCTTGACCGTCATGACCCCGGCGATGACGCTGCCGATGTACTCCGTCGTCCCGGCGCAGATGCGCCCCCATCTCGGTGCCTTGACCGGCCTGTTCACGAGCGGGGTGGGCGGCGTCGCCGGCGTGGCGCTGCTCAGTGGCATCGACCGGCGCTTCGGAGCGGCGGGCGCGATCCTCTCGCTCGCGTTGCCCGGCATCGGTTCGGGGTTCCTGCTGCACTCCGCGGCGCGCTCGGTCGACTCCGACCTGGATCGGATGATCGACGAGGTGATCGAGGAGGAGGAGATCACCGCTCTGGCGCGCCAAGGAACGCGCCTGCCGATGTTGAGCTGTCGCGGCGTGGACTTCTCCTACGGTCAGCTGCAGGTCCTGTTCGGTGTCGACTTCACCGTCGAAGAGGGCGAGATGATCGCCCTTCTCGGCACGAACGGCGCAGGGAAGTCCACCCTCCTGCGGGTCGTCTCCGGATTCGGTCTGCCCAGCCGCGGCAGCGTCCGCTTCCGTGGACACGACGTCACCTACATCGACGCCGAGCGACGCGTGCGCCTCGGCATCAGCCAGGTGCCAGGTGGCCGTGCCGTGTTCGGGCCGATGACGGTCGCGGAGAACTTGCGCGTCCTCGCCTACACGCACGGGCGCGACCGTCGCGCCATCGAGTCGGGGATCGACGCCGCCTTCGATGCGTTCCCTCGGCTCGCCGAACGGCGCGGACAGCTTGCATCCACGCTGTCGGGTGGCGAGCAGCAGATGCTCGGTCTGGCGACCGCGTTCATCGTCCGGCCGCGCCTCCTGCTCATCGACGAGCTGTCGCTCGGGTTGGCGCCGAAGGTGGTCGGCGATCTGCTCGAGATGGTGCGACGGATCAATGCCGCCGGCACGGCGGTCGTGCTGGTGGAGCAGTCGGTGAACGTCGCGCTCTCCGTCGCCCATCACGCCTACTTCATGGAGAAGGGCGAAGTGCGATTCGACGGCAGGTCCGCCGACCTGTTGGCGCGGCCCGACCTCCTTCGCTCCGTGTTCCTGGAAGGAGCCAGCAGCAGCATCACGTCGGCGAGCGCGGGCGTCAACGGGCAGGGGCCGGCGCCCGCCGTCTCACCACGGCACTGACAGTCCGGGGGCACGGATGTACCAAGAGTGGCAAGGCAAGACGATCGAGTCGCTGCTCGACTACTCGTCGTTCGCGTGGCCCGACCACGTCGCGATCCGCATGGACGGGCACGACACGACGTACGCCGAGCTGGCGGCAGGCGTCCGCGCGACGGGCGACGCGCTGCGTCGCCTCGGCGTCTCGCGCGGCGACCGGGTCGCGACCATGATCGGCCTCGGCCCGCGCTGGGCGGAGGTCCTCTTCGCGCTGCTCGACATCGGCGCCGTCGTCGTGCCGCTGAACCTCACGTGGACCGAACGCGAGATCGTGCAGGGGCTCTCGATCACCGACGCCCAGCACCTCGTCGTCGAGTCGCACCACCGCGGCGGCGATCTGTTCGCGCTGGTCGCCAGGTCGCTGCCCTCCGTCGTCGACGCGCACGCCGGAGCTGTGCGCATCGACGAGCTGCCGGAGCTGCGCTCGGTCCTCGGTCTGCGCTCGGAAGGCTTCGACGGCGACCTCCCCGGCTTCGTCGCCGACGTGGACCGCGCCGGCGGCGCCGTCGATGCGGTGGCGACCGAAGGAGTCGCCACGGCGCCGAGCGATCCGGCGCTGATGCTGTTGACGTCGGGCACGACGTCGTTCCCCAAGGCGGCGGTGATCTCTCACCGCGCCGTGCTGTGCGGTCTGGCTCACGTCGCCGACGGGCTGGAGATCGACGAGCGCTCGGTCTTCGTCAACTGCGCGCCCAGCTACCACGTCGCCGGCTTCCTGACGCTCGGCGCGCCGCTGCTGCGCGGCGCGTGCATGGTGGGGATGCGCTGGTTCGACCCGGCGGAAGCGATGCGCTTGATCGCCGAGAACCGCGCCACGCACTTCTGGGGGTTCGACACCCACTTCGCGATGATGCGCGACTGCCCCGAGTTCGGATCGTGGGACCTCAGCTCCGTGCAGCACACCCTCGCCGCGTCGAACCCGAGCGCAGCCCCCAAGATCGTCGACATGGGGTTCTCCCACCACGGGAGCGCCTACGGCTCGACGGAGTACATGGGAACGCAGGCCTTCTTCCCGCGTCGCGACGCACGGGACCGGCAACGCATGCTGGCCTCGCACGGGCGGGCGAACTCGGGTGAGCTCCGCATCAGCGCGCCCGGCGCCGGTGAGGTGTTGGAGCCGGGCGAGATCGGCGAGATCTGCGTGCGCGGGCCGGCGCTGTTCACGGAGTACTACAAGCGCCCGGAGGAGACCGCCGCCTGCATCGACGCCGACGGCTTCTTCCACAGCGGCGACCGCGGGTACCTCGACGCCGAGGGCTACCTGTACTACCTCGGCCGGTACAAGGAGATGATCAAGTCCGGCGGTGAGAACGTCTCGATCTTCGAGTTGGAACAGTTCCTCACCAGCTCGGTGAGCGGAGTGCGGCGGGCCGCCGTCATGGCGACGCCGCACGAGACCTGGGGTGAGGCCGTGACCGTCGTGGTCGTCGCCGAACCGGGATCGGGATTGACCAGCGATCAGCTCGTGGCGGCGTGCCGGGGACAGCTGGCGCCGTACAAGATCCCGAAGCGGATCCTGTTCGTCGGCGAGGACCGATGGTCCGTCACGCCGACGGGCAAGGTCGATCGGGCCGCGATGCGCGAGCTCGCCATGAAGGCGATCTCGGACGGCGACGTGACATAGCGAGGGGGTTTCGAGGAATGCAGGCGATCCAGTTGATCGAGCCGGCCACCGTGATCTGCGCCGACGTGCCGCCGCCGGACCTGGCGGCGGGCGACGTGCTCGTGCGCGTCGTCGCGGCGGGGGTCTGCCACACCGACATCCACATCCGCGGGTCGAGGGAACGCTTGATCCCCGACGGCATCATCCTCGGCCACGAGATCGCGGGAGACGTCGTCGCCGTGTCGGCCGGCGTCACCAGCGTCGCGGTGGGCGAGCGCGTCGTCGTCCACCCGATCTGGTCGTGCGGGCACTGCCGGATGTGCGTCGCCGGTCGGCAGAACGCCTGCCGGTCGACGGGCTCGCGTCTCGGCGCCTCTCCGACGCCCGGCGTGTCCGTCAACGGAGGCATGGCCGAGCTCGTCGCCGTGCCGGCGCGGGCGGTCGTTCCGGCGGGCGACCTGGATCCGGCTCTCGCCGCCGTGCTCGCCGACGCCGGCCTCGTCCCGTACCACTCGATCAACGCCACCCGCGATCTGCTCCGGCCCGGATCGACTGCGGTCGTCGTCGGCGTGGGAGGTCTCGGGCGCTTCGCCGTCGAACTGCTCCGCGAGTTGACAGCAGCTCGGGTGATCGCGCTCGACGTCAAGGATGCGGCGTTGAGCGGAGTGCGCGACCGCGCGGATCTCGTGCTCCGCGCCGACGCCGACGACGCCGTCTCCCAGGTGGTGGACGTCACCGCGGGCGTCGGCGCCGACGTCGTCTTCGACTTCGTGGGCAGCACGCAGACGATGGCGATGAGCGCGTCGATGGTGGCGCAGTACGGAGCGATCCGTGTGCCCGGTCTCGGCGACGGCGTCTTCCCGTTCGAGACGGCGCTGACGGCGCAGAGCCTGCCATGGGGCGTGAGCATCACGCGTCCCAACAGCGGGACCTATCAAGACCTCCGCGACCTCGTCGAGCTCGCGCGGAGGAACCGCATCGGCGCCAACCTCTATCGCTACGACTTCGCCCACGCGCTGACGGCGTTCGACGACCTCGAGGGCGGCCGGATCAACGGCCGGGCTGTGATCGTGATGGACGGACCCGAGTGAGCGCGACGGCGCGCACGGCCGTGGTCACCGGCGTGTGCTCCGGCATCGGCGCGGCGACCGCGCGACGCCTTCGTGCGCAGGGCTGGGAGGTGATCGGCATCGACATCTCCGATGCGGACGGTGTCGTCCGTGCCGACGTCTCCGATCCCGAGGCCATGCGCTCCGCAGGTGAGATCGTCGGCGAGCGCCCGCTGCACGGGCTGGTGTGCGCCGCAGGCATCTGGCCCACCGGCGACGATCGCTACGCGTCGATCGATCTCGAAGTGTGGACCAACACCTGGGCCGTCAACGTGACGGGGACCATGCTCACGATGCGCTCCTTCGCGCCGCTGCTCCAGGCGGGCGGCGGCGTGGTGACGTTCGCCAGCATCGCTGCGCTCGTCGGCATGCCGCGCCGCGATGCGTACACGGCGTCGAAGGGGGCGATCGTCGCGCTCAGCAGGGCATGGGCCGTCGACTTGATCCGCCGCGGCGTCCGGGTCAACTGCCTCGCGCCGGGGATCGTGTCCACGCCGATGGCCGAGGCCCACCTGGGTGGGGAACTCCCGGAGATCCCACTCGGACGCACCGCGCAGGCCGAGGAGATCGCCTCGATCGCGGTGGCGACGCTGGCGCCCGACGCGACGTACCTGAACGGCGCCCTGATCCCGATCGACGCCGGCCTCACGGCCGCCGCCCACGTGGTGCCCGTCGGCCTGCGCCCTGGGGTCGCGTTCGAACCGCAGGCCACCACTCGACCCGACCACCAACCGACCTGACCGCGACCCGACAGGAGCGACGGATGAGCATTCGACGGATCGTCACCGGTGAGGACGCGTCCGGCGCACACGTCTTCGTGTCCGACGCGGCGCTGGAGCCCTTGCGGGCCGCAGCCCTGCGCGGCGCCGACATGTACTACGTGTGGGGCGCCGACGAGCGCGTCAGCGTGCCCAACGACGGGGCGCAGCCGCCGTGGCGGCAGCACTTCCCACCCGTCGACGGATTTCGCTTCGTCGTGTTCGGCCTCGCGCCGGCGACCATGGCCGGCCACGACGGTCCGCTCAGCGAGGCAGACCTGCGTGAAGCGGAGGAGAAGTTCCCAGGGCTGCTGACGACGTTCGACGAGCGCCACCCCGGTGTCCACGCCTCACAGTCCGTCGATCTCGCGATCGTCCTTCGCGGCGAGGTGCTCCTCGAGCTCGACGACGGTGAGCGACGTCATCTCCACACCGGCGACGTCGTGGTGCAGAACGGGACACGGCACGCGTGGACGAACCCGGGCGATGCGCCCGCGCTCGTCGGCTTCGTGCTCCTCGGCGCCGAGCCGGCCCGCTCAGCCGGACCGGCCTGATCGACCGGCGGCCAGGCGCGAGCGGGCGGCGTCGCCGATCAGCTCGCTGACCGTCGGGTGTGGATGGACCATCAGACTCAGGTCCTCCAGCGTGGCGCCGAGCTCGATCGCCAGGACCGCTTCGCTGATCTGCTCGGACGCATGCGGCCCGACGAGCACAGCTCCGAGCACGACGCCGTCGGCCCGATCCGCGACCAGCGTGGTCGAACCGATCTGCTGCCCCGAGATCACCGCCCGGCCGGAGGCGCGCACCGGCCTCGTGACGACGTCGACATCACGGCCCTCGGCGCGTGCGGTCGACGGATCGAGGCCGGCCACCGCCACCTCCGGATCCGAGAACACCACGGCGGGGATCGCCGCGACGTCGAACGCACGGGTCTTGCCGCACAGCGCATCCGCGGCGACGATCGCTTCCGCGGTCGCCTTGTGCGCCAGCGCGGGTCCGCTCGTGATGTCGCCGATCGCCGCCAGGTGGGGAGCGAAGCGGCGGTCGGGTCCGACCTCCACCAGGCCGGCGCGGTCCACCTGCACGCCGATCGCGTCGAGCCCGATGTCCGCGGTGTTCGGTCGGCGGCCGACTGCGATCACCACCTTCTCGGCGGCGACCCGGATCGTCTCGTCGCCGCGCCGGACGACCAGCGCATCGTCGTCGATCCCGACGGCCTGCGCCTTCGTCAACGTGGTGATGCCGAGCTGGGCGCACCGGCGTTCGATCGCCCGACCGATCGCCGGGTCCATCGCCGGCAGCACCCGCTCCGCTGCCTCGACCATCGTGACCGCGCAGCCGAGCTTGGCGAACGCGGTTCCGAGCTCGACGCCGATGTAGCCGGCCCCCACGATGGCGATCGTGGCCGGCGCGCTGTCGAGCGCCAGGGCGCCGGTCGAGTCGAGGACCCGGTCGCCGTCGAACGGGAGCTCTGCGATCGACACGGGTCGTGATCCGGTCGCCCAGATGGCGTCACGGAAGTGGAGGAACGACGGCCGGACGGTCACGTCCGTCGCGTCCTGGACGACGAGCTGATCGGCCTTGTGCATGCGGGCGAAGCCGGCTCGCACGGTGACGCCGGCGCGTTCGAGCTCGTGGCGCACCGCGCCCTTCAGGTCGTCGACGATGCGCGACTTGTGCTTCTGCCATGCTCCGAGGTCGACGCGCATGCCGCTGTGGTCGACCCCTGCGTCGGCGAGGGCATCGACGCGGTGCACGGTCTCGGCGATGTCGATCAACGCCTTGCTCGGAATGCAGCCGACGTTGAGGCAGACGCCCCCGATGCCGTCGTTGCCGCTGGCGTCGACGAGCGTCACGCTGCGGCCATGGGATGCCGCCCGCAGCGCCGCCGTGTACCCACCCGGACCTGCGCCGACCACGACGAGATCGACCGACTCCGGCACCTCTCCGACGACCATCAGACCTCCATCAGCAGCAGGGCGGGCTCGGCGAGCACTCGCGCCAGATCGTTCAGGAACGCCGCGCCGTGCGCGCCGTCGTTGACGCGATGGTCGAGCGACAGCGTGACCGTCATCGTCGGCGCCACGACCGGTTCGCCGCCGCGGGCGACCACGGACTCGACGATGCGCCCGACGCCGAGGATCGCGACCTCGGGCGGCCGGATGATCGGCACGCCGGCGTGCGTGCCGTTGCTCCCGAAGTTGGTGATCGTGAACGTGCCGCCGCGCAGCTCCTCCGGCGCGAGCCGTGCGCTCCGTGCGGCGGAGGCCAGACGCTCGATCTCGAGCGCGAGCTCGACGATGCCGAGCTCGTCGGCGCGTCGCACCACCGGCACGATCAGGCCGCTGTCGGTCGCCGTGGCGACGCCGATGTTCCGGCGGGCATGGCGCGTGACGACCTCGCGAACGTCGTCGAACGTGGCGTTGACGTTCGGATGCCGGCGGAGTGTTCGTGCGACAGCGCACATCACGAGCGACGCGATCGTCAGGCGTGTGCCGTGCTCCTCGCGCATGCGCGCGTCGAGCAGCGTGCGCACGCGCTGGAGCTCGGTGGCGTCGATGGTGCGGAACTCGGCGATGTGGGGGATCCGCCGCCACGCCTCCGCCATCGCGTGGGCGGTCGCCCGGCGCACGCCGCGGAGCGGGATCTCCTCGTCCTGTCCGTCGGATCGTCCCGCGCCGACTCGCTCGCCCGGGGTGGGCGTGGGCGCCGGCGTCGCAGCGTGACGATCGAGATCGTCGGACGTGATGCGTCCGTTGGGTCCTGTCCCCGTCACGGTGGTGAGGTCGATGCCGGCCTCGAGCGCGCGGCGCCGGGTCGCGGGCGAGGCCAGCGGTCGCCTCGGTCGGGGACCGGACGGCGGCGCGGCCGCGGCCGCGGTCGCCGCGGTCTCGATGCGGGCCAGCAACGCGCCCGTTCGGAGGACGTCCCCCTCGTTGCCCCCGACGGCCACCAAGATGCCGTCGACGGGCGAGGGGACCTCGACGTCCGCCTTGTCCGTCTGCACCACGACCATCGCGGCGTCGGCGACGACCGGTGATCGGAGCGGCACGAGCCACGAGACGATCTCGACCTCTGCCAAGCCCTCACCGAGGTCGGGCACGAGGAAGTCGAACGTCGTCATCGCGCGTCGACGGTCCGGCGCACCGCGTGGACGACGGCGCTCTCGCTCGGCACGTAGTGCTCTTCGACACCCGCGAGGGGATACGGCGCGTCCGGCGCGGTGACGCGGGCGATCGGCGCCTCCAACGAGTAGAAGCAGAGCTCCTGCACGGTCGCGCAGATCTCGCCGCCGAACCCACCGGTCAGCGGCGCCTCGTGGACGATCACCGCCCGCCCGGTCCGCTGCACGGATTCGGCGAGCAGCTCCTCGTCGAGGGGGACGAGCGTGCGGAGATCGAGCACCTCGGCGTCGATGCCGTGCTCGGTGGCGAGGATGTCGGCGGCGGACGATGCGAGCGCGACCGCTGCGCTGTACGCGATGATCGTCACGTCCGACCCGGCGCGGGCGATGCGGCCTTTGCCGATCGGCGTGAGCACCTCGCCGTCGGGCACCTCGCCGGAGATCAGCCGGTACCCGCGCAGCGGCTCGAGCACCATCACCGGATCCGGATCGCGGATCGCGGAGGTCAACAGGCCCTTGGCGTCCTCCGGCGTCGCCGGGGCGACCACCTTCAGACCCGGGCAGTGTGCGTAGAACGCCTCGAAGGCGTCGGCGTGGAGCTCGGGTGTGCGGACCCCGCCGCCGAACGGGGCGCGGATCGTGAGCGGGAGGCCGAACCGGCCGCGCGATCGGAATCGCATCCTCGCCACCTGCTGGCCGATCTGGTGGAACGCTTGGTGTCCGAAGCCCAGGAACTGCAGCTCCGCCACGGGGACCAGGCCGCCCGCGGCGAGCCCGACCGACGCTCCGACGATCACCCCTTCGGCCAGCGGCATGTCGACGACCCGATCCGGGCCGAACTTGGTCTGGAGGCCCTCGGTGGCACGGAAGACGCCGCCGAGGTTGCCGACGTCCTGCCCGAGCACGATCACCCGTGGGTCGCGCTCGAGCTCGGAGAACAGCGCATCGCGGATCGCCGCGATCATCGTGGTCTGGGTCATGTCGCGTGCATCTCCTCGGCGAGCGCGCGCTGGCGCTCGAGCCGCGCACTCGGCGCCGCGAACACGTGCTCGAAGACCTGATCGGGCGACGGCGCGCCCACCTGCGCGGCGCGGGCGAAGGCGGCGTCGACGGCGTCGCGCGCCTCGGACCGCAACGCGGCGGCGCGGTCGGGACCGTACTCGCCCTGCTGCGTCAGGTAGCGCTCGAGCCGCTCGATGGGGTCCCGTTGCCGCCACGCGGCCACTTCGTCGGGCGACTGGTACCGCGTCGGGTCGTCGGCGGTGTTGTGCGCGACGACGCGGTAGGTGATCGACTCGATCAACGTCGGCCCCTCGCCCGCACGTGCCCGCTGCACCGCCCAGTCCATCGCGGAGTACACCGCGAAGAGGTCGTTGCCGTCGACGACGACTCCGGGGAAGCCGTAGCCCGGGGCGCGCGCCGCGAACCGGGTGGCGCGGGTCTGGCGGGCTCGCGGCGTGGAGATCGCCCAGCCGTTGTCCGACAGCACGAACACGACCGGGGCGCCGAGGACGCCGGCGAGGTTGGCCGCTTCGTGGAAGTCTCCTTCGGAGGACGCGCCGTCGCCGAAGTAGGCGGCGACGACGCCGTCGGTGCGTTGATGACGCAGGCTCCAGGCGAGTCCGACGGCCTGTGGCAGCTGCGCCGCGAGCGAGATCTGGATCGGCAGCATGTTGACACCGGGAGGGATCCAGCCGCCCGCGGGGTTGCCGGTGAAGTACGCGATGAACTGCTCCAGCGGGTATCCCTGGCGCAGCAGCGCGGGCAGCTCGCGATACTGCGGCACGACCCAATCTCGGCGAGGGTCGAGCGCCATCGCGCTGCCGACGACGCTCGCCTCCTGCCCGATCACCTGGGAGAACGTGCCGAACCGGCCTTGCCGTTGCAGGCTCAGCGCCTTCTCGTCGAACGTGCGCGAGACGAGCATCAGCCGCAGCGCGTCGACGACGTCGTCCACCGAGAGCGGTGGCTGCGCGCCGGGGCGCAGGGCGCCGTCCTCGCTCAGCAGCTGGAGCGGCGGTGACGGCTCCTGGGGCGTGAAGTGGGGGAGTCCGTCGATGCTCATGCCAGGTCGATGCGCGCGGTGAGCGCGACGTCGGCGCAGGACCGCCCGACGTGGATCTCGAACTCTCCCGGCTCGACGACTCGGCGCATGTCCCGGTCGTACATCTCGAACGCCGACCGCCCGAGCGTGAACGACACGAGGCGGGTCTCGCCGGGCTGCAGGGCCACCTTGGAGAACGCCCGCAGCGACTTCCACCGTGGGGCCAGGGAGGCCAGCACGTCGCGCACGTAGACCTGCGGTGTCTCGACTCCGCTGCGCTCGCTGACGTTCGTCACGTTGAACGCCACGGTGACCGACGGGTCCGCCGCGTCGCCGTTCGTCCGGACGTCGAGGTCGGAGTACTCGAAGCTCGAATAGCTGAGGCCGTAGCCGAAGTCGTAGAGCGGGAAGAACGACATGTCGACGTAGTCCTTGCCGAAGCTGAGGTCCGTCTCGCGCATGTGCCGCTTCGCCCGCCGCTGGTTGTAGTACACCGGCAGCTGGCCGACGTGTCGAGGCACGGTCACCGGCAACCTCCCGCTCGGGTTGTGCTGCCCGAAGAGCACGTCGGCGACCGCGTTGCCGCCCTGCTCGCCCGGAAGCCAGGCCTCGACGATCGCCGGCACGTTCTCGGCGATCCACGGGATCGACAGCGGGCGGCCGTTGACCAGCACGACCACGGTGGGGGTGCCGGTCGCGTGGACGGCGCGCACGAGGTCCTCCTGCACACCCGTGAGATCGAGGCTGGCGACGTCGTTCTGCTCACCCACGCTCGGCGGGTTGGCCGGATCGGCGTAGCCGCCCTGCTCGCCGACGACGACGATCGCGACGTCCGCGGACGCGGCCGCTGCGACGGCGTCGGCGAAGCCGCTGGTGTCGTCACCGAGCACGCCGCACCCGCGCGCGTGGACGACCTCCGTGCCCGCAGCGACGTGGCCTCGGATGCCCTCCAGGACGGTGACGACGGGCGGTCCCAGGTCGGGCCGGACCATCGCCATCGTGTACTCGCCGACCTGGTTCACTGGGTCGTCGGCGTTCGGGCCGATGACCGCGATGCGGGCGGTGGTGGGATCGAGCGGCAGGGTCGCCGCATCGTTCTTCAGCAGCACGATGCCCGCTCGGGCGGCCTCGAGGGCGAGCGCGACGTGGTCCTCGCAGTTCACGACCTCCTCGGCGCGGTCGGGGTCGACGAACGGATCTTCGAAGAGCCCGAGGCGCCGCTTCACCTCGAGGACGCGGCGCACGGCCCGGTCGAGGAGCTCCATCGGCACCGAGCCGTCGAGCACCTTGGCCTCCAGCGGACCGAGGTACGCCTGCTCGTAGGTGATGTTGAGGTCGACGCCGGCCTTGATCGCCAACTCTCCGGCGTCGGCCTGGTCGTCGACGATCGCCTCGTAGATCAAGCTCAGGAAGCCGCGGCCCTCGCTGAGCACGATGCCCTCGAACCCCAGCTCGTCGCGCAGCAGCCCGGTCAACAGCCGTTCGGAACCGTGGGTGACGTCGCCGTCGACGCTGGCGTACGTCGCCATCACGCCGAGTGCGCCGTGGTGGGTGATGCCCGCTTCCCACGGTGGCAAAAAGTCCTCGCGCAGCGTTCGTTCCGAGACCTCCAGGGCGCCGCGCTCGAGGCCCGACACGCCCTCGCTCTGGCCGGGGAAGCACGTCAGGATCGCCGCCGCCCGGTCGTGCGCTGTCAGGTCGTCGCCTTGGGCGCCGTGAACGAGGGCCGCGGTGAGACACGACAGGAGGAACGGATCCTCGGTGTAGGCCTCGCAGTTGCGACCGAGCCGTGGATCGCGGTACGGCTCGACCACCAGCGTGCTGAGCATGTGCACACCCACCGCACGCGCTTCCCGAGCGACGGTCGCGTACACCCGTTCGAACAGCTCCACGTCCCACGAGCTGCCGAGCGCGAGACCCTCCGGAAACACCGTGTGGCGCGGCAGCAGGACGCCGTGGCATCCCTCGGCGATCTGGAGCAGCGGGATGGCGTGTCCGGTCCGCCGGGCCGTGGCCTGCAACGCGTTGTGCAGCTCGGCCTGGGCGCGTGGACCGTCCTCGCGCTGGTAGCTCAGACCGTAGAAGCCGCAGCCCGGGCCGAGCGAGGGGTGGAAGCTGCCGAGGACGAAGGCTTCGATCTCGTCGTCGGTTCCCGGGACGCCTGTCGGGGCTCCCGTGCCCGCCACCGCGAAACCTGGCAGCGGAGCGTTGAGCTGACCGAGCTTCTCGGCGAGCGTCATCTTCGACAGCAAGGTGTCGAGGTCGACTGCATATCGATCGCTCACGGCAGCCATCGGGCCTCCATCTGCAGTGCGTGTGCGAAAGCGGACGCCCGCGACGTTCTCGCTGCGAGCAGGTGCGGCGACGCTACAAGTCGCGCTTACATTTGTCAACTATCGATAGTCTACCGAACGGCGCGCCGAGGCGCCGGTTCGTTGTAGTCTCATCGATAGTCGATGACGCGTACGTCTCGCACGGCACGATGCACGGCGAGGCGACGTGCTCATCGCGCGGCAGGCCGTCCCTGCCGAGGGATCCGGGAGGGGGAAGCTGTGGTGTCATCGGTTGACGGGCGACGGAATCGGATGCTGCGCCTCCCCGACTCCGGTCGGTCGATCGGCGCGAACGTCACCGCGCTCTTGCGCCAGGCGATCATCGCCGGTGACCTCCAGCCCGGTCATCGCCTCGGTCAGGACGAGCTGTGCGCGGAGTTCGGCGTCAGCCAGGCGCCGATCCGCGAGGCCCTGCGCAAGCTCGAGGCCGACAGTTTGGTCGAGCACCGGCCCAATCGCGGCGTGTTCGTGCTCGGGCTCGCGCCCGACGAGCTGCTCGACGTGGTCGCTCCGATGCGTGTGCTGCTCGAGGCGTACGCGATCGACAAGGTTCTCCACGCCCAGCCCGACGCCTACACGGAGGGGCTGGCGGAGTTGATCGACGAGATCCGCAGCGCGGCCGACGCCGGCGATCTGCCCGCGGTCAACGACCTGGACGTCGAGTTCCACGACCTGGCGATCCAGCTGTGCGGGCAGCCCAACATCCTCCAGCTGTGGCGCTCGATCATGCCCCGGCTGCGCGCCGAGTTCACGCGCTTGGCCCCGCGCCACTCGATGGCCAACATCGTCGCCGAGCACGAGGCGATCGCCGATGCCGTCCGCTCCGGAGACCGCGCCAGGATCCGCAGTGTTCTCGAAGAGCACGCGATCACGTCGACGCGGGCGCTGCTGGACAGCGTGCCGTCCTCCGGCGAGGCGGCGACCTGAGAGCGGTCATCGCCGTGGGGGCGATCCCCAGACGAGCAACGCAGCAGGAGCGCCGTGAAACGGGATCGTCAGCTCGACCCCGACATCGGTCGACCCCTCACGCAACGGCGTGGAGTCGAGCGGCGTGCGTTCCCCGGTGAACGGGTCCCACATCTCCGGGTCTCCGTGCACCCCTCGAACGGTGATCGTCATCGAGTTCGCGTAGCGGGCCGGATCGAAGTCGTAGTCGGCGGCCTCCATCTCGTCGCCGTAGTGCGTCACGCTGGCGCCCGGGAACGCAGCCGGGACGAAGAGCACGTGGCGCTCGCCGACTCGGCGCAACAACGTCGGGACCGGGGCGTCCACCGTGCGCGGCACGGCAGAGAGCGCGCCCGGGACGTCGCCGGGCGTCGCGACGATCGCGATCCGTCCCTGGGCCGCGAGATCCGCCAGCCGGCGAACGGCGCCGTCGCCGGTTCCGTGCTCCGCGGTCGCGTCCGGCAGCGCGCCGATCGCCACCAGCGTGCCGCCTGCCAGGACGAACTCGACCAAGGCCGACGCCGTGGCCGCCTGGACGACGCGGCAGGCCGGCAGGACGAGGGCGCTGTAGCGTTCTCCGGCCACGTGCAGCGCGCCGCCCTCGCACACCGCTCGCTGGACGGAGGGCTCGTCCACGACGTCGAAGTCGCGACGGTCGCGATCGAGCACACCCACCGCGGTGCTCTTCCAGTCCATCCGCCCGACGAGGTCCAGGTAGCTGTCCTGGGCCTCCAGCGCCGGGCGGAGAAGCGGGGGCGGCTCGGCGTCGGGCGGGGTGAGCTGGCGCAGCGGCGCGTCGACGGCGAGATGGGCGTGGATCGTGGTGGTGGGGTAGAGGACCGCCAGGTCGCAACGGTGCTCGCCCTGGGCGAGCACCGCGCAGAGGCGGCCGACGGCGGTGGCGAAGGTCGGGTAGTGCCGCCAGTAGGGCTGGCGCCAGCAGGTCGACGGCGCCGCCCATTCGAACCAGCCGCCCGGTGTGCCGTAGTACACGGCGTGCGGGACGTAGAGGTTGATGCCGGCGCGCACCCAGCGCAGCAGCCAGTCGAACGTCTCCTCCAGCGTTCCGCCCCAACCGCTCGTGTGGAAGGCGAGCACCGACGCCCGGGGGTGGTCGTAGAGGTGCGCGAGCGAACTGTGGATCTTCCCGTCGCCCGCCTGGTCGCATCCCGGAGCGCTCATCCATCGGTGGGTCTGCATGTAGTCGCCGTAGAGCTGGGCCCCCGCCAGCGGGTGTCCGGCGCGCGCGGGCCGCTGCTGGTCGCAGCCGTGCAGCAGCCCGTGGCGCTGGTGCCATTCGTGCAACGGCCGGAAGAACGACGACTCGGCGAGTGCGGCGCGGGTCGCGTGATAGTGCGTCCGAACCGTGCGGGCGTCGTCGCCCGATCCTTCCCACAGCGCGGCGACGTGGTCGGTCAGCTCGTACCCGTGCTGGCGGGAGAAGGCCTCCCCGAAGCCGTCGGTCCAGGTGCCGAAGCGCAGCATCTCGTCCTGCCACGAGCCGTGGATCGGATCGCCGAGGTACTGCGGGAGGCGGCGTTCGAACTCGCCGTGCACGGCGTCGATCAGCGCCGCGCCGCCACGAGGCGAGAGGTAGTCGTATCCCTGGGGCCGCGCGTAGGCCAGCATCACCCGGTGGCGTTTCCCGCGACCGTTCCAGACCAGCCGCCCATCGTCGAGCGGCGCCGGCACGGCCTCGCCGCAGGCGACGCCGTTGGCGTCGAGCGGGATGGCCGCGCCCGCGATCGGTGTCGCCCCGTCGGGGCAGGCGACGACGCACGGTCCCTCGGCGTCGACCACGCTGCGTTCGAGGACTTGGCCCGACAGGCTCGGATCGAGCGCGCTGAGACGACCCGGGACGTTGGCCGCATGGGCGCCGATCTGGTCGTAGAACCACACGCCGACGCCGAGATCGCGAGCGGCGCGGCACGTCTCCTCGAACAGGCTCCACCACTCGTCGCTGAACCACGGTGGATCGTCGACGGGCGCTCCCCACAACGGGCCCGCCGGCGCGAGGTTGATCACGATCACGTTGCGGACACCGCCTCCGGCGAGGCGCTCCAACTGCCAGCGCAGGCGATCGCCGCGCAGCCGGCCCCCGCTCCACCACCAGAAGGGAGTCGGGGAGTACGTCGCCGGTGGGTCCTCGAACATCTGCTCGAGGTCGACGCCCGACGGCGCCGCGGCGTGCGTCGTACGAGGCCCCCGGATCATCGCCGTGGCATTATATCGATAGTTGACAAACGACTCAATGGGCACCAGGATGCTTCACGAGGTGGCGATCGACGTGAGCGATGAGGCATCGCAGGAGGGGCTTTCGATGACGACTGCCGCACCGCTCGCGCTGTCCGGTCACGTCGAGTTCGGGACCCCTGCATGGTTCGACGAGACGGCGACCTATCTCCGCCGGCGCCTCGCGGAGGCGGACCTCGGAGGGTGGAACGGCCGCTTCGCGCTCTCGGAGATGTACACCGACCCGCCGCCGCACCTCGGCCGGCACGGGGCGGTCGCCTTCCGGATCGTCATCGACGGTCGCGACGCCCAGGTCGTCGAAGGCTTCGACCCGGATGCCGACATGACGGCGACGCTCGACTACACCAAGGGGCTCGAGCTGATGTGCGCCGTGTACGCAGGCGACTCGGCAGCGCGAGACCGCATGCGGCGCGAGTTCCGTCACCGCTACGGCCCCGACGTGGCACGGACGACGGTGCGAGGTCCCATGCCCGGGGAGGTGTCGGCCGTGCTCGACGACCTCCACGACCACATGGCTCGCCGCACCGTGTCGGGTCCGGACATCGGGCACCGGATCGATCGATTGGGTCTCGCTGCGCGGCGCGACGAGCTCGACGAGCGGGGCTGGACGGTCCTCGCCGACGCGTTCAGCGCCGCGATGGCCGACGAGATCCGTGACGCCATGCTCGACGAGGCCGGGACCGCGTCCGTCGATCGGCTGTCGCCGCGCCGGCTGTCCGGGGATCGGGTGTCTGGGGATCGGCTGTTCCAGGACGCCGCGCTGCATCCGTGGGTGCTCGCGCTCGCAGAGCATGTGCTCGGGAGCGGATGCGTCCTCCTCTCGTCCGCGGCCCCGGAGAGCGGCCTGACGGTGTCGGCGACCTGGGCGCTCGACGGCCTCGACGGCCTCGACAAGGGTTCGATCGCGATCGGGCGCGGCGGTGGACGGCCACCGTACGAACAGCAGTCGACGGGCGACCGGGTGACGCTGCACAACCTCTACGGGCGCCGCACGCTCGCCGGCGACCCACAACAGCAGATCAGCGTGTGACGGATCACCGTCTGAAGGGAGTTCGATGAGCGAGACATGTGACGTGGTCGTGGTCGGCGGAGGCATCCTCGGATGCTCGACGGCGTGCGAGCTCAAGCAGGCTGGCGCGGGCGACGTGCTGGTGCTCGACCGCGACGGCGTGGCGCAAGCGACGTCGAACGCCGGCGGCGGCTTCGTCACGCTGTGGGGCGCGTTCGGGGCGCCGCACTGGGGAGTTCACGAGATCGCGCTCGAACGCTACGGCTTGGAGATCTACCGCTCGCTGGCAGAGCAGGGCCACGACATCGGTTACAAGAAGAACGGGACGCTGTTCCCGGCGGCGAGCGAGGACACGTGGAAGTGGCTGTCCGCTGTCCCGGAGGCCGGCCTGATCGAGACCGAGGTGCTCGACGGTCGCCAGATCGCCGAGGCCACCGGGATCACCGTCGCCGAGGAGGTGGTCGGCGGGGTGTTCACGCCCGACGGCTGCCAGGTCAACGCCGGCCCGGCGACGGCCGCGATGGCGGCCAACTTCGCCCGCAGCGGAGGCCGCATCCAGACCCGCCGGCCGGTGACCGCCATTCGCACGAGCGGTTCACGGGCGATCGGCGTCGACACCCCGTGGGGCCCGATCGACGCCGGCGCCGTCGTGGTCGCAGCAGGCGCGTGGACGAACCAGCTGCTCGCCGGCATCGGAAGCTGGCTCCCGATGGTGCCGCTCACCGCGTCCCGCATCACGACCGCCCCCCTGGGCGTCGCGCCGATGCCGTCGATGCTGTGGGCCGACTTCTCCGGGCTGTGGATCCGCGAAGAGGCCGGAGGCCTGGTCTTCGGTGCGCAGTACTCGGCGGAGCCCCACTTCCGGTTCACCGGAGGGTCCGTGCCGGATCGATTCGACCAGCTGCCGCTCGACGGGTTCGCCGAGGTGCAGCGGTTCGTCCGTGCGGCGAGCCGGGTGATGCCGATCCTCGGCTCCGACATGAGCATGACCCTCGCGCACGGGGTGCCTTGCTACACCCCGGACAAGGTCGGGCTGGTCGGCGCGATGCCCGGGGTCGACGGCTTGTGGGTTGCGGCCGGTTGCAACGAAGGCGGCGTGACGCACGGTCCCGGGTACGGCCGCGTGATCGCCGACCTGCTCACCGAGGGAACGACGACCGTGACCGATGCGGATCGGTTGCGGGTCGATCGGTTCGGTGAGCGGTTCGACAGCTTGTCCGCCGTCACGGCGGAACTGATCGCGATGCAGCGAGCTGCGCGCGAGGCGTTGACCAAGCACATGAGAACGGAGGAGACGTGAAGCAGGAGCTGTCCCGCCGTGCGTTCCTGGGGTCCGCAGCGGCGGCTGCGATCGGCGCCAGCATCGCCGGCCCGTTCCACGGGTTCGTGGCCCATGCCGCCCCCGGCGCTCGCGGGCGCCCGGGCGCCGGATACGGAGATCTGTTCCCCGTGGCGGACAAGCGCGACGGCGCGATGCGCCTCGAGTTGCCGCGCGGATTCCAGTACCGCACGTTCCACCATGCTGGCGGCGCCCTCGGCGACGGCACGGTGATCCCCGGCTTCCACGACGGCATGGGCGCATTGCCCGGCAGCCGCCCGGGCGCCACCCTGCTCCTGCGCAACCACGAGGTGCTCGGCGCCACGGGTGCGTTCGGACCCGCTGCATCGACGTACGATCCGCTGACCGGCGGTGGGGTCGTCGCGGTGGAGGTCGATCGACACGGCAACGTCGTGTCGGACCGCGTCGCGCTGAGCGGCACCAGCATCAACTGCAACGGCGGCCTCACGCCCTGGGGCACGTGGTTGAGCTGCGAGGAGACCGTCAACGGTGACGGCATCGGGCCCGACTTCACCGGCGAGGACAACACCGGGCGGCGACCGCACGGCTACGTGTTCGAGGTCCCCGCCGACGGTCCGTCGAACGCGACGCCGATCCGGTCCGCCGGTCGGTTCTGGCACGAAGCAGCCGTCGTCGATCCCGCGACCGGGTACGTCTACATGACCGAGGACCAGCTCACCGCGGGGTTCTACCGGTACCGGCCACCGGCCGGTGGGGATCCGACCCGTCTGGCGGACGGGGGAACGCTGGAGATGCTCGCCGTCGAGGGGGAGCCGTCCGCGGATCTGTCCGGACACTTCCCCAACGGGACCTCGTTCCGCGCGCGGTGGGTTCCGATCGCCGAGCCCGACCCTCAGATCCCGCCGGGGACGTCGAACAACGACGCGGCGCTCGCGGTGTACAACCAGGGACGGGCCCAGGGCGGCGCACGGTTCATCACCTTGGAGGGAGGGACGTGGAGCGCCGGGAAGGTGTGGTTCACGTCGACCGCCGGAGGCGCCCCCTTCCCGCCGATCCCGGTGGGACGCGGGCAGGTCTGGTCGTACGAGCCTGCGACCGAGACGTTGACGATGGTGTTCGAGACCCCCGACCCGTCGGCGCTGGACCTCCCCGACAACATCGGGGTGGCGCCCTCCGGTGCGCTGATCCTCTGCGAGGACACGTTCACGCCGTGCCACGTCCGTGGGCTCACGGCCGACGGCGAGCTGTTCACGTTCGCTCGCAACATCGACCAGCTCGCCGAGTTCGCCGGGGCGACCTTCAGTCCCGACGGGCACACGCTCTTCGTCAACGTGTTGTCCGCCACCGGTTACAGCATCGCCATCTGGGGCCCGTGGGCAGCCGGTGGTTTCGGCCGATAGAGAGCACGTCGGCTGGTCGCGCGTTGCTTATCGATTCTCGATAAAGTAGCGTCGGCTGGAAGGGGGATTCGTGAGGCACTGTCAGCGAACGCGCGGGGCGGAGGAGCGATGAACGGCGACGGCCGGCGCCAGGTCGTCGAGCACGCGCGTGCGCACGCCGTCGCGCTCGCCACGCTCGACCCCGCAGCCGCGCTCGACGACCTGGCGCCGCTGCGTGACCTCGTCGGCGACGCGCGTGTGGTCGCGATCGGCGAGAACACGCACCACGTGCGGGAGTTCTACCTGGTCCGGCACCGCTTCACGCGGTTTCTCGTCGAGCAGTGCGGCTTCACCCACTTCGCGATGGAGGCCCCCTTCACCGAGGGCGTCCCGATCGCCGAGTGGGTCGCCGGCGGGCCCGGCGACATCCGGGCCTTGGCGACGCAGGGGATGGCGTTCGGGATGGGCGAGTGTGACGAGATGCAAGCGCACCTCCGATGGATGCGCGACCACAACGAGGCGTCCGCCCGCTCGGGCGCGTCGCGGGTCGAGTACGCCGGCATCGATCCGCCACACACGTTGGGGTCTCTGGTCCCGGCGTTGGAGGCGCTGCGCCGGTACGTCGGCGATCTCGATCGAGACACCGCGGCGATCATCGAGCGCCTGATCTCCGTGGCCGCGACGTACGAAGCGGTCAACTTGAGCCTCGTCGTGCCCAGCTACGACACGCTCGACGATGCGGCCAAGGACGAGCTGACCGCGACGCTCGGCGCCCTGCGGATCCGCTTCCAGGCATTGCGCCCGCTGCTGTGCCGCGCCACCGGCGTGCCGGCGTACGACGTCGCCTATCGCCACCTGGAGAGCGCTGTCTACCTCGACGTCTACCTCCGCGAGATGTCGGCGTACTGGGCGGGAACAGCCCGCTTCGGCGACGGGAGCGCGCGCGAGGTGTTCATGGCCGACTCGATCGAATGGCTCCTCGAACGCGGCGGACCGGACGCCAAGGTGGTGCTGGCCGCGCACAACGCCCACATCCAGCGGGTTCCGATGCCCGACGAGATGACGGGCGCGATGTTCGTCCAGGGCTACCACCTGGCAGACCGCTTCGGGTCCGACTACGTCTCGGTCGCGGTCACGTCCGGCGGGGGCACGACGGTGCGCATGGATCGCGACGAGACACACCCGTTCGGGGTTCAGCTCGAAGAGGTCGCCGTCCCTGCGGCCGTCGACGGGAGCATCGAGGCGGTGTTCGAGGCCGCAGAATGCGGCTCGAGCATCCTCGATCTGCGCCCGCTGCGCGGGCAGGACGTCGGGGTCGACAAGATCCGGATGGCCGAGCACGTCATCGACCTGCCGGTGGTCGACGCCTACGACGCGGTCGTGCTCGTCGGCGAGACCTCGGCATCGAGCTTCCTCGGCAAGGTCGAGGCAGGGCGGGCGAGCACGTGAGCGTGTTGCGCGCTGGCGCCCTCCGAACGGTCGCCGTCCTCTCCGCCGCTGCGCTGGCGACGGGGTGCTCGACGGAAGGGCTGTCGTTCGTGCGTGACGATCGGGTGCACATCACCGCGCCCGACGAGAACGAGACGGTCGCCGTGCCGTTCGAGCTCGAGTGGACCGTCGAGGAGTACACCGGCGGCTTCGCCGTGTTCTTCGACCGGGCGCCGATGCGACCCGGCAAGACGGTGATGTCGCTCGTCAGCGAGGAGGACCCGTGTCGCAACACCGACACGTGTCTCGATCCTCAGCGGCTGGCGCAGCGTGGCATCTTCCAGACGACCGAGCCGACGTTGCTCGTCGACTTCATCGCCGATCGGCGCACCAACGACCGGTCCAAGGACCGGCACCTCGTCACCATCGTCTTGGTGGACTCGGCTGGTGAGCGCATCGGTGAGTCAGCCTTCATTCGGGAGTTCATCGTCGAGCGAGACGACTGATGGCGGGCGGCCCCGACGTCAACGAATCGGTCGAGACGATCGAGCTCGCTCGCGGCCGGCTGCGAGACGGCGCTCGAGCGGCGCTGGGCCTCGCCGACGAGGGACAGCCGGCGCCGCTGCGCTCGGCCATCCGCGGGTGCAACGTGGGGTGGTATCCCCTCGTCGCCCTGGGGATCGTCGCGATGGTCGGCGAGTTCCAGACGTACGCGGTCGCGGTCCTCGGTCCCGAGATCGCGGGAGCTCTCGGCATCTCCAAGGCTGCGCTGGGATCGGTGCTCGTGCTCAAGACGCTGGCGATCACCCTCGGCGTTCTCCCGATCGCGGCCCTCGTGCAGCACCGCGCCCGCCGTGCTCTCGTCAGCGTCGTCGCCGCCGTGGTGTGGTCCGTCTGCACGGTCCTGACGGGATTCGTGGTGAGCCTCTGGGGGCTCGCGTTCTTCATGCTCGCCGACGGTCTGGCGTCCGCGTCGATCCACGCCGTGCACCAACCGCTGCTCATCGATTCGTACCCGTCGGACGTGCGCGTGCGCGGCCTCGCGTTCTACAACGCCGCGCGCAACGTCGGGTCGGTCGTCGGTCCACTGCTCGTCGGCGTGCTGACGATCGCCTTCGATCTCACCTGGCGCGGCGTGTTCGTCGGCCTCGGCGCCGTGTCGTTGATGGCTGCGATCTCGGCCTACCGCATGCGCGATCCGGGCTTCGGCAAGTGGGACACCGACAAGGTGCGCGAGCTCGTGCACACCGACGGAGGCGAGGCAGCTCGGCTGGAGGAGGACGACGTCCGGCTCGGGTTCTTCGAGATCGCCCGCAGGCTGTTGCTGATCCCGACGATCAAGCGGATCCTCGTGGCGTGGACGGTCTTCGGCATGTTGCTCGTGCCGCTGACGACGTACCTCGCGTTCTTCCTGCAAGAGCGGTGGGGGTTGGGCACGGGCGGGCGAGCCTTGTTCTCCGCGATCATGCCGCTGTTCTCGATCGCCGCGCTCGCGGCCTACGGGCGTCGGGGCGAGCAGCAGTTCCGCGCCGACCCGGCTGCGTTCGTGCGGCGAACCGGGGTCGTCCTCGGCGCCGCCGTGACCGCCATCGCGATCGCGATCTTCATGCCCGCATTCGTGCTGATGGTGCTGTTCTTCGGCCTCGGCTACGCGTTGATCGGCATCCTCGGGCCGTTGATGGCGATGACGCAGTTCTCGATCATCCCGTCGCGCATGCGTCCCCACATGGCGGCGATGAGCGGCATCGCGCTCGCAGCGGTGGGCGGCACGGGCGGTCTCGCTCTGCTGGGCGGCATCGATCGCCGTTTCGGCAGTGCCGGCGCGATCGTGTCGATGGCGGTGCCCGGCATCGCTGCGGGCCTCATCCTGCGCACCGCGTCGAGGTCGGTGAACGACGACATCGACAGGATGATCGACGAGATCGTCGAGGACGAGGAGGTCAAGTCGTTGTCGCGGTCGGGCGCCCACCTGCCGATGCTCGCGTGCCGCCACATCGACTTCTCCTACGACCAGCTGCAAGTGCTCTTCGACGTCAACTTCACCGTCGACGACGGCGAAGCGGTCGCGCTGCTCGGAACGAACGGCGCCGGAAAGTCGACGCTGCTGCGGGTGATCTCCGGTCTCGGACTCCCGAGCCGTGGCAGCGTCCGTTACCGGGGGGTCGACGTCACCTACGTCGACGCGGAGAGGCGTGTCAGCCTCGGGATCAATCAGATCCCGGGCGGCAAGGCGGTGTTCGGCCCGATGTCCGTCGTCGAGAACCTGCGGATCACGGGTTACAGCCACGGCCGCAACCGCCGGGCCGTCGAGGCCGGCATCGACGTCAGCTTCGATGCGTTTCCCCGCCTGGCCGAGCGTCGCAACCAAGCCGCGTCGACGCTGTCGGGTGGCGAGCAGCAGATGCTCGCGCTGTCGACCGCCTTGATCCTCCAGCCGAGACTGCTGCTGATCGACGAGCTGTCGCTCGGCTTGGCGCCGAAGGTGGTCGGGGAGTTGCTGGCGATGGTGAGGACGATCAACGCCACCGGGGCGGCGGTCGTCCTCGTGGAGCAATCGGTGAACGTCGCGCTGTCCGCCGTCGACCACGCCTACTTCATGGAGAAGGGTGAGATCCGGTTCGACGGCCGGTCCGCCGATCTGCTGGAACGGCCGGATCTGCTGCGTTCCGTGTTCCTGGAAGGCGCGAGCAAGAACCTCGCTGCGAGCACTTGAGGCGCGCGTCCACGTCGATGTCCGGCGACGAGCCTCACGATCCAGACCGACCTCGTCCGAACGCCGGCAGCGACCGCGGCGTCGTGGCCGCCATCGTGATCCTCGTCCGCATCGTGTGGCGGTATCTCCGCCGGTCACCTCGTGTGGCGGGGCTCGCGATCGGGTTGCACCTCGCGCAGACGGCAGGCGCCGTGTACCTGCCCACGCTCGCCGCGGACATCATCGATCGTGGGGTGCTCACCGGCGACTCGGGCTACGTCTGGGCGACGGGCACGTGGATGATGGCCTTGACGGGCATCCAGGTGGTGTGCGCCGTCGCCGCGGTCTCCTTCGGCTCGCGGGCTGCGATGTCACTCGGTCGAGACCTTCGCGGCGACGTGTTCGGAAGGGTCGTCAGCCTGTCGTCGCAGGACGTCGGGCGCTTCGGCGCTCCGTCGCTCGTGACGAGGATGACCAACGACGTCCAGCAGATCCAGACCTTCGTCGTCACCCTCTTCACCGTGATGGTGGCGGCGCCGATCACCGCGATCGGCAGCCTCGTGATGGCGATGCGTCACGACGCCGGTCTCGCCTGGCTCCTCGCCGTCTGCGTGCCGGTGCTCGTCGGCGGGATCAGCCTGATCGTCGCCCGCATGCTGCCGCAGTTCCAACGCGTCCAGACGCGGATCGACCAGATCAGCGGCGTGCTGCGGGAGCAGATCACCGGCGCCCGCGTCGTGCGCGCGTTCACCCGAGAGTCCTTCGAGGTCGAGCGCTTCCGCCGTGTCAACGACGATCTCACCGCGAGCGCGCGACGCGCCGGCCATCTGCTCGCGCTCCTGTTTCCGATCGCTTCATTGCTGCTCAACGTTCCCGGCGTCGCAGTGGTGTGGTTCGGCGCGGACCGCGTCGCCAGCGGCCGGGCCAGCGTGGGAGCGCTGATCGCGTTCCTGACCTACCTGACGCAGATCCTCGTGTCGGTGATGGCGATGACGGTCGTCGGCGTGCTCGCGCCGCGGGCAGCCGTCTGCGCCGCTCGGATCGACGACGTCATGCGCGCCGTGCCGTCCGTGTCCGCGTCGGCGCGCGCCCGCCCGGTGGGCCATGCGCGCGTCGTGGAGTTCCGCGCGGTGGAGTTCCGGTATCCGGGCGCGGCCGCCGCGGTCGTCAGCGATGTCTCGTTCACGGCGGGCGTCGGCGGCGCCACGGCGATCGTGGGAAGCACCGGGTCGGGCAAGTCGACGTTGCTCAGCATGGTGCCCCGGCTGATCGAGCCGACGTCCGGGACCATCCGGCTCGACGGCGTCGACCTGCGGACGCTCTGCCTCGAGCAGGTGCGCAGCGTCGTCGGTCTCGTGCCTCAGCGGCCGTTCCTGTTCGCGGGCACCGTGGCGTCGAACCTCCGCCACGGCAAGCCGGACGCGACGGACGACGAGATGTGGGAAGCGCTCGACGTCGCCGCGGCCGCGGACTTCGTCTCGCGCCTGCCGGGCGGCGGCCTGAACGGCACGATCGCGCCGGGTGGCGTCAACCTGTCCGGCGGGCAGCGCCAGCGGCTGGCCATCGCACGGGCCGTCGTTCGCAAGCCTCGCATCTACCTCTTCGACGATCCCTTCTCGGCGCTCGATGTCGGGACCGAGGCACGCATCCGCTCCGGGGTGGCACGGCTGTCGGACCACGCCGTCGTGCTGATGGTCGCGCAGCGCGTCTCGACCGCGATGTCCGCGAGCCAGATCGTCGTCCTCGAGGGTGGCACAGCGGTCGGCGTGGGTCATCACGACGAGCTGATGCGCACCTGCCCGACGTATGCCGAGATCGTGGCGTCGCAGCCCGGCAGCCGCAGCAGCGTCCGATGAGCAGCCGCCTCGCCGAAGGCGCGCCGCCGTCGCGTGACGTGGCGCGAGCGACGCGGCGCCTGCTGGGGCGCCTGGGCCGGGAGCATCCCGCCGCAGTCGGCGTCGTCGGAGCGGTGGCCGTCGGTTCGGTCGCGCTGTCGGTGCTCGCCACCCGGATGCTCGGCCGCGCCACCGACACCGTCGTGGCCTCGATCCCGGCGGACGAGGCGCTCGACGTCGGGCGCCTCCGCGGGGCGCTGCTGGCCGCGCTGGCGATGTTCGTCGGATCGTCGCTGTTGCAGTGGCTCCAGACCCATCTGCTCGTCACCGCCGCGGAATCCACGATGTCGCGCCTGCGCGAGGACGTCGAGCGCAAGCTGCACCGACTTCCGTTGCCGTACATCGACGCGCAGGCGCGAGGTGACCTGCTCGGCAAGGTCAGCAACGACATCGACAACATCGCCCAGTGCCTGCAGTCGACGCTCGGGCAATCGCTCGGGGCGGTCGCGACCCTGATCGGTGTGGTCGCGATGATGTTCGTCATCTCGCCCCCGCTGGCGTCGATCGCGCTGGTCTCGCTTCCCGTCTCGCTGCTCGTGACCAAGCACGTCGCGAGCCGCGCCCGCCGCCGTTTCGCCGAGCAGTGGCGGCACGCCGGTGCGCTCAACGCCCACGTGGAGGAGACCGTCACCGGTCACGCGGTGATCACCGCCTTCGGGCGGCAAGCCGACGTCGAGCGCACGTTCGGCGCTCACAACGACGAGCTGTTCCGGACGAGCTTCGGCGCGCAGTTCCTCGCCGCGACCGTCCAGCCGCTGATGCTCTTCCTGGGCAACGTCAACTTCGTCGCCACTGCGGTCGTCGGCGGGCTGCGCGTGTCGGCGGGCGCGATGTCGATCGGTGAGATGCAAGCGTTCATGCAGTACACCCGCCAGTTCTCGCAGCCGTTGACGCAGCTCGGTCACATGCTGGGTCTGCTCCAGTCTGCTGCGGCGTCGGCCGAGCGCGTGTTCGACCTGCTCGATGCCCCAGAGGAGACGGGGAGCGGTGGGGATCCGGCATTCGTGGCGCGCGGGCTCGTGGAGTTCGACGACGTGTGGTTCTCCTACGAGCCGGAGCGGCCGTTGATCAGTGGACTCACGCTGCGCGCCGAACCCGGTGAGACCGTCGCCATCGTCGGTCCGACCGGCGCCGGGAAGACGACACTCGTCAACCTGCTGTTGCGCTTCTACGACCCCCACCGCGGCGCCATCCGGATCGACGGGCGCGACATCGCCGAGATCGGTCGCGGCCCGCTGCGCGCCAACTTCGGCATGGTCTTGCAGGACACCTGGCTGTTCAGCGGAACGATCCGTGAGAACATCGCCTTCGGCAACCCGGCCGCGTCCGACGAGCAGCTGCTGGCGGCGGCCTCGGCCGCCTACGTCGACCGCTTCGTCCGCGCCTTGCCAGCTGGGTACGACACCGTCGTCGACGACGACGAGAACACGTTGAGCTCCGGTGAGAAGCAGTTGATCACGATCGCCCGCGCGTTCCTCGCCGACCCCCCGATCCTGCTGCTCGACGAAGCGACCAGCGCGGTCGACACGCGCACCGAGCTCCTCGTCCAGCACGCCATGTCGGCGCTGCGGCAGAACCGGACGAGCTTCGTGATCGCGCATCGACTGTCCACGATCCGCGACGCCGACCTGATCGTCGTGATGGACGGCGGCCGCATCGTCGAGCAGGGCACGCACGAGGAGCTGTTGGCTCGCCCCGGCGCGTACGCGAGCCTCTACCTCGCGCAGTTCGCGGAGCCCTCCGTCGATCAGCCGTCGTGAGGGATCAGCGGGCCTGGAGCTCGCGTCGCAGCCACAGCTGCCCGCACGCGGCGTTCACGTCGCGGCCCTGCGTGTCGCGCACCACGGCGCTGACCCCTCCGTCGACGAGCCCCCGGCGGAAGCTGCCGAGCGTCTGGTCGCTGGCCCGAGCGAACATGTCGCCGCCCTCGACAGGGTTCCAGCGCATCAGGTTGACGCGTGCCGGGCGGCCGGCGAACCAGCGCACCAGGCGACGTACGTCGTGGCGAGCGTCGTTGACGCCCGGGAGCAGGAGGTACACGTAGGTCACGACGCGGTTGTGACGCAGGGCCCAGCTCTGGCTGCGCTCGATGACCTCCTCGATCGAGTGGCCCTTCGATCCGGGGATCAGCACGTGGCGAGCCTCGTCGGTCGTGGCGTGGAGCGAGATCGTCAGGTTGATCTTGAGATGTTCCTCGCGCAGCCGCACGAGCGCCTTGGGGATGCCGATGGTCGAGATGGTGATGCCACCGGTGTCGAAGTCGAGACCTCGGCGATCTCGCAGGATGCGAATCGCCCGCAGGACGTTGTCGTAGTTGTGCAGCGGTTCGCCGATCCCCATGAAGACGATCCGGTTGATCGACGGACCGAGCTCCACGACCTGCTGCACGATCTCCCCCGCGCTGAGGTGTCGCCGCAGGCCGAGGCGTCCGGACGCGCAGAAGCGGCAGGCGAAGCCGCAGCCCACCTGTGAGGACACGCAGGCCGTCATCCCGGTGCGTCGCTTGATCCGCACGGTTTCGATCGCGTCACCGCCCTCGAGCTCGAAGACGTACTTGGTGGTCATCGAGCCACGGTCGGCCGAGCGTCGACGGAGACCGTCGACGGGAACGCCCGCGGCGCGGCTGAGCGCGACGACCTCCGGCGCGTCGCGGCGGCGATGCTTGTAGAGCTGGCGATACGCGACGGTGGCGGCGTCCTGACCGATCGCCGCGCAGGCGTCGTCGAAGCTGAGGTCGTAGACCGAACGGCGGGGGAGCGTCCGTTCGGCGGCGATGGCCAGCGATCGTCTCATACGGCGCCTCCATGGTAGCGACGACGACTTCTCGTTTGTCGATAATCGTCACGAGGGGTTAGAGTCCGTCCGACAGCCGGTTCGACGCACGGCCCGGAGCTTCGCCGGGTTCGATGCGTGCCACCTTGGGGGTGACGTGACCAACGAGCAGATCCCGCTCGTCGACTACCTCGTGTTGAGCGACGGCCAGCCTCATCTCGAGACGAACGAATGCGTGCGCTGCTCGGCACGCTACTTCGATCGGCGCAACGCCTGCGCGGCGTGCTCGGGGACGGAGTTCCGCAAGCGAGCTCTCGCCCGCGACGGCCACGTCCACACGTTCACCATCGTCACGAAGGCCGCCGCCGGGGTCGAGGTGCCGTTCGCGCTCGCGATCGTCGACTGCGACGGGATCCTGGTGAGCGGCAAGCTGGTCCATGTCGAGCCCGATCCCCGTCGCATCACCATCGGAATGCCGGTACGGCTCACCACGTACTCGCTCGGGAGGGACGACGCCGGCACCGAGGCCGTCGGCTTCGCCTTCGAACCGATGCCGGCCGCGAACGTCGACGAATGGAGCCGCAACTGATGAGCGCCGACGACATCTGGGTCCTGGGCATCCACATGACGCGGTTCGGGAAGCATCCGAGCAAGGACGTCATGGACCTGGCAGCCGAAGCAGCGCTCGGAGCGCTCGCCGACGGCGGCGTCACGATGCAGGACGTCGGCGTCGTCTTCGCCGGCAACATCCTCAACGCCAGCGACAGCACGGCGCAGATGCTCCAGAAGCAGATCGGGCAGACCGGCGTGCCGGCGTTCAACGTGTCGAACGCGTGCAGCACCGGGTCGGCGGCGCTGCGGCTGGCGATCATGGCCGTCAAGGCGGGCGAGGCGGACTACGCGATGGCGGTCGGGGTCGAGAAGCTGGCGGGCGCCGGGCTGTTGACCCCGGTGCGTGACGTTCCTGCGGCCGACGGGCCCAAGCGCTGGGCGCCGCAGGGCCGTGTCGGCGCGGTCGCCCCCCTCGACGGGCACACGCTGTCCGAATCGTTCGCCGCGCTCTTCGGCCAGGTCGGGCTCGAGTACGGGAAGCGCTACGGCGGCACGAGCTTCGAGTTGTTCGCCCGGATCAGCGAGAAGAACCACGCACACTCCACGCTCAACCCGCTGGCGGCCTACACCGCGCGCATGACGTTGGAGCAGATCATGGGCGACGTGATGATCGCCTACCCGAACACGCGGCCGATGTGCTCGGCCAACTGCGACGGAGCGGCAGCGGCCGTGGTCGTCAGCGGCGCGACGCTCAAGACCCTGTCCCTCGAGCAACGGCGGCGCGCGGTCAAGGTGTCTGCCTCGGTGCTCACGACCGACCCGTGGGAGCAGGGCTGCCAAGCGCTGCCGAACGTCAACACCGTCACGCGCAACGCTGCCAGGCAGGCGTACGAGCAAGCGGGTGTGGCGCCCGCCGACCTCGATCTGGTCGAGCTCCACGACTGCTTCGCCACGGCGGAGCTGGTGCACTACGACAACCTGATGCTCTGCGAGGAGGGCGGCGCGGTCGACTTCTTCGAGTCCGGCGCGACATGGCGGGACGGATCGACACCGGTGAACGTGTCGGGCGGCCTCGAATCGAAGGGACACCCGATCTCGGCGACCGGCATCGCGAACGTCTGGGAGGTGTGTGCGCACCTCCGCGGCGAGGCGGGCGACCGGCAGATCGAGGGCGCGCGCGTCGGTCTCGCGCACGTCTTCGGGCTGGGGTCGGCCTGCACGGTCCACATCCTCGAGAAGGCGCGCTGACCTCGCGCGGTCGGCGGCCGAGGTCATTCGAACGCCGGCGCGCGCAGGTCGAGCGCTGCCAACGCCATCTCGCGCAGCAGCTGGTGCTTGCGCCGTCGATCGAGCGCGAGAGAGCCGCGCGTCGCGGCCGACGTGTTGAGGAGGTAGACGGCGGCGCTCACGAGGCACCGAGCGCGTGCGTTGGTCCATTCCGGCCGCACGCTCCGTGCCAGGCGCGTCCACTCCTCGATGTGCTCGTCGTCGCGCCGCTCTGCTTCCGCTCGATCCGCGTCGGCCAGTGAACCCTGCTCGAACGTGGAGATCTGGACGAGTCGGGGATTGTCGAGCGCCAGCTCGATCGTGCGGTCGACGAGGAGCCCGAGGGCTTCGGTCGGGGTCCTGCTGTGGGCCAGCGTCCAGTTCACCGCCGCGCTGCGTTGTTCGTGCCAACGATGGAACGCTGCGGCGAGAAGGTGCTGCTTGCTGGCGAAGTGCCGGTAGATGTTGGGCCCCTTCGTCCCGGCGGCGGCCCCGATGGCATCGATGGTGACCGCCGGGAAGCCGAGGTGCCCGAACAGCTCGATCGCGGCGCCGAGAACCCGTTCGCGTTGGGAGGTCGGTCGTAGGGCTCCGGTCTGGTGGAGGTCACGTTGGCGAGGCGGCGACGTCTCCGCAGCGACCTCCCACGGCGCGACCAGCGCCCGCACCAACGCATCACGAACGATCGGCCGCAGCTTGCTGTCCGGGAGGGGTGGTTCGTCGAACACGACGCTGTTCACGACGCCACTCGCGCAGACGATGGCGAACTCGAGGTCGTCCCGAGGGGCATCCGTCAGCTCGCGCAGGGTCTGCGACCATCGGTCGGCCAGGCGAAGCTGCAATCGAGCGATGTCGCGCACCTGTTCGTGGTCGACATGGCGGCGTTCGCGCACGTAGATGGCGAACAGATCTCGCTGGGCGAGCGCGATGTCGACCGTTGTGGCCGCGATGCGCTCGATCTTGGTCCGCGAGTCGGTCGCACCGGTGACTGCGAGCTCGACCTCGCGGTCGATGTGCAGCATGACGTGCTTCACCGCGGCGAACAGCAGCGCGTCCTTGTTCTTGAAGTGCCGGTAGACGGCGGAGCCGGTGATCTGAACCGACTCGCCGATCTCGTCCATGCTCACCGAGTGGTAGCCGCGACGGGCGAAGAGGTCGACGGCGGCGTCGACGATGCGTTCGGCGCGGTCCTTCGGCCGGCGTGCGCGCGCGTCGTTCGCCGTGCCGCGCCCGCGGCGATGCGCCGGGCCGTCCGGGCTGGTGAGCGTCTTCGCGATAACGCTATGAAACTTGAAGCTCCGCCCATTGTCAACGTTCCGCCCCTTCCGGGAACGTTGTCGGGTGCGATGCCGGATAACCGCTCGTCCGTACCCGGCCACAGGATAATGCCCCTTGACTTAGGGCGACGAGGACCGTACGGTCCGGCGAGGGGATGGGCACCGGCTCGTCCGTGCCGACACGATCATGGGACGGCGCCCAGGGGAGGTGCGCACAATGAACCCGGTCACTGATCTCACGGCGAGGGCCCGGTCCGGAACGAGCGACCACAGGCGTGACCCCGAGATCGTGAGCTGCTCGTGGCCGGCGCCGCACGTCCTCCGTCTGGCCGTGGAGCCTGGGGGAGTGGACCCCGTCCCGGTCCTGGCGGCTCTCGACACCGCGCTCCAGGGTGCGGTTCGACACCCCGGCGTCCACGTCGTCGTCGTGGCCCTGACCGGCCACAGGGCGTGCGGGCACGGCGGCAGGGGGGAGGCCGACCACGACACGTCCTCGAACGAGGACGTGCTCGGCCCATGGCGCGGCCACACCTGCGAGGGCGCGGAGAGCATCATGGCCCACGAGCAGGCCGACGTCTTCGAGCGCTGCGAGCGGTGGAGGAACCTGCCCAAGCCGACCATCGCCGAGGTTCGCGGAGAGATCACGGCCGGAGCGCTGATGACAGCCTGGTCGTGTGATCTGATCGTCGCATCCGAGGACGCGACGTTTCTCGACAACTCCGTCGCGATGGGTGTCTGCGGCACGGAGGTCCTCCGGCACCCGTGGGAGCTGGGGAGCCGGAAGGCCAAGGAGCTGTTGTTCACCGGGCGGCCGATCAGCTCCTGCGAGGCCCGCGCGCTCGGCATGATCAACCACGTCGTGCCCGGCGACGAACTGGCGGAGTTCACGACCGAGCTGGCCGAGAGGATCTCGGCGATGCCGCAGTTCGCCCTCCAGCTCGCCAAGTCGGCGGTCAACGCAGCGGAGGACAGTCAGGGGCGAGCGACGGCGCTGCGCACGGCGTTCACGGCGCACCAGCTGTCGCACAGCCACAACCTGCAATGCCATGGGGTTCCTGTCGAGCCGGCGTGTCTGGAACCCAGCTCGCTGAAGCTCGGATTGCAGCGCTGGTTGGACCGCCCGCGCCGCGGTCGGGGCAGGTGACGCACCGCGGGTTGCTACCTGTACGACGTACGACTACTGTTCTACGACGTACAAATGGTGGCCGACAGGACTGCTGACTCGGGTGCGGTGTGTCAGCGAACGCGACCCCACCGTCACGGCGCTGGAGGGTCCCAAGGAGGCAGATGAGGACGCTGAAGGGAAAGGTCGCCGTCGTCGGCGTCGGCGAAACGGGCTACTACCGGCACGGGCGCTCGCCGGATCCCGAGTTCCGCATGTGCCTCGAGGCCATCCTTGCGGCGTGCGCGGACGCCGGCATCGATCCGCGCGAGGTCGACGGCTTCGGGTCGTTCAGCGACGATCGCAACGACGGTGAGCGCGTGGCCGCTGCGCTCGGCGTGTCGGAGTTGCGCTACACCGGCATGGTGTGGGGCGGCGGGGGCGGCGGTGGGTGTGCCGCCGTCGGCAGCGCAGCCGCCGCGATCGCGGCGGGCATCGCCGACGTCGTCGTCGTGTACCGCGCCCTCGCTCAGGGCCAGCAGGGACGCTTCGGCCGACTCGGGGAGGGGATCCCGGCGGTGCAGGGTGTGCCCGCGTACATGTTTCCGTACGGGTTGGCCTCTCCGGCGCAGCAGTTCGCCATGCGAGTCCGCCGGTTCATGCACGACTACGGCGTTGGCCAGGAGGCACTGCGGGCGGTCGCGCTGGCGAGCTATCACCACGCTCAGGCCAACCCGCGTGCCGTGATGCACGGCCGCCCGCTGACGCCGGAGATGTACGACTCGTCCCGGTGGATCGTCGAACCGTTCCACCTCTTCGACTGCTGCATGGAGAACGACGGCGCCGCGGCGGTCGTCCTGACGAGCGTCGAGCGGGCGCGCGACACGGCCTCGACACCTGCGTACATCTGGGCGGCGGCGCAAGGCGGAGCGCGGCGGGTCGGGCACTCGACCCTGCACAACGACGCCGACTACCCGACCTCGAACTTCAAGACCTTGGCCGCGCGCCTGTGGCAGATGTCCGGCGTGACCCCGGCCGACGTCGACGTCGTCCAGTCCTACGAGAACTTCACCGGTGGTGTGGTCATGGCATTGAGCGAGCACGGCTTCTACGAACCGGAGGAGGCGAACGAGTTCCTCACCTTCGAGAACCTCGCCGGTCCCGACGCCAAGCTGCCGCTCAACACCAGCGGGGGCAACCTCGCCGAGTGCTACGTCCACGGGTTGGAGTTGGTGGTCGAGGCCGTCCGCCAGGTGCGTGGCACGTCGACGTCACAGGTTCCCGACGTCGAGTTCTCGCTCGTGAACTCCGGTCCGATGGTGGCGCCCGCCAGCAACCTCCTCCTCGGAGCGTCCCCGTCGTGAGCATCGACCGCGTGACGTTCCCGCGGGCGCTGCCCGAGGGCATCCCCGTGCCGCGCCCGTCGGTCGACGGTCTCGATGCGCCCTTCTGGGAGAGCGCTGCCCGCCACGAGCTCGTGGCGCAGAAGTGCCGCACGTGCTCGCGCTTCCAGTGGGGCCCCGAGCACATCTGCCATCGGTGCCTGTCGTTCGATCTCGGGTGGGAGCCGGCGCCGACGTCGGGCGTCGTCTACAGCTGGGAGCGGGTCTGGCACCCGACGATGCCTGCCCTCGCCGACTCGTGCCCGTACGTCGTCGTGCTCGTCGAGCTCGACGAGGCAGACGGGATCCGGATGATCGGCAATCTCGTGGGCGCCGAGGACGTCGCGATCGGTCAGCGGGTGCAGGCGGTGTTCGAGGACCACGACCATCCGGACGGCCCGTACACGTTGATCCAGTGGACGCCGATCTCGACATGATCGAGGTGCCCACGTCGAGGCCCCCAGGCCCCGGCGTGACATAGCCGCTCCCTTCCGAGCGGACCCGACGACGCAGCCGGCAGGCCGGCTGCGTCGTCGCGCGCTCGATGGGACGTCAGCGCGCGACCGGACGATAAGATCCCCCGGTGATCGACAGTCGATTGGGCAAGGCTCAATCGGGCACTGCTGAACGGAGGCTCGACGGTGGCGATTGACGAAACGCGGCGTGGGCGCATGCCACGCCTGTCCGAGACGGGGCGCTCCATCGGCGGCAGCGTCACGGCCCTGCTCCGCGAGGCCATCATCTCCGGCAAGCTCCAGCCGGGCGATCGGCTCGGTCAGGACGAGTTGTGCGCGGAGTTCGGCGTCAGCCAGGCGCCGGTGCGCGAGGCGCTGCGCAAGCTGGAAGCGGACGGCCTCGTCGAGCACCGTCCCAATCGAGGGGTCTTCGTCCTCGGCCTCTCACGCGACGAGCTCCTGAGCGTCGTGGCGCCGATGCGGGTCCTGCTCGAGACGTACGCGATCGACAAGGTCCTGTCGACCGATCGTGACGCTTACATCCGGGCGCTCGAAGACCTGCTCGACGACATGCGCAAGGCGGCCGCCGCGCGTGATCTGGCCAAGGTCAACGATCTCGACGTCGCGTTCCACGACCTCGCCATCCAGATGTGCGGCCAGCCGAACATCCTCCAGCTCTGGCGCTCGATCATGCCTCGGCTGCGGGCGGAGTTCACCAGGTTGGCCCCTCGGCATTCGATGAGCGACATCATCTCCGAGCACGAGGCGATCCTCGCGGCGGTGCGGAGCCGCAGCCGCAGGAAGATCCAAGCCGAGCTCCACGAGCATGCCGTCGTCGGCACGAAGGCCTTGCTGGACAGCGTGCCCGCGGCGTCCTGACGCCAGCGACGGCGCCGGCCACCCCCGGGGGGCCGGGGTGGCCGCCGCTGCTCACCCCGCCGCGGTGATCGTGAGCCCGCCGCTCAGGCGCTGGATCGCCTCCGCGTTCCAGTCGTACCCGAGCCCGGGGCGGTCGGGGATGTCGAGACATCCGTCGGCGTCGAGCTTGAGCGGCTCGGCGAACAGGTCGTCGATGTACTGCGACGGTGACTTGAACTCGACCCAGCGGGCGTTGATCGCCGCGCCGGCGAGCTGGAGATCGGCGGCCAGGCCGATCGCGGTGTTCCACCCGTGTGGGACGGCGAGGATGCCCCGGTCGTAGGCGTACCGGGCGATCCAGTGGTGCTCGGTGATGCCGCCCACCTTGGTGACGTCGGGCTGGATGTAGTCGACCGCGCGACGATCGAGCCACGGCAGGAACGACTGCCGGCGCGTCAACACCTCACCGCTGCTGATCGGCAACCGGCTGTGCTCGGTCAGGCGCGCATAGCCCTCCAGATCGTCGGGGCGGAGCGGCTCCTCGAACCATTGGACGCCGTAGGAGGCGAGCATGTCCGCAGCGCGCAACGCCCACTTGAAGCCGTGCGGCCAGAGCTCCTCCGATCCGCCGGCGTCGACCATCAGCTCGACGCCGTCGCCGAGGACGTCGCGCGCCGTCGCGACGATCTGCTCGTCGAGCCGGTCGTCGACACGTCCGAACGGCCCCCAACCGATCTTCACCGCTCGGAATCCCTTCTCGAGCGCTGCCTGGAGGCGGTCGCGCATCAGCGCCGGCTCGTCCATCAGCAACGAGGCGTAGGCCTTGACGCGGTCGCGATGGCGGCCGCCGAGCAGCCGGCTGATCGGCTGGCGCGTCACCTTGCCGAGGATGTCCCACAGCGCGATGTCGATGCCGCTGATGGCGTGCGCGACCGTGCCCCCGCGGCCTTGCCAGAACGTCGCCTGGTGCAGCCGCTCGGAGACCGCGGCCGGGTCGAGCGCCGACTCGCCGACGAGCAACGGCTCGAGCAGCTGGACGGCTCCGCGGACCAGCGGCTCGGAGGTGAAGCAGCTTCCGACTCCGGTGACGCCATCGTCCGTGACGACCTCGACGAGCGTGTGGATCTGCTCGGTGCCGTGGTCGAACCTCTCCATCCACGTGCCCGAGTCGGGGCGGCCGATGAGGGAGATGCAACGGACTTGCGTGATTTTCATCTGGTCTCCGGATTCTCGCTTCGCGACGACGCTAAGCTGCGCGTTCATCGCTTGTCAACTATCGATTCCTGGGGGGAGAGAGCCGTGGAGCCCGAACTCGTCCTGCGACTCGGACGCGACTTGCTCGAAGGGCCGGTGTGGGACGACGCGCGCGACATCCTGCACTTCGTGGACATCCCCAGCGGCGCGATCTTCAGCTGGAGTCGCCGCACCCGCGAGCTCGACAGCGTCACCGTCGGGCAAGCCGTCGGCGCGGTCGTCCTGCGGGCGAACGGTGGGATGGTCGCGGCCGTCCGAGACGGAATCGCAGCCGTCGATCCGTCCGGCGCCCTGACGTGGATCGCGCCGATCGAGAAGGACGTGCCGGACAACCTGATGAACGACGCCAAGTGCGATCCGCTCGGCCGGCTGTGGGCGGGAACGCTCGCCGACGACGAGCGCGAGGGAGCGGGCGCGCTGTACCGCATCGACGCCGACCACAGCTGGCAGGCGCAGCTCACGGGCACGACGGTCTCCAACGGCATGGCGTGGGATTCCGACGGCAAGGTGATGTACTACGTCGACAGCGCGACCCGGGGCGTCGACGCGTTCGACTTCGATGTGGAGTCGGGCACGATCTCGGGGCGACGGCGCGTCGTGGAGATCGACGAGGGCGAGGGCGTGGTGCCCGACGGGCTCACGATCGACGCCGACGGGTTCCTCTGGGTGGCAGTGTGGGGCGGCGGCGCGGTGCGCAGGTACTCGCCCAGCGGCGCGCTCGACGGCGAGATCCGCCTCCCGGTCTCCCAGGTGACGAGCTGCGCGTTCGGCGGACCATCGCTCGACGAGCTGTACGTGACCACCGCGGCGCTCGGCTTGACCGCCGAAGCCCGCGAGCGAGAGCCGCTCGCCGGATCGCTGTTCCGTTGCCGGCCCGGGGTGGTCGGGCTTCCCGCCGAGCGGTTCGCGGGCTGAGCCGCCGGCTCGGTCAGGCGCGCGGCGCGAGGGCGCGTGCGAACGCCGAACGGAGATCGCGTTCCCACCGTCGCGACACCTCCGAGCGCGGCAGCAGCACGTCGGCGCCGTGGACGACACCCGGATAGACGTGAAGCTCGCACGACACGCCCGCCCGTGACAGGGCGACGCCGTAGGCCACGCTCTCGCCGAGGAAGAGGTCGAGCCCGCCGACGCAGATGTAGGTCGGCGGAAGTCCTGCCAGGTTGGTGACGCGAGCGGGGACGGCCTCAGGTGGCAGTGCGTCGGCGTCGCCCAAGTAGTGGCACCAGGCGTGCTCGTTGTCCGTGCCGCTCCACACCCTCGGGTCGTCGACGGTCTCGTCGCCGCGGCCGGTGCGGTCGTCGAGCATCGGGTAGATCAGCGCTTGGAAGGCCAGCGGAGGACCGCCACGAGCTCGCGCACGGAGCGCGGTCGCGGCGGCGATGCATCCTCCCGCGCTCTCACCGGCGATCGCGATGTGCTGGGCATCGACCCCGAGGTTCGACGCCGACGAGTGCAGCCACGACAACGCGGCGTCGGCGTCGTCGATCGCCGCCGGGCACGGATGCTCGGGCGCGAGCCGGTAGTCGACGGAGACGACGACCATGCCGAGCTCGTGCGCGAGACCCGCGCACCTCACGTCGCAGATCGATGCGTCGCCGAGGACCATGCCGCCGGCGTGCAGCCAGACGACCGCGGGAGCGTCGCCGGAGAGGCCGCGGCGTCGGTGGATCCGCAGCGCGATCTCGGCGCCGCCGCTGCTCTCGACGCGGTGCTCGGTGATCTCGACGCCGTCCGGGATCGTGACAGGGCGCATGTGCTCGCGCGCGGCAGCGATGCGCGCCCGCGTGCCAGGGATGTCCGTCATGTCGACGAGCGACGGTCCCATCCCGGCGAACAACGCCCGGTGTTCGGGATCGAGCCGACCGTCGAGCATCGTCGTGTCGCGTCCCCTCTAGAGGTCGGGCCCGCGATACACCGTGACCACGGCGGCTCCGCCGAGGCCCAGGTTGTGTTGCAGGGCGGCTCGCGCTCCCTCCACCTGGCGCTGCGCGGCGACGCCGCGCAGCTGCCACGAGAGCTCGGCGCACTGCGCGAGTCCGGTCGCCCCGAGCGGGTGGCCCTTCGAGATCAACCCACCCGACGGGTTGACGACCCATCGCCCGCCGTACGTGACAGCTCCCGAGTCGATCAGATCCGGCGCCGTGCCGGGCTCGCACAGCCCGAGCGCCTCGTAGGTGATCAGCTCGTTGGCGCTGAAGCAGTCGTGCAGCTCGATCACCTGGACGTCCTCGGGCCCGAGCCCCGACTCGGCATACGCGCTGCGGGCGGCCTCCTGCGTCATCTCGTATCCGATGAGGCTGATGTCGCTGCCGGAGAAGCTGGAGCCGAAGTCGGTGGTCATCGCTTGCCCGACGATCTCGACCGCGTTGGCCTGGAGCCCGTGCTCGCGCACGAAGCGCTCGGACGCGACGACGGCAGCCGCGCTGCCGTCCGACGTCGGGCAGCACTGGAGACGGGTGAGCGGGTCGTAGACCATCGGGCTGGCGAGGATCTCGTCCAGCGAGTACTCGTCGCGGTACTGCGACAACGGGTTGTTCACCGAGTGCCGGTGGTTCTTCTCGCCGATGCGGGCGAAGGACTCCGGGCGCGCGCCGTACCGCTCCATGTACTCCCGCGCCGCGTTGCCGAAGAGCTGTGCCGGCCCCGGCGTCCCCTTCGCGAACCCCCGTCGCGCCTTCATGTCGAGGAAGTGCCGGCGCATCGGATCGGCGCGGTCGGCGTACTTCGGGCCGCCGATCCCGCGTTCCATCTTCTCGAATCCCAACGCCAGCACGCAGTCGGCGAGACCGCCACGGACGAACTGGCGGGCGAGGAACAGGGCCGACGAGCCGGTCGAGCAGTTGTTGTTGACGTTGACCACCGGGATGCCCGTCAGGCCCAGTTCGTAGACCGCACGCTGGCCGGAGGTGGAATCTCCGTGGCAATAGCCCACGAAGGCCTGCTCCACGTCGGCGTAGTCGATGCCCGCGTCCGCCAATGCGTTGTGGCCGGCTTCGCGCGCCATGTCGGGATAGTCCCAGTCGCGAGCGCCGGGCTTTTCGAACTTCGTCATCCCGACGCCGACCACGAAGACCCGCTGCGTCATGTCGTCCTCCTCAATGTGTGCGGGCTCGATGTGTCCGGGCTCGATGTGCCCGCATTCGATGCGCCCCTGCCGGACGTGGTCGGGATCGCCGCCGCCTCTCGGCCGAGGTACGACGCTTCGAACCGGGCAGCGTGGCGTGCCATCTCGTCCGCGGCGCCGTGGGCCTCGATCCGTCCGCGGGCGAGCAGGTACGCCCGATCCACGTGGCGCAGCGCGACCGCGACGTGCTGCTCGACGAGCAGCACACCGATGCCGAGCTGCGTCGCGAACTGACGCAAGCGGGGCATCAGACGGTTGACGAGCGCCGGCGCGAGGCCGAGCGACATCTCGTCGACCATCAGGACCTTCGGGGCGCTCGCCAGCGCCCGCGCGATCGCCAGCATCTGTTGCTCGCCGCCCGACAGGAGGCCCGCTTGCCGGCGGGCCAGAGGCTTGAGCTCGGGGAACAGCTCGACGGCGTCCGCCCCACCGGCCCGAGCGCTGAGCCGGAGGTTCTCGTTGGTCGTCAAGCTGAAGAACAGCGAGCGGTCCTCGGTGACGTGGGCGAGCCCGGCCCGGGCGATCCGATGCGACGACCAGCCGGTGATCGGCGCGCCGCAGAACGCGACGTCGCCGGCGAGAGGCTTCAACAGGCCAGACACCGTGAGCAGGATGGTCGTCTTGCCCGCGCCGTTGGGCCCGAGCATGGCGACGACCTCTCCCGCGCCGACGTGGAAGCTGACGTCGTGAACGACCGGGACCCCGGCATAGCCGGCGCGCAGGCCTCTGACGTCGAGCAGGGTCGTGGTCATGGCCGTTCCTCGATGCTGTCGCCGAGGTACGCCTGGCGAACCATTCGATCGCGCTGGACCTCCTCGGGTGATCCGTGCGCGATCAGCTCCCCGAAGTTGAGCACGTAGATCTCGTCGCACACGCTCATCACGAGGTCCATGTCGTGCTCGACGAGCAGGATGTTGCTCATCTTCTCGTCGACGATCTGACGGAGCTTGACCGCCAGCGTGCCGGTCTCGCCGGCGTCGAGCCCGGCCGCGGGCTCGTCGAGGAGGAGCACGCGGGGCTTCGACGCCAGGGCGCGGGCCAACCCGACCAACCTGCGGGTGCCGTGGGAGAGCTCCGCCGGCATCGATGCCGCCTCGTGCTCCAGCCCCAGCAGCTGCAACGGTTCGAGTTCGACGCGGTCGGCTCGCGGCCGGCGGACGAGATCGACGAGCCAGTCCGCGGTCTGGAACGGATCGGCGTTGCTCGAGAGGTTCTCGGCGACCGACAGATCCTCGAACAGCTCGACCGATTGGAACGTCCGGATGATGCCGGCTCGGGCTCGACGGTGGGCCGGCCAGCGCTCGATGCGCCGGCCGGCGAACTCGATCTCTCCCGTCGAGGGCACGAAGCCGGTCAGCGCGTCGACCAAGGTCGTCTTGCCCGCGCCGTTCGGTCCGATGAGCGCGACGAGGCGCCCTTCGGGAACGACGATCGGGACGTCGTGGACCGCCGTCAGGCCTCCGAAGCGAACGGTCAGGTGGCGCGTCTCGAGGATCGGACGCGGGCGTCGTGCCTCCCCGCCTGGGCGGGAAGGCACGACGCTGGAGCTCGCCGTCGGCAGGCTCGCGGTCAAGCCGCGCCGTCCGGGACGAAGCCGGTGAACCACGTGACTCCGCCCTCCTTGTCGACGTGGTCGCTCTCCGGGGCGTTGTCGCCGACGAGGACCAGGTCTCCGTCGACGTACTGCACGATGATGTTGTACGGGTTCCAAAGCCGCGGGAGCGACGCCGGGGCGAGGTCGGGCGAGATGGAGTGGGCCAGGAACGGCTTGGCCGGCGGATCCTGGAGGGCAGCGAGCACGGACGCCGTGGTGATCTCACCGTCGATGCTCGACAGCACGTCGACCGCGTACTGGATCGAGGATGCGGCAGCGCCGGACTGCGGCGTCAACTCCACGTCGGGAGCGAACCGCGCCATGACGTCGACGTAGCGGTCGACCTCGTCGTTGCCCGTGAGCGTCGGAGGGAGGGTGGGCACGGAGAACACCACGCCCTCGATCGCGTCACCCGCGCTGTCGAACACCACCTGCGTCGCCGCCGCGCTCGTGGCGGCCATCATCGCGTCGATGCCGACCACCGCTGCGGCTTGGAACATCCGGCCCGCCGGTCCCTCGCCGACACCGAAGATGACGGCGTCCGGGTTGGCGTCCTTGACCCGTGTCATCGTCGGCACGAAGTCGGTCGCGGTGGGATCGAAGCTCACGCCGGTGAACTCACCGCCGGTGAGCTCCGCCCAGAGCGCCTCCATCTGATCGGAGATCGTCAGGCCGCCCGGGGTGTCGCTGTACAGGAACGCCACCGATTCGGCGCCCTGCGACGCGAGGTACGCGGCGAGCGACGGGTACGAGCCGGAGGTCCCGGGCGTCGTCAGGAAGTTCACCTCGGTGTTGAACTCCACCGGCGCCACCGGCCACCCGCCGATGTTCGGGATGCCTTCCGCCTCGAGCGCGGGGACCGCGCTCGCGCCGGCGACCAGCGAGGAGTTGTTGACGAAGGCGACGATGCCCTCGTCGATCAGATCCTGGACGCACTGGAGCCCCTTGCCGGGATCGCCTTCGTCGTCACAGCTGTGCACCTCGAGCGGGCGGCCGTTGATGCCGCCGAGCTCCTCGTTGACGTAGTCCTCCCACGCGTCGTTGACGAGCTCCACGTTCGCGTTCGACCAGGCGGGGTGGCGGATCGTCAGCAGTGAGCCGAGCTTGACCGGCTCACCGGTCGGCGCCGCGGCCGTGCTGCCCGGGCCGTCACCTCCAGGCGCTGCGCTCCCCGGCGCCGAGCCGGTCGGCGCCTGCGAGGTGTTCGCCGGCGAGGTTGCGTCGGTCGCGTCGTCATCGCCGTTGCCGCATGCGGCCGCGGCGACGGCGAGCACGGCGACCGTGCTGGCGACCAGCGATCGACGGCGGTGCGGCGATCGTGGGTTCTTCCGGTGATGTCTCTCGACCATGGCTGTGAACTCCCCTCGTTGTTGCCATGTGGTTCTCGACGTGGCGTCGGTGGACGACGCGGATGATCGAACTGCGTCCTACGTGGCCCCGCCGACGGCCGCCGGCACCGACGACGGCCGCTCGTCCGAGGCGGTCGAAGGGGGGTGGTGGACGTCACCCGAGTGGCGCGGCCTCTGGCGCCGATGGCGTCGCAACGCCGCGGCGGTGGACGCCAGTCCATCGGGATGGAGCTGGATCACGATCAGAAGGCCGATGCCGCCGATGATCCGGTGGTACTCGGCCAGGCCCCACTCGCTGAGCAGCTTGGCGAAGATCCCGCCGCTCACCGCGGTTCCGGCGACCACCGCGCCCGCCACCATTCCGATCCCCCCGAGATATGCGGAGACGATCAGGAAGAGCGACTCGAAGACGGTGTATCGCTCCCAGGCGAACGCGCGGGCGTTGTAGGACAGCAACGAACCGCCGACCCCTGCGATGAACGCGGAGATCGCGAACGCCTGGAGCTTGACGCGCGCGACAGCGACCCCGGCCGCGGCGGCCGCTCGCTCGTTCTCGCGCACGGTCAGGAATCGCCGACCGGTGCGCGACCGTCGCAGCCGCGTCACCATCGCGGCGAGCAGGGCCAGGATGGCGATCACGAGGAGCCCGAAGCCGCGATGGTCGAGCTTCTGACCGAACAGGCTCGGCGCCGAGACCCGCGCGAACCCTCCGTCGCCGACCAGCGAGTTGTTCTGGAACACGACGCGTTGCAGGATCCATGCGCCGCCGAGCGTCACGATGGCGAGGCTCGGTCCGCGCACACGCACGGAGGTCGCGCCGAGCACGATGCCGACCAGCGCGGCGACGAGCCCGCTGGCGATGATCGGGAACGGCAGGGGGACGTCGAGGTCGGTCGTCAACGAGCTGGTGACGAGTCCGGCGACACCGGCGAACGACATCTGGGCCAGCGAGATCTGCCCGGCGAATCCCGTGACCACGACGAAGGACAAGGCGATGATCGCCGCGATCAGCGTCGTGTTGAGCGCGGACGTCCACGAGCGCGGGAAGGCGAGGACGCACGCCGCCGCCACGCAACACCCGATGGCCGTGTAGGCGCCGGTGTGCCGGGGCAACGGGCTGAGCGGCATGCGGCCCACCGCGGCCGCGCCGCGCGACGGGATGAGCTTTCCCGACAGCAGCATCACCACGATGATCACCATCGCCGGGAAGGCCTGCGCTCGGCCGGGCCCCTTCCAGAGGAACTCCCACCATTCGCCGGGACGGTCGTAGCTCTGGAGGATCGACTGCACCGCGCCGAGAGCGAACGCCGCCGCCACGGCGATGAAGTACGACGAGAAGCGGGCGATCAACGCGGCGCTGAACACCGGGACGACGAGCAAGGTGAGCGCGTTCGCGTCGAGCCCGGCGATGGGGCTGACGAGCACGCCGGCGACTGCGGCGAGCGCGGAGCCGAGGGCCCAGGTGAGTGCGCTGAGGGCGTTCGTCGAATACCCCTGGAGGAGCGCGCCCTTCTCGTTCTCGGCGACCGCGCGGACCGCCAGCCCGATCTTCGTGGTGTACGACAGGACGCCCAGCAGGACGGCTGTCCCGACGGCGATGATCGCCAGCCAGATGCGGTCGCTCACCAGCGTGAAACGACCGATGTCGACCAGCTCTTGCGGCAGCACGGCGGAGGGCGTGCGAGTGGTGACGTCGAACCACTGGAGGGCCACGCCCTGCAGCAAGGTGATCAGCGCGAGGGTGGCGACGATCCGCGCGAGCATCGGTGACGTTCGAAGCTGGCGGATCACGAGGAAGTGGAAGGCCACCCCGAGGGCCGCGCCGAAGGCGACCGTCGCGACGAACGCCGGTGCGGTGTGCCATCCCCAGTCATCGCGCAGCCGGAAGAAGAAGAAGGCGCACAGCATCGCGATCGCCCCTTGCGCGAAGTTGGGGACCCCCGTGCCGCGGTAGATCGTCACGACACCGCACGACAGCAGCGCGTACGCTCCGCCGATCCCGATTCCAGCAAGAGCCAATTGGACGATGGTCATGCAGTGGCCGGCTCCTGGTCTTGCCCGAGATCCCCACGGCGCCCAGGTGGGGCGCGCGCAACGGGCAGTAGTTCTACGCTGTATAGTAAGTGTTGTCAAGGCCGTCGGAGCGCCACTATCGTCCAGCGCCTGACGGCCCCGCTCGAAAGCGGGGGTCTCGAGGAAGGTGTCGTGAGCAATCCCCAGCAAGCGCCCGTGCGGCGCGGACAGGCCGCTGCGAGCGCTCAGGGCGCCGCTGCGGAAGGAGCTCGGCGGCGGCTGACCGAGGACGAGATCGTCGAGGCGGCGCTGGCGCTCGCCCGGCGTGTCGGCATCAGATCGCTGACCATGCGCGGGCTCGCCGAGGAGCTCGGTGTGACGCCGATGGCGGCGTACTACCACGTCCCGAGCAAGCAGGCGTTGATGGACCTGGTGGCCAACAGCGTGCTCGCGCGCGCCGAGATGCCGGGACCCGAGGCGGGCGAATGGGACGACCGGTTGTGGGAGTTCATCAGCCAGAACATCCGCGAGCTCGCCAAGTATCCGGGCCTCGGCGAGTATCTCGAGACGAGCCGCACGCCTGCGGGGCGAGGCCAGGTCGACCAGTCGCTCGTGGTGTTGGAGGGCGCGGGCTTCTCGACCGACGAGGCCCGGATGATCTACTCGGCGATCTACGCGTACATGTTCGGGCGCGTCGCGCTCCAGTCGCTGCTGAACCAGAAGGGGGAGAAGCAGCGGCGGTCGAGGCGCGGGTCTGTGAACGCGCTGCCGCTCGCCGACCTCGCGTCGGCCGAGCACATCGAGTTCGGGTACCGGGCGCTGACCGCAGGGATCAAGGCGATGCTGCAACCGTCGCGGTCGAGCGACGGCGCCAAGCGAGGATCGGCATGACGCCGATCGACCGCGCGGAGCTTCTGCCGCACCTGCTGGCCCGCCGAGCGCTCGAGACGCCCGACCGGCCGTTCGCCCGTCACGTGTCCGGCCGCACCCTCACCTACGGCGAGTTCCACGACGGCTGCCTGCGATGGGCGGCGGTCCTCGGCAAGATCGGTGTCCGCCCGGGGGAGAACGTTCTCAACCTTCAGCCGAACGGCATCGAGGCCTACCAGACCTGGATCGGCGCCTCGTGGCTGAACGCCGTCGAGGTCGGCCTCAACGTCGCCTACCAAGGCAGGATGCTCACGTACACGGCCTCGACGTCGAACGCCAGGGTGATGGTCGTCTCCGCGGGGCTGATGCCACGTCTCGCCGCCGTGGCGTCCGAGCTCCCAGAGCTCGAGACGATCGTGGTCATGGACGCCGACGCCGGAACGGACCTGCCCTCGGTGCCGCAGACGGTTCTCACCGGCGTCGATCTCCTCGCCGACGTCGAGCCGGCATCCGGCCTGAACGGTCCGGACGCGTGGGATGTGGCGTGCATCATCTGGACGTCGGGCACGACGGGCCCTTCGAAGGGCGTGATCGTGCCATGGGGGGAGATCCACGAGTTCTGCCAGCCGTGGAGATGCTCGCTCACCCCGGACGACGTCATCTACAACTTCTGGCCGTCGTTCCACCTGAGCGGCAAGTTCCTCGTCCACCAGGCGGCGCTCAACGACGTGCCGATCGTCCTTCGTGAGTCGTTCAGCGCCGGCAACTTCTGGAACGACGTGCGCACGTTCGGGGCGACCTTCACACCGGTCACGGAGCCGATGCTGCGGATCCTGAGCCTGGCGGAACCGACCGACCGCGACCGGGACCATTCGCTTCGCTCGGTCATCACGACGCCCGTCTTCCCCGAGTTGCCGGCGATCCTCGACCGCTTCGGGATCGCTGAATGCGGCACGTGGTACGGGATGAGCGAGATCGGGCCTCCATTGGCCTCCGACGGCTTCCGCATCCACGCGGTCGACAGTTGCGGCCGCGTCCGCGGCGGCTACGAGGTCCGCATCGTCGACGATAACGACTACCCCGTCGCCCCCGGCCAGACCGGCGAGCTGATCGTCCGGAGCGATCGACCGTGGGTGATGAACGTCGGGTACTACGGCATGCCCGACAAGACCGCCGAGGCGTGGCGGAACGGTTGGTTCCACACCGGTGACGCCTTCCGCTGCGACGAGGAGGGCAACTACTCGTTCGTCGACCGCATCAAGGATGCGATCCGTCGGCGCGGAGAGAACATCTCCAGCTTCGAGGTCGAGGCATACGTCAACGAGCACCCGGACGTCGCCGAGTGCGCGGCGATCGCGGTGCCGTCGCAGTTCGGCGAGGACGACGTGAAGGTGGTCGTCGTGCCGGTTCCCGGGCGCACGTTGACGCCGCCCGCTCTGGTCACCTGGTTGGCGCAATCGATGCCGCGGTTCATGGTGCCGAGGTACGTGGAGATCGTCGACGCGTTGCCGAAGACCGAGGGCACCCTGCGCACGCAGAAGGCGGCGCTGCGCGTCGGAGCGCTGAACGATCGCACCTGGGACCGCGAAGCGGCGGGGATCGAGCTCCCCAAGTGATGGCGAGCCCTCAATTATACGCGGTATAATTGAGGGCATGAGCGAGGACGCGATCCGCAGGACCCTGTTCGAATACTGCCGCTTGATCGACGACGGCCGGTTCGACGAGTGGGCGGAGCTGTTCGTCGAGGACGGCCGCTTCTCGATCCTCGGCTCGCAGTGCGCCTCGCGCGAGGAGATCCGCGCATTCGCCCACGCGAACTTTCCTCACACACTCGGCAAGACCAAGCACCTGACGCTGAACCCGATCATCGACGTGGACGGCGACACGGCGACGGCCGTCTCCGACGTGGTGGTCCTGTATCGCACGTCGAAGGGCCCCCTTCCGACGCTCGCCGGGCGCTACCACGACGAGCTCGCGTTCGACGGGGCCAAGTGGCGGCTCGTCCAACGCGACGTCGTCGTCCCCGACGGCTGGACGAGGTCGAAGTAGCCCTCAGTCGGCGTCGGCCGCCGGATCGCGGCGAGCCTCCTCGATCCACTGGTGCTGCGCCGCCTCGAGCTCCTCGTCCGTCCACGCGCTCTTGCGGAGCGCTTGCTTGTTGATCTTGAGGTTCGTCGAGCGAGGCAGCTCGCGCACGACGTGCACGGCGCGCGGCACCTTGAAGTCCGCCAGCATCTCGGCACACCTGCCGATGACGATGTCGGCGAGCCCCTCTGCGGCGTCGGGAGCGATGACGAACGCCACCGGGACCTCGTCGAGGCGCTTGTCCGGGCATCCGACGACGGCGACCTCGCGAACCCCGCGCACGGAGGCGACGACCCGTTCGATCTCCGATGCGGCGACGTTCTCGCCGCCGACGCGCAGCATCTCCTTGGCCCGGTCGGTGAACGAGATGTGCCCGTCGGCGTGAGGCGTCACGATGTCTCCGGTGCGGAACCACCCGAACTCGTCGAAGCTCTCCTCGGTCGCCTCCGGCTTTCCGAGATAGCCGGCGAACAGCGACAGCCCGCGCGTCCCCGCGACGAGGAGCTCGCCCGGCTCGTCGACCTCGACGGGCGTGACGCCGTCGTCGCGCACGACCGCGACGCCGTACTCGGGCGCCGGACGCCCCATCGAATACGGGCGGTTGGGCAGGTAGGGATCGCCCAGGATCGGGTGGCTGACGGTCTCGGTCATCCCCCACCAACCGATCGTCTTGACACCCACGCGTCGGGCGAAGGCGGGATCGCACACGCCCGCCCCGAACAGCCGGTACCGATGGCCTTCGGGGAACGCCGCGGTCCGTGCGACGACGGATGGCGCCGGGCCGACCAGCGACAGCCACGTGCACCCGTGCCGCAGCGACACGTCCCAGAAGCGGCTCGTCGACCACTTCGGCATCAGCACGAAGCGCGACCCGACCCACAGGTTGGGAAGCACGCTGTAGGCGAGCGCGTTCGTGTGGAACAGCGGTGCGTAGGTGAGGTGGCAGTCGTCGGGGTGGAGGTCTTCGTGGACCGCGTTGACCCGCGATGCCCACAGCGCGTTCGCGTGCGTCCACACGACGCCCTTGGGACGGGACGTGGTGCCGGACGTGTATTGCACGCTCATCGGCGCCCACGGGTCGGCCGTCGCCGGCTGGAGGGCGTCGGGGTCGTCGTACAGCGAGCCGAAGGATGCGGCGGCCAGGCGCCGTGGGTCGGTGAACTCTCCCTCGCCGCTGTCGTGGGCGAGCGTCTCCTGCCACGAGAGCCCCCGCGCATGCGTCGAGACGACGTCGGCGAGGCGGGGCTGGGTGATCGCCGCGATCGCGCCGCTGTCCGACGCGTAGTACGCGATCTCGTCGCCGGCCGATCGGGTGTTGGTCGTCACCGCGACGGCGCCGACGGCCGCGCAGGCGAACCACGCGATCACGAACTCGGGACCGTTCTCGAGATGGACGAGGACGCGATCACCCCTGCTCACGCCTCGGCGCGCCAGCCCCGACGCGACGCTCGACGCGTCCCGCAGCAAGTCGGCATAGCCCCAGGTGATCGCAGCGGCGTCGAACGGCTGCCACGTCATGAACGGCGCGTCACCGGTGTGGGCGGCGCGGGCCTCGAGCAACCGCCACGCGCTCCACCCGGTGAACTGGTGCGACGTCGCCGACCGGAACTGGTCCCCGCGGAGATCGCGCCGGTGGTCGCGCCACGTCGCCGTCACTTCAGTCCCTCGTAGGTGTCCGAGCGCAGCAGGCGGCGGGCGATGTAGTTGCGCATCACCTCGAGCGAGCCGCCGGCGACGCGCAGCACCTTGACGTCGTGGAGGAGTTGACCGAAGTCGGTGGTGTTGTACAGGCCGTGCCCGCCGACGAGCGCGAAGCACTCGTTGACCGAGCGTTCGGCGGCGTCGACGGCGAGCTTCTTGGCGAGCGTCGTCTCCAGCGAGTGCTCGCGCCCCTCGTCGGCGAGGCGCGCGGCTCGATCGCGTGCCAGCGCAGCGCCGTACAGCATCCCGTACGAGTCCGCCAACGTCCATTGGATCCCCTGGAAGTCGGTGACGACGTTGTCGGCGACCTGTCGCTGCGCGCCGTAGTCGACGGCCTGCGCCAGCGCGCGCCGTCCGAAGCCGATCAGCTCCGAGGCGTTCCCCAGCCGGCTCATGTTGAAGGTCGTGAGGAACATCTCCATCCCGCGGCCCGGCTCGCCGAGCAGCGCGGACGGAGGCGCCACCACGTCGTCGAGGACGACGTCCGCGGTGGGGATCAGGCGGAGACCGATCGGATCGGTGGGGCGTGTGGAGACACCGTCCAGCGTCATGTCGACGAGGAACACGCTGAGGCCCTCCGGCGCGAGCGCGAAGCAGATCGTGACGTCACTCTCGTGACCGAGGTTGACGTGCGTCTTGTGGCCGCTCAGCACCCAGTCGCCGCGTGGACCGTTCCGGCGCCGCGCCGTCGAGGTCATCAGCCGCAACGACGAGCCGACGCCGGGTTCGGAGATCGACACCGAGAAGATCGTCTCGCCTCGCGCCAGCGGCGGCAAGTGCTGCGCGGCCTGCTCGGGCGTCGCCCAGTCGATCAACCACCGCTGAGCCTGCACGGAGATCTGGGGCGAGACCAGGCCGTGGCGACCGACCTCCTCCTCGATCAGGCAGTACTCCGCGACGCCACCACCCAGCCCGCCGTGCTCGCGGGGTGTGATCGCCCCGACCCAACCCCGCCGGCCGATCTCGCCGAACAGGTCGCGGGGGAACCGGCCCTCGCTGCGGCAACGGTCCAGCTCGTCACGATGCCGGGTGGCGAACTCGCCGATCTCGGCGGGTGTTCGTTCCATCCACTCCGGCGCCGCGCAACGCAGCTCGGGATACACGGTGACCTCCTCCTCGACGCCCGATGGCTCCTAGTTCGTCGGCCTCGCACGCGAGACCGCGGACTGCACGATGGACTGGAGGAGCGACGCGCTGATGCCGCCGTCCACAGGGTAGACGCCCCCTGTGATGAAGCTCGCCTCGTCGCTGGCGAGAAAGGCCACCATGCGGGCGACCTCGTCGGGCTGCCCGACGCGGCCGAGCGGGTGTGCGAGCCCGAACTCTGCCAGCGCCTCGTCGTTGGTGTGGATGCGACGGCCGAGGATCGGCGTGTCGATGACGCCCGGGCACACCACGTTGACACGGATGTTGTGGGGAGCGAGATCGACCGCCGCGCATTTCACCAGACCGACCGCGCCGAACTTGCTCGCGCAGTACGCCCCCGAGGCGGGGCCGCCGACCATCCCGGCGATCGACGCGGTGACCACGATCGATCCTCCGTCCGCGTCGCGCATGGCCCGCCCGAACGTCTGGATTCCGAGCAGCACGCCGCGGACGTTGACCGCCATGATCCGATCCCACTGGTCGAGCGGGATGTCGAGCACGTGGTTCGTCGCCGCGATGCCGGCGTTGAGATGGGCGATGTGCAGCGCGCCGAAGCGCTCGAGCACCGTCGCTCGTGCCGCTTCGTTCGACTCGCGGCTGGAGACGTCGAGGTGGAGACCGATCGCTGCGCCACCGATCTCCTCTGCCGCACGGACCGCCGCGTCCTCGTCGATGTCCGCGCAGGCCACGAGGGCGCCCTCGCTCGCCATCACCCGTGCCGTCGCCGCACCGATGCCCGAGCCGGCGCCCGTGATCACCGCGACCTTGCCGTCGAGCCGTCCCATCACCGCACTCCTCGCCTCTGTCAGCTGTCGTTCGTCGTTCACGCGTCGAAGAGCGTTGCGGGGTCCGCCAGCAAGCCGACGACGTCTTGCAGGAACTGCGCCGCCGGAACGCCGTCGACGGCGCGATGGTCCACGGTGATGCTCAACGCCATCGTCTGGCGCCACTCGATCTCGCCGCCCGCTCGCGTCGGTTGCTCGACGATCCGGCCGACGCCGAGGATCGCGACCTCCGGGGGATTGACGATCGGCGTGAACGTCTCGATGCCGAAGCTGCCGAGGTTGCTCACGGTGAACGTCGAGCCGGTGACGAGGTCGGACGTCGCCTGACCGCCCTGGACCTGCGCGACGGCGGCGTCGCTGGCCGCGGCGATGTCGGCGAGCGTCATCCGATCGGCGTTGCGCAACACGGGCACGATCAAGGCGTCGGCGATCGGCACCGCGATCCCGATGTTGATGTCGGCGCGCTCGCGGATCGCGTCGCCCTCGATCACCGCGTTGAGCCGGGGATGGCGACCGAGCGCCAGCGCGCAGGCGCGCACGACCAGGTGGTTGTAGGTGACCCGGATCTGGCCCGTGACGGCCTCTCGACGGCGGACGAGCTCGGTCACGTCGGCCGTGGTGGACAGCGAGAACTGCGCCATCGTCTGCAAGCTGCTGTGCATCCGCTGCGCCACGCGTCCGCGCACGCCCGTGAGCGGGATCACCCGGCCGGAGTCGGACGGCGCCGAGTCCGGCGCAGCGACCTCGGCTGGCGCCGAGTCGGATGGCGCCGAGGCGTCCGGCGCGCCCGCGTCCGTCGAGGCCTCGTCGCCGTCGATCAGCGCCACCACGGTGCGGACGGGGACCTCCTCGTCGACGTCGACCACGATCGACGCGATCGTCCCCGACGCGGGAGCGACGATCTCGAAGGTCGTCTTGTCCGCCTCCGCCACGGCGACCACGTCACCCTTGGCGACCGGTTGTCCCACCGACACGAGCCACTCGACGATGGTGCCGCTCTGCATCGCCATGCCTTCTTGCGGAAGGCGTACCTCGATGTTCATCGTCGTCCTGCCTGTCTACGAGAGCAGCTTGTGGACTGCCGCGCTGATGCGCTCGACGTTGGGATAGAAGCCTGCCTCGAGCGGCGGGCTGAACGGGATGTGGGTGTGCGGCGCCGTGACCCGTGCGATCGGCGCCTTCAGGTGGGCGAAGCCCTGCTCGGCGACGGTCGCCGCGATCTCGCTCGCCACGCTGCCCATCAGGTGCGAGGGGTCGGCGACCACCAGCCGGCCGGTCTTCTCGACCGATCGGATGATCGTCGCCACGTCGAGCGGCACGATTGAGCGCGGGTCGATGACCTCGCAGGAGATGCCGTCTTCGGCGAGAGCCTCTGCCGTCTTCAGCGCGACCTGCACCGATCCTGCGATGCCGACGATGGTGACGTCGTTGCCCTCGCGCTTCACCGCGGCCTGGCCGAACGGGATCGTGTGCTCGCCGTCCGGCACATCCTCGCTGATCCGTGCGATCGTCAGGTCTTCGAGGCAGACGACCGGATCGTCGTCGCGGATCGCCGTCGTCAGGAGGCCCTTCACGTCGCTCGGGCCGGACGGCGCGATGAGCTTGAGCCCCGGGATGGTCATCACGGTCGAGATCAACCGGTCGCTGTGCTGAGCGGCCATCGCGCCGTCGTAGAACATCGCCGCGCGGACCGTGATCGGCATCTTGGCCTGCCCGCCGTAGAGGTACGTCGACTTGGCGATGATCGACACGAGCTGGTCGAACGCGACGTAGACGAACGGCGCGATCATCATGTCGACGACGGGTCGCATGCCGACCATCGCCGCTCCGGCGGCCGTGCCGAGGAACCCGGCCTCGGCGATGGGGGTGTCGCGCACGCGGGTCGGGCCGAACTCGTCGATGAACCCCTTGGTCGTCCCCATGTGGTTCCAACCGACGTCCTCGCCGAGGATGAACACCCGCTCGTCGCGCCGCATCTCGTCGCGGAGGGTCGTGCTGACGGCTTCGCGATAGCGCATCGTTGTCATTGGGTGCCTCCTCTATCGAACCGGGATCGGGTTCGAGAACAAGTGGTCGAATGCCGCCGACGGCTCCGGGAACGGACTGTCGAGGGCGAACTGCCACGCCTTGTCGACACCGTCGCGTTCGTCGGAGCTGATCAGCTCGAGGTCGTCCTCCGTGGCGATGCCCTCCGTCACGAGGTGGGCGCCGAGCGTCTCGATCGGATCCCGTTGCCGCCAGAGGTCGACTTCCTCCTGGCTGCGGTAGGCCGCTGTGGCCTCCGGGCCGCCCGAGTGGCCGTAGTACCTGTAGGTCTTCGTCTCCACCAGGCTGGGGCCGCGACCGGCGCGGGCACGCTCGACCGCGGCGCTCACGGCGTCGAACACGGCGAGCACGTCCTGACCGTCGACGACCACCCCCGGCATGTTGTAGCCCGCGGCGCGATCGGCGATGTTGGGCACCGCGCTCATCGCGTCGTGACGGCTCATCTCTCCGTAGGCGTTGTTCTCGCACAGGTAGACGACGGGCAGGTTCCAGATCGACGCCAGGTTGAGGCTCTCGTGGAACGTGCCTTGCGCGGCTGCCCCGTCGCCGAAGAAGCACAGCGTCACCCGATCGACGCCTTGCATCTGCGCGCCGAGCGCGGCGCCGGTGGCGACCGGCAGGCCCGAGCCGACGATGCTCGTCTCACCGAGGCTGCCGACGCTGAAGTCCGACAGGTGCATCGAGCCGCCCTTGCCCTGGTTGACGCCCGTGACCTTGCCCATCAACTCGGCGAAGAGGCGATCGATCTCCGCGCCCTTCCCGATCGGGTGGCCGTGGGAACGGTGGGTCCCGACCATGTAGTCGTCCGCGCGCAGCGCCATGCAGGCGCCGACGATCGAGGCTTCCATGCCGATCGACGTGTGGATGATGCCAGGGATCTCGGTTCTGCCGTCCCAGGCCTTGTCCTCGAAGAGACGGATGCGAACCATTCGCCGGTACATCTCTCGTCGCTGCTCAGCGCTCGCGGTCATCGAGTCTCTCCTTGGTCGTCAGGGTTCGTCACAGCGGTCGGTTGGCAGGGCTCGTGCGCGGCTCGCGCTCGCCCGCGTGGGCGTCGCCCGCCTGACCGCCGACGTGCGACTTGATCGCCTTGGTGATGCCGTCTCTCGCTCGCGCGAAGAGGCGGTCGCGTTGCTCCGCGGCCCACTGGTGAGATGCACGGGGCGCGACGAGTTGGCCTTGGAAGTGAGGCATCACCTCGCGCGCGAAGAGCCGGTACGAGTTCATCGTCGCCGCCGGATCGGCCCAGTCGTGGCCGAGCAGCAAGAAGGCGCCGAAGCCACCGGAGTGTTCGATCAGTCCCTCGATGTGCGCGATCGCGTCGTCAGGCGTTCCGATGACCGCATTTCCCGCCTCGGCGTAGGCCTCGACGAACCCGGTGGGGGAGAGCTTGCTGCCGTCGACCTTGTTGGCGAGCGGCACGAAGCCTGCGCCGCCGCCGAAGTAGTTGGCGAACGCTTGCAAGCCGTACGTGCAATCCTCGACGGCCTTTCGCCGGGTCTCGGCGAGGTGCATGATGCCGAGCACGCGCCATCCGCTCCGGTCGGGCGCAGGCCGCCGTGCGGCTGCCGCCTCCGCGGTGACCAGGTCCCAGGCCTGCCCGATGGCGGCGAACCCTTCGAGCGCCTGCATCGACAGTGAGAGCAGCGAGACCCCGAACTTGCCGGCCATCTTGGGGCCCGAGGGTGAGACCATCGCCGCGACGGCCACTTCGAAGTGCGGGTGCGAGTACGGCCGCATCTGGAGCCGGCCCTCCCGCATCGTGAACCAGTCGGTCTCCCGGGTGACGGGTTCGTCGGAGCGCAGGAGGGCGAGGATCGCCTCGAGCGACTCCTCCATCATCCGCCGTTGCTCCAGCGGGTCGATGCCGAGGATCGACGCGTCGGTCGGAAGGGCGCCGGGCCCGGTGCCGAAGATCACGCGGCCACGGGTCAGGTGGTCGAGGAGAACCATGCGGTCGGCGACCAACCAAGGATGGTGGTACGGCAGCGACACCACCCCTGTGCCTAGGCGGATGTGCTTGGTGCGCTCCGCCGCGGTGGCGATCACCAGCTCCGGGCAGCCGATCAGCTCGTAGCCGCCGGAATGGTGCTCGCCGAACCACACCTCGTCGAAGCCGAGACGGTCGAGCTCGACCGTCCGCTCCAGGTCGTACTCCAGCGCCAGCGTCGGGTTCTGACCCGTGGGATGGAACGGAGCGAAGAACGCGCCGAAACGCAGCGGCGACTCAGACGGCTCTCGACGTGTCAACGGTGCTCCGTTCGCAGATCCCACTCATGCACTCCTCTGGCTCGGGAAAGGCACTATACAGCGTATAGTCAGCGGTGGCCAAGCTGTGCTAGGGTCGATAGTCGATGATTGGGACAGAGTTGCACGGTTCGATCCTCGGAACCCGAGTTCAGCGCACCGAAGACCCCGGCTTGCTGCGTGGCGAGAATCGGTACGTCGCGGACCTCGACCTCCCGGGGAAGCTGCACGCCGCGTTTGCGCGGTCAGATCATGCGCATGCTCGGCTCGACGCGGTTCACGTCGACGAGGCGAGGGCGGTCCCGGGTGTCGTCGCGGTGTTGCTGGCAGCGGACCTCGGCGTCGCGCCGCACCACGGATTCGTCCAGGTCCATCCGGACTTCGCTCGGCCGCCGCTCGCCGACGGTGTGGTGAGGTTCGTCGGCGAGGCGATCGCGCTGGTCGTCGCCGAGACACCGGAGGCGGCCGCGGACGGAGCGGCCGCGGTGTGGGCCGACTACGAGCCGCTCCCGGTCGTCGTCGATCCGGAACGGGCGCTCGACGACGAGGCCCCGGTGATCTTTCCCGCCCACGGGTCGAACGCCGCGGTGGTCGCGCTCGACGCAGCCAAGATCGATCTCCCCGAAGGCGACGGGAAGGTCGTCGTGCGCGGGCGGTACGTCAACCAGCGGATGGCGGTCGTGGCGATGGAGACCAACGCCTGCGCGGCGGTCCCGGAACCGGACGGCTCGCTCACGTTCTACGCGTCGACGCAGCTTCCGCACAACATCGTCGTTCCCTTGGCCAAGGCGTTGGACATGGATCGGTCGGCGATCCGCGTGATCGCCCCGCAAGTCGGGGGCGGATTCGGCGGCAAGGTCGGCATCGCGCCCGAGCACAGCGCGATCGCCGCCGCGGCCCGCTGCGTGGGGCGGACCGTGTCCTGGTCGCCGACGCGCGGTGACGACCTGGTGTCGCTTCCCCACAGCCGGGGGCAGATCCAGTACGCCGAGCTCGGCGTCGACGAGGACGGCCACTTCACCGGCCTGCGCGTGCGGCTGGTGGGAGACGCGGGCGGCTATCCGAGCCTGGGAGCGTTCCTTCCGGTCAGCACCAAGAGCATGGCCAACGGCACGTATCGGTTCCCCGCGATCCAGTTCGACGTCTTGGTGGCGGTCACGAACACGACGCCGATGGGCGCCTACCGCGGCGCCGGGCGGCCGGAGGCGACCGCGCTGCTCGAGCGGCTGGTCGATCAGGCCGCGCACGAGATCGGCATGGACCCGATCGAGCTGCGGCGCAGGAACCTGATCGCCGACGACGTCTTCCCGTTCCGCACGCTGACCGGCATCACCTACGACAGTGGTGCCTACGCGACGCCGCTGGAGAAGGCTGCCGAGGTGATCGGGTACGACGAGCTGCGTCGGGAGCAAGCCGAGCGCCGCGCCCGCGGCGATCGCCTCGCGCTCGGGATCGGCGTCTCCGAGTACGTCGAGATCACCGCCGGCGGCGGCGCGTTCGAGTTCGGCGCGGTGGAGATCGAGGAGGACGGTTCGGCGACGATCCGGGCCGGAACGTTCTCCCATGGACAAGGACACCAGACGGCCTTCGCCATGATCGTGAGCGACCAGACGGGCATCCCGGTCGAGAACATCCGTCTGATCGACGGAGACACGAAGCTCGTGCCCAAGGGCGGAGGCACCGGGGGATCGCGCTCGTTGCAACTCGGCGGGTCGGCGGTCCACCAGGCGACGGAGTCGCTCGTCGCGAAGGCGAAGCAGCTCGCCGCGCACCTTCTCGAAGCCGACGCCGCCGACATCGTCGTCGATCGCGCCGCCGGGACGTTGCACGTCTCCGGGGTGCCGTCGAAGTCGGTCGGCTGGGCGGACCTCGCTCGCGAGGCGGCCCGTGCGCCCGAAGGCGTCGTCGACCACAGCGACGGAAGCTTCGGCCTCGCGGCGCAGGGCGACTTCGACCAGGGCGAGTCGACGTTCCCGTTCGGGGCGCACATCAGCGTCGTCGAGGTCGACCTGGACACCGGCGAGGCGCGGGTCCGGCGACACGTCGCGGTCGACGACTGCGGGCGCGTCATCAATCCGCTGCTGGTCGAGGGCCAGCAGCACGGCGGGATCGCCGCGGGCATCGGTCAGGCGCTGTACGAGGAGGTGCGCTACGACGACGAGGGGAACCCGCGGACGACGTCGCTCGCCGAGTACACGGTCGCATCGGCGGCCGAGCTGCCGTTCTTCGAGGCGCACTCCACCGAAACTCCGACCCCGCTCAACCCGCTGGGCGCCAAGGGGATCGGGGAGGCGGCCACGATCGGTGCCACCCCGGCGGTGCAGAACGCGGTGATCGACGCCGTCTCTCACCTCGGAGTCCGACACATCGACATGCCGTGCACGCCCGAGCGCGTCTGGCGGGCGATCCGAGCTGCAACCGAGGGCACGCTGGACGGTCCCTGGCGCGAGCCACCGGCAGCGTTCGACACCTTGGCCGGCACCGAACTGGACGCCGCCGCGGTGGCCGCCGCCGAGGGTGTCTGAGACCGGCCCGATCCGACTGAACGAACAGGAGACATGGTGAGGATTCGCGTGACCGTGAATGGAGTGGTTCACGAGAACGACGTCGAGCCACGAACGCTGCTCGTGCACTACGTGCGGCAGACGCTCGGACTGACGGGCACCAACATCGGGTGCGACACCTCCAGCTGCGGCGCATGTTCGCTGCATCTCGACGGTGAGGCGGTGAAGAGCTGCACGGTGCTCGCGGTGCAGGCGGATGGTCGGGAGATCACGACGATCGAGGGTCTGGCGCGCGACGGCGAGCTTCACCCGATGCAGAAGGCGTTCACGGACCACCACGCACTCCAGTGCGGGTACTGCACCCCTGGCATGGTGATGGCCTCGATCAGCCTGCTGCGTGAGCAACCGCAGGCGACGGAGGACGACGTTCGCCAGGGCCTCGAGGGGAACCTCTGCCGGTGCACCGGCTACCACAACATCGTGAAGGCCGTCCTCGCGTGCGCGGATCGCACGCGCGCCGGCGCCGACGGCCGAGCCGCGATGGCCGAAGGAGCGCGTTCATGATCCCGGCGCCGTTCGACTACGTGCGCGCCGACTCCGTCGACGCTGCTGTGGCGGCGTTGGCGGAGCACGGCGACGACGCCAAGCTGCTCGCCGGCGGGCACAGCCTGCTGCCGCTGATGAAGCTCCGCCTCGCTCAGCCGTCGGTCCTGGTGGACGTCGGCCGCATCGGTGAGCTGTCGTACGTTCGCGAAGGCGACGATCACATTGCCATCGGAGCGATGACCCGGCACATGGACGTCGAGCGGTCAGCGGTCGTTCGCGCCCACCTGCCCCTGCTCGCCCACGCCGCCAGCCACGTCGGCGACCCACAGGTGCGCCATCGGGGCACGATCGGCGGCAGCATCGCGCACGCCGACCCGGCCTCGGACCTTCCGGCGACGACGTTGGCGCTGGGAGCCACCTACGTCGTCCGAGGCGCCGGTGGGGAACGCGCCATTCCCGCCAGCGAGTTCTTCACCGGTTTCCTCGAGAGCGCGCTCGCGCAGGACGAGATGCTCACGGAGATCCGTGTGCCGAAGATGCGCGACGCTGGGTGGGGCTTTCTCAAGTTCAATCGGCGCGCGCAGGACTGGGCGATCGTCGGCGTCGCGGCATGGCGGCGAGATGGCGAGTGCGGAGTCGCTCTCGTCAACATGGGGTCCACACCCGTCCTCGCTCACCAGGTGTCGGGAGCCGTCGCGCAGGGGGCGTCGCCCGCCGACGCGGCTGAGCTGGCAGCGGCGGATGCGGATCCGCAGACCGATCTCAACGCGAGCGCCGAGTACCGTGTCCACCTGGCCAAGGTGCTCGTCCAGCGCGCGCTGGAGCAGGCGAGCATGGCTCCCGCCAACGCCTGAGGGAGGTCCGGCCGATGGCTACCTACGACGACGTGCGGCGACGCAGCTTGCACGATCCGGAGGAATTCTGGGGTGACGCCGCGCACTCCGTCTCATGGGCACGGTCGCCATCGAAGGTCTTCGACGGCGGCACCCCGCCGTTCGGCCGTTGGTTTCCCGACGGGGAGCTGAACACGTGCCACAACGCCCTCGACCGCCATGTCGCTGCCGGTCGCGGCGGGCAGATCGCGCTCGTGCACGATAGCCCGGTCACGGGAACCGTGTCGCGCTTCACGTACGACGAACTGCTCGACGCGGTCGCGCGCGCGGCCGGCGGGCTGCGGCGGCTCGGGGTCGGTCGGGGCGATCGCGTGGTGATCTACATGCCGATGATCCCCGAAGCGGTGATCGCGATGCTCGCCTGTGCGCGCCTCGGAGCGATCCACTCCGTCGTGTTCGGCGGGTTCGCCCCGGCGGAACTCGCCGTGCGCATCGACGACGCCGGAGCGAAGGTGTTGCTGACCGCGTCGTGCGCTGTCGAAGGGGCGCGCGTCATCGACTACGCGCCGCTGTGGCGCAAGGCGATCGGACTCACGCAGAACCCTCCCGAGACCGTCGTCGTCGTCCAGCGTGATCTCCACCGGACCACGATCGACGGCGACGCGATCGAGTGGACGGCGATGGTGGACGACGCTCCGTGGGCGGATTGCGAAGCCGTGCGCAGCACCGACCCGCTCTACATCCTCTACACCTCGGGGACCACCGGCAAGCCCAAGGGTGTCGTGCGCGACAACGGCGGTCACGCGGTGGCGCTCGCCTGGAGCATGGCCAACATCTTCGGCGCCGGCGTGGGCGACACCTTCTGGGCGGCCTCCGACGTCGGATGGGTCGTGGGCCACTCCTACATCGTCTACGGACCGCTGATCGCCGGCTGCACCACGGTGATGTACGAAGGCAAACCGGTCGGCTCACCCGACGCCGGCGCGTTCTGGCGGGTGGTGCGCGACCACGCCGTGAACGTCATGTTCACCGCGCCGACGGCGCTGCGCGCGATCCGGAAAGAGGATCCGTCGGCCATTCTCGTCGATCGCGACGCGATGTCGTGCCTGCGGACGCTGTTCGTCGCCGGCGAGCGTCTCGATCCGGAGACGTATGGTTGGGCCTCGTCCGTGCTCGGCATTCCGGTCATCGACCACTGGTGGCAGACGGAGACTGGCTGGCCGATCGCGGGCAACGTGATGAGCCTCGATCCGCATCCGCCGCGCGTCGGCTCGTGTGGCAAGGCGATGCCCGGGTTCGACGTGCGGATCGTCGCGGACGACGGAGCGGAGTGTGACCGCGGTGCCGAAGGCGCGGTCGTCATCAGGTGGCCGCTTCCGCCCGGCACGCTGTCCACGCTGTGGCAGGACGACGAGCGGTTCGAGGCATCGTACTTCGGACGGTTCCCCGGTTGCTACTTCACCGGTGATGGCGGCCGCATGGACGACGACGGATACCTGTACGTTATGGGGCGCATCGACGACGTGATCAACGTCGCTGGGCATCGGCTCTCGAGCGGCGCGATCGAGGAGGTGCTCGCTCGACATCCTGCCGTCGCCGAGTGCGCCGTTGTCGGTGTGGCTGATGAGCTGCGCGGCCAAGTTCCGCGTGGCTTCGTGGTCGTGAAGTCAACGGTGGACGTCGGTCCGGCTGCGTTGCAGGACGATCTCGTGCGGCGCGTTCGTGACGAGATCGGAGCCGTCGCGTGTCTGCGGCGGGTCGACGTCGTCACGGCACTGCCGAAGACGCGTTCGGGAAAGATCCTGCGGCGATCGATCCGAGCGATCGTCGAGGGCCGACCAGAGCCGGTGCCGGCGACCATCGAGGACCCTGCAACGCTCGACGCGCTCCGGATGCTTCTGACGTCGAGCGCCTCGTCTTCCTGAGCGGCACAATCTCAGGGTGCGGGCCGTAATCTTCATCGAGAATCGATAAAGTGGGGGACGTGGCTGTATATCTCCATCTGACGGCCGGGATGCGCCTTTCCGGCGCCGCCTGCACGACGGAGATCGTCGTGGTGAAAGCACCGCAGGCTCCGGTCGATCTGCGGATCGGTGGTCATCCGGCGCTCAAGCCTGGGGAGGACCGTGTCGACGCCACTGCGGTGACGACACCGCCTGAGGCCGCTGCCGTCATGGGCAAGCGCTACGTCGACGTCACCGGAGAGCTCGAGGTGCTCTGCGTCAAGGCAGGCGCGGGCGCCATCAGTGTTGGCGACGACCTCTGTGAGATAAAGGACGCCAAGCCGTTGCCGTCGTCGGATTGAGCCGCGGTCGGCAGAGCGGTCCAACGGGTGACCATCGTGACCGCCATGTCGGCGTAGATGTCCGCGAGTTGCTCGGGGCTGTACCGGCCGTTCCGTCGGTACCACGTGGCCCCGCCGATCCCATGTCGAGGACGGCAATGGACGCGAGGCGGGATGACGCGACTCGAAAGGCGCCTCGCCCCGGCCTGCGGAGATGACGCGGCGGAGGTTCGATACCTAGCGATGGCCCTGCTGGAGCACATCGGTCCGCTCTGCTTCTTGCAGGTTGTCAATCTCTCTGTTTCCGACGAACGCTCCATAGGGGCATGTCAAACGCTCCCTGACGCGTC